>UQYV01000023.1 GCA_900545245.1 uncultured Bacteroidales bacterium
CAGTTGGTTCAGAGCGTCTGCCTTACAAGCAGAGGGTCGGGGGTTCGACTCCCTCTGCTCCCACAAGTTCTTTAAATGTTTTTTTGCGGCAACGAAGCAGACGCCAAAAAGAAACTATTGGGTTTTGAAGTTTATTTTTGGATGGATGCGAGGAAGGCGAATGAGGAGGAAGGGAGTTACCTAAAGGTAATGACCGCCCGACGATGTGAAGCCTGACGCAGCAGACGCCCAAAAGAAACGAAAAAAAGGGGGTATAGCTCAGTTGGCTAGAGCATCTGCTTTGCAAGCAGAGGGTCGTCGGTTCGAATCCGTCTATCTCCACAAATAACGCCGGTTTTCTGCCGGTCATTTCATAACGAACAAATTTACGAATCAAGAGTAGGTTTGTTCGTCTTTTTAAAGGGCAATTAAGGAGAGGTGCTCGAGTGGTTTAAGAGGCACGCCTGGAAAGCTTGTATACTCCTAAAGGGTATCAGGGGTTCGAATCCCCTCCTCTCCGCCAAATAGGTCTAATGTTCTGATTGATAAGATTTTACAAGAGTTTTCAGAACAAAACGGGACAAACACGGGACACAGTCTTTCGCCCCCTGACGACAACCTCTATAGGGTCTTGTCAGAGTTGTGCGGAAGAAAAAATCAGGAATATCTCGTCATCTGCATGCTCTGTTACTGTTGTCTGATGCGCCCGAAGGAAGATACTTCCGCGAGAATCAAAATAAAAGGGGTCGCGGTTGCCCTTGACCCCACGCCGTCAGACGAAGTACATGAATTGCTGCGATACAAAATCAGACAAATCTGACGGCCGATAATTCTTGACTGAATCTATGCACACCGTCCTCAATTTTCTTGGCTGTCTTTTGGGACGGATGCCTATAACCGCTGATATAGTGGCCGAGCTGTTTCTGGTTCACGCCGGTGATGCGCTCAAGTCCGGCGAGAGAGATTGTCTTGGCGTAGTACTGGAGGAACGAAGCTACATCATACTGGTACTCAAATTCAACCTCCTCGAATTTTTTCCCGGTTTCAGCATAATACTGCTTCATATCCTCATACCCGTCATGAAAGACCTTGAGGGCTTCTTCTACGGTCTTGCCCGTGCCGGTAACAAGATATGACATATCGTCCGCATCCATATAGATGCTGTAGTTTCCGTCTGATGCCCTTTCAATTATTGCCTTAACCTTTCTCATTGTCTCTATGTTTTTGGGAAAAGCAGGGGGATTAAATCCCCGCTGCCCTTTTGATTGCCTTTAATGTTCCTGTCGCAACTTCTTCGGAACCGTGGTTGCTCATCTTGAACTCTTTTCCTGTCTTTGGGCTGAACCACAAGGGGTGTCCGTTTTGTTGTCGTCCGGTGTCGTAGCATTTCGCCTTTTTCAACAGTCGTTCCAATTCATTGTACTTCATATCCGTGTTTTATATCGCACTACAAAGATAGTAATATTTCTAACAATTGCAAAATTTTTCCGGCAAAATCGACGAAGATTTTACCGGAAATATGCGTGAAGTCACGGACTAAAATAATACAAACGTGATGCTTCGCGACAAATCTCACTACTTCATTTTCTATTGTGGCCATAATCTTCTGATTTTTCGGCAAAAGTAGGTCACCACTGTGCATAAAAAAAGGACAGCCGAAGCTGTCCGATTCAGAGTTCTATGTCATCGCCGTCCGAGTATCTGCAAAAATATCGCACCATATAAATTAATAGTATTTGAAAGCAATATAATATATCAGATCCAATATGCCAAGTATTATGAGGACTATAATGAGAAATGATCCACCGAATATCGCCCCGAAAAGGAACATTCCTATGTTAAAAATGGCGAGCATTATTTTCACAATTCTCTCTTCCGAATCTCGGGTAATCATGCCTTCAATCATTTAAAATTAAGTTTGGTCGTGACCATGCTTAAACAGCGTTTTCGTTACACTCTGATACGTTCCCAGATGCAGTCGGGAATTAGGCGCCAAAGGAAAATGAGGATGCGATAGCGCCAGTCTATCGTTATGATGCGACGACGGCGGGAGAGCCCTCGAACAATGTGCTCGGCGACATAGTCGGGACGCATCTGCATCGGGTAGTCGTGGTGGATGAAATCCGTAGAGACGAAGCCTGGGCGGATGTCGGAAAAGGAAATGTCGAGGCGCTCGCTGCGGGCAAGCTGAGAGAGAGCCTGAAGATAGGTCCACTGGAAGCGCTTGGTGGAGGAATATGATGCGGATGGCGCGAGTCCCTTGCAGCCGGCAACACTTGTTATGGCAGCAATGTGCCCCCGACAGCCTCGTTCACGGAACCAGCGGAAAGCTGCGTCGACCATCATGGTGAAACCCATGACATTCGTTAGCACCGTACGCTCCTCGATTTCGCGATCAAGTTTACGATTCTGGTTGCCGTAGCCCGAACTCAGAAGGAACAGATCCATGCCTCCAAGTTTACCGATCAGAAGACCCAGACAGTTCTCAGCATCCTCCTCCGTCACATCGATAACCTCCGTCACGACACGTCCGGGATGAGCCTCTTCCAGTTCTTGAAGCAGCCCCTCACGACGTCCCGCCACGCCTACCATCCAGCCTTCACGCACGAGAATGTGCACGACTTCCTTTCCCATTCCGGAAGTCCCGCCAATTACAATCGCCTTTTTATTCATACACAATATATTTTACAACATTTCAAGTTCCACAAGTATTCTAACTTCTTGCGAATATTAAACCTATCTCATCTATCAAACTCTCAAATCCCACACACTTTTTCTACATTATACACATACAACAACGATAGGACGTCTGAAATCAATCATTAAGGTGGATGAGCGAAGCCACAGGGGCAATCTTCGAGAGGCGGTCGGCCCCATGCAGATCATCAATCTCCACAAGGAAAACGAACTTCTTCACCGCGACACGGAACGTCACCCCGTCCTTCACAATTGGAGTACTGATAAGCGACTGCGCGAGCGCCTCGGCAGTACCTCCTGTCGCGAGGATGTCGTCAAGGATGGTGACTTCAAGAACATTGTCGGTCAGCGGGCCGGCCGCAACGTCGCTTTTGCGATAGAAAAGCTTGTCAGCACCATATTCCTTCATGATTTCAACTCCGACAAGGTCACCTTCTGAAAACGGAAGTTTCCCGGACTTCCGGACCGGAATAACGTTGCTCACGGCACCATCCGTCATAAGAAGTGGCGTGCCGAAAAGAAATCCGCGGGCTTCAGGGACCGCAAGGTTGGGAGTGTCCACAAGGGCATCAAGTTCTGAAATCACCTCGCGGAAAACATCCTTCGAATAAAGGAATGGCATGATGTCGATGAAATTGATGCCTTCCTTCGGAAAATCCTTGTAAAAGTTGAGTTTATCCTGTAACATATCGATTATTGTTTATTTCTCATTATCAATAACATCAGCCTCCTGTTTCCTCCAGCATCTGCGGACTTCCGCCGCAATGTCGCGAAGCTGTCTGTCACGTCGGAAACGGATGTCGGAGACGGAAAGTCGTGCAGCCTTGAACCAGTCGTGCGCAAAAGTGTAGGCTGGACAGAAAAGCAGGAGCAAAAGTGAGCACAGCCACCACAGATGCCCCGGGAGTTGCGTAAAGAGCACAGCAGCATAGATGCACCAGAGCAGCGGAAGCGCGAACGCGGCAACGGCATAGCGGAGCGATATAAAGAACGCGTGGTCCTCCTGAACGCGGCAAAGAAGCTCTGCAGCAAGAAGGACCGGCGAGGTCACGGCCACAGAGAAAAGCCAATACGGAAAGGTCAGAACCATGACCGCTGCCCGACGAACTCCAGACAAGGCACGGCAATTCATAAAACCAAGTCCGGAATCCACTGCCCCGGCGTATGACGCGGCACTTATATGCGATCGCGCACGCCTGCCTGCAGCTTCCTTTCCGAGACGCACAAGTTCAGAATATTCCGTCTGCTTCGCCACATCCCCGCTGTCCCTAAGGGCATACAGAGTCCCGGCAACTAGGCAGTCTTCCCGCATCCGGTCATAGAGGCTGAACTTTCCGTCCACAACGGCATTCTTCAACTTGCTTCCCTGTAGTCCGGCAGACCGTCCAGCCGAAAGCAGCCGATCTTCAGAGACTATGCGGCAGACCTCCAGAACTCCGTCATAGTCAGCGTCGTCGTCAAGGCTCAGATAGAGAGCCTTCATCTTGGAAGTCAGTTCATCACGCATCGCGTTCATGAGAGCCGGCTGTGTCAGATCTTTGTTCGACTTACGGAACTCACTTACATTCATCGGTTTACCCACATTCACAAGCATAGATGTGCGGTAACGGTAGTAGCTTCCGTATTCTATGCCGACCGGTACAATAACCACCGGCATACGTCCTGAAAGTTTGTCGTCAGTCATTAGGGCGACCCTGAAAATGCCCTTGCGCAGAGGAAGCAGGGAGTGCTTGTCACGCTGGGTACCCTCCGCCATGATGCAGTATGGGATGCCATCGCAGAGCCTGTCGGATACGGTATCCATGATTCCCACATTTTCCTCAAGATGGCTGAAGCCGTCGCGTACGCGCATCACCGGTGTCACATAGAGAGAGAGTAGAATCTCGCGCAGCAGAGGGATGCGGAACATATCGGCACGAGCGGCAAAAATCATCGGTGCGAGCGGTTTTCCAAGACTCATCGCAACAAGCGGATCCATAAGTCCGTTAGTGTGGTTCGGGGCGAAGATGAGTGCACAATTCTCGGGAATATTCTCGAGTCCCACATATTGTATTCTTGAATATGAAGCGAGGAATGCCTTGTCAGCGTATGCCCGCAGCAACCGGTATCCGAGTCCCGGCGTTTGACGAATCTTGAATTTTTCAGAGCCCCGTGTCATTCTTTCTGTTCATCAGCACAGGTGTGCAAAGATACGGGGTGTTTTATTCTTTTACAAATATTTTGTCGTAAATTTGCGAAATTATGTCCCCGTACCGGGAATATCTAATATTCGAAAAATATGATTATCACTGACGACGAGCGCACTTTAGCAAGATTCGGAATGAAGTTGGCGATATCCTTCGGGATGAGCGGGGCAAGGGTGACGCTGAACAAGAGCGTGTCGGACACATGCACCATGCTTGACGGGGAAATCGACAAGGTAAGCCGCAATGCGGATAGGGCGCTGACGTTCTGCCTGTTCGCAGAGGGACGCTACTGCACATTCTCGACAAACCGTCTTTCGAAAGACGCCGTCAGGGACTTCGTCGGCAAGGCCTGCGAGACTGTGCGCATTATGGAGGCGGACCCATGCAGGACACTCCCGGCTCCGGAAAGGTTGGCACGGGACGCCAAGACCGGACTCGAAGCTGGGCTGTGGGACGAAGAATATATGAAAATGACCGACGAGGGAAGGGTTGAACTTGCCCGGAGCATGACACTGCGGGAAAGGTGCGGAAAAGGATGGAATGTAGTCTCTGAAGAGAACGAATACACGGATTATGTCGACGAAATCTACCAGATTGACTCACAAGGATTTGAAGGACAACATTTCGAAACCGGCTTTTCCTGCTCATCTGAGGTGACCGTCGCGGACGCGGAGGGCCATAGGTTCAGTTCATACTGGTGGGACTCTTCCGCATTTCTTTCCGGAATCAACCCCGCCGGATGCGCGGAAACGGCCTTGAAAAGAGCCGTGGGCTCTATGGCTCCGGCCGCGATTGAAGGAGGCCTATACCGGATGGTGGTTGACGGGAATGTCGGTTCAAAGCTACTGAGTCCGATAATCAGCGCGCTCAACGCCTCCGCCATACAGCAGAAAATGTCCTTTCTCTGCGACAGCCGAGGGCAAAGAATGTTCTCCGGTGGGCTCACGCTGACAGACATGGCACGTGAACGCGGCAAGTCCGGGGCACGTCTGTTCGATTCCGAGGGTGTGGCGACAACAAACCTCCCGCTGATTGAGAACGGAGTCGTGAAGAACTTCTTCGTGAACACCTACACAGCAAACAAGACAGGTGAGGAGCCAACCGTGGAGGACATCTCACGCCCCGTGCTCAAGAAATGGGCAAGCGAAGCTATGCTCGAGGGACTTGCAGAATGCGGAGAGAGAGCCGGTTTGGAATCAGGAAAAAAAGTTCTACCTTTGAAAGATATTTTGCGCGGAACCGGGGACGGGATTTATGTGACGGAATTCAACGGGGGCAACTGCAACCCTGTGACCGGAGACTATTCCTTCGGGGTGTCGGGATTCAGGTTCAGCAACGGAAAAATTGGCCGGCCTTTCAGGGAGATGCTGATTACCGGCAATATCCTTGAACTCTGGAACAGTCTGCTTGCAGTCGGCGATGACGCCAGGGAGTGCGGGAGATGGAGACTTCCGACGACGGCATTTGACGGCGTCAGTTTTTCGGCATGACGATGGACGCTGAGGCGCGAAGAGGGCGAAGCCGCTGCTGCATCGGGCAGGACGTACTCATTTCGGCGAAGCCTTATTTATTTTGAATTTATTTAAATTTAAAAAAAATATGAAAATAGAAAAGAACACTGTGGTGGCTCTCACATACGAGCTTGAGGTTGATGGGCAAATTGTTGACAAATGTACTGTGGAGAGGCCTCTGGACTTCATTCACGGAATGGGATACCTTCTGCCGAAGTTTGAGGAGGAGGTAGCCGGACTTGAAGCCGGGGACAAGTTTGAATTTACGCTCACTCCTGAAGAGGGATATGGAGTCGTTGACCCACAGAGGATTATCGACCTTCCGGTGGAGGCATTTTCCGATCAGGAGGGAAATGTGCGTCACGATCTGCTCGTTGAAGGCTCGAACATCACTCTCGTGAACCAGTTCGGGCAGCCGGTCCCGGCAAAAATCCTGAAGGTGGAAGCAAAGACAGTCAAGGTCGACGTGAATCACCCTATGGCCGGCAAGACGCTGAATTTCAAAGGCGAAATTGTGAACGTGCGTCCTGCGACAGAGAAGGAAATCAAGGAAGGTCTCCACGGAGAACTCGCGGGAGGCTGCTCCGGGTGCGGCGGAAACTGCGGAGAAGGCGGCTGCGAAGGATGCGGAGACGGCAAGGAATGCGGATGCGGAGACAGCTGCGACTGCAAGTAAAAATGTGCGGCAAAGTCGTAAAATCTTTGCACAATGAAAATAGCCGTCGTCATATTAAATTGGAACACAAAGGATTATCTGCGGATGTTTCTGCCTCCGCTGCTTGATTCCGTGGCAATGTTCAACGGCGGCGTCTCCAGTTTGGAAACGAGCATCGCCGGAAACGGGTCGCACCAAGCCGACGGGCAGCCGGACAGAGCAGAAGTCATTGTGGCCGACAGCGCATCGACAGACGGTTCGATGGAAATGATGGCGGAAGAGTTTCCGTCAGTGCGCAGGATTCCTCTCGATAAGAACTATGGGTTCACGGGAGGCTACAACAGGGCGCTTAAAATGCTGTGCGACAATCCATCTGAAGATAGTGGTCCGGCATCCGGGAAGACTGCACGCAGCATTCCTTACGACCTGTTCATTCTGCTCAACTCGGACATCGAGGTCACGCGGGACTGGCTGCGGCCGCTCGCAGAATGGATGAAAGAGCATCCGGAATGCGGTGCTTGCGGCCCGAAGCTGCACAGCTGGTACGAGCGCGATATGTTTGAATATGCAGGAGCGGCAGGCGGATGGATCGACCGTTTCGGCTACCCTTTCTGCCGCGGACGTGTTCTCGGAAAGGTTGAGAAGGACAGCGGGCAGTATGACACTCCGACCGACGTGCTGTGGGTTACGGGAGCATGCCTTGCAGTCCGTGCCTCGGTATGGAACTCACTCGAAGGGCTGGACGACAGGTTTTTCGCGCACATGGAGGAAATCGACCTGTGCTGGAGGATGCAACTTGAGGGGTGGAAGGTGACGGTGGTACCTGAGTCGACGGTCTATCACCTCGGAGGTGGGACCCTGCCGAAGAACTCTCCGCAGAAGCTCTATCTCAACTACAGAAACAACATCCTCCTGCTCGACAAAAACCTCGCCCGGACGATAGGAAGGAGGAAAGCGGCGTTGAGGGTTTTCTGCAGAAAGATTTTGGACGGATGCTCGGCGATGGTCTATCTTCTGTCGTTCCGCATGGACTTCTTCATGGCCGTATGGAGAGCGCACAGAGATGCGTCAAGGCTCATCGCTGAAAAACAGCCGGGAAATGATGCGGCGCACGGCCACGGGAGACACAATGTCGCTGGGCTTTATGACGGTTGCATGATTCCTCGGGCGTTGTTGGGCATTAAGTGTATTAAGTAATCATTTAAACGCTTACTGAAAGTTATGCGGATAGTTATTGCAGGAGCAGGAGAAGTCGGCTCGCATCTGGCCAAGATGCTGAGCAACGAATCCAATGATATAACGGTCATTGACAGCGACCAGGGCCGTCTTGACAGCTTGTCGGCAATCGCTGACATCGTCACAGTGAACGGAAACTCGTCCGAAATCGGAGTGCTTCGCGAAGCCGGTGTGCCGGAGGCGGACCTATTCATCGCCGTGAACCCGTCAGAGTCACAGGACGTGAACATTGTCAGCGCGATTCTGGCCAAGAAACTCGGCAGCCGCAAAGTCACCGCCCGCGTCAACACCGAGGAATACCTGTCGTTCGAGAACAAGAACATATTTACGGAAATGGGCATCGATCTGCTCTTCTATCCGGAAAAGATTGCAGCAAATGAAATCGTTGATTTGTTGCGTCACAACGCATCCACTGACTCGATGGATTTCGCGAGAGGTAGGGTGCAGATGTCCGTGTTCAAAGTGGAGGATGACTCCCCTCTCCTGGATATGAACGTACTGGACTTGAGCCGCCACGCGACGTCTGAAGACCTGCAGTTCCGCGTCGTCGCCATATCACGGAACAACTCCACGATAATCCCTAAGGTTGACACAAAGTTCAAGTACCACGACCTCGTCTACATCATCTCCAAGCGTGAAGGCACGCAGATGCTGATGAAACTCATAGGGATGGTGAATCTCGAGGTGAACAAGGTCATGATTCTCGGAGGAAGCCACACTGCGGAGATGGTGGCGCGCCAAATCATCGGGAAGGTCAATGTCATAAAAATCATCGACAACAACAAGAGCCGCTGTCTTGAACTTTCTGAGACACTGGGAGACAAAGTTGCCGTAATCAATGCAGACGGACGAAACTCGGACGTGCTCATAGAGGAGGATATACGCAATTTCGATGCATTCGTTGCGCTCACCGGCTCATCAGAGGCGAACATTCTCGCCTGTGCTGCGGCAAAAAAACTCGGAATTCCGAGAACCATCGCGGAAGTGGAGAATATCGAATACATTCGACTTGCCGAGGGGATGGGAGTCGACGCCGTCATAAACAAAAAACTCATCACGGCCAGCCGCATCTTCAGGTTTACGCTGAGCGACAAGGTGCGTTTCATCAAATATATGAACGGGACGAATGCCGAAGTTCTGGAGTATATCGTCGTCAAGGACGCAAAGATAACCTCCGGCAGCCTAATGGATCTTGACTTTCCGAAGGACGCGATTGTCGGTGGAGTGATTCGCGGCAACAACTCGTTCATCGCTGTTGGAAGCACTCAGATTCAGGAATATGACCGCGTCGTGGTCTTCGCCTTGCCGGAGGCTGTGAGGGAGGTCGACAAATTCTTTAAATGACAGCGGGGCGCCTAAAAGGCGGCCTGCTTCGTTGCATGTGAATTTCAAATCCTCACAACCATAAGGTTGCTCCGGTGTTGAAATCCCCAGTGCGCCTTGCATCACATCCTTTTATGCATCCCCTTTCCTTCGGCTGCTTTATTTAATTCTTCAATTATTTTCGAGAGGCGGGAATATGACAAAATGTCATTAATTGGGACGCGGCTTGCTCTTTGAGTTAGAGCGGGTGGGTCTGATATGCCCTGATGAGAATTCCGGGCGTATCGGGTCGTGCAATATGTTTGATAAAATGGAGAAATAAGATATGAGCAAGAACAGGAAACACAACGAGAAAGTTGAGAAAAGGATTGAGGAACAAGAAGTTATTCCTGACGAGAAAGTCGCTGAGAAAACTTCCGGGAAGCCTGAGGAAGAGAGCAATGAGAATGAGGAAAAGGCTGCCGATGAAAATAACGAACTGGAGGAACTGAAGAAGTCCACGGCTGAACTGGAGAAAAAACTGACAGCCACAGGTGACAAGTTGGCCAAAACAGAAGACGCTTATGTCAGGCTGATGGCTGAGTTCGACACATTCAGGCGCCGTACTGCACAGGAGAAACTGGATATGGTGGCCACAGCGGCCGAAGACACCATCAAGGGAATTCTTGTGGTGCTGGACGACTGCGAAAGGGCGATGAAGGTTCTTGCCGAATCCAACGACGCGGCTGCGGCAAAAGAAGGCACGGAACTGATTTACAATAAACTCATGGCCTACCTCAAGAGCAAGGGGCTCACACCGATAGAGGCGATGGGCACTGACTTCGACACTGACGAGCATGAGGCTGTAGCCCAGTTCCCGGTTGAAGATCCCCAAAAGAAAGGAAAGGTCTTCGACATTGTCCAGACCGGCTACAAACTCAACGGCAAAGTGATACGCTTCGCCAAGGTTGTTGTGGGAATTTGAGACTCCCATATGACATCAGTCAATTAGCGAGAAAATAGGAGAAGCGGCAATTATGGCAGAAAAGAGAGATTATTATGACGTGCTCGGCGTAGCGAAAACGGCGACGGCCGACGAGATAAAGAAGGCGTACAGAACGCTGGCAATAAAATATCATCCGGACAAAAATCCTGGCAACAAGGAAGCCGAAGAGAAGTTCAAGGAGGCAGCCGAGGCGTATGCTGTGCTCAGCGATCCGGAAAAGAGAAAGAAGTACGACCAGTTCGGTCATGCCGGCCTTGGAGACAATCCGGGACCTGACTTCAGTGGCGGGTTCGGAGACTTGAACGACATCTTGAACAATTTGTTCGGAGGCGCGTTCGGAGGGTTCTCCGGAAGTTTCGGCGGCGACGGTGGATTCGGCGGATTCGGCGGATTCGGTGGCGCCCGTCAGCAAGAACGCGTTTCAAGGGGCAAGGATATTAGGGTTCACGCCCGTCTAACCCTCGAGGAAGTGGTTCGCGGTGTCGAGAAAGAAATCACTATCGAAAGATTCGTGCCTTGTCAGGCATGCGGTGGCAAAGGCGCAAAGTCAGCTGCCGACATCAAGACCTGTCCGACCTGCAAGGGTACAGGACAATACAAGAGGGTCGTCCAGTCATTCCTCGGACAAACGGTCGCCTACTCGCCATGTCCGCAGTGCGGCGGTGAAGGGAAGATTGTGACAAATCCTTGTCCGAGCTGTGGGGGAAGCGGTCTCGTAAGAAAGCGCGAGACAGTGCGCGTGAAGATTCCCGCAGGAGTCGAGGACGGAATGCAGCTCAGAGTGACAGGGGCCGGAAATGCGGCCAAGAACAATGGAATCAACGGCGATCTTCTCGTTGTCATCGACATTGACGCGCACAAGGACTTTGAGCGCAAGGACAACAATCTGTTCTACACTAAGGTGATTTCAGTGACAGACGCGATGCTCGGATGCGAGGTTGACATCCCGTGTCTCAACGGCACGTCACAGAAGCTCAGGATTGAGCCGGGCACACAGTCCGGCACCGTGCTCACGATGCGCGGCAAGGGACTTCCGTCCGTGAACAGCTACGGCTGCGGAAATCTCTACGTCAAGATTGGTGTCTGGATTCCGAAGAAACTCAGCCGCGAGAGCAAGGAGCTTGTCGAGGCGCTCGGAAGGTCTGCGGATGTGGTGCCTAATCCTACACGAGATGACAAGTCTTTCTTTGACAAACTGAAGAACTTGTTCTGAAGGGGCGCTTGACAGAAAGTTGAATTAGAATGTTAGAATCAGAGCCTGAACGGAGAAATCCTTTCAGGTTTTTTTATTCCCAATCGGTGAGCTTGAGACGAAATTTGATGCTGGTGGAGAGACGGCCTTCTTCGCCCTTGATGCGGGAGGGAAAGGTGCGACGGGATTCCTCAATGAAGCCGAGCTTGCGGAAGACGTTGCCTTCGGAATCGAAGCCTGAACGCAGAGGACGGCCAGGAATGGCTGTGGAGATGGCATAGGTCATTATGTCGTCAGGGTGGCGGTCGGTGATGAACGCGTCCAGAAGTTTGCCCATACCGCCAATCACACGAGTGTCATCAAGAGAGGCATAGCGTACCCATTCGTAGGAACGCACGGTTCTCCCCTGCTTTTCCCAGCGGCGGGCGTTCGAAAACGTTGCCACAGCCACAAGTTCCCCAGACGAGGAGTCGACAGCCATGCGGCTATCACCAGAGATCGCCATTGAGTCCTTGCCGAAAAGCGAACGCAGTTCTGCGGCCCCCGTGGTTCGCCGGCGAAACAGACCATAGCAGTCTCGGCACGAGGCTTTTCCATAAACATGGTTGGCATCAAGGAACGAATCGGCAGTCTTCCTGTCGATCTTCCGGACCTCGCAGTTTCTGGCGAACACGGTCCGTGACGTTATTATCGGGTCATTATACTCCATTGCTGCCTCATATCCTCGTAGCGGCGGTATAATCTGCCATAAGGGATTCCCACGCGAAGATATAAATGCTTTGCATATCCTCAAAACATAAAGACGAAAATCATTTTTTTCAAGAAATATGCGTCCAAAAATTTGCAAAGTAAAATTTTATTCCTACCTTTGCAATCCCAAAACGGAAATGGTGCCATAGCTCAGTTGGTAGAGCAAAGGACTGAAAATCCTTGTGTCCCTAGTTCGATTCTCGGTGGCACCACTTCAAACCCCTCTCAGTACATTCTGAGAGGGGTTTTCTTTAAGATGTGTGCCTAATTGTGTCACCTTCAAGAATGACAACCTCAGTACTGAATGCGACAACTACACTAATAATAGTTACAGCTACAAATATGTTCAGTCTTTCTTTTGCTATTCTTGCCGTAAAACCTTAAATTTGCAAAGATGTACCGTATCGCTTATGATGGAAGAAACACATATTGTTGAGAATAAGACCATTTGGAAAGATGAATGGTTGGAGTGGATCTGCGGCTTTGCCAACGCGCAGGGCGGCATCATCAACATCGGCACAGCTGATGACGGTACACCGGTTGGCCTTGACGGCATCAAGTCACTGCTGGAGAAACTGCCCAACAAGATTATCAACAAGCTAGGCATCGTACCGGATGTCAATAAGCAGACTGTGAGTGGCACCGACTACATTGAGATAGTGGTTCATCCCAGCAACGTGGCCATCACTCTTGACGGCGTCATCTACTATCGCAGTGGCGCAACGAATCAGACTCTCCGAGGCGAAGCCCTTGAGCGTTTTCTTCTCTCAAAGATGGGAATGCACTGGGATGAAATGGAAGTGCCCAATGCCTCCATTGAAAAGGACATCGACCGTGAAGCGATCGACTATTTCCTGAAGAAAGCCGTCGAGGAGGAACGCCTTCCCGCAGATTCCCTGAAAGACGAGACCCTTACAATCCTCAAAAACCTGCACCTCATCTCTGAGTCCGGCAATCTACGTATCGCGGCCCTCATCCTATTCGGTTCACATCCCAAGGATTTTGTACGCAATATTGACTTCCGCATTGGCCGATTCATCAGCGACGAATCCGACCTCCTCTTCCAGGATATTATCGAGGGAGACATCATCCGGATGGCCGACAGGATTATGAAGGTCCTTCGGTCCAAGTACCTTGTTTCCTATATAGGGTATGAAGGGATGAAGCGCACGGAGCCGTTGGAGATTCCGGAAGCAGCTCTGCGCGAGATTATATACAACGCCCTCATTCACAGGCTGTACACCGGCACTTGGGTTCAGATGAAAGTCTATAACGACCGCATTTCCGTCTGGAACGAAGGCACCTTGCCGGAAGACTTCCCGGTAGAAATGCTGCTGCAGGAGCATTCATCCCGCCAGCGCAATCCGCTCATCGCAAACGTTTTCTTCCTCGCCGGCTTTGTCGAAACCTGGGGCCGTGGCATCAAGAAGATACGCAGGGCCCTCCAGGGTGTCGGTCTGCCTGATCCCCTCTTTGAGGAAAACTGCGGCGGCGTGCGAGTCACAATCCAGCGCCCCCGTAACATCGCCAACCTTGGCGCAGTAAGTGGCGATGATTTTAACGACGATTTTTCTACTGAAAATCAGCGACTTAGCATTTTAGAGCATCAAATGAAACTGGACTTTGGCGATGATTTTGGCGATGAAAAACAGGTCTATACAGTTATCATTGCCTCACCGAAAATCAGCCAGCCTCAGATAGCCAGAATCACGGGCATTAGTGCGCGTTCTGTATCACGCATCATCAGCCGACTGAAAGAATACGGTTATCTCAAGCGCCTTGGCAGCGACCGTAAAGGTAGTTGGGAGTGTTTAAGGTAAACAATACCCCTCATTTCCAATGGTAGATAATGTAACTATCTACACCGCTTGTATAATTCCAGTTCAAATACACATACGGATACATTGCGGGACCTTGGCGAGAGCCTGTAAGTCCAGTGGGAGCTGAAGGTAATGAGGTTGTTGAACCTCCTCAGTTTCCTCCGCCACTATTTTCACCACCACTTCCACTTCCACTTCCGCTTCCGCCGCCACTACTTTGAATTGTACAATACGCGGTAGAAGAATAGGAGCTTTTTACATAATTATTATTGATCGCGATTACGACAAAATAAAAAGCACCTGCAGAATACGCCGTGAGGTCGGTATAAGTATCAGTTGTACTGTCAAACAAATTCCAAAGCCCATTAGAAGAGGATTGAGAATAATACACGTTGTATTTGCTGGCGTTTGAAACTGAATTCCAATAGAGTTTATTATTGTTGGCATAATACTTCAGACGCCTTACACCATCGATGCCAATCGGACAATCGACCTCTATGACCTTTATTCTGAAACCGCCCATAAACGGATAGTCATTCGTGGTTGAGACATAGGGCACTTTTCTCCCGCTTCTCTTCAGATTTTCACAGCGATTGAGTAACTTTGTCGGATATGTTCGAAACCGGATTCATATCAGTGATTGTGCCGCTCAAGTTGGAGTGGGAGCCGGTTTATGCGCTGGGCGGAGCTGTAAAAGAGTTTTGTACCACTCACGGGAAAGAGTCAAGGGATGTCGCTGTCGGAGACAGAGTCCGGCTGCGTTTTGCGGGAAAGGAATATGTCGCAGTGGTCAGCAGAGTGAACGTCAATCCGACAACCGCACCGGATAAAGTGAAAACTGTGGAGGAAGTCCTTGACTGGCCTGCGGTGGGTATGGAAGAGATTGAATTGTGGAGACAGATTGCTTCCTATTATATGTGCAGCATCGGGGAGGTTTATAAAATGGCCTATCCGTCAATGAAGATGATTGCCTCCGGAATGTCCCGTAATGCAAAGGCGGAGCTTAGGGCACAAAGGGATTATGAAAAACATTTGTTGCGAATTGGCCGGATTAAGGAACGCATTGAACGACGAGAAGAACAGCTCCGCAGAGCAAAGAAAGAGAGCGTAATCGAGCGTCTCAAAGCCGAGATTGCAGAACTTAATGGGCAACTGAGTTCACTCTCAGATGCTGAGATTGCCGGCAATGGAGAAAAACTTGCTTCGGGAAGTGAAAATGCCGAAGCGCAGTCTTATGGTGCTACGGAAAGATTTGAGGATTCGGATACTTTGGTTCTATCTCCCTCACAACTGGAGGCCTACGGAAAGATTGAGGAGGCTTTTCAGGCAGGTAAACCTGCTCTCCTTCAAGGCATTACCGGCTCAGGAAAGACGGAAATCTACACAAAGCTTGCGCAGGAGGCCATATATTCTGGAAAAAATGTTCTCTATCTCGTGCCTGAGATTGCGCTGAGCCGGCAGCTGGAGGAGCGCCTTGAGAAATACTTCCCGGGGAAACTGCTCGTCTATCATTCGGGGCTTACACCGAGCGAGAGGCAATGCGTAATGAAATCAGTAGAGCACAAATCCGACGAAGCACAGAACCGTAAAAACGGGCATATTCTGCTCGGCACCCGCTCCGCCCTCTTTCTGCCGCATCACGACCTCGGACTTGTAATCGTGGACGAAGAGCACGATAGTTCCTACAAGCAGGACTCCCCTGCCCCGCGCTACAACGGACGCGATGTCGCCCTGATGCTTGCCGCAGAACATCACTGCGACATACTCCTCGGATCGGCAACACCCTCATTCGAATCCCTCTATAACTGTGCCTGCGGCAGGTTCCGGCAAATCACGCTAAACGAGCGCTTCCACGGAAATGGGAATACTGACGTCGTGCTCATAGACACGAATGCGGAAAGAAAGAAGCATGGAATGGTAGGCTCCATATCCAGAAAGCTCATCGAAATTCTCAAGAATACGCTTGAAACCGGAGGACAGGCAATGGTTCTGCGTGCGAGGAAGTCCTACGCGACGACGGTGCAGTGCAGCGAATGCGGGGCAATAATACGCTGCCCGCACTGCAATGTGAGCCTCAACTTGCAGAAATCTCGAGGCCGTCTCGTCTGCAACCATTGCGGCTACACGACGGCCTGGTCCGAACACATACCGCATCCGAGGCCTAACATGCCTGACGCCTCCGGTTTGGGGCACGCCCAGGTTCTGAACGGGAACGGTGCTGGTCAGACGACGCAGCAACTGTGCAACGGCCGGCTTATAGCCTTTGGAGCCGGGACGGAAAAGATTGAGGAGGAGCTCAAGGCGATATTTCCGGAACGGACGGTGGCCCGGCTCGACTCCGACACCAGCGCAAAGGCAGGATGGCAGAAGAAGGTGCTCAAGGACTTCGCTGATAGAAAGATAGACATTCTGCTCGGCACGCAGATGCTGACCAAGGGTTTCGATTTTGACAACCTGAGTCTCGTGGCAGTCCTTCAAGCCGACTCGCTGCTTGGGCAGCAGGATTTCAGGGCGGATGAAAAGGCAATGCAGCTTCTTGAGCAGTTCCGGGGAAGATGCTCGCGGCGTGGTCAGGAAGGAACTTTCGTCATCCAGACCGCACAGCCGGAACATCCTGTCTATCAAATGCTTCTAAACGAGAACACAAGTGCGCCGTTCCAATATGAAAGTGTCTCTGACGAACAGTTTCCGACACCAGTCACAGCCGCAGACTACAAGACTGGACTTCTCGAAGAACGCCAGGCATTCCACTACCCTCCATACACCCGGATAATCAACATCATCCTGCGAGACGAAAAATTGGAACGCCTTGACAGGCTCGCCGGAACGCTCTCTCTGGTGCTCCGAGGTGCCGGGACATTCCCTGGTCAGGGCGTTGAGGTCACGCCTACATTTGCCCCGGCAGTCGACAAACTGCGCGACGAATACATCCGAATCATCAGAATCAGCCTGCCCAAGGACCGGAATCTCTCGGCGAACAAGTCCGCGCTCGGCAGATTCATAAGAAGTTTTGCCACCGAACGCAAATACGACTCCCACATCACTATTGACGTCGATCCGTCATAAGATCCCGCAGCGTCAGTTAATCGAGAAGTATGAAGCCGGCCCAATAGAAAGGCTCGGGAAACTTGTCACGAAGGACTGTGCGGGCGCGTTGGAAGGCTTCGGGAATGGTACATCGTCCGGAGGTTAGGGCTGAGTAGAACTCCTTCATGAAGAGGGATGAGGCGCGGTCGCCTGATTCCCAGAGGTTCATCAGAATGTAGCGCACGCCTGACTTTCGGAACGCACGCTGCAGGCCATAGACACCTTCCGGGGTGGCCTGTCCCTGCCCGGTATCGCATGCTGAAAGGCAGACGAGAGATGTGCCAGAAAGGTCGAGAGCGGCAATTTCGGAGGCCGTCAGGAGATCTCCCCCAGACATCACAAGACCGGAGCGGTCCATCGCGCTTCCATAGCTTGTCATAGTCCCAGAGGAAACGGAGTCGTCCGAGGTATACCAGAAGCCGTGGGTCGCGATATGAATTATGTTTGGAGATCGGCCAGCGAGGGCGCGGAATGCGGCTGCGGTGCCATCGTGTCCGGAATATATGCGAGCCGTGGTCCGCTTTCCGAGAATCCTGGATATGTCGCGGATTTCAGTGGCGGTGGCCGGAAGTTGGGGATATGCCATCCCGTAATCCAGATTTCCGAACAAGGCGGCGGAAAGACGGCGTGTGGCGAAGTTGCCTGCGCGACAAATATCTACAACATCCCTCGCCGAAGAAAGGCGCACCACATTGAACACATCACCAAACAGCCGTCCGTCAGAAAGGGAAAATGACTCGAACGGCAGCAGATGGAACGCCCCGGAAGGCACCACATAGACATTTCCGTTCTGTGCACAGCTCTTTGAAATTAGAGAGGAAAGAGCGCCAGCAAAGTTCATAGCCTCGGGAGAATCAGTCTTGCGCCATACTCCCGCCGAGCCATCTTCCAGAAGCGCATCGGGAACCGAAGAGTTACAAAGATATACGAATCTGGCACACGGAGAATCGTGGGTGATTATATACGCGCAGTACTTGTGCGTGCCATCGGACGAATTAAAGTCCGTCATATCCACAATCACATCGCCCTCCTCAAGCGAAGCCCTCACGGCAGATGCATTCTTTTTCAGAAATGCTCCCACATCCCCATAATAGGCGCATTGTGCTGCCAGACGGGAGTCCGCAACAGCCAGTTGCCGAGCAGTTTCGGTAAGGTCTGAAGCATCGGCACAGCCCACGCGCTCAAGTTCAGAGAGCCTGCTTTGAAGGTCGCAGATTTCTGAATACAGTCTCCTGTCCTCCTCCGTTCCGTTACTCCGGACAATCTCCGAGGCACCGCGTTCCGAAGCGAGTAGTAGCCCCTTTGCCATCAGAAGCGCGTCCCATGAACTTTCCGTGAAGGCGTCGCATTCATGCCCAGCCTTAATTCCGAACGCGGACATTCTGAATGCAATGTCAAGCATCTCGGACAAGCAGGCACCGCGGGCTTCGCCCGGAAGAAAGCGCAGCCGCTCCGCAATTCGCGAAGTAAGCCGCCGCTCCACTTCCATATAGTCCCTGCTGCCGCCCTCAATGTCGCCAACAACAGCCTTCATGTTGGCCAGATTGCAGAGAGCCTGCATGGTCATGTCAGAAACTTCACCATAGACTTTCCTGCACCAATCGAAACGCTCCGAATAAAGACGCAGACTGCCGGTATAATCGCCTGACTGATAGAGCGCTCCGGCAAGAATATACCGTACTCTCATCCTTTCCGTCCATGCCTCCGCGCCGCAAAGGGCAAGGACAGAATCCGCGGCTTCATAAAGCCGTGCCGCCTCAGTCCATTTTCCGAATCTTCCGCGCATCATTGCCCGTAATTGAAGATGGCGGCTAGTCGAAATCATATCCCTATCATACAACGATATAGAATCGGAGGCAGCAAAGCAACGGACCATATCCCCGGATTTCTGATAAACCTCGGCTATATTGAAATATTCAAGCCCGACATCACTGACTTCCGGCATTGATTCCGCCATTTTCAGCATTCTGCGACTATACTTCAAGGCGTCGTCATATTCTTTCGCATCAATGCTCAAGGCACGTAGTTTCCGCAGGGTATCATAAAGTTCACCGTAATCAGTGTCCAGTGATATTCCGGAATCAAAATCACTGAGGATTTCAGAATACAATATCTTGGCACTCACAGAATTGCCCTCGCGTTCAAACTCGTCCGCAAGCATCTTGCTGCACGAACGCCTTATGACGGGACTCTCCGTGGCTCGTTTAAGTGAATCGACACTGGCAATAAGATCCGGCATCCGGTCGTCCATTCCATATTTCCTATAGATGCGCAGGCGTTCTCTGACTACATCAAGCTTCTCCTTTTCCATTGTGCAGTCAATCAACGCATCCGCTGTCTCAAGACGAGAAAGCGCACCGGCAATATCGCCGCAATATTCTTGAATGAAGCACAACTGGGTAAGACACAACACTGACATAGCCCGTTCGTCAGCACGGGACATCCAGTAGAGGGACTGCTCGAAACTGTTCACCGAATCGGAGTAACGGTCAGCATTGAACTCTTCAGTTCCCTGATTCAGAAATTTCAGTCCCATATTCAGGCACTGTGCCTTGGAAAATGCAGTGGTGTCGGTAACCACACAGGATGATGGTGAGGATGCCGCGCTCATGCTGTCGATGCTCCCCAAAAGCAGGACGAGGCCGGCAATTAAGGTTGAAAACTTCATTTCTTGACTTTGTTTTCCAGTTCGCCAATCCGGGCAATCACGTCGTCAATCAGCATCCTCTCGTACTCCGCGCGGGTCTTGAGGCTGTCAATCCGCTCGGCCGCAAGGCTGACATTGCCGGCCGAAATCAGGGAATCAATCTGCCGCAGAGCCGTCTCATACGACGTTCCGCCACGAAGCACAGGCTCAGGAATAACTGGATTTCTCGGGTTTACGAAAACCATTGTCATAAAAAACATCACGAGCACTGCGGCGCAGGATGCTGCCAGCACGCTCCATGCGACAACCCTCCGGTGACGGGAATGGTCCTTAAATTCCCCGTCCCAACCGTTCATAATGGCACGTTTCCCGGCCACATCACGCACGGCATCCCCGATTTCCCGTTCGAGGGTCGCATCATCTATCTGTCTATCATTCATATTCTTGTTAATTTTTCATAATTTGATGCCTGCGGTCCGGAACGTATCGTTCACACGAGCCTTGAGTAGCGTGAGGCATTTGGACTTTCCCGTCTTGAGAGCGTTGTAGGACTGGTTTCCGACACGCCTTTCAAGGATTTCCTCAAGGCTCATATTCTTGTAGTAGAACATAGTGAGAATTTCCCGGCAACGGTGCGGCAGAGCCATAAAGGACTGACGCACAATCTGTTCGCGCATAAGTTCCAGAGACTTGTCCCACCAGAGCGGCTCATCCGCAGCACATTCGTGCCATTCGTCAATCGCCTCGACACTCCCCTTATCGCGCAGCCGTTCAAGGTAGAGGTTCCGCACAATCCTCATGAAATAGCCGGACAGTTCCGGGATCTCGGCAATGACACCACTCCGTCGCGCCGCAACCACTTTTCCCTCGGCAATATATATGCTCCCATTCTCTATCTTTTCCCACAGAATCACGAAAGCGTCCTGAAAAAGGTCGGCCTTTTCGTCGGCATCGATGTTACCGTATTTCGCGGTACCGCGGTCGAACAGGCGGCGGCATTTCCGATAAAAATGCATCTGGATGTCAGAGGCACCGGAATGTATGCCCCGGACATAATCGATGTCCGAATATTTTTTCAAAATCAGCCTCATTGCATTCAATCTCTCTTCACAAATATATCCGAAAATCTGCGAATATCGGTCTCCCCTGTCATGATAGGAGCCTGAGGCAGGCGGGAACGAGCCCCATTCCTGTTGTAAAATTCGCTGATTTTGGCAAGCAGTTCATCATTTTCAAGTCCGCAGAGTTCCGCAGCCAGCGTGCACAGAGCCGCGGAAAGCCGTCCCGAACCGTCCGGAAGTTCCTGATTCAGCTGGTAGTCGCGGCAGGCGGAAAGGGTCAGCCACCGTTCACGACGCCGAGCAGCGCGATGCCGTCCGGTCAAGGGAATGACGAACCCGTCATAGACACCGCGCACGACGGTATTCTGCTCCGGACGGCGTGTGGAATCCCCCGCATGACAGGCATCTACGGAAACTGCAAGCAGGCCATCCTCGCCAATTCGCTCGCGCACCGAGGTAAGCAGCACATTGATTTCGTCGTCACACAGATGCCGCTCTCCACGGTCACGAGGGCAGTATTTCCTACAGGCATCGTAGGGAATCCACGACTCGTCCCAGCCGTCGCTCTCGTCCCCATCGACATCCGTCATCAGCTGCCCGTGTCCGGAAAAGTGCACATAGACCGTGTCCCCCGTTTCACAGCGTCCGGCAAGAAGTTCAAACTGCGCGACAATCGCAGCCTTGGTCGCCTCCCGCCCGACCAGCACGGAAAGGTTCCTAAAGCCGTTTTCCCGCAGCATCCCAGCAACCGCCCCTGCATCCCTGTCCCCGTGAATCTGCCCCCACGCCGGATCCTCATATTCCCCGATTCCGATCACAAGCGCACGCCTCGTCCCCGCAAAAGAGCAGAGGCACAAGGCGTTCAAAAGAAGCATCGTCAATGTTTTCCTCAACAGCATTTTCAATCAGACACAGCCACAGTCCAGCCATCAAGAGTTCGAGAGGTGGTCGAGATATTGACTCCGACTTTGACGAGACGCTTGCCGGTCTCAAATGTGTAAGGTATCATATACCCCTTGTCGTCTATCTGCCTCAGAGCCGTCTCGGCAGTGCTGTCCACCTTAAATTCAAAGACATAAATGGAGTCGGCGGTCCAGCATACTGCATCGGCACGCCCGACGGCAGACTTTTCCTCGGTCCGGATGTAGTAACCGAGAAGCGAAAATATCAGATAAAGCATTGTCTGATAATGCTTCTCTGTCTTGTTCTCAAGGTCGTTAGGCATTGCGGACATATAAACCTGCATACGCCGCAAAGCGGTGTCTATGTCGCCCTTCTGCAAGGCAAGATTGAACTGAAGCACAAAGGACGCGTTCATCGGGTCGGTGCTGCGGTAACGGGCAAGAAGGCATTTCAAGAAACCATTACGGACTTCTTTGTTTGGGTAGCCGAGAGTGTAGCTGTCAAACTGCCTGTCATAGCCCTTTATCGTAAGATAACCCGTCTGATAGAGCATCGGTATAACGTCATCGCTCAGTTCAGGAGAGACATCGAAAGTGTCAAGGGAGATGCCTGACATCCCGTCAAGTTCACGTTCATCTATTGACCGATGCTCCAGACGCTCTGCCAGATAAGTCGGCGTGCCTGAACCGAACCAATATGATCCCAGACGCCTGTCAGAAAAAGCATTCAGCAGACTAAACGGATTATAGATATCCTCCGAGCCTGCACAAAAATGATAGCCGTCGTAGTTCTCCTTCAAAAGTTCAAGCGCCCTCTCTTCGCTCACGCCTTCCGCTTCGGCAAGAGCCTTTATCGGTTCGACGAAATCCCGCTCAAGCTCCGACTGCGAAATTCCGCAGACGGCAGAATACTCCGGGAGCATCGATATGTTCTTTAGATTGTTCAGTTCGCTGAATATGCTAAGCTGCGCGAACTTGTTGATTCCTGTTATGAATACAAAGCGAAGATAGGGGTCGAGGCTCTTTATCGGACTGTAGAAGTTCCTCATTATCTGACGCATCTTCGGAAGCCTCTCTTTGTCATTCATCACGTCAAGTAACGGCGCGTCATACTCGTCTATGATGATGACGGCCTTCTCGCCGGTCTTTTCCGCAGCACGCCACACCAACCCTTCAAGACGCTGGTTTACGTTCAGGTCTTTCTCCCCACGACCATACACTTGTTCATAAACATACAGCTTCTTATCCAGCTCGTCAAGCAGCTGATCCTCATTCATATGCTTTGCCGTAGACATATCGAAATGGAAAACAGGATGCCTTACCCATTCCGTCTCCTGTTCTCCGGCCTTCAGGCCATCGAAAAGCTCCTTCTCTCCGGCAAAATAGGAGTGGAAAGTCGATGACAGCAGAGACTTACCGAAACGGCGCGGACGGCTAAGAAAGACATACTCAAACTTATTGGCAATTTCATACACATACGCGGTCTTGTCCACATATATATAATCGCCCTTGACAATCTTGTCAAAAGTCTGCACCCCAATAGGAAATTCTTTCATGCCTGTATTCATATCCGTCATTCTTGGTCCGACTACAAAGATACAAATTTTAAGCAGATAGCGCCATATCAACGTATTGATTTGAGAAGAGAATCAATACACATATTCATAATATCCTGTCCCTTTTTATACAAAAACATGTTAAGGTTTCTGAGGTATCATCTCTTCACCACTACATAGTCAACAGCAGTCTCCGCCTTTCCAACGCTGTTTCGACATTCAACATAATAATAAATATAAGTGCCTCCGTTGTATCCGCCGTGTGACTTGTCAAAGACAATGCTTTCCGTCATCCCTTTCCGGGGGCCAGTGTTATGATAGGTCGCCACGCCGTATTGACGCATGCTTTCGACCTTCTTCAAATCACCTTTCGATGGCTTCGCTGACGGTTTCTTGGCAAAGTTCTGCCAATGCACAGTCGCATCAATGTTGTCTTCCGCATCTCCCCCTGTTTTGAATCTCACCCTAATTGAGAAACCATCCAGATCCGTAGTTGACAAATACTTGTCAAAAGATGGTTTAGTAACCTTGGGCTTAGAGACCGTCGACATGCCAGAAGAAGATGATGACGTATTATCAAGTGTCTCACAGCCAGAAACGATGCCGCAGAAAACGGCTACGGCAGCAAGTATCATCAGTATTCTTTTCATTGCTTTTTCCCAGATATTTTCAAATTATAGATTTCACCGTCAATTTCAACCAGCGGATGATTGTACGTTATCCTGCCGTCACGATAAATTGTGATTGTTGCAGAACTGATATCCTCATGGACAAGTGCACATTCTCCCTTGGCATCAGCCTTTACATAATAAACTGATGGTTCGGAGAAATATTCACCGCCGTTGGACTCAAGCACATTCACCACAACTTTGCCTTGCGGCTGATTCGGTGCGGACTTTATCACAATCTTTATATTCGAATACGACTCAATGACATCATTCCCTTTAAAGAGTTGGCCGCTTCCGGTATAAGATCCGGAAACATCGGCTTTCTTAATGGAATGGGCAGACTTTGACGTTGAAGTCTTTCCCGAAACAGACCTGTTTGACTTTGTGGTCTTTTGCGCTCCGAAGACAGACTTTGACGGCGCCTCAGAAGTTTCCGTTCCATACGCTGATGCTCCTTTCGCTTTCGGCCTGTCTTCAACATAGTCAATTACAGGTTTTGTGAGCCTCAGATCCGTGTTTGCAGACTGAACTGGGGCATACTCAAAATGATATTTCATTTGCGTGCGCCCTTTCTGAAGGCCTCCAGGCATACCCAATCCGACTCCCGTCAATGTAGGGATAACGCCTCCTATGAATAAGGGTACACCTACGTCTTCATTGCCGGCACATAAAGCGACAGTCCCTACGAGCATAGGAACCAGACCGGCGATCGTAAGTCCCATCCCGGAATACTCCATCACGTCAAGTTCGGCGTACCTTCTGTCTTTATAATCCAAGGCAAAAGGAACTGAAACATCGGAATCAAATGCAGGTGAAGCCCACATATAGGCATAATATGCGTCACGCGGCAATTTAATAGTAACGTTTCCGCTTTCTGGAACTACCCACGTCTGCTCCCTTGAAGGAGTGCTTACAATTGTCCCTGGCTTGGCTTTCACATTTATCTGTTGATATTTATATGCGGCGCACGAAGAAATCACAAGTGATACGACAACACACGATAGGGTCCCAAAGAGTATATTACTTTTCATCATCCTACTCATATTTCTTGAAAACATTATCACCACGAATCAAATCATATACATTATTGCCCTTCACGTTATTCCTGAAATACAAAATGTTACATGGTTCCGACAATGCGTCCGGCTTTACTTTTAATATATGCCGGAGCGCATCATTTACCTTTCCCGTTTTCTGAACGCGAGAAGTCATATATGAGTTTGCATAAAAATCGGCTTCCACCGTCTGGAAATTCTTACCCCCATCAAGAGAATATGAAACGCAAACACTGAAACGGACGCAGGAATTGTTGGCTGTCATTCTTGGACTGAATGTCAATCTGTTTCCCATCTCCATATATCCAACACCGGAAATCCGAAAAGCCTTCGGCAAAGCAATGCAGCCTTTAGGTCCGATGCTGACCTGTGGCAAATCAGATTTTGTAACAGTAGTTGTCATCGAATTGGCATCAGTCGACGAGCCGCCGACATTGACTCCGCTAAGCAGCATCCCCACACGCCCGCCGACTCCCAACGCCCCGGCGACAGCACCGAGATTGACCGCAGTTCCTCCTGTCGAGCTGGAATAATTTGTGTTGGATGTCACGACAACTGTCGGGTCATAGTAGGAAACAGACTTACCATCATTGATGAAAAATGACTTTGTCTGGTCTATAACCATTATCTCCGGTGTTAAATTCTGGACCGCTACGCCAAGCGTGCCAGACTCAGAAACATAGCAGGTCAAGCAGATCTTCGCCCCCGAAGGGCATTCCCTCTGGGGGTCGACTTGCCTTATCGACTGATAGATTACATCTGACGTATTCAATTTCGTCACAGCACAAGACGTCAAAAAAAAGCTTACGAGCAAGGCAGTTACGATATGTAGGTTTTGCCTCATTATAAAGAAATGCATAGCAAGTTACAATCAGTCTTTCTCAGAAACATATTTCTCCCATTCAAACACACATGTTTCCGTTGCCGGTTCAGGAGATATTTCGCTTGACCAGATGGCTTTCATCTCCTTGACATATCCGTTCGCATTTACTTTATAGCTATACACAATTTCCTCATAGCCGTCTTCATCCACCCCGGAAATTCTCTTGACAAGACACTGAGGAACGGCCGTGCCCAACAGTCCGGCTTCAAGAAGAGGCATCTCAAACCAGAACATTACATCTTGTAGATTATTGGACCAATACTGCAGCGGAATTGTCTTGGCTGGGATTGATGTATATTCTATATTATGTTCACATCCACAGTCATTGTAAGCTACAAGGTTGGAACTGCTATCATAAGAATACGTCCAAGTCTGATAAGACGGTGCGGCATCACCGTCACGATAAATGTCTGTCTGTTCGACAAGTCTGCCCTTAGAATCATACTCAAACGCGAATGTATCATACTTGTCAAATTCAATATCCTTGATATACCCATCTTTATTCAAAGACATTTTGATGCAATCGTCACCGGCATACAGATAGACGTATGACGGCAGCGCGTAGACAAACCGACACTTCAGAACATCTTCGCCGTCCCCATACTCGAACGATTCCAGCACAGGGCGCTCACACCAGTCAACCGAGATGTAGGAAGTTTTGCCAAACAATCCATACGTTTCGGACGCGGTGTTCTTCTCCGAATAGGTATCGACTATAGAAGACAACACATAACAAACGGACGATTCCGGCAGTTCAGGCGTCACGTTTTCTCCATTGCCGCCGATCTCATTTCTATTGCTCTCGCCATCAGAAGGAGCGACACTGACACAAGATAGTGCCATTAACATTGCTACTCCGAGCAACACGATTTTTTTCATACGCCAATATTTTCGTTGATTATTTTTCAGACAGATGCCATTGCACAAAAGAAGGGACAGAAGATTTCTCCCAAGTGAAGTTACATGTCACAACTTCAGGGTTAGTATCGTCGGATGCAGAAGTCACAGCCGTCATTTCAGAGACATACCCGTTTTTATCTAGCTTATAGCTGAACAAAGACATAAAGTCGTTATCAAGATCTGTTCCTGTCAGGCTCTGAATCAGCAGATGCGGGAATGTATTGCCCAAAAGCCCTGCCTCCATTAGTACCCACTCGTTAGGTTCAAAAATTTCTTCGAATTCGAACATATCTCCGACTAAAAATTGAAGCGGTGCTGTTTTAGCCGGAATGTCCGCATACTCGACGGAATATTCCCATTCTTCGTGGTGATTATATTGATAGTCACCCTTGATATTATATTGATAGTCACCCTTGATATGACTAATATTGCCAACTTCTGAATAAGTAAAATTATAACACTCACTATATCCGTAACTGTCCCGATATGTTTTCTTCTTAAGGCGCGAAAACTCATCATATTCATAGTAATACGACTCCGCATCGAAATCGTTTATACCATTGATACTAATGTCGGAAACAAGCCCGTCTGCATTTAATTTGATTCTGCATTTAGCCACTTCATCATTATAGACATACACGAACAACGGCAAAGCGTACATAAAACGGACCGTCCTCTTATTAGGAGTATCATAGAAGGATTCCAAAAGAGCATTCCCTGTTCTGGAATCAGCTGTATAAACAGGAGATGTAAATAAAGCGCAAGGAGACTTATCCGTCTCCTGCATGACAACGGAAGCCAGACGGAAATAATCGCCACCGGCTATTTCCGTATCCCCAGATGGAGCCAACGTCTTGCAGGAGCAAGCCAGCAGCAACACGGTAAAGACAAAATACAATTTTTTCATATCACTTTACTTTTTTGTATGCACGGGCGGATTCAGAATAACGGTCACAAATCAATGTCATCCTTGTTTCTGACAGATGCTGAATTACATAGATGGCCGTATATGCTCCATTGTTTCCAGAAACGGCTCTTATGCTGACGACAATCGTCCCCGATCTTGCATCATAGGTGTATTCACCCCATCTGTCCGAGGCATAAGCAAAATCTTTCTGATATGTATGCCAGTCTCCGTTCCTGCTGATTTCAAGAATCTCGGGGTATGAGGCATTCCCAACTTCCTGCCAAGTTCCGACAATCCCATTACCGTCACCGGACTTCTCACATGATGTTGCTATGCAAAACATAGAGATGACGGCTATACAACACGTTATTAACGCCTTCATTTCAATAAATTTATTTTTCATTTTAACAGCCCTTTTATTCCATCCAGACAAGGACAGGAAAACCGTCCTTGCCGAATTTCCAGTTACAGAAAGAATAGTCCTCATACTTCATTCGCAACTCCTCAACATTCCCATTGAGTTTGGCCAAGAAATCTTTAGACTTCATCTCTTCGGCAGTCATTGAAACCACATCTGTCTTTGGAAGAGTATTACCTACTTCTGCTCCCACAGCGCAATAACTGCTGTTTATCAGATAATAGCCATGATATAGCATCGCACCAGCCACACTGCTACCATATTGCGAGCTTTTATAGAACTCCCCTAACAGGGCGCCCACGCCACCTCCGTTTTTGTTAATCATGCCAAAGTTCACAATATTTTCAAATACATTAGAGCGTCTGCAAAAGCCCACGATTCCTCCGACAGCCAAATCACGAGATGCCAGACATGAAATGGTCCCTAAATTCACATTATTAGCACAAATTATTTGGGCGTCAGCACAAGATGCGACGATACCGCCACACCAATTTCCTTTGCACTCAATTGTGCCAAAATTGAATGAGTTGAAAATTTTACTGTCAATATCCAAATAGGCAGTTATCCCGGCGGCACGGTTGTTACTATACACAGCCCCATAGTTAGCACATGAATCAATCAGGCTACCTCCACGTCCAATAATACCGGCGCATGGTGCAGAAGATTTTACTGTTGCATAGTTCACACAATTACTTACTTTGCCACCGAAACCAACAACTGCCCCAATTGTCGTATCACCAGAGAAATAACTATCTTTTATAGTCACATTAGAGACTTTTGCTCTCACATAACCAAAAAGTCCTATGAATTTGTTTTTACACGTCGTACAAACTATCCCTGAGATTGTGTGCCCATTTCCATCAAAGTATCCGCCGAAAGGAGTACTGTAGTCTTTTCCAATAGGAACCCATTGTTCAAATTTCAGAACAATACCATTTAATTCCCCATTTTCGTCAAGAACATTCTTGTTGAACCTGATATCATTTTCAAGTCGAAAATGCATTTCGCGGTAATGAATTCCCTTTGCGCAATCGGCTGAAAGTTTCCGCAACTGAGCCGCGGTCTTTATCTGGTACGGATTCTTTTCTGAACCGTCACCGCCGGCAAACTCCTTTGCAATCGTGAATTTGTCGTCAGGATTCACCTCCTGATTATCTCCAGAGTTCCCACCGGACTCTCCAGTATCGCCCGTACTGCCGGAATCACCAGAACTGCCTGAACCTTCGGCATTGCCCGAGTCTCCATCAGTTCCACTATCATCTTTCCCATTATTGGCAGAAGAGCCGTTCCCGGATCCTCCGGTCTCTGTATTTGATGCGTTATTATTCCCTTTTTCATCTGGAGACAATTCCGGTCCACAAGCCGTAAGCACAGACAATACTGCCACCAAACTTATTATTCTGTTAATTGATTTCATTCCAAACCACATTATTATATCAGTTCATCCAGTCAAGAACGGGATAGCCATCCTTGCCAAATTTCCAGTTACAGAAATTGTATTTCGGATATATTTCTTTCAATTCTGCGACATTAGCATTCAGTTTATCAAGGAAATCCTGCGATTTCATTTCTTCCGGCTTCATTGACAGGACATCGGTCTGTGGACATAGTGAGCTATTGGCACCCACTGCGCTATAACTTGTACTCTCCAAATAATATCCATGGCAAAGTCCTGTATAGTTGCCGGAACCTGCAGAATTATCCTTGAAATATGCTCCGACCAATGCTCCAATTCCAGAGATATTCTTTAATATCATCCCATAATTCACAACATTAATCACAGCTTGAAAACGGCTGAAACAGCTTGCTATGCCACCTACTCGCAAGTTCTTCGATGTTCGACATGATATCACGCCCAAGTTTACACAATTCGTAATCTCATATGCATAACCTGGAAGAAAGGCCACTATTCCTGCGGCACAACTGCTTCCCTCGATATTTCCATAATTAAATGAATTTCGAATACGCCTTGTGCGTCCTGCGACTCCAGCTGCATCTCCGCCATAAACTTTGCCAAAATTTCCACAGGAATCAACGAAAAGGTCCACATAACCCGCAATTCCCCCCACATATGTGTCTGAAGAAGTACTTTTTACCGTAGCATAGTTCACACAATTAATCACGCGTTCCATAAATCCAGCAATGGAACCCACATGCTCTTTACCTTCAAAATAACTGTCTTTGATTGTCAAATGAGTAACGGTTCTGCATACACCAAACAGACCAGTAAAGTCATAAGAATCATTCGTACAAACGATTCCATAAACAGTATGTCCATTGCCATTAAAATTGCCACCAAATTTCAGACTGATATCTTTTCCTATCGGAATCCATTGTTTAAACCTAGACTCATTTCCGTTTAGTTCCCCACTTTCGTCAAGAACATTCTTATTGAACCTGATATCATTTTCAAGCCGAAAATAAGTTTCACGGTAATGAATTCCCTTTGCGCAATCATTTGAAAGCTTCCTCAACTGAGCCGCGGTCTTAATCAGATACGGATTCTTCTCTGAACCGTCACCGCCGGCAAATTCCTTTGCAATATTGGAATTGTCGTCAGAATCAACGTTGCCACTGTCACCTGCCCCAGAACCTCCACCAGAACCATCATCCTCTTTCCCATTGTCCGAAGAAGCATTCCCGGAACCGCCATTCTCGGAACTTGATGGGTCATTCACCGCCCCGGAAGAGGCCAGATCCGGTCCGCAGGAGGACATTACACCTAACATTGCCACGACAATAGAGGCATATAACTTAACGTTTTTCATAATTCAAACTTTAATCTCCCATCGTAAAGCTTCTATTTCAAACATGAGTGCGTGCCAATCCTATGGACTTCACCACAGTTGCGGCATTTGTGATACAAATCCTGTCCAAAGTTTGTCACTTTGTCACAGCAGTGATAAACAGAATCACCGCTTCGGTTGCTGCCGCTTCCGCCAGACGGGCCTTCACCGGCAACATAATAATTTCCATATTCATCATATCCGGTCGTTAAGCCCGACTGTGTAGTTGTTGTGCTGATAACAGAGTAACCTTTGCCGCCACAAGCCCTGCATCGTCCCGTTCCTCCGCATGCACCGCATGGCATAATACCGATTTGATACCAATACTGCCCGCCTGTGCCACCGCATACTTGACAACCACCGATTCCGCCACAATTAAAACATTGTGTCACCATTTGTGACGTGATACGTCCATCCTCATGCATAGTGCAAATCATTTTTCCTCCCATCATAGGAGCTTCCCATGTATAAGGCAGACGATGCCCCATTATATTTGATGGAACATCCTGAGCAAAAGCGCCCACTATGGGCGCCAACATCACGATAGCACAAATAAATATCTTCCTTCTAACCATGTTATATATATCGTACAATAGTTTAACAATGAGTGACTTGAAAAAGTCTTTTTAAAATAAATATATGCCACATTATCAGCCGTACACAAACGAAAGTGTGGAATCCTGTACATTCATTCGTCTGAAGGTTCTGACAAAACCCGAATAAGAATAAACGACCGGACTCCACACCTGTATGTACAGAGCCGGCGAATGAAAGTACACACGCTGCTGCAAGACACAGCTACGGCTTGATACACAAAGGAAAAGGAGTGCTGCCCGAATCCTCTTATTCGAAAGAAAACTGTCAGATTTTCAGACGAGGATCGCGTAAACACACTTCCATATTTACTTGCCAGATTGCTCCGGCGCTGCAAAGGTAGGAATTTTTTTTACTCGCGGAACAGCACTCCTGATTTTATTTTAGGAGCACCGTGGTTTCCAGTTTCCCATATGAACATTTATGACCGAATCGACAAAATGTAACCCTTGGATCGGAAAAAATTTTTGAATAGTTCATTGCCTGCCGAATTTTTGAAGATTCATGTAGTCTTTCTTGATTAGGAGATTTTGGTGATATTGGGTTATCGTGAGACTTCCCCAGTAATGACATTGATCTGACCGGGGAGACGGTCTACGGAAATAGGAATATTGCCGATTACCTCGCCGTCAACCTCAACACGGACGCCCGGGCCGTCAAGAGGCTCGACGGTCAGGTTCGCGCAACGTGCGAAGATGAGCTCCGGATTGGAGGAAAGGAGCTTTCCGGAGAAAAGAGTCGGAACAGCACGGATAATCTTGAAGATAGGCAGGACCGGAATGATGGTGACATCGAGAAGCCCGTCGTCCATGACAGCGCCAGGGACCTGCATCATCCCACCTCCCGAATATTTCCCGACACCCATCGCAATTGAAAGAGAGTCTCCTTCAAAGATTGTCTTCCCGTCGGCAACCACGCGGCAGCGAAAAGGCTTGCAGCGCAGCACATTGGAGACAAGAACCTTGAGATAGAGAATCTTGCCGCTCTTGCCGGAATTCTTTTCGAAATTTACCTGATGGCAGATGTTCGCGTCAAAACCGACCCCTCCTACATTCGCCATATAGGAAACCACATCAGTAGAAGTTTCGCTGTCACGCCCCTTTATGCGGAAGACATCCTGCTTCCCGAAATGTTCATTTTTCAGAAGACGAGTTATCTCTATAGGATCCTTAGGAACACCGAGAGTCCGTATCCAGTCATTGCCGGAGCCCACAGGAATGACGGCAAGCGTAAAATCGGAAAGCGAGGGAATATATGCGCCAGCCTCAAAAGCGGCTGCCACAGAGGACATTTCGATGAAGCGGACAATGCCCTCAAGCACTTCGTGCACGGTGCCGTCCCCGCCGACGGCAAGGAAACGTCTGTAGCCGGATTCGCAGGCCTTTATGGTAATTTCTATGGCCGCTCCGCTCTGCCATGTCGTCCTGTACTCGTACTCAACGCGGCTCTCCTTAAGCACCTTTTCCGCCTTCGGCCATTCCGTCACCGTCTTTCCGGAACCAGCATTCGGATTCACGACGGCATACCATATTTTTTCTATCGGCAACATACTGCGTTTTCAAAATGAACGACAAAAGTAGTAAATTCCGAACAAGGAATGAAAATTATTTCGTATTTTTGCAAAATGTGCGAGTTCTCGACCAATGTCGGAGTGTTTTTGCGCAAAGAATGTTTTATATATGGGAAAAGTCATAGCCATCGCGAATCAGAAGGGCGGAGTGGGCAAGACCACGACCGCCATCAACCTTGCCGCTTCTCTTGCCGTGCTTGAGAAGAACGTCCTCATCATCGATGCCGACCCACAGGCAAACACGACGTCCGGACTCAATTTCTCCCCGGAAAACGAGGAGAAGAGAACACTCTACGAACTCATGATTGGAGAACGTTCCGTGGAGGACGTGCTGATACAGACGGAGATAGCGAGGCTTCAGATGATTCCGTCGAACATCAACCTCGTTGGTGCGGAAATCGAGATGCTCGGCACGGACGAGAGAGAGTCCATCCTGAAGAAAGCCCTTGCCCCGGTGCGTGACAACTATGACTACATAATCATAGACTGTTCGCCTTCCCTCGGCCTGATTACGGTAAACTGCCTCACGGCGGCTGATTCTGTGATGATTCCGGTGCAGCCGGAGTTCTTCGCGCTTGAGGGGCTTGGCAAGTTGCTCCAGACGATACGACTCGTGCAGGGCGGAGTGAATCCGTCGCTGACCATCGAAGGTTTCGTCGTGACGATGTACGACGGCAGGACAAAAGTTCACAACCAGGTTGTGGAGGAACTCAAGGACCATTTTACGGACATGGTATTCAACACCATAATACAGAGAAACATACGTCTAAGCGAAGCTCCATCGCACGGCAAACCGATCATTCTCTATGACGTGATTTGCAACGGAACGACGAATTACCTCAACCTCGCAAAGGAAGTTCTCGAGCGCAACGGAGACACCGTAAAAAAATAGACATTACAGGACTTAATAGAATATAGATATATGGCGTCTAAAACTCAGAGAGGATTGGGAAAGGGCCTCGGGGCACTGCTCGGAGAGACAACTGACTTGGAAAACATCCGCAAGCCGGTCGGATATGTCAACAAGGTAGTCGTAAGCACCGAAACGGCTGAACAGCCACGTAGTTCGGCGGACATACTTATGATTCCGATTGACATGATCGAGCCGAACCCGTTCCAGCCACGAATGACCTTCGACCAGGATGCACTTGCAGAACTGGCCGAATCCATTAGGACTCTCGGACTCATCCAGCCGATTACGGTGAGAAAGAAATCCTCTGACAGATACCAGATTATCAGCGGTGAGCGGCGCTTCAGGGCCTGCAGGCTCGCGGGAATGGAGATGGTTCCGGCCTACATCCGCAACGCAGACGACCAGGGTATGCTGGAGATGGCGATTGTGGAAAACATCCAGAGAGAGAACCTCGACCCGATTGAAGTGGCGATGAGCTACCAGAGGCTGATTGACGAGTGCAACCTGACCCAGGAGCAGATGGCCCAGAGGGTCGGCAAGAAAAGGGCCTCCGTCACAAACTACCTTCGTCTGCTGAAACTGCCGGCAAAGGTGCAGCACGACCTCAAGGTCGGACAGGTCAGCGTGGGACACGCCAAGGTGCTTCTCGGAGTGGAAGACCCTGAGGTTCAAGAACTTCTCTGCGACCTCGTCGTAAAGGACGGGCTTTCCGTGCGCCAACTTGAAGACAGGATTCACCGCCTTGCGAAGGAAGCCGAAAATGGAAAAGCAAAAGAAGGGGATGAAGCCCAGGACCTCCCGGACGACTACTTCAAAGTGCTTGAATTTTTCGGAAAATACTTTAACAACAGCATCAGTATCAAGCGGTCTGGAGTTGGAAAGGGCACGATTACGATTCATTTCTCTTCGGACGATGAAGTTAAGAAGTTTCTCGATGCCCTCGAGAAGTCAAACCTTTAGCTTGCTGGGATGGGACGGTTTCGTGTTTTCATAGCTGTTCTTGCTGCCGGTCTTTGCCTATGCTGCGTCAACGCACACGCGCAGTTCAAGGATCAGGCATTTCAGCAGAATTACAATGACTCCACGACGACTGAAAAGGCCGACACAACTGACAAGTTATTCTCATTCAAGGAACTCTTCCAAGGTCTCGGGCATAAGAAGGAGATTAAAATCGGAACAGTTTTCGGAGGCTCGCTCATTCTTCCCGGAAGCGGTCAGATTTATAATCGCGACTATTGGAAACTGCCCGTAGTTTACGGCGGTATAGCGGCTTGCGCCGGAGTCGGAGGCTACTACACAAGCCAATACAAGAAATCAGTTGCGGCAGGAACGCCGAACGAGGCATACAAGACTACCGCTACCTGGCTCTATGTCGGGGCCGGACTGGTCTATTGGGGGTCGATACTCGACGCCGCTGCCTTCTACCCCTCCAACGGAAAGCCGAACCCGGGAAGAGCAGCCATATATTCAGCCTTGCTCCCTGGTCTCGGACAAGCCTACAATGGCGAGTATTGGAAAATCCCGGTCTATTACACCGGGCTGATGACGGCAGGATACTTCGTCTGGAACAACAACCTCAACTACAACAGATTCAGAAACATATACAAGGAAGCCACAAGTGGGGAGACCGCCTACACCGGACCGATTACTGCCGAGCAGGCCAAGTACTACAGAGATTCCTACCGACGCTTGAGGGACTACTCCATAGTCGCCACCGCACTTGTCTATGTTCTTCAGATCATTGACGCAAACGTCTTTGCATTCATGTATGATTTCGAGGTCAGCGACGACATATCTATGAGTGTCGAGCCTGCAGTGCTCGCGCCGGACAACGCCTACGCGATGAGGACGCCATCATCATACGGAGGGAATGCGGTCGGGATGAAGATTGGCTTCAGGTTTTAAAGAATTATGATGAAAAAGGGATTTATGATTATGGCTGCGGTGACTGCCGCGGCACTTTCTTTCGGGATTCAGGCTCATGCACAATATTTTGACACAGAAGAGATTGTGGAAGAATCAGCCGCATCTGTCAAAGACACGTCACGCCACCACACAAAGGAGGACAGCATAGAGACGGCATTTCTTGCCGACAGTCTGCAGGGACAGCATACTCTTGACAGCCTTCTGCTAGCGTTCTACGGGAAGAATCAGAGCGTTGAGTTTAGCGCTCTCAACGACCTTGACACAGCGGCCGTCCGCTACACATCCCAGGTTTCGGACTCGGTCTTTGTCCGGAGACTCAACGAAATACACTCATTCATCCCACTCGCCTACAACGACATCGTAAAGAACTACATAATTCTCTATTCCGAGAAGATGCCCGAAAAGATGGGGCGCGTTATCGGACTTGGAAACTATTATTTCCCTATTTTTCAGGAGACGTTCAACCGCTACGACATTCCCGAGGAACTTCGCGCCATGGCAGTGATCGAGTCCATGCTCAAGTATGACGCGATGTCGAGGGTTGGTGCCCGTGGCATCTGGCAGTTCATGTACTACACCGCAAAGAAATATGGACTTACCATCAATTCATTCGTGGATGAAAGGCTTGATCCCGTGAAGGCGGTCGACGCGGCGGCAAGGTATCTGAAGGACTCATACGAGATTTTCGGCGATTGGTCGCTCGCCATTGCCTCCTACAACTGCGGGCCCGGCAACGTAAACAAGGCAATCAAACGTTCAGGGAAGAAGGATTTCTGGGACATATACCACTATCTTCCGCGTGAAACAAGAGGATATGTGCCGGCATTCGTGGGAGCGCTCTACGCCTTGAACTACTATAAGGAATGCGGAATTACTCCGGAAGAAGTGAATATGCCGACTCAGATTGACACCTTTCATGTGAACAGAATGTTGCACTTCAAGCAGGTGAACGAGCTTACCGGTGTACCTATGGATGTACTGAAAGTGCTAAACCCACAGTACACCCACGACATCATCCCCGGCAGCGCGACAGATACGTGGATTCTACGCATTCCGGCAGAGTACACAGGCAATTTCATCGCAGTCGAGGACAACATCCATCTCCACAAAGCCGACACGCTGCTTAATCCGGTGACAATCAAGAAAATAAAGGATGGCGGAGACGGACAGAGGATTGCCTACAAGGTGAAGAAGGGCGACTATCTCGGCAAGATTGCCGCACGCTATCACTGTTCAGTGAGCCAAATTCAAAAGTGGAATCATCTCAGGGGAACAAACATACGCGAAGGACAGACGCTGTATATCTACCGAGGCGGTAAACGATAAGTCTCCCTTCACACACGAAGCATCCGTCATCGCGAACAAGCGACCTTTCATCTCGAACAAAGATAGAGGACCTTGCTACGTCAGAACCCCAAAGTCAGCATCAGCCGTCCCTCGGCCTTATCCGGTTTCCGCTTATCATGAGGCATGAATGGATAGGTAAAGTACGCTAACCGAGCAGACAGTTTTCCTGCACGGCAGAACTTCCAACTGAGGTAGAACGAGCCCCACACTCCCCTACCATAGAATGCCGGTACATTAAAGCGTCCCGGCAGGTCATGTTCATAAACATAAATCCGCCCTGACCAATTATCCACACTGAACAGTCCGCCTCGAAGATAGGCAGAGAGTGTCCCGGTGGCACGGCAACTTTCTTCAAGGAATGCCACCATTCCCCATTTCCCGCTATGGCTGAAGCTAACGGACGCCACGCTTGCCCATATTTCCGAATATCCGACAGTAACGTCACCCCTACAACTGAACACACCGCCGTCTTCAATATTGCCAAGATCAATGTTTTCACGAAACCTCAAGGCAACAGCGGAAGTCTTGCCCCAACGAAAACGATAGCGGACATCCACGCGGCAGTCGTTTGTGCCTGGCAAACGTGTTTTTGCTTCTTTAGCTTCTGACTGTCCGTAAGCCTTGTCGGAGCTGTCGCCGGCAGAGTGTCTCAGACGAAGCGACACCGCTGCGGAATGCCCGCTACGCGAGGTGAATTCGGACGTAAGCAGAGCAATATGTTTTGAGCGGGTGTATCTGAACGAGACACCTGAGCGAAAATGCTCTGCAAGCTGCGGAGATGTGGCGGAGACGAGCGCCCTGAATGGCATACCGATGCCTCCAGCAAGTTCGGACGCAATGTCAATGCCACCGAAACAGCCCCGAAAATCAACGGAGAAATCAGCTGTACAAGATGCTATTGTCGGAGTTCCGGCCACCACGGAAGTGAGCCCGAGAGAAAAGCGGCGATGCCACCAATTGCAGTTAAGCAGCCCCTGAAATCCGGCTACATCGCTTTTCTTTCGCGATGAGTTTATCTGCCCAAGAAGCGCCCTTTTCAGTCCCGGTGCGGTCACAGCGGTGCTGAATGTGACCTGCCCGGCCTCAAAGGTGACGCCAAACCCTGTTTGGGCATAATTTCCTGTCAGCGAACGCGAAGCCTTGATGCCGGTCGGGCGTCGCACCAGGGAACTGACCGAGGAAGGGTCGTCAATGGTCATTGTATTCCAGGCGGCGAGCCCCTGACCGAATCTCATGTTAAAGTCCCCCGCATAGAGCCGAACCCGGTTTCCGAGCAGTGACATTGCAGACGAGAGCGACAACACAGACATTTCGTTCCGTACGGGCTGCCAGAGTCCCACCCCCGTCCTCCTCCGGCTCCAGGTGCCTGCCCCGGCAAAACCGAATTCATATTTTTCTCCGCACGAGACACGGCAATCTGTCCCATATACACCGGAAACGTCAGCCGGCCCGACTCCGGAAGCCGCAGTCCCTCCCGCGCGCCATGCAGATGAGGATCCGGAATAAAGCCGTCCGCCATAGTGCCAGCCCCCCTTCTCTGACGCATCACCGAAAGTGATGAAAAATGAAAGGGCTTCAGCCGTCTCCTCGTCAAATCCGTCAATGACAGCGAGTTCACTCCGACTGAGCACAGGGCCCGTCGCGGAGATATAGTCCAGCAGAGCCACCACCTGAAAATCAGTGAACAATCCGCTCTCGGACAATGCCCGACGGGAAGCCGAGTTTATGTTCAGAGGATGGCCGCTCAGCCAGACAAACCTCTCAGTCTCATGTTCGTCCAATTCCTCGGCCGAGGCCGCCCCGACAATCAGCATGATTGCCTCAATCAGCGTCATCACAACATTCATACACGTTAGTTTTTTAGCAGACAGCCCACTTCAATTGAGCACATCAAAGTTCGTGAAAGAGGCTAATCGGGCCGCCGAATGGCAATATTATGGACATTCACACACAAAAGTGTTGTATTTCAAAATAAAAACTCAAAAAATTTCTTTTTTTTGATGTTTATATGCTATTTTTGCGGCTTATTTTTAAGTATCTCATACTATTATGGATAAGATTTCGGTTTTGGACAAGACATTCGTTCCTTTCATTGGACACGACGAGCTGATGGGCTGCATTGACAGTGTGGCTGAGAGAATCAACAAGGATTTTGAGGGGGCGACTGACGTTCCCATCGTGCTTTGTATTCTGAACGGAGCAATCATGTTCACCGGAGAGCTGATGCAGCGGCTGAACTTTCCATGCCAGCTGGTTTCGACAAAGATGACCTCATACGTTGGCACATCAACAACGGGTGAAGTCCAGCAGACAATGCCTCTGACGGCCTCAGTAAAGGGCCGCAGAGTCATCATAGCCGAAGACATCATCGACACCGGCCTGACAATCAGCGCAATGAAGAGAATCCTCGAGGACGAAGGCGCCACCGAAGTCAGGGTCTGCACCATGCTCTTCAAGCCGGAAGCCTACCGTACCGGCGAGCATATAGACTATGTCGGGAAGGAGATTGCCAACAGGTTCATCATAGGCTTCGGCCTCGACTATAACGAACTCGGGCGCAATCTGCGCGACATCTACGTTCTGGAAGACTGAACATTTCGTCCCTAACTAAAGAAAAAAAAGATAAATCAGCATGAAATATTACGTATTGTTCGGCCCGCCGGGTGCCGGAAAGGGAACGCAGGCGAGTGCGATGGTGGAAAGATATAACCTCCACCACATATCAACAGGGGCATTGCTCCGAAAGGAAATTGCAGCAGGAACAGAGCTTGGCAAACAGGCACGCGAACTCATTGCCAAGGGCTGCCTTGTGCCGGACGAAGTCGTTGAGGCAATGATTGTGTCGGAGTTCGACAAAATGAAGGATGCCGTCGACGGTTTCCTTCTCGACGGCTATCCACGCACTCTTGACCAGGCCCGCTCGCTCGACAGGCTTCTTGCGAAGAAAGGAGAGAAACTCACTTCCGTCGTTTCAATCATGATTCCGGACGAGATGATCTTCGACCGCATCCGCCACCGCGCGAAAATCGAAGGACGCGAGGACGACGCCAGCGACGACATCATCGCCAATCGCATATCCACCTATCACCAAAAGACCGAACCGCTGGTCGAATTTTACAAGGATGCCGGGAAATACACCGAAATCAACGGCACCGGCACCATCGATGACGTCCGTGACAACATCTTCCGCATCCTCGACACACACTGAAGGAGGTAGTGGTCTCCGGCAAGCGGATATGAAGTTATCAGGAAATTGACGTCAGCCCTTTTGAACACTTGTTTACCATCAACGAACATCTGTTCGTACCGGAGCACTCCAGTAGCGTCTTTGCCATAGTAATATTCAATCCTCTGACCACTGAAGATGAAGGTGTATTCAGAATTTACTATAAGATTCCTGTCACTATCATAGGTGAAATTGAAATAGTAATCTGGTTTCTTTACAGCAACTTTATTGAACCTTTTCGATAAGCGAGAGCAGAACCAAGCTCGATTGGGTTATGCCGAGCGTAGAAAAGTGGCGTAATAATTCTTACGAATTAGTCGGAAATCATAGTAAAACATTTTTTCGCTATCTTTGCGGTTGCTAAGTAAAAGATTATGGCAGATAGCTCTACACAGTCTCCAAAGCTTCTTGACCATTGCAACATCCGCACGATCTAAAGCTACGCCAAAATTGTAGACGAAAACAAGCGCAAGGTAGTTAACCTCAGCCCGAAAATATAACCGAAGAACCAGAACTCACTATATTCGCAATATGAAGAACGAAAAAACAAGAGTCGTGAAAACTCACGATGTGCAGATTGACAGCAATTACATCCTATGGCTGAACGAAATCAAGTCACGCTACCGTAGTGCCCAGATTAAGGCAGCTGTAAAGGTCAACGCTGAACAGTTGCTCTTCAACTGGCAGTTGGGAAGGGATCTTGTAACTCGTAAAGCCGAAGAACGATGGGGCACCGGAGTCGTTGAACAGCTCAGCCTGGACCTCCAGGCCGCATTCCCTGAATCAAAAGGATTCAGTACCACGAACCTCTGGTATATGAAACAGTGGTACGAGTTTTACTCATCACAAGATGCCACGGAAAAACTCCAACAATTTATTGGAGAAATACAAACAACAGATAATAAATTCATTACAAAACTCCACCAACTTGGTGGAGAAATAAGTGAATCTCCAATAGTACCTTCTGAAGGTGCAGAATACCCATCCATCTTCAGTTTTGTACCCTGGAGACATCATGTCGAAATCATAAGTAGCTGCAAGTCCATCGATAAGGCTCTCTTCTACGTGAAGATGACTATCAAAGAAGGCTGGAGCCGTAACACCCTAATGAATTGCATCAAGGGGCATTACTACGAAAATCTCGGAGGAGCAATCACCAACTTTGCAGACAAGTTGCCATCACCGCAAAACGAGCTGGCACAAGCCATAACCAAAGATACCTACGACTTTGGCTTCATCTCGCTGGAAGATGGATACAAAGAAGAAGCCCTCGAAACCGAACTCGAAAAACAGCTGACTCGCTTTCTGCTCGAACTCGGAACCGGCTTCGCATATATGGGAAGGCAGAAACAGTTGATTATCGCAGGCAAAACCCGCAAGCTTGACATGCTCTTCTTCCACATACCGCTCAACTGCTATATAGTAATCGAGCTCAAAGCCGTACCGTTCCAGCCGGAGTTTGCAGGCAAACTAAACTTCTATGTAAATGCTGTTGATGATCTCATTAAGACCCCTGCTCAGAATCCAACCATCGGCCTTCTGATCTGCAGCAACAAAGATGAGACAGAAGTGCAATACGCATTCAACGGTATCACAACCCCTATGGGCGTTGCCTCATACGACAACGTGAAAGTCAAAGAGATTCAAGACCAACTCCCATCCGTAGAAGAACTTACCAAACGCATCCGCCTGCTGGAAGAACAACTCAGCAAAGAAAAATAGAAAAAAACATAGACTCCAATTAGAGTCCAAGAACAAGCCCGAAAAATCCATAGATATTTGTGCCGTGATTCGACAACCGAGTTACGGCATACTTTTTCAGTGCGCACGAAAAAGAAGCCATTGTTCAACATCAAAAAAGTAAAGCAATGCCTTCTACTGAAAAAATCCCCTTCGAGCAACTGCCACAAACAGTCCGCGAACTCAAACAAGAAATCTCAGGGCTCAAAACCCTGATAACAGGCCTAATCCACAACACGGCGGAAGACAACACCGACCAATGGATGAACATCGACCAACTCCGCTCATACCACCCGGACAGACCAGCTAGATCAACAATCTACGACTGGGTATGCCAGAACCGAATCCCCGTCCACAAAGACGGCAAAAAGCTCCGCTTCCTCAAAAGCGAAATCGACCAATGGCTCTCCGGAGGAAAAATCAAAACACGCGAAGAGCTCGAAATCGAAGCATACAATCACCTCAAACACAAAAGAAAATGAGCCAGCCCGTCCACATCTGTGAGATTCTGCTCAAAATCGCAGCAGACCCCAACGACCCGATGGGCAGAACACTGCGCCAATGCCCTTTCATCCAGGCCGAACTCATAAGACGCAAAATAATCAGCCTCGATGACCTCACCGATGAACAAATCGACAGACTCATCGAATGGAATCAACAAAACAACCCACACAAATGAACGAAACAATAATACAACAACTCACCACCGAAATCGGCAACGCCTTCTCTCAGGAGAAGGCCGTCGAAATCGGCATACTCACCATAAAGACAGCCAACCAAGCTGTCACAGACGCCTCCACCCGACCGGACCCAGTCCAACTCTATCTCGAACTCTGGTACGAAGGAGAAGTATGCTGCCTCTTCGCAGACTCCAACCTCGGAAAATCCATCTTCGCAGTCCAAATGGCCGACGAAATCGCACGCACACGAAACGTCCTCTACGTCGACTGCGAACTCTCCGACAAACAATTCCAACTCCGCTACTGCAACCCCGACACTGGAGAACGCCACATCTTTCCCGAAGGCCTGTACAGAGCCGAAATCAACCCATACGCCATCGGTGCCGAAGGCTACGAAGAACACATCATCAACGACATAGAAGCCGCAGCCAGCAGACTCAAATGCCAAACCATCATCATAGACAACCTCACCTACCTCTGCAATGCCTCAGACAAAAGCGTAGACGCAGGAATCTTCATGATGAAACTGATGGCACTCAAAAAGAAATGCGGCCTCTCGCTCCTCATCATAGCCCACACACCCAAACGCGACCTATCCAGTCCAATAACACAAAACAACCTCGCCGGAAGCAAAAAACTCTACAACTTCTTCGACTCAGTATTCGCCATAGGAATGAGCGCAAAAGACAACCGCCTCCGCTACATCAAACAAGTAAAAGTCAGAGCAGGAGCCTTCACATACGATGCATCAAACGTCATAGTATATGAAATCGACAAAGAACAAGGATTCCTCAAATTCAATTTCCGGGAATACGCAACGGAAGAAGAACACCTCCGCCACCGTGAAACCCAGCAAATCAACGAAACCGAAATGCGAATCCTCGAACTAAGCAAACAAGGCCTCAGCTGCCGCAAAATAGCAGAAGAAACCGGCCTGAGCAAATCCACACAACATCATCAAACGCAACAAAGAACAACTGTACACCGTCCAGCAAACCCCTATACCAGATGGACAAATGGACAGTGGACAAGCGCCACAAGACAATGAACCGACACTCCTATAAACTCCAGCCCTACGCAGGTGTGCAAACCAGGCACACCTGCCCTTCCTGCGGCGGCAAACGATGCTTCACGCTCTACATCGACGAAGACGGCAACCCCATAGCCGACAACGTAGGACGCTGCGACCACGAATCCGCCTGCGGATACCAATACAGCCCATCCGACTACTTCAAGGACCACCCCGACTCCAAACCAGCCGCAAGCGACTGGAGAATCCCTACATACCAACCCCAACGAAAAACACAGCCAAAGCATCAACCACCACTCTGCACCATACCACCAACCATAGTCGAACAAACCATACGCCCGACAATCCACAGCACACTCACACAATGCCTCAGCACCATCATAGACCCCCTCATCCTCGAAAGCCTCATCCACGAATACAAACTCGGAGTCACAAAAGACTGCAGCATCATCTACTACCAGATTGACACAAAAGACCGATGCCGGACCGGCAAGATAATGAAATACAACCCCATCACCGGACATCGGATCAAAGGCCCTGACACCCCATCCAGAATCACCTGAGTACACTCCATCCTGAAATCCAGGGGCCAGCTTCCAGAAGACTGGCAGCTCACCCAATGCCTCTTCGGAGAACACCTCCTTCCCAGATACCCTGACAAAAAAGTAGCACTCGTAGAATCCGAAAAAACAGCCATCATCTGTGCCGCCCTGATGCCGTTCTACATCTGGCTCGCAACCGGTGGAAAATCCCAGCTCGGAGACAAACTCCAAATCCTGAGAGAACGCAACGTAATAGCCTTTCCCGACATCGACGGCTACAACGAATGGAAAGCCAAACTCACACTCATCCCTGGCGCATCCATCAAAGTATCCAACTACCTCGAACGCAACGCCACTGACCAAGACCGCGAGGCACACATCGATATAGCCGATCTTTTGCTAAGAAACACATAACCCCATCCTCAACCACAATCAGGACCGACACTCAATCCAATCCTGAAATATTTCAGCCCGGAGCACCACCAGGAACTTGAAGCACTCATCCAAGAACTCGATCTTATCCCGGTAAGTATAAAGAAGATAAGCTAAGACCCGCCCAAACAACAGCAAATATCCGTAGAAATTTGTAAATTTGTCGATTGATAGCAAGGTTACACCAATCACAAATGAACAAACAGCAACTCGCCAGCAAAATATGGGCGTCTGCGAACAAAATGCGCTCAAAAATTGAAGCCAACGAATACAAAGACTACATTCTTGGCTTCATCTTTTATAAATTCCTTTCAGACAAAGACAATCTAATTTCCCAAGTTGATCGGCCAAAAGCAAAAGCATTCATTGAAAGCCAAAAATGCGAAGCAATCTCCCCGCGAAGTGTAACCGCAGAAATATACAGTCTCCTCCGCTGTTTCCTTATAGGCAACTACGAAGGCCTTTTCACACCATCAGCATCGTTCACAGCAACAAGCAGTTCCACAGAAATAAACATAGGCACCAACATAGAACACGCCGACACAGTAATAATCCACTCAACACCAACAGAATAATGCAAGTACTTGGAACAGTCAATATCGGGACCAACATAGAACACGCCGACAGAGTCGACGCCTCTCATCATATATATCACTCCCAGACCACAATAACCCAAAGAGCGGTGTCCCAAAATGATGCAGATAACGCAGTCACTACTCCACTGTCATCTACACCGACACCACAAATCCGCCTTAACCCAAAGAAAGGGATGAGAATCGATCTCTACCGGATAATCCTGACTATGCACCATCTCGGCTTTTTCGTAAGCCCGACCGGTGCCTCTCTCGATCAGCAAGATGTTTTCGCAGCCTTCGGCAATATGCTGGGAGAAGATTTCAGCAAATATCTCAAGAATCTCTCCGAAGCCGTCAAAAACAACAACGACTCCCCAGCCTCTACAAAAATCTTCGAAGACCTGAAAACAGCCTGGCACAATTACGAAAACAAATAAGTTATGGCAAAAGACAAAGTCATCATAACCCGCGAAAACGGCGAACAAGTTGAGGCACAAGCTCCAATTATCGTTTCAGCGAGCCGAAGTACTGATATACCTGCTTTCTACAGCGATTGGTTCCTTAACCGCCTGAAAGCCGGTTATTCCGCTTGGACAAATCCGTTCAACGGAGTAAGAAGTTTTGTCTCATATCAAAATACGCGATTAATAGTCTTCTGGTCAAAGAACCCTAAACATCTTCTCGACAAAGATGGACTTCTGGACTATCTAGCCAATCATGGCATCAATTGTTACGTGCAGTTTACTCTTAACGATTATGTCTCTGAAAAACTCGAATGTGGAGTACCTCCGCTCGAAGAACGAATAAATACATTCAAGGCATTAGTTGATAAAATCGGAAAGGGAAAAGTTATCTGGCGCTTTGATCCGCTTATTTTGACTGACAAGATAAGTGTTAACGATTTGTTGCTCAAGGTTAAGAACATCGGTGACCAACTGAAAGGATATACCGAAAAAATGGTTTTCAGTTATGCTGACATTGCCAGCTACAAAAAGGTGAAGGCCAACCTGGAACATAACCACATCAATTACCGAGAGTTTAATGAGTGCGATATGATTAAGTTCGCATCAGGGCTCCAAGAGCTGAACAGGGATTGGGGCTTCACACTTGCCACCTGTGGGGAAAAAATCGACATTGAGAAATATGGAATCATTCACAACAAGTGCATTGATGATGACCTTATGATTAAATACTTCTCAAATGACGCGAGACTAATGGAGCATCTCGGCATTGAGATTATGGAAGCAGATCTATTCAGTGGTGAGCCGAAGATTATAAAGAAAAAGAACAACAAGGACAAGGGGCAGAGACGATTCTGCGGATGCATAGCAAGCAAGGACATTGGAGAATACAACACTTGTGCTCACCTTTGCGAGTACTGCTACGCAAACAACTCAAAAGAGGCAGCTTTGCATAACCTTTCAACTCATCTCAACAATCCATTTGCAGAAACTATCACAGGGAAATAATGGGATATATTGACGACATAACTGCTCTTCAAGAGGTTTCATTTGACAACATAAGACGTATTGCCTATAACGATATCTTAAAGTTGTCAGACAAGAAAAAGGACGAAATCTACGACTCTCTGAATCACGGAGTGGACCTGCTGAGTACAGACATTCAAATGAAATGTTACTTGTATTCTTTCGGCCGGATGCATCAAGCGAAAATATACAAAGCGCTATCGTGTATAAAGCAATCTGTCTTTGCCTCTGACGATTTCGACATAGTGGACTGGGGTTGTGGACAAGGTCTCGCAACGGTATGCTTTTTTGATTTCTTGAAGAAACTGCACATTCAAAACAGAGTTCAGAAAGTTACCCTTATCGAGCCTTCGGATGCAGCACGCGAGAGAGCTGAAATCCATGTCGGAGCATATTTGAAGGATACAAGCAAAGTTGTTGCTATCGGCAAATTTCTTGATGATGTAACAGAAACTGATATCAAAGGATGCAGCGCTGTGACTTTCCACTTCTTCTCGAATATTCTCGATATAAATTCCATTGACCTGAAGAAACTGGCTGAGAAGGTCGGAAAGAACGTTCTGGGGCAGCACTATTTTTTCTGCATCGGCCCAATGAACAACGGCAACAGAAGGATAGACCGTTTCTATGAGTATTTCAATGCTCCGGAAACCTTTATGGACGAAAGTCAGTCGGAGTATCGCTATTCCAATAACGCCAAGCCTTGTTCTTACAACATCAAGGTTTTCAAACTCGAGAACAATCAGGTCAATCTTGTCACAGTTGATTACTATCCGGATACACAGTTTTATGCAGCCTATCAGTTGGATGCCGTACGCAATCTTCTCCAATCTGATGATGAAAACATCAAGACTAAAGCAGAGGGTCTGTTTAAACATCTATCTAGCTTTGAAGTAGCTGCTCCATTCGATATCGGAGCAGGCATTTATGATGATGTGGATCCTATCTTGGCAGTTCTTAACAATATAGTGACCAGAGGACTGCCAACACGGACAAGTCCATTGATAGAGGAAGCATTCGTTCAGCTTGGCAATCACAAGAAGGAAGATGCCCTTGGCGGAGTATATTACGATACCGTTAACCTGAATGCTGACGATATTCTATTAGCACTTCACGCAATAGATAGCAGGGCTCGCTATGACGAATCCACATACAATAAGAATGTTCTTGAAAGTGACTTTGAAAAGAGCTTCATCCTAAATGCTGCACCCACAGGGCTTCAGCAGGTGCTCCAGTCTCAACGTAGTTTGATGTCAATTACCGGCCAGAGCGTCCACCACGCACAGCGAGTGGACTTCGCTTGCGAATACCCATATCCGGTTATCGGCGATGATGGCAAGAACCGGTTCGGTTGTGTGATTGAGTTGGACGGAGCGAAATATCACCAGTCTGAGAAAAATAGACTAGAGGATGTATACAGAATCGAGGCGTTAAACGAAAAGGGATGGGATTGCATACGCATAAGTGATATCCATCAATTTAACAGCAATCTTCCTCAGTTAGGTAATTCATACTTTTCATCAATCTTAAAGGCTGCCGATAGAAAGTATGATGCTGCCTGGACTCGGGCCCTGCAGATTGCACTGTCGCCAATAGGTATAGCCCGTTTGGAGAAGACATTAATAGAGGCACTGATTTCGGGCACGGTAGATTACCACAAGGAACGCCTTGATATACTTATAGTTGAAAGGGATGTTCCTTGCGCTGTTCTTGCCTTTAGAGAGCTATCTCAGATGTTCAATAATCTGGCAACATTGAGCGAAGATTACAAAGATGTCAGATTCCCTAAGGTTCGGCTGGATATTGTTACAACTCCGGAATTCAAGCATTCACCTCTGCATAAAACTATTGAAGGTGATGACTCCGTAAGCGTTAACATATTTGACGATGAGGCGAAGGTAAATGGTATCAAGCAATATGACATAGTCATCGATATGGCAGTCATGCGCCGTGCCGGAGCAGAAGACAAATCATTCAGCGAACACAAATGTGTCGGCAAAGGATACTTCTATATTCGTACTATCAATTATGTCAGGTCTGAGCGACACATATACACATCAGACTGCATTAATTATCAGCCTTTAGTTACAAAAGATCAGCAGGGCAACTACCACGCAATCGAAGACAGGAAGGCATTGCTTCAGTATTTCCTGAGGATGCTGTTCAGAAAGGAAGACTTCCGACCTGGTCAGTTGCCAATCTTAAGCCGCGCGCTTCAGAACAAGAGCGTTATAGGCCTTTTGCCAACAGGAGGAGGTAAGTCTCTTACCTACCAGCTCGCAGCAATGCTTCAACCGGGTGTCACTATTGTAGTAGATCCGCTCAGGTCTTTGATGGCCGACCAGTATGACGGGCTAATCAAGACCGGGATTGATGCATGCACTTTCATCAATTCTACAGTGGGTGCAACAGAGAAGGAACACAGGGCAAAAATGATGGAAACATCAATGGTACAGTTCGTATTCCTTTCTCCGGAAAGGCTTTGCACCTATAGTTTCAGGGAGAAACTCCGGAATATGCACAGCGTCGGCGTATATTTTAGTTATGGCGTAATAGATGAGGTGCACTGTGTTTCAGAATGGGGACATGATTTCCGCTTTACGTATCTTCACCTTGGAAGAAATCTCTATCAGTATGTACTGCCCAAGCAACACGGCGATGACAAACATCTAACGTTGTTTGGCCTGACGGCGACAGCATCATTTGACGTTCTGGCTGATGTAGAAAGAGAACTTTCCGGAGATGGTGCATTTAACCTTGATGCCGATACGATTATCCGGGATGAAAACACAAATCGTTTGGAACTCCAATACAAGATAGAGAAGGTGCCTGTACGCTGTCAGGAAGACCAATATTTTGATAAGAACGGACTCCTCGATGAAGGACTTCCTAAGGCTGTGCAAATGACAGACAAATGGAGTGTATATCCATCGAAGCAGGATTTCTTGACCAGGTATATTCATATGATTCCAAGCTATATCGAGGAACTCCAGACACCTGAGTCCATCGATTACATAAAGAAGCGTTTCAATGAGCGACAAAATGTCGAGGGCTCGATTGATACCGACCTGCATACTGAATTGCCTGAACATTTCTTCGAAGATGCAGATGAGTATTCCCAAGCCGGTATTGTATTCTGCCCTCATAAGAGCAATACAGGTATATCAGTAAATGAGAACAAGATTTCTCTTGAAGAGTCTGTAAGCAAACTTGGCACATTTATGGGCAGTGGGGATGGCGACGATGCCGATATGATTGATCAGGAGTCATTCAAGAATCTTGACCTGTTCAGAGATGACAAACTACCGCTTATGGTGGCAACGAAAGCTTTCGGTATGGGTATCGACAAGCCAAATGTGCGTTTCACAGTTAATATGAATTATTCCAGTTCGCTGGAGAGTTTTGTACAGGAAGCCGGACGCGCCGGTAGAGATCGCAAGATGGCTTTATCCACCATTCTTCTTTCTGACTATCGTCTGGTACGTATTAACAAAAGATGCCCAAATAATCAGTTTCCGATGATGATAATCCGGAACAAGTGGTTCTATGATGGTGACCTACAGGAGATTTTGAACAATTATGGCATAAATATCGACGATAGATACCTCGACTATTGCACTCCAGACAAGGATATGGTCAAGCTACGCTGCGATGTCTGCAACACAAGGTTTGCATTTAAGCTCTGTAACCAAATCTGCCAGAAATGCAATAAAGGTCCTTGTGTAGTCAGATGTCCTGAATTTGACCGTTGCCAGTTGAGAAGGGTGCCGGACGAAGGTCGTGGATATGTCTATAAGGAAGACTTACAAGATTTGCTTCTTCAGAATGGCATTGAAATCCCAACTAGGAACTATGAGTTCCAAAACGTAGACTACGAGACGGTGATGTTCTTCTATAGCAACAACTTCAAGGGAACTCTTGTTGAAAAGCGTACGATGTTTGAACTGCTGAGCCGTTCTCTGACTCCGATTTTCTATGGAAATGATGCGGAGTTAAAGGATACTGTAAAGGTTTCTGATTTCCTCCAGAAAGTACTCGGGTCCAGAGAAGGTACCGAAGTGGTCGCTCTGATCTCTTCAATTCCAGTTTGGCTTTGTCTTCACAATGGACAGAGAGAGAAGGTGTATGTTACTCAACACTACAAAAAGGAGAAGACATATAAGGTACGAAATCTTGCAAATGGTCAGGAATATACCGCAAAAGAAGATGATATGGAACTTCTTCGCGACAAGAGCGACATCGCCAAAGCAATCTACCGAATGTGCTGCATAGGTCTTATAGATGACTTTACTGAGGATTACGGAAACAAGGTTTACCGCGTAGTCGCCCGCAGAAAGAAGGATGGCAACTACTATCATGCGTTGCAGACATTCCTGGAGCGATATTACACTAAAGAACGTGCTGCCATAGAGGCAGCTAAGATTCCAAGTTATAGGGGTGACAATGAAGTACATAAGTGCCTTGGCTATCTTACGGAGTTCATCTATGACAAGATTGCAGTCAAACGTAAGCAGGCAATAGATGATATCCGAGCATTCTGTATGGAAGGACTGAGCTATGGCGACAATTGGAAGGAAGCAAATGAAGCATTGAAGGACTTCATATATTATTACATTAGTGTCCGGTAAAAAATCATAAAAGTTCTTTGAAAATATTGGAAGTTAGGT
>UQYV01000024.1 GCA_900545245.1 uncultured Bacteroidales bacterium
TGTTCAAGGGATGCACGTCTCTTGTAACGGTGCCTGAGATCCTTCCCGCGACGACATTGGCGGAGTCTTGCTACGGAGGAATGTTCTCCGGTTGCACGTCCCTCATATCGGCTCCGGAACTTCCCGCGACGACATTGGCGAAGTATTGCTGCAACAATATGTTCAATGGTTGCACGTCTCTTGTAACGGTGCCCGAAATCCTTCCTGCGACGACCTTGGCACAGAGATGCTACGAAAGTATGTTCTCCGGCTGTACGTCTCTCGTGTCGGCTCCAGAACTTCCCGCGACGACATTGGCGAAGTATTGCTGCCAAAATATGTTCAAAGGTTGCAAGTCTCTTGTAACAGTGCCCAAAATCCTTCCCGCGACGACCTTGGAGGAGTATTGTTATGAAGGAATGTTCTCCGGCTGTACGTCTCTCGTGTCGGCTCCAGAACTTCCCGCGACAACATTGGCGGAGTATTGCTGCAACAACATGTTCAAGGGATGCACGTCTCTTGTAACGGTGCCTGAGATCCTTCCCGCGACGACCTTGGCGGGGCATTGCTACGAAGAAATGTTCTCCGGTTGTACGTCTCTCGTATCGGCTCCGGACCTACCAGCGATGACCTTGGCGTGGTGTTGTTATAACAGGATGTTCTCCAACTGCTATTCTCTCAAGTCTGCACCGAACCTTCCAGCGACGACCTTGGCGGGGTATTGCTATGACAGCATGTTTTCCGGCTGCCGGTCTCTCGTCTCGGCTCCGGAACTTCCCGCGACGACCTTGGCAGAGTACTGTTATTCAAGCATGTTCTCCGACTGCCGGTCTCTCGTCTCGGCTCCGGAACTTCCCGCGACGACCTTGGTGAAGGGTTGCTATAACAGCATGTTCAGATACTGTTCAAATCTGAAAAGTGTGACCGCTCTGTTTGAAAAATCGGTTACTAGTTCATTGAATGGCTGGCTCACAGGTGTATCGTCCATCGGTACTTTCTATAAGAATGCAGAGGCCGTATGGGAGAATAGCGGGATAATACCGGATGGCTGGGATGTCGTGCTCGTGACACCGTAATTTGTTCTGTTCCGTTTCGTTCGGCTTGGCAGTTATGCCAAAAACATAAATTATGAGCGGAGCGGTCTGAAGAATATTTGTACAAGATTTAAGAGCTCTGTCCATGGGCTTGGAAAGTAGAATAATCAATTCTGATAATTTTAGAATTATGAACATAAAGAAGGTCGGCGTTGCCATAGAGTATTGCACCTATGACAAAATGAAGGCAAAGAATGAGGTCTCTCAAGGTTGGAGCGAGTGGGGAGATTTGGCATTTCTGTCAAAAGAAAAAGACATCGAGACTTATCTTCCGAGAATCTGTTATGGAAGTCAAGGAGGATTCAATGCTTTTCGACAGATATTCAAAGATATAAAGTCCGGCGATATCATTCTGGCCTTTGAAGGCAACACAATCAGAGGCATCACTGAAATGCCGCCGGATTTCATATATTGTTATGATGATGAAGAACGGGGCGGCTATGCAAATAGTCTGTGGCCTGTCAATTGGGTCGACTGGACAGAATTCTGCAAGGACGCAAGACTTGGAGTCCAAGGTGGTCAAGGTGTGAAAGGAATAGAGAACTGTGGACTGGCAGAAGTAAACAATTATATCAACGGGCATTGGGAAACCTTTAAAAAAGAAAACAGATACGAGATCCAGTTGCAGAGTTGCAGTGAGAGGCTTGAACGTGAGCACAAAAGATTTGACGAAAGAATCATAGAATCAAAGAAACATTATATGGAGGGTCTTAATAGCGAGCGGGCAGAATATCTCGCAGATATGCTGGTTGCAAATCATAATATCATATTGACCGGCGCTCCCGGCACCGGTAAGACATACTTGGCGAAACAGATCGCTGCCCAATTGATTCTCCAAAGGCCATATTCAAAAGACGTGGAGAATGATTCCTTGTTCAGAGAGCATGTCGGATTCGTCCAGTTCCATCCGTCTTATGACTACACTGATTTTGTTGAAGGTCTGAGGGCATATGAAAACAAGAAAGGCGATATTGGTTTCCGGCGGCAAGACGGTATCTTTAAAGCGTTCTGTAAAAAAGCTTTAAAGGAAGAGGGGAGATATGTGTTCATCATTGATGAAATCAATCGTGGCGAGATATCAAAGATATTCGGCGATTTGTTTTTCTCCATTGACCCTGGTTACAGAGGACCATCCGGACGTGTGATGACGCAGTACCAGAACCTTGTCAAGGATGACGATGACGCTTTCAAGGATGGCTTTTACATCCCTGAAAACGTATTCATTATAGGCACGATGAACGATATCGACCGTAGTGTTGAAAGCATGGATTTCGCATTCCGTCGCAGATTCGCGTTCGTGGAGATTAAGGCAAATGAGAATATCGGCATGCTCACTGATCTCGGCGACGACAATCTTATAAAAGAAGCGGAGAAACGGATGCGTGGTCTCAATGATGCAATATTCAAGGACACACCGGAAGGTGTCTCCAGAATAGAGGGACTTTCATCCGCTTATCACATCGGAGCCAGTTACTTCCTCAGGCTTAACTGCTATTCCGGCAGCACAGATGAACGCTTCAAGAAACTGTGGGACTATAATCTCGAAGGTCTTCTTCGTGAGTATCTGAGAGGGGCGACGGATGTGGAAGCGAAAATCAGAACTCTTGAGACCGCATATAAGAAGAACGATGAAACTGGATTCTAAGAGATGAAGGCTATTACTGACAATGCGCATGGGGTTGACTATCGGGACTTAGGCTATTCGGAGCAAGACTTGTCAAACCTGATGAAGATAGCCAACGTAGACATTGGAAGCCTTAATCTGCAGAGTCACCAGAACCTTTTAGTTTTTCCTCCACGGATGGATTATTACGGCGATGGAATCGGAGGACAGCATATCTTGTCCATTCACGGCGATTATTTGAATACTGGCAACATTCTTGGCTTCGTCGGAATAAACGGCACGCGTCTCAGGATTAAATCCCGATTTGGAAAAGAGGATAGCGAGGATTACTTTTTGCACTACCTTCTGCAGAAAGTGCTTTCCATAAATCTGTTCGATCTTCGATTCGGGACATCAGACGAGCCGGTATTTGATTACTTGTTGTATCTGTTCCCATATTATCTTAAGCGGGCTTTAGGACAGGGGCTGTTCAAGCAATACAGAAGATTTGAGTACAATGATGCCAAGATAAGGGGTATTATTGATGTCGGTCGGCATGTCAAAGAAAACGTGCCATTCAAAGGCACTGTCGCATATAGTACCAGAGAGTATAGTTACGATAACAGCATGACTGAACTTGTTCGCCATACTATAGAGTTTGTCAGCACCAAGCCTCAAGGAAGAAGCCTGCTGCAAGGAGATGTACGCACGGTGGAATGCATCGACCAGATACGTCAGGCTACTCCGTCATATGCTGCGTCTCGGCGCCAGAACATACTTGATGCGAATTTGCGGCCAGTCCACCATCCCTTCTTTTCAGAATATACACATCTTCAGCGGATATGTGTGCGGATACTGAAGAATGATGGAATCAAGTTTGGTGACAGCGATGACACAATATATGGTGTATTGTTCGATGGCGCCTGGCTATGGGAAGAGTATCTCAATACATTGCTTGGCAAGGAGGGCTTCATCCATCCTCGAAATAAGGAGGCGAAAGGTGGCTTCCGGATGTTCTTGAAACCGGATGACAAGAACTCGTCCGATGACAATGACAGAAGGCTTTTCCCGGATTTCTATAAGGACAATTTCATTCTCGATGCGAAATACAAGCGCTTGGATAAAGGCTTGAGTCGGGAAGATTTGTATCAGGTTGTGACCTATATGTATTGCAGAAGGGCACGCATGGGGGCATATGTCTATCCTTTGGAGCATGAAGGCAAGATAAACAGATTCCAATTGTCCGGATATGGTGACGGGACGGATGGCACCGGACCAGGATATATTTATGTGATCCCATTCACTGTCCCGCAGAATGTATCTGATTGGAAAGATTTCTGTAAACAGATGTCTTGCAGTGAAGAGGTGTTGCGGAGCAATTGTCATTTGCAGGCATGACATTATTCTTGTTTTAGGGATATTCTCTTTTGCGAAATTCAATAACTTAAATGGCATTGTAAAATTAAATCTATGCACCAGTTAAAATTATTTCTTTTCCTTATTATCAACACCTTGTTCCTGTCTGCTTGTGATTTCTAGCAACAGATAGACGGACTTCAGAACCAGATCAATGACCTTAATGGCGGGCGGATTGCGTCCATCGATTTGCAGATTGAAAACATTGAAAGTTCAATCAAGGACATGGATAGGCTGGACAAGGAACTGAAAACGCTTATTCAGCAATTTTCGGAAAAAGTGGCTGAACTTGAGCATTCTGATGAATCGCAGGCGGCAGAAATAATGACTGTGAAGGCATCTTTGGTACAGCTTGAACAGACTCTTGGCAATAGGATAGACGAGCTGAAATTCTATGTCGTTGAAGAATTGTTGAAAGAGAGGGATTGGACGACAGCCACATTCTCGACATTGGAACAATATCAAAAAACATGTGATGAACTGGCGGCTGTCAAGCAGGGCCTGGCCGACATGAAGGACAGCCTTCCTCAGTCTGTCAGCGCTGCTGTTTCAGAGAGTGAGAATTCGATGAAATCCTGGGTCAATGACCAATTGACAGCCTACTGCACCATTGCAGATGTTGACGCGAAACTGAAACGTCTCGAGTCTTCAGTTGAACGCGGAGATGTTGCTCTTGAGGAAAAGTTTCAGGCTCTGAAGTCTGAATTGGAGACAACAAAGGACAATATCAGAGTCGCTTATGAAAAAGCGATCAAGGATGCCATAGCTGACAGTGATGGCGTTCTGACAGCGAAGATTTCTGTAGAAATCCGGAAGGCAACGGAGACTATGCAGTCACGGATTGATGCTTTGTGGGAGAAGATATCCGACATGGAGTCTCGAATCAAGTCCCTTGAAAACAGATTGGATGAACTTGAGGCGATAATAAGTGGGATTTCCTCCTTGACGTATGTTCCGAGTTATTCAGATGGCAGGAGCATTATGTGGTCGGGACGCAATATGGATGGTGCAGTCATCGGGGATAGGGATACATTGAGTTTTGAAGTGAGCCCGTCTGGAACAGTTGCGCAGCTACTGTCTTCGACTGATGTGGAATTTGACGCGCAAGCTGTGTATAATACTGTAGTGAAAAGTTCTGTCGAGATGGTGGAACTGCCGGTTGTTGAAAAATTCGGAAGTGGTGATATTCTTACAGTCGTGGTCTCCGGAGAGAATATGAGGGGCTCTTTTTTCTCGGGAGATGAGGGCGCGTCTTGCCGTGTCCGTATAAAAACAGGAGATGTCGAGAAGATTTCCGGCTATGTGCAGATGCGGCCGTCAGCAATAAATTATAAGGCATATTTTTCTACCTCTTCAATCTCCTTATATGTCGGGGGTCAGCCATGCCGGAGATTACCGTGTATCCTTCACCTGCCCCATTGACATTTATAAGTTCAGATACTGATGTTTTCACTGTGGACGGAGATGGAATGCTTGCCGGGGTGGCGGAGGGAGTGGCCTTGCTCACGATGACTACGATAAGCGGTTTCAGTCAGACAATGACAGTCAACGTGATTCCGATGGATTTATCTTCCAATGGCACAGCAAACTGCTATATTGTCCCTTTGACCGGGCACTTTTCATTCAAGGCAACCGTAAAAGGAAATAACAGTTCTTGTCCTCTTGATGGAACTCCGACGCGGGCAAAGGTGTTATGGGAATCGTATGGGACAGACATGCGGCCTAAAGTAGGTTCTCTGATATCTCAAGTTTTGTTTAAGGATGGGAAAGTTGTGTTCAAGACCCCCGAAGTGTTGAAAAACGGCAATGCTGTAATCGCCGTACAGGATGCCGAAGGAAGAATATTATGGTCGTGGCATATATGGATATGCAAAGACTACTGTCCGGGCGACACAGACCAGGCATCCTTAATAGGTGTGTCAGGATACATCTCCATATATGACGTTATCACCTCGTCAAGTTCATCAGCCTTCATGTTTACCAATCGCTCATCATCGAATCCAAGCCATAGAATGTGCTCCGCCGGCACTCCTCCCTCGACAAGAGAGTTGATGGCAATTTCCATCAAAGTGGACTTTCCACACCTGCGGACACCGGGCACAGTGATGATCTTTTTCCTATTTATAGGAAGCTTCATGTCACGGTTTATCACATCGAAAGGTATCTATCTCTTTTTACCGGTAAATATATGAAAGTTTCATGAAAAATAGGAAATAAATTAAAAATGTTTCATGAAATTTAGGAATCAAGTGATATTTTCTGATGATATGATATTCGGAAGAGTCATAATCCCCATCACGATTCCAGCAGGCCGAGCACTTTTTCTGTCCAGTGTTCCATCACATCTTACCAACATTGCGCCCCGGACTCTTTTCCGGATGCTTCCGGCAGGGGGGAGGGATGTTCGTCAGAGTCTCGTCTGCTTGACAGGATAGTTTCACGTGGCAAGGGCTGGAGATATGCACTCTTCCTTTATCTTGAGAAATATTCTTTCAGCAGCTCCGTCATCGGTCAGGTTGAGGAACTTCTCGAATCCGACCGCACTGTCAGCGGGGAAAAGATGTGGCGGCAAATGAGTCAAAAAACTCGATTCCGTCCACGCAAGATTCCAGTCACGTGTTGGCTCTCCTCGGCCACCGCATAGACGACTCCGTCCGCGTAACCAATCAGACCTCCCGCCTCCTTCGGTTAACCGTCACATTTCGAGTATAGAAACATGAAAAAAATAAACTGCGTCAGATTTGTCAATTATTTTCGAGTATAGATTTCTTTTGGAAGAAGGAGTGTACTGGAGGTACACGACTGATGAGAAAATAAATATAGACCGAAAAGAATGAGAAAGATGATGCAGGTTATTTTTTGAAGGTTTCATAATGTCCATATGTCAAGATTCTTTACAGAAGTGTAAAGTTTTTTTACAAGGCTGTGGTGATGGTTTTGAGTTAATGTGCTAATATATATAATGTTGCGCTGTGTGGCACGGGAGGTGTTCGTATTCTCGGAGAAAAATGTGAGAATATGAAGACACCTCTTATATTTACGGCTCTTGCGATGATTGCTCTGCCTTTGTCCGGAAGAGGACGGGAGATGATGTCGCTGAAAGATTGCATGGAATATGCGGTGGAAAATGCTGCGCAGGTGCAGGTCCAGCGAACTAAGGTGGGAGACGCAAGGCTTGACAGACGCGACGCCATACTCACGGCGTTCACCCCTTCCATTGAAGCCTCCACCTACGGCTACTACCGTTGGGGACGCTCTATCGACCCGGAGACAAACACTTATGTGACAACCACTTCCCTGAATAACGGCTGGTCTGTTTCCGCCGGGATAACGCTGTTCGACGGTTTTTCCGCGCTCAACAACATAAAGATTGCCAAGACGTCGCTTTCGATGGGGCTCACCCGGGAGCGGCAGGAAGAGGACAAGGTCTGCCTCGCCACGATGGAGGCCTATTTTAATGTGCTCTACTACACTGAACTCGTGGACATACTTGCCGAGCAGGTCGAGAACGCGCAGTCCGCTCTCACGCTTGCTTCACGTCAGGAAGAACTCGGAGTGAAGGGCCATGCGGACGTGGTCCAGATGGAAGCTGATCTCGCGGACAGGGAATATGAACTCGTCTCGGCACGCAACAGCCTGGCGGACGCGAAGATAACCTTGGAAGACGTAATGCTCTGGCCGGTGGGTGAGGAACTCGTGATTGACACCTCTCTCGACTCACTGGATGCGACGACTTCCGGCGCTTCCGGAAATGTTATCGTTGAAGACATAATCCTTAAGGCCCGCGCATCCATGCCGTCGGTTCTTGTCGCAAAAGGGGCGCTTGACAACGCGAAATATGCCCTGCGCACCGCCAAATGGCAGTTTCTTCCTACCCTTGGGCTCTATGGTGGCTGGTCCACGAGCTACTACACCTACCCCGGGCAGGCCGGCTACACCCCGACTCCCTACTGGAATCAATTCACCAACAATGGCGGAGAGTATCTCCAGCTCTCGCTCAGTATCCCGATTTACGACCGTCTGAGCAAGTTTACGAAACTCTCCAAGCGTCGCAACGAGTACCGCCGTGCCGCAATCGAGTATGACAAGTCACTCCGTGATGTCGAGTCCGAGGTTCGTCGTGCAGTGAGCGACTGCGACGGAGCCGAGTCTGCCCTGCTTCAAGCGGAGCGTCGCGCCGATGCCCAGGAAGAGGCCTACCGCCTGAACTCCCGCAAGTTCGAGCAGGGACTCATTTCCTCCATCGAGTACAATACCGCTTCCTCCAACTATCTTAAAGCCAAGGCCGAGCGCCTGAATGCCCTCCTGAAATGGCAGCTCAAGCGCCGCGTGGTCTCATATTATAATGGTGTGCGATATATTGACCAGGAAGAATAACTGAAATATGTCTAATATTCGCAAGAAGTTAGAATACTTGCGAAACTTGAATAAAAATATGGATAAGGTAATTGAAAAGAAAAAGGGCATAGCCGCCGCATTCACGAAAAAATCCGTCAAGTGGTGGGCGCTCGGCGCATTCGTCATTCTCGTTGTCGTCCTGCTTCTCACCGGCCGCCGCTCGGTTCTCCGTGTTGATGGTAGCACCATCCTCACCGGCACCGCCCGTCAGGGAGAGTTCAACGACTACATCCGTGTCAGCGGGCAGGTGCAGCCAATGACCACTGTCCAGCTCAGTCCGACAGAGGGCGGAAACGTCAAGAGAATCGTCGTCGAGGAAGGCAGTCATGTCAATGAGGGCGACGTTATCGTTGTGCTTGGCAACGAAAACCTTGATATGCAGATTCTTAATTCAGAGGCCGAACTCGCCGAGAAGGAAAACATCCTGCGCAACACAATGATTTCCATGGAACAGCAGAAGCTAAGCGTCCGTCAGGAGAAGCTTTCGCTCCAGATAGAGGTTCGCCGCGCACGCCGTGCCTACGAACAGAACAAGGCTCTTTATGAGGAGAAGCTGATTGCAAAGGAAGAATATCTCAAGGCCTCCGAGGACTATGAGCTCGCCAAAGACAAGCTTGAGCTCGTCACCGACCGCGAACGTCAGGACAGTCTCTACCGCAGCGTACAGATTGCTCAGATGCACGAGAGCCTTGAGAATATGAGGCTGAATATGAACATGATACGTCGCCGTAAGGAAAACCTCTCCGTCAAGGCTCCAATCAGCGGAGAACTCGGGCTGCTCGACGTTGAGTTAGGGCAGTCGGTAGCGGCTGGAGCGAAAATAGGACAGATTAACAATCTTGACTCCTACAAGATTGAGGCGCAGATAGATGAGCACTACATCGACCGCGTTGCACCGGGGCTTGAGGCGACATTCGAACGCCAGAGAGAGAAATACTCCTCCGTCATCCGCAAGGTCTATCCCGAGGTCCGCGACGGTAAGTTCAAGGCCGACTTCCGCTTCGAGGGGCAGCAGCCGGAGAATATCCGCACAGGCCAGACCTACTACCTCAACCTGCAGCTCGGGCAGAGCGCCGAGGCCATACTCATTCCTCGCGGCTCTTTCTACCAGAATACCGGTGGCAAATGGGTCTATGTCCTCAACGCCGACGGCACGAAAGCAACGAAGCGCAGTGTCCGCATAGGCCGGCAGAATCCTCAGTATTACGAGGTTCTCGAAGGACTTGCTCCCGGCGACAAGGTTATCATTTCGTCATACGACTCATTTGGCGATAAAGATGAACTATTAATAAAGTAAAAGCCGCCTAAAAGGCGGTCTGCTGCGTTGGACGGCTTGATGAAATGCTCACCCTCTTATTGACCCCTCCCGTCCCCTCGAAGGGGAAGTGGTGCTCCGCGAGACCCTATCCCACAAACCTGCGCTTCTGTGCGCTACGCACGGCGCTTATGCGCCTTGGGTTGCAGCGCTTTCATCTTCACCGTCCGCCTTGCATCCCATCCTTTTATACGGCTTTTACTCTCAGCTGCTTATTTAAGTTAAAAATTGATGCTGAATTTGAAAATGAATATGAGAGATATGAACACGTATTTGAAGTTTCTGTCTAAGAATAAGTTATACACTGCTATTGAGGCGTTCGGGCTTTCGTTGGCGCTCGGATTTATAATCCTGCTCGCATCGTATGCACGCACGGAGTTCAGCGTCGGTGCACGTCAGCCGCTTTCGAAACAGCTCTACGCCATTGGAACAGAGGACATGGTGGGGATGACGCTCGGAACTGGGGAGGAATTTTTTCCGTCGATGCCGGAAATAACATCGTGGACTCGTATTGCGGTGTATGGTGATGCGGATGTTACCATTGACGGCGAATACTATCAGGTTAAGGCCGATGCTATTGACACGAATTTTCTACGGCTGTTCGACTACCGCATAGCCGGGTGCGACAGAAACAGGATTCTTGCAGGAGCGGACGAAGTGATTGTTTCAGAAGACTTTGCTAAAAAAGCTTTTGGTGGAGAAGAGCCTATCGGCAGGACTATCGTCTTCAATAAAAAGAACTTGACAGTTACCGGCGTGCTTCAAGACTTCGGCCCGAGTGACCCGTTCAGCCCCTGCGACGTTTTCTTGTGCATGAATATGATGGATGGGCTTGTAATGAAGATGGATCAGTTCGGAATGGTGCAGACATTGGTGACGCTCGCTGAAGGCACGGATCCGGATGAGGTCGCTGCAAAACTTCTTGACAAATATTGCTGCTACTGGGACTGGTTCGACCGCGATGCATCCAACGGCGGCTTCCTGTACGGTTCTTCGCTCACTCGTCTCGACAGGATTTATTTCTGTGACCGGGATGTTTTCAACCCTTTTCGCAAAGGGGACAAAAGGACAGTCGAGGTGCTTCTTGCAGTTGCGCTTGTGCTGCTAATCTCCGCCATATTCAACTACATCAACCTCACCGTGGCACAGACTGGCAAGCGTTCCAAGGAAATGGCAACGAGGCGCCTTCTCGGAGAGTCGCAGAGCGGGATTGTACGTCGCTACATCGGCGAGTCATTCCTGTTCACAGCCGGCTGCTTCGTCCTCGGCTGCGTGACAGCCATCTGCTTTCGCCCCTGGATGGCAAGGCTGCTCACGACGGAGATTGTCCTGCGTCCGGACTTGCCGGCGGTGTTGTGCGCCATTTTGCTTCTCTGCGTCATTTCTCTGATTTCCGGACTCTTACCGGCTGTGATGGTGTCGCGTTTCAAGCCGATTGACGTTGTGAAAGGAGATTTCCGCTTCCGCAGCAAGATGGTGTTCAGCAAGGTTTTCATTGTCTGCCAAAATGTTCTCAGTACCGCCATGATTGCCGTTGCGCTGACGATGACCCTACAGATGCGTCATCTTGTCACCCTGCCGACGGGCTACAACACAAATGACATGATTAATTTGAGCACATGGTCGCTCGGATTCAGGAATATGGATGCTCAGAACGAGCTCGCCCGCCGTCTCCGTGCCCTTCCTCAGGTGGAGGCTGTCGGAATGACCGTGCAGGCTCCGTTTGCATGCGGAAGCAATGGCGTGCATATCGAGAATGAAAAGATGTCGTGGCTGAAGGTTTCGCAACTTGATTCCACGAGTTTCCGCCTTCTCGGATTCCAGGTTATGGAAAAATATTCCGAGCCTTTGGAGGGGACGTATTGGTTTACGCAGGAGGCGAAGAGGCGCTATGGTGTGTCTGAGAAAAACAGGACTGTGGGAAAGTGTGACGATGGTACTCCGGAATATGAATGTTGCGGAATCATCGCAGACTACCGGGCCAACGATGCCCTGAGCCGCCCGATGGAGGATAGCCACAATGCCGTGATGAACAGGACATCGCTGTGCTCGCGTATGATTGTGAAGGTCACTGGAGATCGCAAGGAGGCGTTTATGGCCGTTTCGGATGTATGGCGGGGTGTTGCGGTGGATTATCTCGGTGTTCCTAAGGCCGCGGATATGAACTATGTAGATGACTTTCTGAACAGTGCCCTCACCGGGACACGTAACACAATGTCGCTTGTGAACACGTTTATGATTCTGGCAATCTTGATTTCGGCTCTCGGTCTGTTCGCAATGTCGGTCTATTACACCGACCAGCAGTCCCGTCAAATTGCCCTCCGCAAGATTTTCGGCTCCGATGTTCGTACAGCCGCGTGGACTCTCTCGAAGGATTTCATTATGATGGCAGTAGTTGCCGTAGTCATCGCCGCCCCTATCTGCGTCTGGGCCATGCGCTACTATCTCAGCGATTTCTACAATGCCATCCCGTTCCCTTGGTGGGTCATCCCAGTTGCCGCCCTCTTGACTCTCCTCATCGCTGCCGTGTCAATTTTCGGACAGACCTGGAAGTCGGCTGCGGCGAATCCGGTCGATAAGTTGAAGACTGAATAAGCTACTTTTACAGTATTATAGAAAGAAATTTATTGAAATTTTGGGGAGAGATAATAGAGTTTGGCACAGTAGTTGCAAAATCTTTTGCTCGGTTATTAGTTTTAGTGTTATTAATTATGTGGTTAGTATGAGGTGTCCTCGCGGGAGCGACGACAGCTCATTTTTTATATACACACCCGTGTATATAAAAAATGAGCTCGGACTCAAAGAGTCCGGACTTTCCAACCCCAGTCAATCTATTTATAGAATGATGGTGAAGACGGTGGATTCGGGAGTGCTGGAGGCGAGTTTGATTGTGCCTCCGTTAAGACGGAGCATCTGGCGGGAGAGGCTGAGTCCGACTCCGGTGCCGGCGCTACCTTTGGTCGTGAAGAACGGGACGAAAAGCTGCTCCTGACTCGATTCGCTGAGAGGCTCGCCGTCGTTGGAGACATTGATGAGGGTGCGGTCGCGCTTGTCGATGGAAGCCGTGATGGTGACGTTCCGCGCCCCGGCTTGAACTGCATTTTTCACGATATTGTTGATGACCTGCGAAATCTGTCCCTGGTCGGCGTAGAGAATTATGTCGTCGGAAAGCTCATTATAACATACATTTACAGACGGCCAGTTTGTTCTGGCTATGTTCATGGCGTCGGTCGCCACTTCCTTGAAGTAGAATGCCTTGCGGACAGGAGCTGCAATGTGTGTGAGGGAGCGGTAGGACTGGATGAAGTTTAGCAGACCTTCGGACGACGAAGCTATGGTGCCGAGTGCCGAACTGATGTCGTCCTCGCTGTAGTCCGGCAGGTTTTGCGAGAGAGCCGAGCTGAGAGAGGCAATCGGCGTGATGGTGTTCATGATTTCGTGCGTCATAACCCTGATGAGTCGTGTCCATGACTCCGTTTCATTGTCCTCCATTTCTCGGGTTATGTCGTTGAAGGTCACGATTCTGACCTCAGCCGAATGTAGCCTTGAGGTGCATGCGCTCACTGAAAGTTGAACCGTTCCTCTTTCTGACTGGGCAGCCGCATGAATCTCCGAACCGTCCGCATTTCTGAATGCTTCAGCAAGTTCAGTTGATATGCGCTCGACTTGCCTCAAGTTCGAGATGTCCGCCATTCCGAGCAGCCCTCGGGCGACGGCGTTGCAGTAGTCTACCTTGTCTCCATCGAGGACAATGACCCCGCTTTGGACATGGTCTAGCATTTGGGCGAAGTAGCGGTCACGCTCGCGGATGTCATCCTTTTCTGCTTCGAAAATGGAATGCAGACGGTTCAGCGAGCGGTTCAACTGGAGGTTGCCGTGTCCGTCCTCAGAGTAGCGGAACGCCGATTCCCCACTGCCGAGCGCATCGGACATGAAGTCTATCTTATTGATAATCTTTCTCGTGGTGACGGCCTTTGTGATTATGACCGCGAGCAATACGACGGCAATGACAGCCACCGCGAGGACTGTTGTGAGCAGTCTGTCACCGGACATGGCAAGCAACACTGCCTCCGCTGACGTCGTTGTGACGAGCACCGCCATATATTCCGCAAACAGCCACGTCATCATATCCCGTATTTCTTTAGTTTGGCATATAGCGTAGGGCGGCTGATATTCAGAGACTTGGCGACGAGGGATATGTTTCCGCCAAACCGGCTCATCGCGGCGCGGATGGTCTTTTCCTCGACGCTCTCCATCGTGTCGGCGGCGGATATTTCGGTGTCCGTCACATTCCCGCCTGTGCTCTCAAGCCCGAGGTCCCCGATGGTTTCCCCGTCCGCAAGAATAACAGCCTTTTCGATGCAGTTGCGCAGCTCGCGGATATTTCCCGGCCATGCGTAGCTCTCCATCTCTGCGACTGCGGCGGGCGAAAATCCCGTCACATCTCGTCCATATTTTCCCGCAAACTCCTCGAGGAACTGCCCGGCAAGCGGCACTATTGCGTCCGGCCGCCTTCTCAACGGTGGCAGTTCGAGGCTGATAGTGTTGAGACGGTAGTAGAGGTCCTCTCGGAACAGCCCGTCGCGCACGAGGGCGGGTACATCAGCGTTTGTCGCGCAGATGAGACGGATGTCAACCGGGATGCTCTTGGTGTCGCCGACTCTTGTCACGCTGCGGCTCTGGAGCACTCGAAGCAGCTTTGTCTGCGACTGCTGCGGGATGTTGGCAATCTCATCGAGAAAGAGCGTCCCACCGTTTGCCTGCTCAAACTTTCCTGCATGGTCGGACTTTGCGTCGGTGAAAGCGCCCTTGACGTGCCCGAACAGCTCGCTCTCGAAAAGTGTCTCGGTGATTGCCCCGGCATCCACGCAGACCATCGGCCCGGCGGAGCGTCCTGAAAGCGAGTGAATCTCATGGGCCAGCACATCCTTTCCGGTTCCGTTTTCCCCGGTAATCAGCACAGTGGCGTCCGTCGCCGCGATTTTCTCGACGTTGCTTCGGAGCCTCTGCATCACCACGCTCTCGCCCCAGAACATCCTCGGCCCCTCGTCAGCCGCTTTAACCTTTGGCGCAGCCTTTTTCTTGTCCCGTATTCCCGTAAGTGTTTCAATCAGTTTCGCGTTCTCCCACGGCTTTACGATAAAATCCTCCGCTCCGCGCTTCATCCCTTCCACCGCGAGTGCGATGTCCGCATAAGCCGTGAACAGCACCACAGCCTGCTCCGGCCACCGTGCCTTTATCTCCGACAGCCAGAAAAGTCCCTCGTTCCCGGTGTTGATGTCCGTCTTGAAGTTCATGTCCAGCAGAATCACGTCCGGTCTCAGACTCTCCACCGTCCGCATCAGCGACACCGGCGAAGGCAGCGTCTCCACCCGTTCGAAGTACCCTCCCAACAGTATCTTCAGCGCTTCCCGGATCCCCTGATTGTCATCGACAACCAATATTTTCCCCTTTTTCAACATAATAACCCGCAATTTACTCTCATTTCACCGAATATCCAAAAATCTCGTAACGTATTGCCCTGATCTCAGGTCACGAGTTTTTAATAGCGCAAAAAAACCTCCGTCCAAGTCACATGGGCGGAGGCTTATCGTATCAAATGGTATTATATATGTTTAACTAAACAGTTACACATTTAATCAAAGAGCATACCAAACTCAATCTAAGCCCGTCAAATGACGATTTTTAAGTATTGCCTGCTAAAGCCGCTTGGCGTAAAAGTCGCATAAAAGGATGGGATGCAAGGCGCAGGTTGAAGATGAAAGCGCAGCAACCTAATGGTTGTGAGTATTTCATCAAGACCTGCAACGCAGCAGACCGCCTTTTAGGCGGCTTTTACTCTGACTTTAACTGTTCCACAGGATTGCTCGTCGCCGCCCTCCAACTGCGCAGCGTCACGATGAGAACTGTGATGACGAGCACCGCCAGCAGAGCCGCTGCGAACATCCACCAATAGATAGTAGTGTGGTAGGCGAAGCCCTCGAAATAGAGCCGGACAATCAGCCAGCTCGCCGGCGCTGCCACTGCAAACGACATAAGCACGATGACTATGAACTTGAGGTTGAGCATCTTGAGAATGTCTGCCACGCTTGCCCCGTGAACTCTGCGCACCGCAATTTCGCGGCTCCTGTGCTGAGTCTCGAAGAGCACGAGTCCGAAGACTCCCATGAGTGAAATGATGATTGCAATCAGAGTGAAAAGGCCTATCATCTGCGCGAGCTGGTTCTCCCTGCTGTACTGCGCTCCGAGTTCCTTGTCGAAGAAATCCACCCCATAGGTCTCCGGGTCGGTGTCCGGACGCATTTCAGCGACAGTTTTGTTCACGAAGCGCATCACTTCGCCAGGATTGGCTCCTGGGGCAGTCCTGATGTAGATGTGTCTAAGACCGCTTCTCCAACTGTGCTCCTTTCCGAATACATAGAAGGCAAATGGCGCGCGTCCATACTGCAACGGCTTGAAATTGAAATCCTTGCAGAATCCGACGACTTCCGTGTTGTCCTGATGTCCGGGGCCAGGGGTCACAAGGTCGATGTTGAACTCCTTGCGTGCCTGCTCGTTGAAAATCATAGAGCTGCTCTCCGAAATCTCATCCGACTCCGAAAAGTCACGTCCCTCCACGATGTCTATTCCCATGAACCTGAGGAAATTATACGCGACCGGATAGCACTGGAAATTGATGCCCTCACCTTTGTAGTCGCGTCCCCAACCCATTCTTGAGGTGCTGACAATGCGCCCGTCCGCCCAGGTGATGTCCACGATCTGAGGGTTGCTCCGGAGCCTGTCTTCGAAGGCACGGTTCTGCTCGCCATACCAGCAGAGACCGTAGGGGATGTTACCCGTGAGAAGGTTCGACTTGTTGAAGCCCATGTCGTAGTTCATCATATAGCTGTGCTGCAGGCGGATGAATCCCGCGCAGACAATTAGCGCAATTGAAATTGCGAACTGGAAGCCTATCAGGATGTTACGCAGTCTCCTCCCTGCCACTGACCCGCCGAATGAGCCCTTAAGCACGAGCGCCGGCTGGAACGATGTGATGTAGAGCGCCGGATAGACGCTGCCTCCGATCGCTGCTGCCAGTGCCACTGTAATCGTGAGAACGAACATCGCGATGTTTTTTCCGACGCCGACGGGGGAGCCGAGAATGTCGAATAGCGGGCTTGCCACAAATGCATAGACCAAAAGTGCCGCGAGGACGAGGGATATGAGTACGAGCCCGACGGACTCTCCTATGAAATTGAGAACCAGCGAACTGCGTGAAACTCCGAAAATCTTGTAGGTATTGACCGACCTCAGACGGGCCGGAACGAGAGCGAAGAAAAAGTTTATGAAATTGATGAGCGCAATCAGGATTATGAGTATGGCCACCGCGAGCATCGTGATGTCCGTCGTCCTGTTGCCTAAGCCTCCTGGCTTGCCGTCGAGAACTTTCGTGTAGTATATGTCCTGGAGAGATACTAATTTGACGTTGAATCCGTTGAGGATCTCATCCATTTCGGCGATGTCCTCCGCTGACGAAGACTCGTCAATCCCGTAGAGCTTGCGGATATAGTCCTTCACCACAACGTCGGAACTTTTCTCGAACGCCTCTTTCTGCGACGCGTCGTGGAGTTTCACTGCATATGTATAAGACCACTCAGACCTGCTGTCGATACTGCTGTCTCCTATGTCAGTGATGGCATTCACGTGCCCGAGGTCTGAGTTTTCCTGAAAGTCACGGAACAGCGCGACAATTTCCATCGCGTCAGCCTCTCCTTCGGGGTCTCTCCATGAAATGCGGTCACCGATTTCGATCCCGTTTTTCCTTGCAAACGATTCGCTGACGGCAAGAGTCCGTGGCATTGAAAGTTCCTCAAGTGAACCTTCCGCGGCCTCAAAACTCATCGCCTTGATGCCACCGGCGGAGTATTCCATAGCGTTCAGGTGCAGTTTCCTCGCGACTCCATCCTTCCGCGTCCAGCATATTGCCTGCTCTCCGTCGTACATCTGGAACACTCCTCCGCATTCCACTTCCGCAGCCCCGTTTACCAGTGTCTCGCCGAGCGGACGGCATATCCATGTGCTGTATTTTCCGGGCGAATATTGCGACGGCAGAGAAATCACGAATGTGCGCTCCGCGTCCTTGAGCCGCTGATTATATCCGAAGTCCCGGCTCACCTGCGTCATAATCACGTAAAAAGCCCCGAACGCCACCGCCATTCCGATGACATTCAGCAGGCTCGACGCCTTGTACCGCCGCAGGGTATTTATAAAATTGTTGAATATGTACATAATAAATAGCTTGGCGTAAAAGTCGCATAAAAGGATGGGATGCAAGGCGCAGGTTGAAGATGAAAGCGCAGCAACCTGATGGTTGTGAGCATTTCATAGAGACCTGCAACGCAGCAGACCGCCTTTTATGCGACTTTTACAACTCGTTCTTTACATCGCTCACGATATGCCCGTCAAAGAGGTCAATCGTTCGCTGAGCCATCGCCGCGTCCTTCTGTGAGTGGGTCACCATCACGATGGTAGTTCCCTCGCGGTTAAGCTCGCTGAGAAGGTCCATCACCTCCTTGCCGTTCTTCGAGTCGAGGTTACCGGTAGGCTCGTCGGCCAGAATCAGTTTCGGCGAGGCTACCACCGCACGGGCAATCGCCACTCTCTGCTGCTGTCCTCCTGAGAGCTGCTGCGGGAAATGCTTTGCCCTGTGGCTGATGTTCATCCGTGCCATCACGGCCTCCACTTTCTCCTTTCTTTCCGCGGCCGAGAAGTTCATGTAGCGCAGCGGCAGCTCGATGTTTTCATAGACGTTCAACTCATCAATCAGGTTGAAGCTCTGAAACACAAATCCTATGTTTCCTTTGCGGAACTTCGTCCTCTCCTTCTCCTTTAGTTGCGCAACCTCCTGACCGAGCAGCTGATAGCTTCCTGAAGTGGGGTTGTCAAGGAGTCCCAGGATGTTGAGCAGCGTCGATTTTCCGCATCCGGAAGGCCCCATAATCGCCACGAACTCTCCGTCCTCAATTTCAAATGAAACATTGTCGAGAGCCACCGTCTCAATTTCCTCGGTCCTGAAGACCTTGCAAATGTCTGTAATCTTAATCATAATCGTATAATTTTGTTTTTTTTATTATTCTGTTTTGATGCTCTCGGCCGGATTGCGGTTCGCAACAATCTGCACATAAACATCCGAAACGATGGTGACAATGCCGAGCACACTGATGAAAGTCACTGCAAACACCCACCACGGAAGCCCCGCCTGAATGCTGAACTGTTGTTCCCACCGTGCCGCCACAATCCCGGCAAGGACGCATCCGACGGCTACTGACGGCCCCGCAATCCACATTACATCCCTGATGAACATCTCCCGAATCTGCGAGAACTGAGCCCCGTTCACCCTCCGTACCGCAATTTCCTTTGCGCGGCGGCGCACCTCATCAATCGTATATCCCACAAGACCCAAAAGGGCGATAATCAGCGATACAAGCCCTCCGACGAGCACCGCGTTTCTCGTATTCCTCGTGTCCGACAGATTCTCAAGGGCGGCCGTGCCGCATGGAACGATTTTGCTCGCCTGTCCCGGCAGAATTTCATTTACCACTGCCTGCGTATCCTCCAGAGTCTCGGGGGAAATCTTGTGATACTTCACGAAAATGAACTTGAAAAAATTGGTGTATTGCTGTGGGTCACAGTAGAATACGACCATCGGTCTGGTTGAGTAGAAACTATCCTCAAGACTGAACGACCCTTGGTTTATGGGTTTGAACACTCCGCAAATCCTCTTCAGCCCATCCTCGTGACCCGTAATTTCGACATCTCTTCCGAGCACATCATCCCAGCCGGCGGTATTCTTCATCTTCTCCACGAACCTCTCGTCCACAAGGATTTCTCTGCCCGCGGCAAGCGTCTCATCAAAATTGCGCCCTTCAAGAATCTCCACCCCGAGGACATTGAGCCAGTGCTCATCAACATAATAGGCATCCCTGACGTTGAACAGTTGCCTGTCCTCTCCCGGTACCGAAATATTGTTGCCGGAATAGCCGTCAAAAGGATTCTGGTAGGCGAAAGCCGCGTCATCCACATCGGAAAGCGCACGCACCTCCGCTATAAGCGTGTTCTTCTGTTCGTGGGTCGCCTCCGGAAGGCTTATCATTGCGACGTTCCGGTAGTTAAATCCGAGGTCTGCATTGGCCATCTTGTCATATTGCAGCGAAATCACGCAAATCACGACCGCTAGGAACGCGACAGCCGCGAACTCCACGGCCAACAGACCGAGTTTCCATCTGCGCCTGCCCTCGCTGTAGTTCCTAAATGCAGCGGCTACCGGAATCCTGTTGAAAAAATGTGCAGGCATAATGCTGTTTATAAGGATGAGCACGACAACGACCGCAACTGCCAGAATCAACGGCCGACCGGAAAAGAGCGAGGAAATGTCTGCTCCGAGAATCTCCTCCACAGTGCCTCGGAATGCAAAGATGAGGATGGCGGCGAGTCCGCAGGCAAGCAGTGTGTGAACGAGCGCCTCCGCGAACATCATTCCGAACATCTCACCGCGTCCGCTTCCGAGGCACTTGCGCAGAGCCATCTCGCGGCTGCGGGTCACCGTCGTTGAAAGCACGATAAGCAGATAGTTAAGCACCGAGGTGAGCAACAGCGCAAATGCCACAAATGCAAGCAGAAGCGTCATGTTTCTCTGATTTTCGTCCTCATTGTGGAGACCTGTCAGCGGTGTGATGATATAGTCCTGTTCAAAGCCCGCGGCCCTCATCTGCTCCACCGGAAGATAGGTGCTAATGAATCCGCCGAAATTGCCGTTGAGCCCGTCGGCGTCGGAGGCCTTCCGAAGCTTCAGGAATGTGCTGTAACGGTCATTGCCGATGACCCCGTCCGTGCCGTCATAGATGAACATTCCTGTGGTCGAAAGAGATATGAACACCTGCGGACGGAAACTCGAGTTCAGTGGATAGTCCTCAAAGACACCGCTGATTGTCAGTTCATAACCGTTTCCCCATCCGGCGATGGAGAACCGCTCCCCGATGACCTTTTCAGCGACTGCCTTCCTGTCCGCAGCTTTCACCTTCTCGTCTTGCATCGTCGAGGCAATTTTCTTGGCCACGGCAAAAGATACGACGGCATTTCCCTTCACGCCAAGTGTTTCCGTAATATTTCCTGCAAGGCACTTTCTGTCAAGTACATGGAAGAACGACGAATCTGCCGCTCCAGTGTATCCGGCATCGATTCTCGCCTTTGTCCCGTGCATGATGAGGTTGGCGTTCCACTCAAACCAAGTGAACCTCGTCGCCTCCTCGACCTGCGGGAAGTATTCCTTCATCCTCGGCGCTATTCCGCCGCTCGTGTGAGTATAGACCTTATACTCTCCGTTCATGTCCGCCGCCTCGCTGACGTAGAAGATTCGCTCCGCCCCGTCATAGAAATCATCATAAGTCTGTTCAAAGCACACCTTCGACGTCAGCACCAGCCCCACTGCCAGTCCGATTCCGAGCGTGAGAACCTTCAGCCCGTTCCTCCTTCCCTTTGCCGGCAGTGTCCTCACCGCCGCGGCTATGTCGTTTCCAAAACTCATGTTCCCGTAAATTTGTCGGGACAAAGGTGAAACGATAAATGTGCCAAAAATGCTAATGAATTGATGCTCCGTAAGTTAAAGGCCAAATCAGCCACTCGCCATGTAAAGAAACTTTACACCCTTGTAAAGAATCTTGACAGAGAGCCTGTGGGCGGATATATGCGTATTCGGGGAGTTTTGCTGCCGATTCCGCCAAATCCGGAAATGTTTCGGCCCGATGGTGATTTGCAGTGTGTAACTTGCCGAAAATTCGGGCGGGAAATGTCAGACAATTTCTCTCCTGAATATTTCCAAGTCACATGATTAAATCACTGAAATGTATGAAACGGAACTTTTTTCTTGCCACAGTGCTGCTGCCGTCAGCGTTCTTCTGGAGCGGAGAAGGGCTGGACGCACAGGACAACTCGCAGATTGAGCGCAATTCCAAGGGCGTGACGTCGGAGGCTGAGCCTTATGCCCTGATTATGAACACGCAGGCTCGGGACGGCTACAGTCTTGACGGCGTGTGGAACTGCCTTGTCGATCCTTACGAGACGGGCTACTACAGCTACCGCATGACCCCGAACAACGATGCTGCGACTTTCTTCGCCGACAAGTCCTTCCATGCCGACCGGACGGATCTTGTCGAATATGACTTCGACACGGCTCCGACTCTCCGCGTCCCGGGCGACTGGAACACGCAGAACGACAAACTGTACTATTACGAGGGAACAATATGGTACCGCAGGAAGTTCAACCACCGCAGGATTCCGGGACAGCGCGTCTTTCTCTATTTCGAGGGCGCGAACTATGAGACCATAGTCGGACTGAACGGAAGAAAGGCCGGCAGGCACGTAGGCGGCTTCACGCCGTTCGACTTCGAGGTCACGGACAGGATTGCGGACGGGGAAAACTCCGTGGTTGTGAAAGTTGATAACCGCCGCAAGCCAGAGGGCGTGCCCACGATAAATGCCGACTGGTGGAACTATGGAGGACTGACGAGGAGCGTAAAGGTGCTCTGCGTGCCGGAGACATTCATCCGGGACTATGAACTCCAGCTCACGAAGGAGCAGGAACGGGATACCAGAGCCTATCGCAGGGGTCTGCGGCGGGCAAGGTTCAGTGTCCGTCTCGACGGCAGCCATCCCGAGCAGAGCGTGACTCTCGCCATTGCCGAACTGAATTTCAGGCAGACAGTGCGCACCGGCCCCGACGGGACGGCGTGTGCCGAGTTCAGCATATCTCCGGAACTCTGGAGCCCGGAATCCCCTAAGCTCTACGACGTCGAAATATCCTCAGAGACCGACACCGTCCGCGACCGCATAGGCTTCCGCACCGTCCGCACTGAAGGCACGAAGCTTCTCCTGAACGACCGGCCGATTTTCTGCAAGGGCATTTCAATTCACGAGGAGGCGGCCTACGGACTCGGCGGAAGGGCATGGTGCCGGGAACAGGACCGCGTGCTTCTTGACTGGGCAAAGGAACTCGGCTGCAACTTCGTACGCCTTGCGCACTATCCTCACAATGAGGCGATGATTCGCCTTGCCGAGGAAATGGGGTTGCTTGTCTGGTCCGAGATTCCTGTCTATTGGACGATTAATTGGGACAATGCGGAGACATACGCGAACGCGGAAAATCAGCTTGAGGAGATGATTGCGCGTGACCGTAACCGCGCGAACATAATAATATGGTCCGTCGCAAACGAGACCCCGCGCAGTCCGGAGCGCCTTTCGTTCATCCGCAGGCTCATCGACAGGACCCGTGAACTCGACGACACGAGACTCATAAGTTCCGCGATGGAGAAGGCTGACATCGGTGGAGGGATGATGACGCTGAATGACGAACTTGCCGAATATACCGACCTTCTGAGCTTCAATGAATATGTCGGCTGGTATGACGGGGACTCGAAGAAATGTGACCGCGTGAACTGGACTTTTTCCTATGACAAGCCAGTGTTCATCTCCGAGTTCGGTGCCGGCGCTCTATATAACAGGCACGGGAGACCAGATGAAAGGTTCACTGAGGAATATATGACCGATTTCTATGAGCGCAGCCTCCGTATGCTCGACCGCATTCCGGGACTTTGTGGCTGCACGCCGTGGGTTCTGAAGGACTTCCGCTCTCCGAAGAGAATGCTCACGGGAATTCAGGACGACTACAACAGAAAGGGCCTCGTTTCCGACCGGGGACAGAAGAAAAATGCCTTTGAAGTGGTGCAGAAGTGGTATTCTGAAAAATGACGGCATTTTGTAGAATGGAGCTGTTTCGGAAATGATTCGACTTTTTCGACAATTCAAAGGCATATCTTTGCAACAGAAATTTCGGGATTTCCGGACGTTGCCTGCAAAGCGGGCGGTTGTTTAACCCATAATTAGAAATATGAAAATAACACTTATGAATTTTTTGACAGCGATGCCGCTCATTGCGGCTCTCATCACCGGATGCGACAGGAACGCCGCACCGGAACAGACAGCTACCTCAGTCAGCCTCGAAGTCGTTTCAGTGGGTGAGCGTGCCCTGACGTTCGACGTGACTGTCGAGAGCTCGGAGACCCTGAACTTTGCCTATCTCCAGTGCACCTCAGTCTCTACGGGGGAGGGCAGGACGGAGATGCTTCCAGAGAATATCGTAGGGACGAACCGCGTTCAGGTTTCCGGTCTTCCTTACGGCGAGGAATTCGAGGCCGTTGCCATTGTGAGCGTAGCAGGAAAGGATGAACCGGTCAGGAGCAACTCCCTGAAGGTCAAGACAGGAAAGCCTGTCGAGGTCGAGGTCATCAGCAGGGCCGGTTCCGACATCGTAGCGAAGCTCAGCGTGAATATGCCCGCGAAGCCTGCGGTCAAGGGCATCACATGGAAGAAGAAGTCCGACGCGCAGACCGACCCGACAATAATCATTCTCGAAGAGGGAAAGAACAGCTGCACCATAAGCGGGATTGACCAGTACTCTACATATCTTCTCAAGGGATTCGCGGACTTCGGCGCAGGTTACGTCTGGAGCGACGAACTCACTGTGGTGGCTCCTGCACCTGACATCAAGGGAGACTATCAGCTCGTGTTCTCTGCCGAGTTTAACGAGGACAACGAGGACCTCACGAAGGTATGGACATTTGAGGAAGGCTCAAAAATCCGTAACAACGAGGATCAGTTCTATTCAAAGAGCAAGGAGAACGCCTTCACGAAGGACGGCTGTCTTCACATTGTGGCTCGCCGTAACCACCTCGGAAGCGACGGCAAGACACACGGCTACACTTCCGCTTCAATGACCACGGAAAAGTCTTTCCGCTACTGCTACGGGCGCGTTGAGGTTCGTGCGAAGATTCCTACAGGCGGAGGAATGTGGCCGGCAATCTGGCAGGTGGGCAATATGTATCCGTGGCCGCAGAACGGAGAGCTCGACATCATGGAATACTACCGCGAGAAGATTCTTGCCAATGTCGCCTTCGGAGGCACGGCGAACTACTCCCCGACATGGCGCTCGTCAAGCCATCCGATGTCCAAGTTCGAGAGCAAGAGCCCCAACTGGAGGCAGGAGTTCCACACATGGGTGCTCGAATGGGACTATGACTGGATTCGGATTTATCTCGATGACGATCTCCTGAACGAGGTTGCCGTGAAGGACACCTTCAACAAGGGCGTGGGCGGAAACTACGAAAACCCGTACCGCTACAACAAGGAGGGCTTCGGGCATCATCTGTGGCTCAACCTCGCAATCGGCGGAAACAACGGCGGAACCATCGACAACTCCCTCTTCCCTGCGGAATATCTGATTGACTATGTCCGTGTATATCAGAAGGAAAGACTGCCGAAATAGAAAGTTCGGGAATATTCGTAAAGACAAAGAAAGATATTGATAAACCTTTAATAACACATTTCATCATGAAAACAAGCAAACTTATCATGGCCGCAGGTCTTTCATTGGCCGCGGTGCTTTCACTCTCTTCCTGCCAGAAGGAGGATAACAACGATTCAACCGGCACCCCGTCCGGGGAGACCAAGTCTCTGACCCTCTCGTCATCTTCAGTCGAGGTAAAGGCCGGAGAGACCGAAACCGTGGAAATCACTTCAGGAAACGGGAACTATGCTGTTGTGCCGGCTGACAAGGACATAGCGACTGCAACAGTCTCCGGTACTACGATCACTATAGCGGGCGTCAAGGCTGGTTCTACAATCATCACCGTCAGCGACGGAGCAAAGCAGGCGAGGCCGCTTCAGGTGAAGGTCACAAAGTCTGGCGCCAATGCAATTCCGACTGATGTCACATATTCTATCGAAGTGTTCTCTTCTGAGACTGGTGCCTCATACGCACCGAGCTGGGTTGATTGGCAGCCGAAGCTCACGACAAAGGTAACGGGCACCTTTATTGCCTCTGTCCTTGACGTGAACAACAATACACTCAATGCCGCCACCTATGCGAAACAGGATGCCGTCAAGGAGTTCATTGCGGATGCAACCATCACGGAAGATGTGATTTTCCTCGGAGGCTACATCGCCGATGGTGACGGGGCTGACTGCGGATACTCATCTCCTGCCGTTCAGATTACAAACAACGACGACCCTGCACACCCAGGCTGCAAGGTAGTGAATGTCATCGCGTCATGCATTTCCGGCTACCTCGGATGGGAAGACGGCAAATATATCTCCCGTCCGGGCACTGCATGGTATGACCCGTCAGACGGCAGCATCACTCTCAAGGACTGCTATGGAGAACTTTATTGGGGTGCTGGAAAAGACCTTACATGGAAGTTCAACTATAACCGTAAATATACTCCTGAAAAATAGTCTGGGCGGAGAAAAAGCGGTTTGCATCACGTCTTTTTCTCTATCCCCTCTCTTTAGGGTGTTTATAAAAATTGAAAATTATGAAATACAATAAATTATTCGCGCTGCTTATGGCGGGCGCAGCCCTCGCTGCATCCTCATGCCAGAAGGAGCAGGAGCCAGAGGACCAGGGAAAGAAGCCTCAGACGGGTGAGTTCACCTACGGCTTCAGGCCTTCGACGGCGGATTTTTCAAGGACTTTTGCTGCAGGTGAAAAGATTGGACTTTATGTCCCCGCCGCCGAACTTGTCACGGCTTCTGAGGTCGGCGCTGACGGAAAGGTTGAAATAAAGCTCGACAGGGAGCTTGCGGCGATTGACAATGTCTGCGGCTTCATCCCAGTTGACGCGAAGGTAAGTGACGGCATCGCCGCATTTGAGATACCGGCATCCCAGAAGAGCGGAGCCACTTTCGATGTGTCAGCCGTGCCTTTCGTGGCGGTTCCGGTGGCTTCAAACTCGGGTGAGATGAAGTTCCTTGCCCTTGCCTCGGCGCTCAGGTTCAAGGTAACGTCTGAGAGTCCGGAGACGGAGAAAGTGCAGTCCGTGAAATTTGAGACGGTTTCAGCCATTGCCGGTAACTTCCGTGTGAGCCTCCCTATCGTCGATCCAGAAATTCCGGTGACTTACGCCGTGAGCGGTCATGAGGGAAAGACGGTGACGGCAGAGGTTGAGGGCGATGCCGTTGCCGGGACAACGGCCGCCGAGGTCTATATGGCTGTCGCTCCCGGAAGCTACAACGGTAAGGCGACCGTTGTGACCGACAAGGGCAGCTACGAGTTTGAACTCACCGGCGTGAAGGCCGAGCGTGCAGCGGTCACCGACGTTGAACTTGCAGTCAAGCTTCCGGCAAAGTCGCTCCCTCTCGACACCGAGGTCCTCTACAATGTCTGCGACATGGAAGGCAAGGTTCTGAAGGAGCGCACGTTCGTCGTTTCAAAGGATGACTTCGACAACGGGAAGAATCATGCTGCGGCGTTCACTGATGCTTCCATCAAGGACTATTTCGCGACGGTCGATGACCCGAATGTATTCCTTCTCTACGGATATGTCGAGAAAGGAAAGGATGAGTACGGCTACACCTCCATCGCCGCCCGTGTCCTTGACGAGGATGACGCCGCTCACTCAGGATGTAAAGTCGTGGAAATTCTTTCCTCCTGCATCTCGGCCGAGCCTCTCGCCTGGGACGGCTACACCCAGACGGCCGGGACCGGTTGGTATAACCCGACCGACGGAACCGTCACAATCGAGAACTGCAAGGGACATCTCGGCTGGGGCTATGACTTCAACTGGAACCGCGTGTATGCTCCGGCAAACGACATCGCGCTGTCTTCAACATCCGTTTCCGTTCCGGTAGGCGCAGAGAGAACTGTTGAGGTCATCTATGCGAACGGAGAGTTCAGCGCCGTTTCCGCAGCCCCTGCGACTGCATCGGTTTCCGTGGCCGAGAATGTCATCACCATTTCCGGTGTGGCCGCCGGGACGACCGTCGTGACCGTTACCGACGCAAAGGGCAAGACCGCTGAAATCTCGGTGACCGTCAAGGCTCCTTCAGAAGGAATCCCGACCGATGTCCTCTATGACATAACCCTCTTTGAGGATGACACCCATTTCTCTTCAAGCTACAAGCCGACATTTGCGGAAAGGGAAGTGAAAGACGTGTATATCTGCTCGCGCGAGGACTATCTTGCCAAGACCTCCAACACGGACGTGTTCTATTCCGCGAAGGATCCGTGGATTGTTGAAAATTATTTCAAGAAATACACGGATGACGACATCATCATGATGGGCGGCTACATCGGCAGCGACAAGAAGGCCAATTACGCCTACCTAGCCATTGCGATTCAGCCAACCTCGGAAACTGTCGCCGAAGGAGAGTTCGCCGGCTGCAAGGTCGTGAGGGTTCTCCATTCCGTTCCTTCAGCATCAGAGGCTTCTGGTCTCAGCTGGTTCAAGAGCAACGGCTACGAGTCTCATGAGGGAACGGCATACTTCAACCCTAAGGACGGCAGCATCACAATCGCTCCGGTTCAGGGCAAGCATGACAAGAAGGATTTTGTAATTCACCGCAAATACACTCCTGCCGAATAGCAAGTGCTTGGTATAAAGAAAATGTCCCGGACCCATTACATTGAGTGTCCGGGACATTTTTATTGCTGCCGTTTCTTCCTTTTATTGCTGCTGTTTCTTCCAGTCTCCAGGATTGACCCTGAACTTTTTCTTGAACAGGGTCGAGAAGTACTTAGGGTCGTTGAATCCCACTGCGTAGGCGAGTTCGGACACCCTGATTTTCCCGGCGGATTCCGCGTTGTCCTGAAGAATCTTCACCGCCGCGTTGAGCCTTATGTCGTTCACGAACGCCGAAGGGGTCATCCCCGTGAGGCTCTTCATCTTTTCCGCGAGCGTCGAGCGGGACATATTCATGGCCTTTATGAAGTCGGCGAGGCTGAAATCGAAGTCCCCGATGTGTTCGTTCACATAATCCACGGCCTTCTGGAGGAACTTTTCGTCCCTCGTCGTGTAGTTCAGCTCTCCGGGGTTGAACACCATCTGGCGGCGGTAGTCGGAACCCGTGCGCTCCACCCGGCGCAGCTGACCGGCAATCATCGCGTCGAGAACCTTCATGTCGAACGGCTTAGTGATGTAGGCGTCAGCCCCGACCTCATATCCCGTAATCTTGTCGGCGGAGGTCTGTTTCGCCGTGAGCAGTATCACCGGGATGTGGCAGTATTCGAGCGTGTTCTTTATGTGGGCGCAGAAGTCATATCCGTTCATCCCGGGCATCATTATGTCCGAGAGCACGAGCCGGATTCCCTCCTTTTCCCTGAGAATCGGCAGGGCATCGTCGGCTGAAGGGGCGGTGACGACATCGTAGCTTTTCTCAAGGTGCGACTTCATCAGGCTGAGCAGGTCGGCGTTGTCCTCCACGACGAGTATCGTCGCCTTTTCGGACGGCTCCGCGCCTTCGCCGACGGAAGCTGCGTCAGAGGAAACGCCGTCGGAAGTCTCGGCTGCCTGCTGAATCAGCCTCATGAGCCTCATAGCGTTCTCAGTGATGAAGTCATACTGCTTTCTTTCAGGCTCTTCCGCCTTCAGCTCCTCCACAGCCGCGATGATGATGGTGAGCGGGGTCATGAGCTCGTGCGTTATGTTCGTGAAGAACTGTAGCTTCGTGTGGCTGAGTTCCTCCGATTTCTTGCGGTTGATTTCCGAAAGTTCGAGCTTCTTCTGGGTCCGCATCCTGTTTCTCGTGACAATGAAGAACGCGGAGCCGAGCCCGAGCACGGCAAGGACATAGAGACAATATGCCCACCACGACGCCCACGGCGCGGGAGTTATCGACACCGTGATTTCCGTGGGTTCGCTCCATCCGCTGCACGAGCTTGCCGCCTTCACCATGAACCTGTAGGTGCCTGGGCGGAGGTTGTTGTAGTATGCGGTCCTGTGCCGCGCGTCGGCGGAAATCCAGTCCCTGTCATAGCCTTCGAGCATGTAGGCGTAGCTGGCCGATGCCGCGCCCCTGAATCCGAGCAGCGCGAACTCTATCGTGAAATTGTTCCTCTTCCAGTTCAGACGGAAATTCCCGGAACGGTCAATAGCCCTGTCGGTGATGCCGTTTCTCTCCTTCTCGGGAAGCTCGCGTATGGAGCGGTCAAAGACACGGAAGTCGGTGATAGGCACGGTACTGCCCTTGTCGGTCCCTGGCGCGTCCATGAGCGGGATGAACGACAGCCCGTGTGCGGAACCGATGATTACCGTCCCGTCGTCGGTCATGACTGCCGTCCTTCTCGGAAAGCTCAGGTCCGCAAGCCCGTCATCCCTCGTGTAGATGTGCACGTCGACAATCTGCCCCTGCCTGTCGCCGCTCATCTGCACCACGCCCTTGTTGGAGGCCGCCCAGACGCTTCCGCGCCGGTCCTCCCAGATGTTCGAGATGGCTGTTCCCCTTGAGAGGAACGAGTCGTCGGGGCGGACAGGAACAAAGCTGTCGCTTCCCGCGGCGCAGGTGTAGAGACCGTTCTCCGTGCCGGCCCAGAGTTTTCCGCTGCCGTCGGCGAACAGGCACAGCGCACCGTCCGTTAGGGGATTCTCCACCTTCGTGACCCTCATCCCGTCCTTGTCGCTCCGGCATCTGAACACCCCATTGTCGTAGGTCGCCGCCCAGATTCTTCCGCTGCGGTCGAGTCTCAGGTCGCTCACGTATCCCTCGGGCACAGGCTCCTGTCCAGGAGCGAGAAGGCTGTTCACGGGACGGTAGCGGTCGCCCTCGACGATGCCGAAGTCCGTTCTTGTCCCGACCCACAGCCGGCCTTCGGCATCTTCCCGGAAGCAGGTGATGAACGGGTCTGAGAATCCTGCGATGTCGAGCTTCTCGGGACCGCTCCCACCCAGATTCCGCGTTCCGTACCTATCAGGGTCATGTCCGCGGTCTCATGGAAGTCCTGAATGTAGTCAATGTCGTGTCTGGTGAATCTCCGCGTGAGCGTGTCGTATTCAAACAGTCCGTGCCCGGCTATGCACATCCTCAGCCTCCCGTCCCGCGCCAGGGAAAGCGCCCGGACGGCTCCTGTCCCGCAGGCGTGGCGTATCGGGTCGAGCGCGTCGCTCCTGATCAGCTTGGGCTGCGTGTCCGCCCAGAACACGCCTCCTCCCAGCGAGCCGAGCCACATCAGATTGTCCCTCGTAGGGATTATTGAGTTGATTTCATTGAACGGGAGGTCGTTCTCCGTTGCCGGCGCGTAGTTGGTGAACTTTGCGGCCGGGTCGTGGAACGAGCCGTTGGGAAGTATGCTCAGACCCGAACGAGAGCCTATCCACAGGTCTCCGCTGAGGGGTTCCTGGGCTATGGCGTAGATGATGTCGTCGAGTATGCCGTTACCTCTGGAGTGCGTCCGGTACTGCACGATTTGCGGCTTTGTGCTGGCGTAGGGATTCAGCACCATGACGAGGCCCTCGCCCCATGTCCCGACCCAGAGCTGCCTGTCCCGGTCGATGAACAGGGTGTGCGGGGAACGCAGCTGGGGCACGGAGTCGTAGCTGTAGGCGTGCCTGCTCTGCGGGTCGTAGCGAATCAGGCTCCTGTCCCATGTCCCGAGCCACAGATAGCCGGCCTCATCCTGAACGAGCGCCTTGAGGTCAATCGCCTCCAGCCCCCATTCTTCTCCGCAGCAGTGTACGAACCCCTCCCCGTCGCCTCTGCGCATGAAGAGACCGTGGTTCGTGGCGACCCACAGCGAGCCGTCGCGGGAGGGGAGTATCGCCTCGATGTGGCTCGATTCGAGTACGGGAACCACCTCCTTCGAGATTTTGCCGGTGTTCTTGTCCAGACTGAAAAGTCCGCTGTTCGTGCCTATCCAGAGCATACTATTCCCTTCTTCCCGCACCATGTTCACGGTCCCGGAAATCACCTGCTTGCGCGTGGAGCGGTCCGACTTTATCAGCAGGCAGTCGTAGCCGTCGTAGCGGAGCAGCCCGCCGTAGGTCGAAATCCAGAGATAGCCGTCGGAATCCTGATAAAGCTTGCGCACTTCCTCCGAAGGCAGCGGTGTTATCGATGATATGCTCTGAAACGACAATTGCCGCGCGGTGAGATTTCCCGCGCAGCAAAGCATTGCCGTCGCCAAAATAACGATATGCAGTTTCATGTATAAGTCCTTTGTGTTATGGTTTTATGTGTCTATGCGGATAGTCGCGTCAGAAACCGTCATGTTTCTTAGCGATGTAAATATATGCAAAAAGAAGAACATAAGGAAATCTCTGAAACGAAAGTCCCGAAAGAACCGCGCCGGAGGCGCGAGATACCTCTATAGGGGTCGCAGACAAAGTCTGGGGGGGGGATAGGAGGCCTGCCGCCGCGCCTCTATTTGAGAGGCGCAGTGTCAGCATCCTTGCTCCAGTAAGGATTCTGGTACAGGGGCGACGAATCCTTGTCTTTTCCGTCAGCGCTCGTCAGGAGGAACTCCTTGGCGTTGATAGGGGAGAGGTAGTGCGCCATCTTCCACCCGAGACCGTTATATCCGAGCTGTGTCGATGTAAATTGATATGGCCTCAGCCACTCGCTCGCGCTTTTGGGGGAGACGTTGCTCGTCGATGAGCCGTCGTTGTTCAGCGCTATCCCCGCCGCAGCGTAGATTCCCTGCATCCCGTCGCTCCAGATGTGTATTCCTTCAGGGTTGTAGGGGGTCGTGACCATCTGGTCGAGCGCCCTCCATCGGAGCAGGTCCGTCCATCTCATTCCTTCAACCATGAACTCGCTGCGGCGCTCGCGGCGGATGTTGTACCTCATCGCATCCACGAGCTGACCTGCCGTGTATGCGCCCCAGTCGTTCTCCGCCTCCCTGCTCATGTCGGTGGCTGCCACCGTCTTTGAGAAGTCCTCATCGACTCCGGCCCTTCGGCGCAGCGCCTTCCAGTAGCTTTCCGCCTTGGCGTTGAGCGAACCGTTCAGCTCGTAGCAGGCCTCGATGTAGTTCAACAGTGCCTCCGCGCCGCGCATCACGATGCAGCCCGTGGTGCTTGACCGCTGTCCGGCCTGCTTCTGGTAGAGCGAGTTGCCCTTGCGGGTGGAGTAGCCGGTGCAGTAGGTGACCGTGGCTCCTGTGAACTGCGGAACTGGCTCGGTCTCTATCGCCTGATTGGCCTCCGTGGTAGGGTAAATCCAGTTTTTCTGCCCCGGCTCCTTGAGAAAGCAGCTCAGGCGGGTGTCCCTGCCCTCACGCACATCGCTGAAAGTCTTGTCTCCCTTGTAGAGAGGACTGGCATATACAGGGAGCCCGTCCTTGCAAAGGTAGCTGTCAATAAGTCCCCGCGTGAGTCCGGTGCCGTTGTTGCCCCTCTGGGCGAACATCACCACGCTGTGCCCCACGAGGTTGCTCGCGTACTGGCACCAGAGTATGACCTCGCTGTTGTCGAGCAGGCTCTCCGTGCCGAACATATCCATATATGGATTCACGGGGTCGCTTGCGCTCTGCTGCACCGTGCCCGTGTTTTCGGTGAGCGTCATGTTGTCGGCGACTTTCTCGGCCGCCTCCATGGCCTGCCCGAAGAACCATCCGTACTCGGACTCTATTGAGCCTGCCGGGTACTGATAGCCGTTTCCTCCCGGCCACTCCGGACCTCCCGGAACGAAAGCCGTGCCGGCGAAGTTCTTGAGCCATGAGCCCTCGAAGAGAGCCACGCGGGATTTCAGAAGCCATGCCGCCTTCTGTCCTATTCTCGTGTTTGTCATCTGCGTAGTCCCCATCAGTTCGATGGCTCGGTCAAGGTCGGACAGGATGAATCTCGCGACCTCGTTTCTCGGCTTCCTTACGCTTGCCGCGATGAGGTCTTCTTTCTTGTCGGCAATCGGTTCCGTCACAATGGGATAGTCCCCGAAGGACTGGAGCTTGGAGAAATATGCCCATGCCCTGAGGAAATAGGCCTCGCCGATGTAGCGGTCGATGTTGGCCTTGCTTCCGCCGATGGTTCCGGCCTCGTATTCCGCCTTAATCTGGTTGAGGAACCAGTTGATTTTGTAGATGTTGCTGAACTCGAAACCTCCTCCCGTCTGCGGAACGAGCCACAGCCCGAGGTATTTGTCTCCCGGTCCCGAGGCGCTTATCTGGTCGTCCGTGGTCGCGTCCTTCTGGAACATTCCGTAGTCATATCCGTCGATGGACGACCAGCCTCCGTGCGCGGAGAGAAATTCGGTGTAGCGTCCGTCAACGAAGGAAAGCACAGCCGACTCGTTCGTGAAATACTGGTCCGGAGTCACTTGTGACAGCGGTTCCTTGTCGAGCCAATGGCATCCCGCGGCCAGAAGCGCGGCCGTCGCGGTGAACATATATTTCAATATCCTTTTCATTTCATTCGATTTTAGTATTCGCATATCTATCGCGTTGCCCGATGCAATCTTCTTTTATGTCAGAATGTTATGCTCAGTCCGCAGGAGAGCTGCGTGGAGAGCGGGTAGGCGTTCCCGTTGTTGTAGGTTCTCCAGTCCTTCTCGCTGTTGTTGTTTCCGCCGTCGATGGTCTCGGGGTCAAACATTTTCGCGAGCTTTGTTCCTGTGAGTATGTTTTCTGCGGAGAAATATGCCCGCAGCCTCTCTATTTTCAGCGGTTTCGTCCATTTTTCGGGCAGGGTGTAGCCAATCTGGAGGTTCTTCAGGCGGATGTAGGCTGCATTCTGGAGGTAGCGTGTCTGCACCTGATGGTTTCGTCCGCTGCTTCCGTTGCCCTCCCCGCCGCGGTCAAACGACGGGCGTGGGTAATATGCGTCCCTGTTCACGCCCATGATTCCCTTCTGCACGAGCAGCGAGTTCTCGTCACGGTAGAAGTCGAGGTGCTGGACAAGCGCAGCCGACCATTCGGGCTCGGTGTTGGCTCCCCAGAAATAGGAACTGCTCTGCCAGTAGTCGCGTTTCATAACGCCCTGGAAAAAGAGCCTCAGATCGACTCCCTTCCACGCGAAGTTGAGGTCAATTCCGAAATGGAAGCGCGGCGTGCTGTTGCCTATGACCTTGAGGTCCCCGTGGTTGTCTATGGTGCTGTCTCCGGTGGATATGCGTCCGTCGCCGTTGAGGTCGGCGTACATTATGTCACCTGCGCCCCATCCGCTTCCGAGGGCGGACTGTCCCTGACGGAGCTCTGACGGGAAATGCCCATATTTATCAAGATAGTTCTGGTCCAATCTGTCGAGGTGTGCGTCCATCTCCTCCTGGCTCTGCGCGATGCCTATGGTCTCATATCCCCATATTTCTCCGAGCTTGCGTCCCGGGATGTACTGGCGGATGGAGCCGGTCGTGTTGCTCGGGTAGCGCGTGACTATCGTCTGAGAGTCGGACAGGAGGAACTTCGCACTGTAGAACAGGCCGCCTGCGAGCTGGTCCTTCCACATTATCTCGAACTCCCATCCGTAGGTCTTGAGGTCGGTGTTGTTGGTCTTAGGAGCGGTGTAGCCAAGGATTGACGGCAGCTCGAGCGAGGCCCCTATCATGTCGAGGGTGTAGCGCGTGTAGTAGTCGAATGAACCGGTGAGCCTGTTGCCGAAGAGGCCGAAGTCCATTCCGACGTTCCAGTTGCGGACCCTTTCCCAAGTGAGCGTGGTGGAGATTGCCCCGGGCACACCTATGGTCGTGGTCTTCTGTCCGTTCTGGAGCCATGCCCCGCTGTTGGTAGAAGGGGAGAACGTCCTGTAGGTAGGGTACCATCCGTTCGTGTTCTGGTTCCCGAGAGAGCCGTAGGAGGCGCGTATCTTCCATGTATCGACAACCCGGCGGTACGGCTCCCAGAACGGTTCGTTGGCGATGTTCCATCCGGTGGAGACAGAAGGGTAGAGGTTCCAGCGGAGGTTGTCGCGGTAGCGGCTCGTGCCGTCGTAGCGGAGGTTACCCTCGACGAGGTAGCGCCCCTCGTAGTCGTAGTTCACCCTTCCAAAAACTCCGGCGGTGGACCATGAATTCCGGTTTCCGTAAGGATTTATGTCCTTGCGCACCCACGACTGCGACGCGCTGTCCCAGACAAGCCCCGTGGTGAGGTCTATCTCCGGAAGAGATTCCGCCACAAGCCCGTAGGCCGTCACGCCCCTGCTCTTCTGCATGAGGTCCTCCATCTGTGCACCGAGCATGAACGCGAGGTTGTGACGCTCGTCGATGGAGAAATGATAGCTGCTGCGGAGGTTCCCGTTGAAGAAGTTTTCCCCGTAGCCGGCCTCGGTCACGGATGTGGTGGCCTTGTCCTTGCCGATTGGCTCGCCGTAGATGTCGCAGTTGTATGTGGCGAGCGAGGTGGATTTGATGTCCTGTGAGATAATCTTGTAGTTCAGCTCAAGCGTCGTCACCCAATTCTTCACCGGCTCGAACGAGAGCGACAGCTGCTGGTAGAGGTTGTCAGTCACCTTGTCGTAGGTTCCTCCCTGAATGAAGTCGCGTCCCGGCCAGACATTGGAGTAGAGCTTGCCGTTGTTGTCGTAGAGCGGGAGGTTGGGCCAGTTCTGCCGCGCGAGGTTCTCGTAGAGACCGTCGTTCATGGCGGAAGGCTTCGTGTAGTCCTCGCGTATGAACCGGACGGAATAGCCGAGGTCGATGTGGTCGGTCAGCTTCGCGTTCAGCTTGCCCGTCGCGCTATAGCGCTTCATGTCCTCCTTGCCCAGATTGAGCAGGCCCTCCTGAAGCATATAGTTCAGCGACGTGTAGAAAGTCACCCTTTCGCTTCCGCCGCTTGCGCTGAGATTATGCTCGTGGGAGAAATTCCAGTCCTTGAAAAACACGTCGTACCAGTCCGTGTTCGCGTTCGCCGTGTGGAATGTGTCCTGCCACTGCGTGCCTTCGGACGGCATCGGAAAGACAGTGGTGATTTCTCCCTTCTGATATGCGAGGATACGCTCAATCGTGTCTTCGGTGAAGACGATGTCCGTCATGTTGTTGGACGTGTTCCTCTTCGCCTCATTATAATAGTTGGCGAAGGAATATGAGTCCATCTGCTTCATCTTCACGACCGGCGAACCCCAGCGGAAGTTGTTGTTATAGTTAATCTGAACCTTCCCGGCCTTTCCGCTCTTTGTCGTGACGAGAATGACTCCGAACGGGGCGCGGCTTCCGTAGATGCTGGCCGCCGCGGCGTCCTTGAGCACGGAAACGCTCTCGATGTCCTGAGGGTTTATGGTGTTGAGGTCTCCCTCCATCCCGTCGATGAGAACCAGAGGGTTGCCGCTCGTTCCTTCGCCGATGGTTGCCGTACCTCGGATGTTCATCGTCGGGGTCTTTTCCATTGAGCCGCTTCGGGAGGTAATCTGGAGCCCGGGCACGAGTCCCTGAAGGGCGGACGCGGCATTTGACACCGGCCGCGATTCAAGCGCCTTCGCGTCCGTGACTCCGACCGCTCCGGTGAGGTTTATCCTTTTCTGTGTGCCGTAGCCGACGACCACGACCTCATCAAGCGTCTCAATGTCGTCTTCGAGGATAATGTCAACGACGCTCCGTCCTCCCACTGGCACTTCCGTAGTCTTGTAGCCGATTGCAGTGACGACGAGAATCGCGTCAGGTGCTGCCTGAAGCGCATAGGCTCCGTCCATGTCGGTCATTTCCCCGACCGTAGTTCCCTTGACCTGCACAGGGGTGGCGATGACCGGCTCGCCCTTGCTGTCCGTCACTTTTCCCGTCACCCTGTTCTGCGCGAATGCGGATGTCGCGGTGACGATTCCCAGCATCAGTGCGGCGACGATGCGTGAATGCAGTTTCATAGTCAAAAACTTAATGTTAATAGTCTTAATGTTAATATCCTTATGCCATGTCCTCCGCGTTCTCTCCGTGTCTGAAGGGACGTCGTTCCGCGATTGACGGTGCAAATATATAATAGGTATTCGTTTTATCGGGAAGAATTATTTCCCGAAACGGTCGAATCTCCATGAATAGGGCATATTTTCATCCTTATCCCTTTTCTGTCTGCCTACCTTTGTCTTTGATGTCAGGATACATTCATTTTCTCAGGAAATCATGACAATAATACTAAAAGATTATGATAAGGACAATAACCGCAACCGCATTACTGTGCATTTCGCTCGCTCTCGGGGCACAGACCGCAGAGACCCGTGGAAACGGGGACCGCATCACCGTGAGCGTCCATGACTCGGCGCCCGGACCGGTCATACCCAAGGAGATTTACGGCCAGTTCTCCGAGCATCTCGGACGCTGCATCTATGACGGCATCTGGGTCGGGCCGGATTCCGTCATGCCGAACGAAAACGGCTACCGCAGCGATGTCCTTGAAGCCCTGCGCGAACTCCATGTCCCCGTTCTCCGCTGGCCCGGAGGCTGCTTCGCCGACGAATATCATTGGCGTGACGGCATAGGCCCGCGCAGTGAGCGTCCCAAGATGATAAATTCCAACTGGGGAGGCACGCTTGAGGACAATTCCTTCGGCACGCACGAGTTTCTCGACCTGTGCGAAATGCTCGGCACGGAGCCATACATCTCCGGCAATGTCGGTTCAGGCACGGTCGGAGAGCTCGCGCAGTGGGTCGAGTACATGACCGCCAGGGAAGGAACCATGGCCGAACTTCGCCGTTCCAATGGCCGAGTGGAGCCGTGGAAGGTGAAGTATCTCGGGGTGGGCAATGAAAGCTGGGGGTGCGGCGGCAACATGACCCCGGAATACTATTCGGACCTCTACCGCCGCTATGCGACCTACTGCCGCGACTTTGACGGCAACTGTCTTTACAAGGTGGCCAGCGGCGCGTCAGACTACGACTACAACTGGACAAAGGTTCTGATGAGCTCCTCCGCCCGTTTCATGGACGGCCTGTCCCTGCACTACTACACGGTTGTCGATTGGAACTCAAAGGGCTCCGCAACGGACTTTTCCGACGGGGAGTATTACGACATTGTCGCCAAGTGCGCGGAAATAGACGAGGTGCTTCGCAACCACGAGTCAATCATGGACGCTTTCGACCCGTCCTGCCGTGTCGGACTGCTTCTCGATGAGTGGGGAACATGGTTCGAGGTCGAGCCTGGCACGGAGCCGGGACACCTCTACCAGCAGAATACGATGCGCGACGCGATTGTCGCCGCCCTTTCTCTCAACATCTTCAACGGGCACACCCGGAGGCTGAAAATGGCAAATATCGCCCAGATTGTGAATGTGCTTCAGTCCATGATTCTTACTGAGGGTGACAGGATGCTCCTGACTCCGACCTATCATGTGTTCAGAATGTTCCGGGGACATCAGGACGCGGTCTCCATTCCTGTGGAATATTCCTCCCTCACGCTTTCCGCTCCCTCAGGACGCAGCCTCCCGTCCCTCAGCGTGTCATGTTCCCGCGCCTCCGACGGCTCATATCTTCTCACTCTCGCGAACCCTTCCCTTGACAGTCCGGCTCCGCTTTCCATCGTGTTCGATGAATTCTGCCCGCGGACGGCGGATGTCGAGATTCTTTCTTCCGGAAACATACGCGATTGCAACAGCTTCGACTCTCCCGCCAAGGTTCGTCCGACAAAGTTCAACGGGGTGAGCCTCGCTGGCTCCAAAGGAAAGAAATGCTCGAAACTTGCAGCCGGCGGCTTCGTTTCCGTGACGCTCACCGTGCCTCCGGCATCCGTCGTGTCCCTTACTCTCAGGTAAGAAACTGTTTAATTGGGGTCTCTAAGAAACCTTCAAGTTTTTCAAGCGATGCATGACCATGAAGACTGGACGCATTCTGATAATTTTTCTTGCGGCTGCCCTGCCGATTGCCGGGTGTTCGGTGAACGACCCCGTGATTTCCTACGGTCCCGATGTGCCGGCGGAGCGGGAATACCCTTTCGGGTATAATCCCGACGGCGACAATGACGGTCTCCTGCCATGCCTCTGCATAGACACTCCGTCACCCGTGAGCTCAAAGGAAACATGGGTCACGGGGGCGGACATCCGGATGATGTTTCCGAACGGTCAGGTTCAGGAACTCGGCAAGACCAAGATAAAGCTCAGGGGCAACAGCACGCTTCACTATCCTAAGAAATCCTACAACATCAAGCTGGAGGAGTCCGCTTCTCTAATCGGAATGCGGGAAAACAAAAGCTGGTGCCTGCTTGCCCAATGGATGGACCGCACGCTGCTGCGTAACGATGTCGCGTTTGAGATTGCCAGACGCACGGATGGTCTGGACTGGACTCCGAAAGGAGAGTTTGTGGAACTTCGGCTCAACGGGAAGATGAGCGGCACATATTATCTCTGTGAGAAGATAAAGGCCTCGAAGAAACGGGTTCCCGTCGCCGAATGCGGATATATTCTCGAACTCGACACCAATTATGACGAGGCCTGGAAATTCCATTCCGCTGGGCTCAACCTTCCGGTGATGGTGAAGGAACCGGATGAAGACGATATGAATGAGGAAATTTTCCTGACGATAAAGGATGAATATAACCGTGCGGAAAGCTATGTGACGACATCGAACCACAAGGTCTATGGCAGCGCCGTTGACATCGACAGCTACATCGACTGGCTCTTCGTCCACGAACTGTGCTGCAACTACGAGCCGACGCACCCCAAGAGCGCCTATATGCACCGTGCTCCGGACGGACTTCTCCATGCCGGCCCGGTCTGGGACTTTGACTGGGGCACTTTCACGTCCAAGGCCGAGACCACCCGCCCGCTCTTCTCGTCGCTGTGGTTCGGCTACCTCATGGCTGACCCGGTCTTTGTGTCCCGTCTCAAGGAGAAGTGGACACGGGAGCTTCCGAATTTTCTCGAAATTCCGGACTACATCCTCCGCCGTGCCGCGCATCTTGAAAAGGCCGCGGACACGAATTTCCGTCAATGGCCGATTACCCAGAACGTCAACCACGACGAGTCCCTTTCCTTCGCCGAGGCCGTCAAGAGGATGAAAGCCAACTACGAACAGCGCGTCTGGGCGCTTGACGTGTTCATCTCCGGGTTGTGAAAGTTCAAATGCTTCAAGTCAAATGTTCAGCCAAAACTGTATCTAAAGCCGTAATTTGGCTCGACTTTTTTGAAATGTTTAGCCAAAACTAATTGTAGTAACTTTGCATCGTGAACCTTAAATCAGTGATGACAGGGTTGTCGATGTCTGCGAAATGAAATATTCAACTTCCGAATATACTATAACAAAAGACGAAAGTTGCAAATTGCGCAATCGTATCGAGTCTTTTCGGGAAGAGTCTGGTACAAAAAAGGCCATTCACCTTGTGATGATAACGCCCTATGGCATCAAACGTACTGTCAACTCTGGTGGCGTGACGAGTCAGGTGACTATGGACGCACTGTTTGAATAACTGCAGCGGTAAAAAGGAAATAAGTTGAGAAAAACTTGCATCGGAAGATAATTCTGTGTAATATTGCACAATGTTAATGCTCATTTATATAAATAACAATTTACATTATGCGTTTTTACGACAGGGAAGATGAAATTCGGATTCTTCTGGAAAATGAGGCTCAGGCAGAAAATACGGCCATGTTTACGGTTCTTATGGGACGGCGGCGTGTCGGAAAGACATCGCTGATAGCCAAGGCATTGGAAGGAAAGGTTTCTGCATACCTTTTTGTTTCCCGTGACAGCGAGGCTATGCTTTGCCGTAAGTTTCAGCGCAGTCTCGAAGAACAGTTGGGAATACATGTCTATGGCGAACTGACATATTTTCGCGATTTGTTTGAAGTCATCATGCGGGAGTCGATTAATCGTCATTTTACCGTAGTGTTTGACGAGTTTCAGACCTTATATAAAATAAATCCGGCGATTTTCAGTGAGATTCAGGATCTGTGGGACAGGTATCATAGGGAGTCTAAACTGAATCTGATTGTTGTCGGCAGCATACAGTCGTTGATGAGGCGAATTTTTGAGGATAAAAATGAGCCATTGTATGGAAGGCCGACTTCAAAGTTCACCTTGTATCCCTTCAGAACCGATGTGTTGAAAGAGATACTTGCTGAACATTCTCCGGACTACGGAAATGAGGATTTGCTTTGTCTTTACATGATAACTGGGGGTGTGGCAAAATATGTTGAACTTCTGATGGATGCCCAATGCTATACGAAAGACAGAATGCTCGACTATGTATGTCGACAGGATTCGTATTTTCTTACTGAGGGGAGGGATATGGTAAATCAGGAGTTTGGAGAGGATGGTGTGACATATTTCTCTGTGCTGCAGATGATTGCGGACGGGATGACGCGGCGCGGAGACATTGATGGCGCGATGCAGAAGGATATGGGAGTGTATCTTCAGAATCTGGAGAAGAACTACAATATGATTTCCCGGCTTAAGCCGCTTTTGTCAAAGCCTAACAGCAAAGTTTCCGCATACGAGATTTCAGACCTTTTTCTCCGTTTCTGGTTCCGCTTCATCTGCCCTTATCAGTCATTGATTGAACGCAAGCAGTTGGGGCTGGTTCGCAGCAACATTGCTAATAATTACGAGCGGTTCAGCGGCCGGACTCTCGAACAATATTTTCAGGCGAAGGCTTTTGAGAGTGGACTATACACGCAGGTCGGCAACTGGTGGGACCGCAAGGGGGAAAACGAAATAGATTTGATAGCACTCAACGAATTCAACCACACTGCAGTGGCCGCCGAAATAAAACGCAACTCTGAGAAGATAAATCTCCATGCGCTTGAGGCAAAGGTCGAGACTCTCCGAAAATCTGATTTTGGAAAATATTCTTTTTCTTTGCAGGCTTTGTCACTAGAGGATATGTAGTTACAGTTATAAAACGATAATCACAATGGTAACACTGAGAATTTTTTCCATGGGCGAGTGCCCGTTTGACTTTGACTATACTGTAGATTGCATCGACAGTTCAACCGGCTTTGATTTTGAACGGTCTTTCTGCGGTCTTTTCCGGATTGAACCGAACTGGGACGAGTTGGACTGGTCGGAGATATTCTATTTTCAGCCGAAACTTCGTAAGGCGCTTGTGAAAAAGATTGATGAGTCATACGATGGTGCCCGCCCCGATGCGTCCTCATCCTCTGAAGAATGGGATGAGTATCGAGAACATTTCGTGGACGTGCTTCAGGACATATATGTCGAATTTGATATCAACGGGACTGAATATGAACTGCATGATGTCATTGAACCGGAGGACCTCATGACCTTTGAGGCTTCGGACGATTTTGACGATTCTGATGACTTCGACGATTCAGATGATTTTGACGATTCTGATGACTTCGACGATACTGACGATTTCGGGGAATATTGAAAACGGCCCTTATATCACAAAATCAATTGGGATAACCGCTTGATGGCATCCGTGGACCGAAAGGGGGGCGGGAAAAGTACTTAGATTAATCTTGAAAAAGTGCGGAGACCTGGCCCATGGTGAGAGCCTGCGATTGCCCTATATGGGTCAAATCCCGAATATCTTTTCAAGCTTCTTCGCTTCAATAGTGAGTTTCTGAGGGTTCAGTTTTGAGAGTTTTGCAAGGTTCATGAGTTTCCATTTGACTGACGGGAACTCCTTGAAGTATTCAAACTCATAACCAGCCCACTGCGGATCGCCCTTCTCGAAACTGACAAGGAAGCGTTTGTCGTCATCCGTCATGAGGGTATTTACATCCTCAATGAGTTTCGAGCGAGTCTGTTCAAACTCCTCATAAGTGAACGGAATATCTGTCATTCCGTTAAACTGGTTTGCCATAGCGGCCCTTTGGTCAATCAAACTTGGGGAAAATGATTCATGAATTGGTCTGTCGCTTCCAATAAGGCAGAAAATCAGACCTTCTCGGCAAACCGCAATTGGCACATCCATATACTTGACATCAAACAAATCTCTTGGATGCTGACGTGAAAGCGCAGCTGCAATCTTGCCGCCATATAGCTGAGTCAACGGCACAATATGCGCTTCACAATATAGGCCAAACTCTTCCTGAGCCTTGTCACTGAGCGGCTGGACAATAACATCCCCTCCGACAATGCCCCTTTTTGTCTGATTGACTTCCACCTTTACCTGCTTGCCACGATACTCGCAAAGGAGTTTGCATGTGCTGTAGTTAGGAACGACATGCATTCCCTTGAATGCCTTCTTTGCCTTCTCGCTTATAGATTTCAAGTGGGTATTGATATCCTCGATGCTCGCAGACTTGTCAGCAAGTGGAATATAAGTCAGATCTATATCCACTGAATATCTCGGGAGATTCTTCAAGAACAGATTGATGGCAGTACCGCCATGGACGGCGAACACACCTTCTTCCATAATGATAGGCATCAGGCGGAGAAGAAGTTCCACCTTCTGCGCATATACAACGGTATTTATGTGGGTATTATTCATATTCAGCAAGTTCCTTAGGGATTGTCAGATTGTATTTGGCTATATACTTGCCTGTAGGTACGACCATATAGCGTGATTTTCCAAGTTGTATTTTTTCAATATCCAATGCTTTGAACCATGAATGTCCGGACTTCTCCGCCATATAGACGAACAGACGTTTCACCTTCTGGGATGTGCAGGCCTCAAGCAAAGTCTGTACAAGTTTCGGACGCAGAGTAGTAAGACTCTCCATTATGTAATAAATATCCAGCAGCGATGAGGAAGAATCGGGAAGGTTCAAACATTCAAGTATAGCCCGCTCTGGCGAAGATACCAGAAGAATGTTTCCATTCACGTCCAGAGACTCAACGCCCTTCCGATCATCACCCAAAAATGACGTTGTCATATACTTGATGCCCATATCCCACTCTAGCTGCAGCATCCAGGCAGGGAGTTTGTCATCCTTGGATGTAAAAAGAAATGCCGTGGGTCTACCTAGAGAAAGATAATGCGAGTAACCACGAAGTTCAAGCGCGGTATAGGCACCCACAATGCAATGCTTATCAAGCTGAGTGTTATAGGCAGATACAGCGTTATACAATGTTGGCGTTGTGCCCTGCAAAGCATATACACCCCTCGACAGGCGGTTCAGCCAACCGCTCTTCATATAGGAGTGCTGTCCCTTGGCATCAAGCCCATGACTGGTGAGCCATTCTCCGAAGAGAACATTGAGATTAGGGGTGGCCTCTATTATTTGCTGTATTTTTGTAGCCATGTTCGTTAATATTACGAATACAACGATAAAATCTACGCAAATATAAGACTTTTTCGGGTATATACCAAACACTAAATGCAGACGCCCTTATATCACAAAATCAATTGGGATAACCGCTTGATTGGCATCCGTGGACCGAAAGGGGGCGGGAAAAGTACTTAGATTAATCTTGAAAAAGTGCGGAGACCTGGGCCATGGTGAGCGCCTGCGATAGGGGGTAGTCGCCGCTGCGGGAGCGGATGAGGTAGCTTAGGAAGGCGCCGGAGTCGAGGGCTTCTCCTAGGTCGCGGGCGAAGGCACGGATGTAGGTGCCTTTGGTGCAGCTGATGCGGATTTCCGCGAGAGGAAGATAGAGGGGAGTGATGTCGACGATGTTGATGCGGCTGTCTTTCTCCTTGGCTCGGGCAATTTCCTGCTCGTTCATTCCGCTGTAGTCCGGAGACATTGACGGGGCGTGTGCCGGCGTGCCGTCAGGACTGAAGTTCAAAAGTTCGAGTTTGTCGATGCGGATGTGTGATGTGCGTATCAGGTCGGCGGCGTGGGCATCGAAGACTGACTGCGATTGCTCTTCGGTGCTGCCTGAGGCATCCTGCTTTGGGGCATCCTGCTTTGGGGCATCTGATATATTCTCTGCGTTGTTCGGGTCGGCATGAAGCGCTTCAGCCTCGTATGAGGCCGACCTCTGCTTGCGGTAGAGCCTGCGTGCCAACTCGTAGGCGCGTACTCCGTCGACAGATTTTGCACTGAAAAGGGGAGCGACCTGCTCTTGTTCGCCGAGAAAGCCTTTAAGAGTCTCTCGGACAGAAGATTCGCTGATTTTGTCGGTCGGGAAACGCCTGTCGATGTCCTTTTCAAGGTCATAAGAGGGAGTTGTTGCTCCGAACGATATGCCGGCTATGTACTCCTTGTCGTGTGCCTGAAGCTGTTCCGCACTTTTTGTGGCATTTCCAATGCAGACAAGCAGCACCCCGGTTGCGAGTGGGTCGAGCGTTCCGGCGTGGCCTACTTTCAAGTTCTTTTTCCCGAAATGCCTGCACGCTAGCCACTTGACTTTGCGGATGACATCTGCTGAAGTCCAGCGATAGGGTTTATCGACAGCAAGGACTATCCCGTTTGGATAGTCCTCAATACTATGGCTCAAAGGAGTAATTGTCATTTCACAGGAATCTTTTCGATGCGCCGCTGATGCCGTCCCCCCTGAAACTCATCGTTCAGCCACGCGTGAACAATCTCAAGGGCCGTCTCAATCGAAATAAACCGTGCCGGCATCACGAGCACATTCGCGTTGTTGTGTTCCTTCACGAGCTTTCCGATTTCCACGTTCCATGCGAGTCCGGCGCGTATTCCTTGATGTTTATTGAGGGTAATCGCCATTCCGTTGCCGGTTCCGCACAGTGCGATGCCCAGGTCAACATCCCTGTTCTCGACGGCGATGGCAAGCGGATGTGCGACATCCGGATAGTCCATGCTCTCGGTGCTGTCGGTACCGAAATTCACCATCTCATATCCCTCTTTCTTCAGAGTCTCGATTATCGTCGCCTTGTATTCCACGCCCGCGTGGTCGCTGCATATTCCTATTCTCATGATGTTCAAAGTTTTCTAAAGATTCCTTCACTTCGCCATGCTCGGAATGACGGCCCTATTTTCCAAGTTTTGCAACGGCAGCATCAATCCGGCGTGCGAACTCATCGCGTCCGATTAGCGTCACGATGTCGGCGATGCCAAGGCCGCTCGATGCCCCCACAAGTGCAAGGCGGAGACAATTCATCACCTTACCCATCGGCCATTCGTTGCCTCGGATGAACTCCTCAAGTGGTCCTTCGAGAGCCTCCTTCGTAAAGCCTTCCTTGCCGACCTTGTCCGCGAAATCCTCTATGAACTTCGCGGCCTGAAGTGCAAGTTCTACATTTTCGCTCTTCCAGAACTTCGCTGCGTCCTTCTCGACATACTCCGTCGGAGCTACGAAAAGATATGAAGCTATGTCCCAAAAGTCCGCGACGAACGTTGCCCTCTCCTTGATGAGGCCTACAACCTTCTCGACGTATGCCTTCGGAAACCACTTCCCGGCAAAATCCGGCTCCGGACGATATTCCACGCCATTCTTCTCCGCGCATTTCGGGCACTGGACAGTGATCTCGTGTTCTTTGAGAACTTTTTTGAAGAGTTTTGTGAGCTCGTGGTCGCTCTTTTTGCGTAGATACTCTTTGTTGTACCATTTTGCTTTCTCCGGATTGAACTTCGCACCATGCATCACCACTCTTTCGAGCGAGAATGCCTCGATGAGTTCATCCATTGTGAAAAGCTCGCGGTCATCGCCCGGGTTCCATCCGAGCATCGCCAGCATATTCACGAAAGCCTCCGGGAAATATCCGTCCTCACGGTAGCCGCGCGAAACTTCGCCCTCGGCATTGACCCATTTGAGCGGGAATACAGGGAAACCGAGCCTGTCTCCGTCCCTCTTGCTGAGTTTGCCCTTGCCGTCCGGTTTGAGCAAAAGCGAAAGGTGTGCGAAACGCGGCATCGTATCCTGCCATCCGAACGCCTCGTAAAGCAGGTAGTGAAGCGGAAGTGACGGCAGCCACTCCTCACCTCGGATGACCTCGGTGATTTCCATCAGGTGGTCGTCCACGATGTTCGCAAGGTGGTAGGTCGGAAGCTCGTCCGCCCTTTTCCAAAGCACCTTGTCATCGATCGTGCCGGAGTTCACCTCCACGTGTCCTCTGATGAGGTCGTCCATCTTCACGACCCTGTCCTGAGGCATCTTGAAGCGGATGGTCCAGTCCGTGCGCTCCTCAAGCAGCTTCTTCACTTCGTCCTCCGGAAGGCTGAGTGAATTGCGCAGACTTAGGCGCGTGGAATGGTTGTAGATGAATGTCTCCTTTCTGGCCTCCATCTCCGTGCGGATTTTGGAAAGTTCCTCGGCCGTGTCGAACGCATAGTATGCAAAGCCTTTCTCCACCAGCTCTTCAGCATATTTCCGATAGATTCCGCGCCTCTGGCTCTGTCTGTATGGTGCGTGCGGATGCTTTTCGGAAGCAACTTCTACGACCTTCCCGTTCTCGTCGACTCCTTCGTCCGGAATGATTCCGCACCAATTCAGAGCCTCGATGATGTAGGCTTCAGCTCCGGGAACGAACCTCTGCGAGTCCGTATCCTCAATCCTGATGATGAAATCTCCTCCGTGCTGTTTGGCGTACAGATAGTTATAAAGCGCAGTCCTGACTCCACCCATGTGAAGGGGGCCTGTCGGCGACGGCGCGAATCTTACTCTTGTTCTTCTTTCCATTTTTAGCTAAATTTCCCGCAAAAATAGTAAAAATTACGCTGATAATGAAAGAATCTCCGGTCCCATGAAGATTTCAAGCGATGCCATGAATTTCGAATAGTTGGTGGGGCCTGTCTTATTCTAATTACAAGTCAGACGCAGATAGTTACAATTAGGTGTATTTGCGGTGGAAAAGTATTGAATTTATGAAATAATACTTACATTTGTTCGCTTTTGCAAAAAGCTACAGTTACACTACATATAAATTAAACCATAACAATTATGCTGTTCCATGTTTATGGCGAAGAAGCGTCACATCAACCCTTATAAGGAAGAAATCTTCGTAAACCAGAAATACTATAAGGACGCGGAGGCAAGAATCGCTTAGAGCAAATATTCGCACTATCAGGGATTTACCCGCATCGCGGCTCGATGAGACCGGTTCGGCACAACGCTGGGCCGGTCTTTTAGTCCGTGTCGTTGGACAGCTTGCGGATGGAGTTCGGGATTGTGTGGATTGCCTCGGGTTCGAGCCTCTGACGGAGCTGTGTCTCAAGGAGTTCGAGACGTGCGGCGCGACAGCGTGGCTTGAGTTCGCACTCCCAGACGACGATTGCGTGCCAGCCGAGGCGTTCAAGACTCTCAATGTTGTTTGCGTCGCGTTCCTTGTTGCACCGGATTTTCTCCGTCCAGAAGTCAGGGTTGGTCTTCGGGACGGTGGCGTAGCGGCATAGAGGATGACCATGCCAGAAGCAGCCGTTGATGAAAATGACCGTGTGATACTTCTTCAGCACTATGTCAGGACTGCCCGGCAGGTCTTTCCTGTGCAGGGAATAGCGAAAACCGCTGGCATGCAGAAACTTGCGCACAACCATCTCTGGACGTGTGTCAACGCTCCTGATGCGCGACATGCAGTAGTGCCGCTGTTCTTCTGTCATCTTGTCTGCCATAGTCTTGCCTGTCTGCAAAGGTAGGCAATTTTTACCATTGCCTGTCATGTTGTGGGAATTCATCGTGCGTAAATCTTGAATAATCTATTTTTGAGACTATTGTGTGATTTTAATAAATTCCATGTCCTCCCCTTAAAAACATTAAAACTGTAAAAATCGGTAACTATGAACAATGAAGAACTCTGTTCAGTCTTGCCATTTCAGATTTGTCCCCAGGACGACATTGCCTCCAGACGTCTTCAGAGGCATGTCTCCTAATGGCATGCGATAAATTTTATGCAGATTTAAACTAAAAAAGTGAATTTGCATAACTTTTGACTGCGCGGCAGCGGATTTCGATAATCGAAATGAAATCACGCAAAATATTCTATTTTGCAGTTCCTCGCAAATGACGTATATTTGTACAATTTTGTGGTAATGTTTTATATTGAAATTGCGACGGAATATGAAGTATGCACTTGTGACAGGCGGTTCGAGAGGGATAGGACGTGCGATATGCCTTAAACTTGCCGGGATGGGTATACCTGTAATCATTAATTTCAAATCCAATATTGAAGCCGCTCGCGAGCTGCGTGAAGAGATTCTTGCGGAGGGGGGCGAAGCATCGTTGATGCAGTTCGATGTCGCCGATCCGAAGGCTGTCAGTTCGGCGTTGGAGGCCTGGGAAAATGAGCATCCGGACGACTACATTGCCTACCTCGTCAACAACGCAGGCATACGAAGGGACAATATGATGTTTATGATGCCCCGAGAAGACTGGCACAGTGTCATTGACACCACTCTGAACGGGTTTTTCTATGTGACAAGGGCCTTGCTTCCAAAGATGATGATGCGTCGTCACGGGGGGCGTATTGTTTCTGTCAGCTCTCTTTCAGGACTTAAGGGGATGGCGGGTCAGACCAACTATAGCGCGGCAAAAGCGGCTCTTGTCGGGGCCACCAAGTCGCTCGCTCAGGAAACTGCTACGAGAAATGTGACCGTGAACGCTGTGGCTCCCGGATTCATCGAGACGGATATGACGCGCGACCTTCCGGTGGAGCAGCTTAAGGAACTTGTGCCGATGAAGCGTTTTGGCCGTCCTGAAGAAGTGGCGGAGCTTGTGGCTTTCCTCTGTAGCGATGCCGCTTCCTACATCACCGGCGAGGTCATCAGCATTAACGGAGGACTTTTTTAATCGCTTGAAACTTAATTTAAAAGGATGAACAGAAGAGTTGTTATAACCGGTATGGGTATCTGGTCCTGCCTCGGAACAACAATAGAACAGGTGGCCGAATCCCTCAAGACGGGGAAATCCGGAATCGGGGTTGAGGAAAAGAGGCTGGAATATGGCTATCGCTCACCTCTTACGGGAATTGTCCCGAAACCTGAGCTCAAGGGCTTGATTGACAGGCACCTGCGGCGGGGACTTTCGGAAGAGGCGGAATATGCCTATATGGCCTCTCTCCAGGCTTTCAAAATGGCGGGAGTGAGTCAGGAATGGCTTGACGCAAACGAATGTGGCTGCATTTTCGGCAACGATTCCTCTGCCAAACCTGTGATTGAAGCGCACGAAATTCTCCTCGAAAAGCACGACACCGAACTTCTCGGACAGTCATACCTCTTCCAGGCAATGAACTCCACCGTGACGATGAACCTCAGCACAATTTTCCGGCTCAAGGGCGTGAATTTCACTGTCAGTGCGGCCTGTGCAAGCGGAAGTCATTCGGCGGGACTTGCCTGTATGATGATTCGTTCGGGCTTGCAGGATATGGTCCTTTGCGGAGGTGCCCAGGAAACCAACTACTATTCGATGGCATCTTTCGACGCAATCGGGGCATTTTCGAAAAACACCGCAAATCCCCAGGGGGCGAGCCGTCCTTTTGACAAAAACCGCGACGGACTTGTGCCGAGCGGTGGGGGAGCGGCACTCGTGCTTGAGGACTACGACCACGCTGTGGCACGTGGAGCCAATATAATTGCAGAAGTTCTCGGCTACGGTTTCTCTTCGAACGGGACTTCGGTCATCAGCCAGCCGAGCGACGAGGGCTGCGAAAGGGCGATGAGGCGTGCGATGGCAGACGCCGGGGTGAAGGCCGACGAAATAGACTACATTAATGCACACGCCACCGGCACACGTCAGGGGGATATTTTCGAGGCTATGGCAATCGACAGGATTTTCCGAGGCGAGCACGCCCTGGTGAGCAGCACCAAGAGTATGACCGGACACGAATGTTGGATGGCAGGGGCAAGCGAACTTGTCTATTCTCTCATTATGATGAACAGCGGTTTTGTCGCCCCGAACATCAACCTTGAAGAACCGGACGAGTCGGCCGCTCACCTGAATCTTGCGAGGGAAACAGTCTTCACTCCGGTCACCACTGTCCTTAGCAATTCTTTCGGTTTCGGCGGGACCAACAGCGCGATTGTGCTCCGCCGCATTTGAGACGGGAGAAGAAGAAAGAAATTTGAGCAAAAGAATGATAATAGATACTCAAGTTTCGCAAGTGCGAAACACCACTTTTGAGCCCTTGTGGCGAGGGTAA
>UQYV01000025.1 GCA_900545245.1 uncultured Bacteroidales bacterium
CACGGTGCCTCCGCCCATTTTAACTTCAGCTACGCAGCTGCAAAGAAGAGCTACGACAGCAGCCAATCCTCCAATATGTCTCATTGACATTCGCTATTTGATACAAAGATATTAAGAAACTTTCAAAAAATAACCTGTATCATCTTTTTAATGTTTCTAACTGAATAGTTTCATAATTATCGAGAAAAATTTAGAAGCTGTTTTTGACTACAGCACATCCAGGCGATTGAGACCGCTGACGGCTCCGGCGACGTAGGAGACGGATGCCGCAGGGTCGGAGGCTCTTCTGCGCTCCTACATTCAGTTCCTCACAAATGTCTATTTCATATTCTCCGGCAGCAGCCAGCACCTCATGTCCGAAATGTTTCTGTCTGCAAAGCGTCCGTTTTACCAGAGCTCGCAGATAATGAGCCTGCCTCTGATTGACGTCGGAGAATATGAGGCTTTCGCGAACAAATGGCTGAAACTGAAGGGATTTGAAATCAGCGATATGGATTTCAGATACCTTTATGACATGGTTGATGGCCAGACGTGGTATGTGCAGAGCATCCTCAACAGACTCTATGAAAATGGGGAGGCAATTGACAAGTCCGTCATTGCACAGACTGTCGATAACATCATCCATGAGCAGGAAGACTCATTCATCAACTACTGCAAGTCACTCACAGACAACCAGGTGGCACTTCTCTCGGCCATAGCCAAAGAAAAAGGAGTCACGTCGGCATTATCCCAAGAATTCATCCGCAAGTATAGCCTGCCTGCAGCCAGCAGCGTGAGCATCGCACTTAAAGCCCTGCAAAAACGGGATTTCGTGCACGAGTTCAACGGGAAAATAATCGTGTATGACCGGTTCTTTTCAATCTGGCTGCGAAGGGAAACGGAATGTTGAAACGATTGTAGACGAAACAAATCACTTTCTCTCAGTACATCAGGCCGAAATGCCACAGCGGAAGAGTGCGATAGCCGGGAAAATCAATATCATCCTTGACTACAAATGAGTTTGGTATGCCATTTATCTGCTTTTGCTTCTTGGAATGCCCTCCAACCTCAAAAGTGTAGTCTCCGATTCGGAAGTCACCGTTTGCATCCGCACTCGCTACTGTGTGACATACAGATGTCTGTGCGAAAAAGAAAGTTTCTCTGACATTGCCTATGTCAGGAATGTTGTCGGCAAGCGCATACACGAGACTTGTATTCGCGAGATAGACCTTATCGACTTTCTCCAGAATTTTCATTCCTGTGTCCGCGGTATGCAGCTGACGGATGAGACCGGATTTCTCCATATAGGTCATATATGTCGATGCTGTTGCCCTGTCCACCTCAAGGGACCGGGCAATTTCGGAAAAATTCGGCTTGAATGGTACGCTTTGAGAAATGATGTTCAGAAGTTTCTTCAGTTTAACTACCGTTGACACATTCATTCTGGCATATTGTGGAATATCCACTTCAAGTGTCTGGTTCACAACATTATTTAGCCGAATCTGGTAGTTGTCAATTAAAAAAAACGGGTAATCCCCCATTTTTAGGAACTTATGAAACAACGGAATCGGGAACTTGACAGTTCCTGAAATATCGACTTTTCCAGCCACGATGTCCTCCAAAGAAAAGTGCGGGACCGAAATCCCTTCTGAAAGAAACAGAAACTCCCTGAAAGACAGGCCATGAAGAGTATATTCAATTGCCCTTCGGCTCAGGTCCGCATCCACGCCCTTCTTTATGGACAGCAGGGATGATCCGGTGAGGACAATCTTCAGTTCCGGCAAGTAGTCATACATCATTTTCACCTCACGTGACCAAGTCTCATATTTGTGAACCTCGTCGATATAGATACATTTTCCTCCGTTTTTGTAGAATGCCTCAACAAAATCGTACAGCGAATGAGAAGAAAAATATGTATGTCCCGCATCGACATAAAGGGAGGTGCCTATTTCTCCGCTGAGCTTAATCCGCTGCAGAATCATTGTCGTCTTGCCTACGCCACGGGCGCCTTCGATGACCACGAGCCTCGACTCCCAGTCAATCTGAGAGTAAAGATATCGCAGAAATGTCGTTTCTGTCCGGGACAGAAGAAAATGGTACAATGTGTAAAGCCTCTCCATATTTCTCTATTTTGAGGCAAAGATAATGAATTTGCAGAATAGATTCTACAGTTTATAACAAAATTGCTGAATAAGTTATACACCGCTGCATTAGATTCCCTTGTTTTTTCGAAACAGACGGGTCAATTCCGTCGGCACTGTATGCTTATTGGGTATCAAGGTATCTTTTCGAAGACAAGGTGAATCAAATTCTCCTTCCCGAGTGCAATGCATAATAAGCATAAAAAATCTCTTATTTTAACATTCGCTAGTAATTTACTGAAAATCACCAAGATAGTAGTGCAACATGAGAGAATGACACAGATTTGCCGGTTATAGAATGTCCAGGCGATTGAGACCGCTGACGGCTCCGGCGACGTAGGAGACGGATGCCGCCGGGTCGGAGGCTTGGTGGAGTGCCGGGATGTAAAGCGGGAAGCCGAGCATAAAACTCCCTGCGGAGAAGCGGTCCCCGGACTGGAGTTTCGAGTTTTCAGACTCGCGTACGATGAACTCACAGCCGCCGAGGTGTTCAATCTTCACGAGACGGTCTGGTGCCCAACCGAGCAGAAGGCAGGTTCCTACGGGCAGATTTTCCGACTCTATAACCTTGGAACTGAAAAATATGGAAGTGACTGTCCTATCATTGCAAAGCGCCTTGCAATAGGCCGAAAAATCGCGCTTGCCTATGAACTTGCAGAGAATATCGAGCGTCGAAGAGCGCGGAACATGAGTTCCGGAAACATAGCCCCATAGCCGTTTCAAAGTCGATGCTGAGAGCAGTTCATGTGTCTCCCTATCGATGACTACCGAAAGCGCCTCGAAGTCCGTGGTGGTCCGAATCCTCCTGCCGTATGCCTTTTCAACGTCCGAAAGCAGACAATTCAACTCCGGAATGACTTTCCTGGAATTATCCTTTGCCACGCCACCTTTTCCGCCCCGAATCTCTGAGCCGAGTTCCTCTGCAATGCCCTTTCCCATAATCTCATATTTTCATAAACACCGCAAAGTAAAGCATTATCTCTCAATCTCCCAAAGTTCATTTTGGTTCATATCACCGGGAAGGGCGAACGGAACCTCATCCTGGTCACCCTCAGCCACAAATTTCATAGAGCTCAAGCAGCCTCATCTCCACTTCATCTGTGCGTGCGATGATTTCTCCAATACGTTCCGATGCCTTCTGTAACTCATCGTAGGGGAGTCCGGCTTCACCGAGACGAGCTTCCAGGGCCGATTTCTCTGCAGAAAGTGCTTCGGATTCGGCTTCAAGCGCCTCTAATTCCCGTTGTTCCTTCCAGCTCAGTCTTCTCTTTGCCGGGGTAGGAGCCGTTCCTGTCGATGTCACAGGCATGGCTTCTTCCTTGATGGCAAACTGCTTTTTTGCTTTCTCTTTTCGTTCCTGTTCCCGCCGCTCAGACTTTTGCGCCGCCTCATAATCCTTTATATACGCCCTGTAGGAACTGAAATTTCCGATAAAATCCTTCACCACACCATCGCCGCAGAATACGAGCAGGTGGTCCACAAGGCGGTCGAGGAAGTGGCGGTCGTGCGAGACGATAATGAGGCTGCCTTGATATTCGGAGAGATACTCCTCGAGAATGTTCAGCGTCATAATGTCAAGGTCGTTCGTGGGCTCGTCAAGTATGAGCAGATTTGGCTGCTGCATCAGGATTGTGAGCAGATAGAGCCTTCGCCTTTCGCCTCCACTGAGGCGGGAGACCCTGTTGTTCAACATATCGTGCGGGAAGAGAAAGCGGTTCAGCAGCCCGGTGTCGTTCACGGTCTCAAGCACGGTCTGGTCTTCGTCGAAACTCATTCCGTTTTGGTGGTAGTAGCCGATTTTGAGCGATTCCCCGCGCTCGATGCTCCCGCTGTAGCCCTGAAGTTCTCCGGTGAGAAGGTCTATGAATGTGGATTTTCCCACACCGTTGCGTCCCACCACTCCGATGCGGTCGCAGCGCTGGAACTTGTAGCTGAAATGGTCGAGATAGCAGTCCGCTCCATAGTAGAAACTGACATTCTTGCAGTCTATAACCTTGGTTCCCAGCCTGTTGGCAAGCTTTGCGTCGGAAGAAAACCCCTTCCCGCTCATCCCCGCAGAAACCGCCGACATATCCACAGATTTGCTCTCCCGCACTTCTTCTGCCCTGTCTTTCAATTCGTGGAATGCATCAATCCTGTATTTCGCCTTTCCGCTTCGTGCGCAAGGTGTGCTCCTCATCCATTCCAGTTCGCGTCGCAGGATGTTCCGCACCTTGTCGGTCTGTGCGTTCCAGTTGGATATTCGTTCGTCGCGCTTTTCGAGATAGTTCTGATAATCGCCACGGTAGCAATAGACGGCCCCGTGGTCCATTTCCATCACCATATTGCAGACGCTGTCGAGGAAGTAGCGGTCGTGGGTGACCATAAGCAGGGTGCAGCGGGCGCGTTTGAGGTAGGCTTCGAGATATTCAATTGCGTCGATGTCCAGGTGGTTGGTCGGCTCGTCCATAATGAAGAAGTCCGCCTCGGTGGCGAGCATCTGCGTGAGTGCGACTCTTTTGACACCTCCGCCGGAAAGTTCCTTCATCGGCTGTCCGAAATCAGTCAGCCCGAAGTCCGTCAGCAGCCGTTTCACTCTCAGTTCATATTCCAACAGGCGTTCCTCGTCAAGATGTTTCGTGAACTCCTCACTACTATCCATAATCTGCCGGAAAACTCCTTTTTCCGGGTCGAAGTCATATTCCTGCTCAAGGAAGGCTATGCGTATGTCCTTGAGAAACAAAATCTTTCCGCCAGAATCGCTCTTGTCCTTTCCTGCGAGAATCCTCATAAGAGAAGTCTTTCCCGTGCCATTGGGCGCAATAAGCGCAATTTTGTCCCCCTCATTTATATTGAATCCGATATGTTCAAAAAGAACTTTCGGCCCGTAGGATTTTGATATGTTTTCGATCTGAAGGTAACTTGCCATAAATATATATATTCGGGCATCAAAACTATTGATATATAACTATTTCCAGCCTCCGCCGAGGGCTTTGTAGAGGCCTACGATGGCGAGGTTTTCACGAGTGATGGCTTCGCTGAATTCAAGCTGGGATGAGAAATACTTACGTTGGGCGTCCAGAACGTCGATGTAGTTGGTGACACCATTGATGTACTGGCTGTCCGCCAAGGTCACATACTGCATCGCAGCCTCCTCCATCTCTGCCTTCACGCGAGAGTTGGAACGGGCGGACTGATAGATCACCGTGGCGTCATAAACCTCGCGGAACGCCTGAATCACCGTTTTCTCATATTGGAGCCTCGCCTGCTCATAGGCCGACACGGCAGCCTTCATCGCAGCCTTGCGTCTTCCGAAATCGACAATCGGGGCAGCAAGAGTCGCACCCGCAAACCAGAACGGGGACTGGAAGAAGGCGCGTAACTGACTGTTTTCCAGACCGGCGCCGAGATTGATTACAAACGAAGGGTATCTCTGAGCGATGGCAATTCCGACGCGGGCTTCTGCAGCGTGAAGTTTGTTTTCAGACATCATTATGTCCGGCCGGCATTTCAGCACATCCGACGAAACTCCCGCCGGCACTGTCGTGATGGAATAGATGTCCGTAGCCGAGACGCTTCTTTGGATTTCCCTTGGGTATGAACCGGTGATAAAACAGAGCTCACTTTCCTTGAGGGCAATCTGCCTCTGCAAATCCGGAATCAGGGCTTTGGACGAAGCATACTCCACAAGTGCCTGTTGGTAAGGGATTTCGGACGTCAGTCCGCCTTCCGCCCTGAGTTTTGCCTGTTTCACACTTTCACGTCTTGTTTCGAGTGTGTTCGACACAATCTCAAGTTTGCGGTCCAGTCCAATCAGCTCGTAATAGACCGAAGCCACACTTGCAACGACACTCATTTTCACCGCCTTCTGCGCATCCTCTGCGGCAAGATACTCCGCCATCTTTTCTCTTCCCGCCCATTTCAGACGGCCCCAGAAATCCACCTCCCATTGGAGCGAAGCCTTCAGGCCGAATTCAGGGCTGTCCGGCTTGGATGAATTCCCACCGTAGTTGCTGTGGTCGTTCTGGCCATATCCCTTTGCTGAAATGGAAGGAAGTTGTTCCGCTTTCTGCATTCTGTACTTAAAGCGCAGTTCATTAAGTCTCTCCGCGGCGATGAGCACATCCTTGTTGTAGGATAGCGCCGTGTCTATAAGTCTTTGAAGTTCAGGGTCTGTGAAAACCTCCCTCCATCCCGGGTCCTCGAAACTGCCGTCCCCCTTTTCAAGCGAAATGCTTTGTGGCATATTTCCCAAATCGGGTTTCGGACAATACTTTGCAGGCGAACAGGAAGCGAGGGTCATTGCCGATGCCAACATCAGCACAAGCACCGGAGTGATAGACTTCTTACCCAAACGAAGTTCAGGACGCCAGTGGGACATGAATTTTCGGAGATTATAGATTACCACAAAGAAAAACGGCACGAAAACTATTCCTGCTGTGATTCCGGCAATCATACCGAAGAATACGCCCGTTCCGATATTCTGGCGGCTCTCCGAACCCGGGCCGCTGGCAAATACAAGCGGAAGCATACCGAGGATAAATGCCAGGGAGGTCATCACGATAGGCCTGAACCGGAGTTTTGCCGCAGTGATTGCCGCATCCACGACATCCCTGCCCGCCTCGACCTCTTCCTTGGCGAACTCCACAATCAAGATGGCGTTTTTCGCCACCAGACCCACCAGCATCACAAGTCCAATCTGGAAATATATGTTACTCTCCATCCCCAAGAGGGCGACGCCGAGATAAGCTCCGAAAATCGCAATAGGCAGAGACAATATCACCGCAATCGGTATCGACCAGCTCTCATATTGGGCGGCAAGGAACAGGAACACAAAAAGCAGTGCCAGAGCAAGTACCAGTCCGGTCTGTCCGCTCTCTTTTTTCTCCTGATAGGACATTCCGCTCCATTCCACTCCGATATTGGACGGAAGGTGTTCCCTGGCGATTTGCTGAAGAATCTCCAGCGCCTCTCCCGAGCTGACTCCGTTTGCTGCCTCTCCCCGGATTGTCGCAGAGTTGTACATATTGAAACGCTTTATGGCTCCCGGCCCCGTTGTGTAGTGGGTGTTGCCTAAAGCGTTGACCGGAATCATCGTGCCTCCCGCACTCTTGAGGAAAAAGAGATTGAGATTGTCCGTGTGTGCACGATATGGGGCATCCGCCTGAATGTAAACCCTGTAGATACGGTTATACATATTGAAGTCATTCACATAGATTGCTCCGGTGAAGGCTTTGAGGGTCGAGAATACATCCGCCATAGAAAGACCCAGCAGCTGGATTTTGTCGCGGTCGGCATCAAAATAGAGCTGAGGAATGTCCGTCTGCATTCCGGAGGAGAGTCCAGTGAGTTCCTTACGTTTCGACGCATAATGGAGCAATGTGTCGGAGGCGTTCTGTAAATCCACATAGGATGCATCTCCTCTTGCCTCCAGCACCATTGAGAATCCACCCGAGGTTCCGAGTCCCGGGATGACAGGCGGTGTGCTGATATACACCCGGCTTTCCGGATAGCGTGAAAGAGTGTCCCTGACCATCGCTATTGTTTTGGTCATATCCGTAACCTTACGTTTGTTCCAAGGCTTGAGGATTACCGTCAGAGTGCTGCTCGACTGGGTCGTCCCCACTCGCGGACTCGACCCGGTGACATTGAGCACATAGTCGACATCCGGCTGACTCATAAGAAAATCCATAGCCCTGTCTGTCACCGCCCTCGTGCGTTCGAGAGTGGCTCCGGTGGGAAGTTCAAGCTCGACGGTGAAATAGCCCTGGTCCTCCTTCGGGATGAAACTGCTCGGGACAAGACGCGCCAAAACAAAGATTCCGACAAGGGCGACTCCAAAAATCGCAAACATCCTTTTGGAATTGTCCACCGCCAGACGAACCATCTTGGTGTAGAACGAAGAGCCTGAGTCCATCCACGAATTTATCTTTCTGAATATAAAGTTCTTATGCTCATTTTTCGCGTGAGGCCTCAGGAATTTCGAACACATCACAGGGCTCAGGGTGAGGGCCACGACAGTCGAAATAATCACAGAAACCGCAATGGTCACGGTGAACTGACGGAAGAGCTGGCCTGTGATGCCCGAGAGGAAACTCACCGGCACGAAAACGGCGCAGAGCACAAGCGACATTGCCACCAGCGCGCCTCCGATTTCCTGCATCGCCTTTTTTGTCGCCTCGTAGGGAGACAGATGCTCTACAGTCATAATCCTGTCCACATTCTCCACAACGACTATGGCATCGTCGACGACAATTCCGATTGCGAGGATGAGTCCGAGCAAGGTCATCATATTCAGGGAGAATCCGAATATGAGCATAATTCCGAATGTTCCAATCAAAGAAATCGGCACTGCAATCGCCGGGACAAGGGTGGCACGGACATTTTGCAAGGAGAGGAATACCACCAGAATGACCAGAATGAGCGCCTCGAAAAGAGTCCTGTAGACGTGATGTATGGAGTCGGAAATGTAGGTGGTCATATCGAAAGGGATGTTGTAGGACATTCCCTCAGGGAAACTCGCACTGATTTCCTTCATTTCGGCCCTTACGTTTTCAGCGACCTCCATTGCGTTTGCTCCGGGGAGCATATAGATGTTGACCACCGCTGCATTACGGCCGTTGATTCCACTCTCGGTGTTGTAGGACTGGGCCTCAAGCGAAACCCGCGCCACATCTTTCAGCCGGATGATCGAGCCGTCTTCCCCTGTGCGCACTACGATATTTTCAAATTCCTCGACGGAAGACAGTCGTCCGGGAGCCGTAATCGGGATGGTCACATCGACATCGGTAATCGGTTGCTGTCCGAGAACTCCCGCCGCAGCCTCGCGGTTTTGGTCTTTCAATGCGTTCTGGAGGTCCTTCACAGTGATTCCGAGGCTCGCCATCTTGTCCGGCTGCACCCAAAGCTGCATTGCGTAGTAGCGGCTGCCGACATTGGATACGCCTCCCACACCGGAAACCCTTCGGAGACGGTCCTGAATGTTAAGGGTGGTGTAGTTACTCAGGTAGACCTCGTCAAATTTCGGGTCGTCGGACATTATGGTGATGGTCATCAGTTTGCTGGAAGACTCCTTTTCCACTGAGATTCCGTTCTGCACCACTTCCGCAGGAAGTCTGGACTCCGCGAGTTTCACCCTGTTCTGGACCTCCACCGCAGCAAGGTCGGGGTCTGTCGAGATGTCGAAAGTCAGAGTCGCTGAATACCATCCGTTGTTGGAACTGCTCGACTCCATATAGAGCATTCCCGGCGTTCCGTTGAGAGACTGCTCGATTGGTGTCGCCACCGCCTGGGAGACGGTTTGGGAATTGGCTCCGGGATAGGATGTGGAGACGCTGACCACCGGCGGGACAATTTTAGGGTATTGGTCCACGGGGAGCAGCGTCAGACCTATGAGTCCGACGAGTACTATTATAATTGATATGACCGTCGAGAATACGGGCCGGTCGATAAAAAAATCAGATTTCATAACTTAGATTCCGTGGGTAAGTTAACTCACTTTTATTCACTTGAATCATTCCTTGACTGGCTCTGAGGCAAGATATGGGACAGGCTCCACTTTGGCCCCGTGGGAGAGTTTGTGCTGACCTTCCACCACGATGATTTCGTTAGGCCTGAGTCCGCGCTCGACAATTGTGGTGTTTTCCACTTCGGGCCCTGTCTGGATGAAGCGTTTTTCCACAACGGAACCGGCTTTCACGACAAAGATGTAGGTGCCGCTTTTCTCGATGATGATGGCCTTGCTCGGCACTGCAACCGCGTTTTCACGCACATCAAGCAAGACTTTAACATTGGTGAACTGCCCCGGAAGAAGTTCCCTGTCGGGATTGGGCATCTCGGCACGCACTGAAAAAGTTCCGCTCTTGGCATCGACCAGAGGGTCTGCGAAATCCACGAGTCCTTTATATTTATATTGTGACTTGTCCGCCATAGTGATGGTCACGAACGGATTCCAATGACGGCTGGTGTCCTTCTGTCCGAGATTGACATTGCGGGCCTTGGACTTCTGATAGTCAAGGTCTGTCATCTTGAATTCCACCAAAACGGTGTCGCTTTTGACGACATTGGCTAGAAGCGACTGCGCTCCGGGGCCTACCAGAGTCCCGATGTCCACGTGCCTTTCGCTGATGTAGCCGCTTATCGGAGAGCGTACCGTGGTGTAGCTGAGTGCAAGGCGTGCCTCCGTCAGATTGGCTTCACTCACGTGAACGTCGGCCTTCGCACTCTCGTAAGCCGCTATGGCATTGTCCAAATCCAACTGGCTGGCGGCCTTCTGTTCATAAAGAGGACGGATTCTGGTGAGGTCCCGTTCAGCCTTGAGGGCTATTGCCTTGTTTTTGGTGACAAGTGCCTCCGCCCTGTCGACCTGTGCCTTGTATTGCTTCGGGTCGATGATGAAGAGCACCTGATTTTTGTCCACGTGAGTACCCTCTGCGAACATCATCTTTTCGAGATACCCTTCCACACGGGCACGGACTTCGACAAACTGCTGGGCACGAATCTTTCCCGGAAACTCTCCGTAAATTTCGACATTTCGTGTCTTCACAATGTCCACGCCCACAACGGGAAGAACTTCCTCGACTTTTTTCGGACGCAGGAAAATGACCAGACAAACTACAATAATGACAAGTGCGGAAACCGCCGCAATGATTGTCTTTTTGTTAAACCTGAATTTGATCTTGCTCACAGAATAAAAATATTACGATAAAATGAAAAGCCGGGACTCTGAAAATCAAACTACCCGGAATATTTTTCCGCAAAGTTAGCAAAAACTAATCATTCTGCACTTTTAAATTTCCTTGAACGGCGTGCCGAAGTCCGTTCCGTTGGCTTTCTTGTATTCCGCGCAGAATGATGCATAGAACACTAGCGCTTCTTCCGTCAGTTTCTGACGGCGCAGGGCCTGAATTACGATGTGGAGAGCCTTCTCGTCTGTCGGGTCTATGGTGACTGCCATTTCCCCTATTTCCCGTACGGCCTCATAGTCTTTAGATTTGAGTCGTAAGTCTGCTTCCTCGTGGAGCAGAGGCAGAATCATGTTGTCGACCTGCTCCTTGAAGTCATCGAACAGCGGGTCGCCTATGGACTTGAGGAACTTTCCTCTTGATATAATGTTGAGAATCAGAGTTTTGTTCATATCCTTGTTCCTGAGTACGTCATTCAGTTCGAACCAGTCGCAGCGACATTCATCGGTTAGCTCGAGGTAGTAGCGCCCATCGCGGTAGGACACCGCCGCACCATGCAGATGGCCGAGTGACTTTCGGAGATTGTTGATGGCGACGCCTCGAGAATTCTTGACCTTATCCTCTTCCTTGTCCGGCCAGAGTATGCTGCTGAGCCTTCTGGTGGAAATCCCATTATTTCCGCGCTTTATGAGGAGGCACAGGATGAGAATCTGCTGGTTCGTAAACATTGGGGTTATATCCTTGCCCTCGTGGTCGATTACGGTGAAGTCTCCGAACAAGCTTATCGAGTCGGGGCTTGTCTCGCTTCGGAATCTCCTACGGCTGCCCGATCCGCTGCTTTCAAGTTCCATTCTTGCTGATTTCTTTTTCTTGAGCATCAGAATAATTCCGGCCGCAGTTCCGAACACTGCAATGGCAATTGTTGCCCATAGTCCATTCCAACCTCCGAGAAATCCGTTTCTCCCGTCGTCAAGCGCCTCCGCTTCCACCTCTGACACGGGAGGATAGACAAGCGAATAGATTTTTAGCGTTGACTTGATGTCGTCCTCGAATTCCTGTACCGTGGTGTAGAAGTGTCCGAGTTCCCTGTCCATGTAGAGATTGGCGTTGGTGCGCATTTTGTCGGACACTATGGGGATGCTGTTGCACAATGCCTCATGACTCCCGTCAGCAATGCTGAAGCGGTAGAGCCGAAGTTCCGATTTTCCGATATATTCGGGATAGCAAAGCGTGTAGAAGCAGTCTCCGTCCACATACAGGTTTCTGACCGGCACCTTGTCCGAGTCGTCCCTGTCGATGGACCAAAGACAGAGGCTTTCTCCAGTGGCGGGATCCACACGGTGAAGGTCATAGAAATAACGTCGTCCCACCACCTGTTCTCCGCATTCGTTCCCCATCCCTCCATACACATATATATACTTTCCGTCGGTTCCTGCCGATGTGAAGTATCTCGGAAAAATCCTGTCTCCCACGGCATTTTTCCAGATTTCATTCCAGTGTCCCGATGCCTCGTCAAATTCGAGAAAACGCCCATTATACAGCATGTTGCCGAATCCTCCGAGTATGGTGTAGCGATGAGACAGCGGATTTCTGAAACATCCGTGGTGGTGCATCGGCATGTCGGCCTGCTCCGTGCAGATTGTCTCCCATTTCCTGCTGTCGAGGTCGAACCTTGCAACAGACGGGCTTTCTGGAGGCACTTCGTCATTGTAGAGTTCATACACATAGAGGAATCTCCCGTCTTCGGAAACGAAATTGTTCCCGAGTTTCATTGTGACAGGACATGGACGGGAGAACCTATGGCTGTAATGCCTTCCCGTCATAAGGTCAAGCGTTGTCATTTCCTCCCTCGTGAAATAGTAGAATTCTTTTCGGACGGGGTTGTATGCCGCTCCTGCGATGTCGCTGTAACTGAAACTTCCCGTTTCTTTCCAGTTCATGGCCTCATTTACCAGCCATTCCGGATTCTGGACATATCCCTTCACCTTGCCTGCCGAGTCTCTCACGATATTTCCCGAACGCTGCCCGAGCGGGAATAAGAAGCGTTTGTTATGGTTTCCAATGTTCATGTTTCGGATGGCGAATGCCGGAACGTCAATGATGTGGTCGCTGCGTCCGAATTCGATGCTTGCCTTCAGCCTGTTGGGAAGACCTTCCGAGTACACCGCGTGGCGTTTCCCAGCAATGTCCAGGACCACAGAGTCCTTGAGCAGGTCAAAGTCCACGGCGACATGATGCCAATGCAGGTGCGACAGATGCTCATGGGCCAAAGATGCTTTTATCAGACTGTGCCGTCCCTCCTCGTTGAGCCTCACGACTATGCTGTCTCCTCTGCTGTCGTAGGAGAGGTTCCATATTCTTTTACAGTCTCCGCCGTCCTTGATTCTGAAGAAGTAGCCGAATTCTGACGAGGGGCTGGTGTATAGTTCGAATTCCATCATGAATTCTCCGGCAAAGGCTTGGGGGCTATCGCCGAACACATTCCATGACGTCCTTTGGTCTATTCTGTAGTCCATTCCGTGAAACCCGAGACCTTGCGGGAACATTTCGGTGGAGAATGCCGTTGCCGAGACTATGGCAGCTGCGAGAAACTTTGTTTTAATCCTCATTTAACCGTTAAGTTTTCGTAAAGATAGGAAAACTATTGAAAAATATACCGGATTATCGAAAATTTATTTGAATTTAATCTTGTGATAACCTTATATTTAATCGTAGTTCATTTACTTTGCACTCACTAATCATTTAAAATCTTTAAAAATGAAGAACACTAAATTTTTATCCGCAGCGGCTGCAATCCTCGCATTGCTTGGAAGTGCGGCGCTGGCTGACTCCTGCAAGAAGGACAATACGGAACCGGAAGTCGGGAAGGGCACTGTTTCCGGTGTCGTCACCAACAATCTCGGCACGCCCATTATAGATGTTGAGGTTTCCATCAGCGGAACCGAAATCAAGGCTACTACTTCCGTTGACGGTTCCTACACTCTTGAAAATGTTCCGATGACCAAGCAGACCGTATTCTTCAAGAAGGAAGGCTATGCTGAGGGCTCGTCTCCGATCAATGCCTCCTCTTTCAAGGATGGCAAGGCGACTGTTGATATGGTGATGGATATCGCGAGCGCTAAGATTACAGGAAAGTGCATCGATGCGAAGAACAACAATGCCGGAATGGCGGGCGTGACCGTGAAACTCAACGGAGCCAAGGAGACTCAGACCGATGCAGACGGTGTCTATGTGTTTGATGGTCTTACGATTGATGACTACAACCTCGTGTTCTCCGCTCCGGGATGTGTCGATGTCGTGCGCAGTGTGAGCAAGGACCAGTTTGTGGGCGATTTCGTGGTTACTCTTACCGATGTCCGTATGGGCGCAAAGGAGATTCTTCCGGGCGCTACCGCAGAGGACCTGAGCAAAGTTGACGTATGGCACTACAACGAGTACAGGGGAGGAAAGAACGGTGATGATTATCCTCATTTTGACTGGTCAACAGACTATATGGCCACGTTCACGAGCTGGTACGGCTGGCATGAGGAGCAGAATGAGGGTACCACAATCCAGATTCGTAACCGCGAGGCAGACGGGGACTGGAAGAATCCTGCCGATCACGAGAAATTCGACTCTTATCTTGCCGGACGCAAGAAGATTACTGCGGACAACTGCATTTTGGCGATAAAGATGCGCACCCATGCATCTTCCGAGGACGCTCCGTGCCACTGGGGAGTGATGGTGATTGATATCAATGCGGCCGATCCTGTCGCAGAACTTGTTGGAGACCAGCAGGTTTCATGGAACGAGAGCTATAGCAACCCAGACCCGACATTCGATCTGTCGAAGTATATCGGAAAGGAGGTTGTCATCGCCATCGGAACTTATCGTTGGGAAACCGGTGACTATTGGAAGCAGCTTGTGCTCCGTCGTCTTGCATTCGCAAAGCAGGCTCCGTCAGAGTGGGGTTATCTTCCGGGCGAGGCTGTTTCGGGGCTTGACGCCGGCTACAAGATGACAATGGAGATGGTTCGCTCGACCATGCCTGTTACTGAGTTCAGCGAGTTTACCGGACTTCCTCAGGACGGATGGACTGACATTGACGGACCGGAGAAATACCGCGATGCCTATGCGAAATACAGAACCGTCGGACATTTCGCCGGCTGGTGGTCATGCATGCCGGTTCAGAAGGATAACGAGCCGCAGGCCGGAGAGGGCTTTGTGATGAAGACTCGCGGCGGTGGCACAAGAGTCAGCACAACAGACCCGGAGTCATATTTTTATGCAAAGTTCGCGATTGCCGCAGGTCATAACAACTTCACTCTCAAAGCGCGTAACTTCAGTTCCGTGAATGCAACATTCTTCAAGCTTACCGCAATCACAGAGGATGGTACCGTTAAGCACATCATTCCGACGGCTTCAGCGGGTGAGGCTGCCGCTGACGGCTGCTGGAAGTTCTGCCACGAGGACGGCAGCGCCGACAATCCGGATGCTTACGCAACCTTCAGCTACGACCTCTCTGAATTCAACGGAAAGAACGTGGTTCTTGCTCTCGCTGTCTTCAAGGGCGAGGCAAATGATGACGAGAACAAATTGAGTATCTATGGTATGTCGCTGAAATAGCAGACATATTGACGGCGTGGATGGTGCAGGCAAAGGGGCACTGTCCATGCCTTTCTTCTGTAAAAGCGCTATTATAGTACAGACATAATCTTCATAAAAAACAGGCAAGTCATGACAATCAAGCGTTTCGCATTCATTTCTCTTATAGGCTTTTTTCTTGCCGGATGCATCTCTTGCAGCAGTCCGGAGAATCCCGTAAAGCCGGCTCCTGGCGGCGAGGAGAAGGATAATCGTGCGGAGAAAATTGAACTTGCGAGGCGTGACCTCCTCCGTGCAATGAGTTTGGCCGCTGCCGCGAGAACCAACTATTTCTCCTCTGACGGGACAGCGATGTCGCGCTACTACAATCCTTATACGGGGCTCAAATCCTCCGAGAAGGGCAGCGTCTGGATGTTTACAAGCGCTATTGAGGCGGTAAACTCCGTGCTGCATGGTCTCACTGCGCTCAGAGATGCCGGGGAAGAGAGTTTCTACAACAGCTACTTCTCGGCATACGCTTCAATGCTCTCCGAACTTGTGGAAAACCTCAAGTGGTACGAGGGCACATATACGCTGACCTCCTACACTCAGACCAAGAAATGGACAGTCTATGGCGTGGACCGCGCTTCAAGTCCAGGACGAGCCGAGGTGGATGGCATAAAGAATGTCTATGATGACCAGCAGTGGCTCATCCGCGAACTAATTGAGGCCTATCGGCTTACAGGCGTGGAGCGCTATCTCGAAAAGGCCGAGTACCTTGCCGAATATGTGATTGATGGATGGGATACTACTCTTGATTCCGAGGGCAAGGAGCACGGCGGTATAGTCTGGGGTCCGGGCTACTACACCAAGCACTCGTGCAGCAACGGACCGTTCGTCAGCCCGCTTGTCTGGCTGTCGGAGATTTACAGCGGCAAGCCCGACGAGGTGACCTACAGGTACATTGGCGCAAACAAGGCACGTCTTACGAAGCAGATGAACAAGGGTGAGTACTACCTTATGTATGCGAAGAAGGTCTATGACTTCCAGCGCTCACACCTCTATAGAAAGAGCACCGGAGTCTATGCCGACATGCTCGGGGCAAAAGGTTGGGGTGGCGACAACATCGCCTACGAGACCGTCGATGGAGTCAGGTATCGTGGACATAATGAGGAGGAGTCCGCAACCGGCGAGGCATATTCCTATAATTCCGGAACCATGCTCTCCGGCGCAGCCGATCTCTATCGAGTCACCGGCGAACAGGCCTATCTCGATGATATGAAGTCTCTCTCGACCTCGTCGTTCCTCTATTTTGCGAAGAAGTCAGCAGACTGTCCCGGGTATTACGAATATGCAATCGACGGCTTCAACAACTGGTTCAACGGGGTGCTCATGCGCGGATGGGTCGATGTTTCAGCGCACTACGGCAATGTCGCACTTAATATAGGAACATTTCAGAGCAATCTCGACTATGCCTGGGGCAACTATCTGAACAAGAGTATGTTACCGACGAGCTTGCTCTACGGATGGAACAAAGACAAATCCAAGAACAAGGTTGAGGCGATGTTCACCTTCGCGTATGCTGCTGAATATGCGGTCCTCGCAAAATGGCATCTGTCACAAATTGAATAATATTGTATATATGAAAAAGATACTGATAATCGCAGTTTTCCTCCTTGCGTCGCTCGGACTTGATGCCCAGACAATTACGGTGAGCGGAACGGTCGTCGATGAATCGAGGCAGCCGGTGTTCGGGGCGAGCGTCATGGTGAAGGGCTCTAAGATAGGAGTCGCGACGGACATGGACGGAAAATATGAGATTCAGGCGGCTTCCGATGCCGTGCTGGAGTTCTCTTTCCTCGGATTTGCGACGAAATATGAGACTGTCGGAGGACGGGGGGTAATCAATGTCGTGATGGCGGCCGACAATACATGGCTTGAATCGGTGGTCGTGGTCGGCTACGGTACGCAGAAGCGTGGTTCACTCACAGGAGCGGTGTCCGGAGTGAATGGCGAGAATATGATTAAGACAAAGAATGAGAACCCCCAGAACATGCTCACGGGACGAGTGCCTGGCGTACGCGTGTGGCAGAAGTCGGCCGAACCGGGAACATACAGCAATAGTATGGACATCCGCGGACTCGGAGAACCGCTCATCGTCATTGACGGCGTTCCTCGTTCGACGGAGGACTTCCAGAGGCTGAACGCCAACGATATTGAGAACGTCTCCGTGCTCAAGGACGCTTCGGCGGCGATTTACGGCGTGCGCGGCGGCAATGGGGTAGTGCTCGTGACAACTAAGAAGGGTTCGGAAGGCAAGGCAGCCGTGCAGTACAACGGCTCGTTCACCTTCCAGATGCCTGCGACCATGCCGAGACTCGCGGATGCGCAAGGAGCTATGACCCTTTACAACGAAATGGCACTTAACAAGTCCGACGGAAGCGGCTCCATAACATTCACGAAAGATTTCATTAACCAGTACGCAGACGGCACCCGCAAGGCCGCTGACTGGAACTCTCTCGTGTTCTCGAATATGTCTCCTCAGACCCAGCACGATGTGAGCATTTCCGGAGGAAACGGGAAGTGGCAGTATTATGTGAGTATGGGCTACCTCTATCAGGAGGGTTTCTTCCGTTCTCGTGACCTCAATTACTCCAAGTATAACATCCGCTCGAACATCGACGCGGAACTCGCCCGTGGACTCAAGTTTAACCTGAACATCAGCGGAATCGCCGACAACCGCAGCACTCCGGATTCGGACGCAGTTTCCCTCATCCGCAACCTCTGGAAGCAGGGCGTGCTCTTCCCGGCATACGTCGATGACGCGCAGACCATGCTCAACTACGAGGGACTTGACCTTATGCAGAACACCGTGGCGATGATGACCCGTTCTATCTCCGGCTACAAGGACTACCGCGAGAAGCAGTTCCAATCGTCAGCATCGCTCGAATATGATTTCGGAACTCTTACCGACGTCCTCAAGGGACTCTCGCTCAAGGGAATGGCCAGCTACGACTTCCGCTACGACGACAACGAATTCTTCCGCAAGTCCTACAACCTCTACGCGCGGGACGAACTTACAGGAGAGTATGTCGCCAAGGAGTTCTCCGACCACTCTGACCGCCTCACTCGCGAGAACTACACTAAGTGGCAGGCACTCGGGCAGATTCTTCTCAACTACAGCCGCACCTTCGCGGACAAACACGATGTCGGCGCGACCTTCGGCTACGAGGCTCAGAAGCGCCGTGGGGACAACTACTATCTCATCGGTGATCTTGCCTTCAGTTCACCGTACCTCACTGCGCTCAAGGACAAGACCCAATCTACATTCGTTGATATCAATAGCAATATAGGATCGTTCTATAACCTTGCCTATCAAGCTCTTATCGGTCGCGTGAACTATGCCTTCGACAACCGCTACCTCTTCGAGGCCCAGTTCCGCTATGACGGCTCGTCCAAATTCGCTCCAGGACACCAATGGGGATTCTTTCCGTCCGCTTCCGTAGGATGGCGCATCTCGGATGAGCCTTTTTTCAAGGACTGCTCTGCGCTGTCTTTCATCAACCAATTCAAGATAAGGGCAAGCTATGGCTCTCTCGGAGACGACAGTGACCTAAACTATGAGTGGCTTTCCGGATATGTCTATCCGGCTACAGGACGAGACGGCGAGAAAGGCTATTACAACGGCTATGCCCCAGCTTACTTGATTGACGGTGAGATGGTCTATGGCGTGACCACTTCTCCGCTTCCTAACACGAACATAACCTGGCTCAAGTCGAAGACATTTAATGTGGGCGTTGACTTCGAAGCCTGGAACGGAATGCTCGGAATAACCTTCGACTATTTCCAGCGCAGCCGTGACGGCGTGTTCGGCCAGAATACATCCTCGCTTCCGACAGTCGTCGGTGCATCGGCTCCGGTCGAGAACCTCAACAGCGACAGGAACCTTGGTCTTGAACTTGAAATCTCTCACCGCCACAAGGTGGGCGACTTCAGTTACGGTCTCACGGGAATAGTCACAATCACTCGCCGTCAGAGCCTCAAGGCATATGGTCAGGGTCCTTACGGCAATTCCTACGACCGCTGGCGCAATGACAATCTCACCAACCGCTATCAGGGCATCCAGTTCGGCTACGAATCGGCGGGGCGCTATGAGTCATGGGAGGACATCTGGAACTACGACATCTACAAGGAGAACGACACCCTTCCGGGCGACTACAAGTATCTCGACTGGAACGGTGACGGCGAGATAAACGGTCTGGACGCGCATCCATATGCCTACGACCAGACCCCATGGATGAACTACTCCCTCTCGTTCAACTGCGCGTGGAAGGGGCTTGATTTCAGCATGTTGCTTCAGGGCTCGGCGCTCGGTTCCTATATGTACGACGAGCCGCTCTACTCCATCTGGGGCTCTAACGGAGGCGGTGCTCTTGAGCAGTTTCTCGACCGCTGGCATCCTGTGGGCGACTACACCGATCCGTTCGACCAGACGCTTCAGTGGACTTCCGGACACTACGCCTTCACCGGTCATTCTCCGGAGAAAAACTCCTCGTTCAACCGCGTCAGCACTTCATATCTCCGTCTCAAGAGCATCGAACTCGGATACACGATTCCGAAACTCCCCAGGTCCTCCTTCGGTTTGAGGGTGTTTGTGAATGCATATAACCTCTTGACGCTCACTGGGATAAAATATGTAGATCCTGAACATCCGGACTCCGACTACGGAAGGATGTATCCTCTGAATAAAACCGTTTCCCTCGGTATGAACCTGTCATTCTAAGATGTTATGAAAAAGATATTTATAGCGATAATGTCCGTTCTTCTCATATGCTCCTGCAATATGGACATAACTCCGAAGAACATAGTTTCTGACGACGATATGATGGGCTCGCCGAAAGGAATGTCCATCTATATGGCGACGCTTTATTCCCATATGCCGTTCGAAGATTTCAAGTATATGGCTGCATGGGGTTTCAATTTCAACGGATGGCTCGGGACGCTCGGAATTGACGGAAGCGGTGAGGCTATGAACCGCGACGACGTATTCCGTACCTTTCGGGGAGAGGATAACCCGTGCTGGAGCAACGCTTTTGAACTCATACACGACGCAAACCACCTAATCGAGTCTCTTCCGTCCTATCGGTCTAACTTCACCGAGTCGGAATATGACTTCTTCATGGGGCAGGGGTATTTCGTCCGCGGATACGTCTTTTATCAGATGGCGCGTCGCTTCGGAGGCGTTCCTCTCGTGACGCACACGATTGCATATCCCAATTCTTCCGATAAACTTGAGATTCCCCGCGCTTCCGAGGAGGATACATGGGACTGGATTTGCAAAGATTTCGACACTGCAATCTCGTTCCTTCCGGCGGCTTCACTCATGAGCGGGCTCCCGAACAAATATGCCGCCCTTGCGTTCAAGGCCGAAGCTATGCTTTATGCAGGGTCGGTCGCAAAGTACAACGAGACGGTCACCGGGCGGCTCACGGGCTTCGGGGATAAGACAGGTGTTCGTGTGATAGGCTTCTCGCCAGATACCTATCGCGACGCATACATCCGCTATTTTTCCGAGGCCTACAAGGCTGCGCGCGAAGTGATGGAGTCGGGAAGATATTCCCTATACAAGAAAAAATGGGCGGCAGGCGACAGCGAGGCGATGTATCAGAATATGATTGATATGTTCAGCGACCTTTCGAGCCCGGAGAACATTTTGGTGAAGGAGTATCTCTATCCTTCTCTCACTCATGGACTTGACGCTTACAGCTCGCCATTTATCTTTCGTGACCCGCTTTGTTCCGGCAGTTGCCCTTCGCTCGATTTCGTTGAGCTTTTCGACGGGTTTGACAGATATGCCGACGGCACAATCCGCGTCACCGACGGGAATGACAACACGAAGGGGCACTACCTTATGTTTGATTCCACTATGGATTTCTTCAAGAATGCGGAGCCTCGTCTGAGGGCATACGTGATTCTTCCCGGTGACGTGTTCCGCAACCAGGAAATCGAAATCAGAGCCGGAATATATACGGGCGGCACGCCTGTCTCTCCGCTTTGGGACGACTACTCGTGGAGTCGCGCAACGCAGAATTTCTACCAGAACCTGCCGCAATACAGCAGTACGCCAAAGACTCTCTATCTGAGCCCGCGTGCACAGTCCGGGCAAGAAATAGTGACGCTTGACGACGATACGAAGATGACGGCAGCAGGTGCGAACGGTCCTTTCTATGACGTGAAGGACAACGAGGCAAACCTTTCAGGATTCTATCTCAGGAAGTATCTCAATCCGGATCCGAACTACATCCGCGGTGAGGGCAAGTCCGCACAGCCGTTCATCCTTATGCGCTATGCCGATGTGCTTCTGGCGGCTGCGGAGGCCGGTGTTGAACTTTCAATCGATGGTGTCACCTCTCCTGTTGAGGGCGACAATATGCTGGACATCGCGACCAAGGCAATCAATGATATCCGCGAGCGTGCTGGAGCGGATCTTCTGACAGGGAGTCTTGCTGCGGATGAGGACAGCCGCAATCAGGTGCGCCGCGAGCGCCGCAAGGAACTGGCGTTTGAGCACAAGTCCAAGTGGGACATCCGTCGCTGGAGGGTGCAGCACGCCGAGGGACGCGATGGTTTCTGGGGAGAGAAGCGTGACGCGAGCCGTTTCGGGAACGGTGAGAGCTATCGTCTGCATGGTCTCTATCCGTTCTACAGCACAGCGGTGAAGAAGTATTTCTTTGATGCGAATTTTCAGATGGCACGCGATATGGAACTGAAATATACGCCTACGGACTACTATTTCGAGATTCCTTCGGGTGAAGTGGCGAAGAGTCCTGTCATTGATCAACAACCTAATCGATGAGGATGATAAAAGGCGGATTGCTGCGTTACGCGTCTTGCCAAAATCCTCACAACCATCAGGTTGCTGCGGTTTTAGCTTCACCGCGTGCCTTGCACTCCATCCTTTTATCATCCTCATCGCCAGGCTTTTGTTTGGCAGGTTTTGATGAAATGGTTGAAGATAGTTGAATTTATTGAAAGATAAGAATGATATGTTTAATGTGTTTGATATGAAAAAAATGGCGTTTGTATTACTTGGGGCACTGCTGTTGAGTTCCTGCTCGCTTTTTAAGCTCGACAACTACGATGCGCCAAAAGAGACGCTCTACGGCAAGGTTACTGACGTGAAGACAGGCGATCCTGTGCTGACGGATCAGGGCTCGGAAGGCATACGCGTTAGGCTGATTGAGACCAGTTGGGAGGGAAATGTGACTCCTCAGGACTTCAACTGCCGCCCGGATGGAACATTCCGCAACACCAAACTCTTCGAAGCTGACTATAACATCCGCGTCGACGGCCCGTTCGTACCGATTGTTCTTGAGGACGGAGACGGAAACCTTGTTGGGGACAAGAGTGTGAACGTCCACGTCAAGGGTAGCACCGAGGTCAATTTTGAGGTGCAGCCCTTTCTCAAGGTAGAATTTGTCGGCTCACCTACCATAAGCGCAGGCAAGATTACAGCGAATGTAAAGGTCACCCGTGCCACGACTCGCGATGAACTTGCCTCGGCAATGGAAGCCACAAAGACATGGAAGGACGCTTATGCGAATGTTACTGACATCCAGTTGTTTGTTAGCCGTTCATCTTCGGTCGGCTATCGTGCCCGTGACACCCGTTGGTCTTCAGAATTGAAATATACCGGAGCCGCGTTTGAGACGGAGCTCGGCAAGCCGGTGAGGATTCGCTCGAATGGAACCATTCCTTCCGGGCAGAAGGTCTTTATCCGTGCGGCAGCGAGAATCAACTACGACACGCCGGCCGGAAGCGGGACGAGGCGGTGGAACTATTCGGAACCGATTGAAGTGGACATCCCTTGATGACTGGCCGGATATCGTTTAAACACGAGACCTGCCATCTTGTTTTTTGACACCTCTTTCAGAAGAAAAGTCGGGGTTTATTTATGTAGATAATGGCTCTTGAATCGTCTATATATGTAGATTTATATACTTTTTGATAACACGAATCTCAGATGAAACTGAAACTTTTGACAATCCTTGCGGCGCTTTCCTGTGTGGCGGCCTCCTGTACCGCTTCTTTTGATGGGACTGATTCTCCGGTAGATTATGTGAGTACACTTGTCGGCTCGATGTCCAAACATTCGATATCCACGGGAAATACCTATCCTGCCATTGCCCGTCCTTGGGGTATGAATTTCTGGACGCCGATGACCGGAACAATGGGTGACGGATGGACCTACACCTACACGGCAGACCAAATCCGCGGTTTCAAGCAGACGCATCAGCCCAGTCCTTGGATTAACGACTACGGTCAGTTTGTCATAATGCCGGTCACCACCGGTGCCCATTTCGACCAGCAGGAGCGCGCCAGCTGGTTCTCCCACAAGGCAGAGACCGCAAAACCATACTACTACAGCGTCTATCTTGCGGACCACGACGTCTTCGCCGAACTCACACCGACCGATCGTGCGGCAGCCTTTCGTCTGACCTATCCGGAGAGGGATATGTCCTATCTGGTGGTTGATGCATTCGACAATGGTTCATTTGTTCGTGTCATTCCTGAAAAGAATATGATTGTCGGCTACACGACGAAGAATTCCGGCGGCGTTCCCGACAATTTCCGCAATTGGTTCGTAGTCGTTTGTGACACTCCTTTCGACTATGTCAGGACTGTCAGCGACGGTCGCAATATGTCCGAATCCCTCTCAAGCGAGTCCTTCCATTCCGGAGCTCTCGTGGGCTTTAAGACCGTGAGGGGCCAGAAAGTCGGTCTTCGTGTCGCTTCGTCATTCATAAGCCTTGAGCAGGCGGAGCGCAATCTCGCTGAACTTGGCGACGGAGACTTCGACCGCCTTGTTGCAGAGGGCAAATCCCGTTGGAACGAGGTTTTGGGACGCATCAGCGTTGAGGACGAGAATGTCGACAATCTCCGCACATTCTATTCCTGCCTCTATCGTTCAGTGCTTTTCCCCCGCAATCTTTCGGAAATAGACGCTGAGGGTAAAGTTATGCACTACAGTCCATACAATGGCGAAGTCCTTCCGGGATATATGTTCACAGACACAGGATTCTGGGACACATTCCGCTGCCTTTTCCCGCTTTTGAACCTCGTCTATCCGGACGAAAACATCAAGATGCAGGAAGGACTTGTCAATGCCTACCTCGAAAGCGGTTTCCTGCCGGAGTGGGCGAGCCCGGGACATCGCGGATGTATGGTGGGCAACAATTCCGCTTCGGTCGTGGCTGATGCATATATAAAGGGACTTCGCGGCTATGACATCGAAAAACTCTGGGAGGCGGTCACTCACGCTTCCACCGCTGTTCACCCCGAGGTGAGTTCCACCGGAAGGCTCGGATGGGAAGAATACAACCGCCTGGGATATGTTCCTTGCGACAAGGGAATAAACGAAAGCGCTGCCAGGACTTTGGAATATGCCTACGACGACTGGTGCATCTGGACACTCGGAAAGGCTCTTGGAAAAACCGAAGAAGAAATCTCTGTCTATAAAGAGAGGGCGTTGAATTACAAGAACTTATATCTCTCAGATGAGTCTCTGATGTGTGGCCGCAAGGCCAGCGGAGAGTTCTCCCTCCCGCTCAACCCCTACAAATGGGGAGGCGATTTCACCGAGGGTAATGCCCTTCACTACACCTGGTCTGTCTTCCACGACATTGCCGGACTTATCGAACTTATGGGCGGTGACGAGGCATTCATCGCCGGTCTTGACAGGATTTTTGAGATGCCGCCTGTTTTCGACGATAGCTACTATGGTTTCCCGATTCACGAAATCCGTGAGATGCAGGTTATGAATATGGGCAACTACGCCCACGGAAACCAGCCGATTCAGCATATGCTCTATCTCTACAACTGGGGCGGGCAGCCATGGAAGGCGCAGAAGCGCATCCGCGAAGTGATGGACAAGTTCTACACCGCCGCACCTGACGGCTACTGTGGAGACGAAGACAACGGACAGACCTCGGCTTGGTATGTTTTCTCGGCACTCGGATTCTATCCTGTCTGTCCCGCAACCGAGCAGTACGCGATTGGCACACCTCTCTTTCGCAAGGTCACGCTCAACTTGCCGTCCGGCAACCAGGTCGTGATTAACGCAAAGAACAACGGGCGGGACAATTTCTATATAAAGTCTCTGAAACTGGGCGGAAAGACATACACCAAGACATATTTCACCCATGGCGATCTTGTCAGTGGTGCGAATATTGACTTTACAATGTCCCCGGAGCCTGATATGCACCGCTCTACGACACATTCCGACCGGCCGTACTCATTTTCCGATAAAAAATAAAGACAGCAAGATATGAAGAAGAAATTACTGACAGCAGCGTCAATTGCCCTCGGCGTCTCACTTACGGCCTCGGCTCAGACATTCGAATCCCGTCGTCCTGCGGAGGGGGAGCGTCTCTTCACATCTGAAAAGATTGAACAGGTCATCGATGAAGTCACCGCACAGCTGACGAACCCGAAGCTCGCGTGGATGTTTCGCAACTGCTTCCCGAACACGCTCGACACGACGGTGCATTTTCGCGAGGACAAAGACGGCAATCCCGACACCTTCGTCTATACAGGTGACATCCACGCCATGTGGCTGCGCGATTCCGGAGCCCAAGTCTGGCCTTATGTGCAGTTCGCTGCTCAGGATGAGCATCTGAAGCGGATGATTGCCGGGGTCATAAATCGTCAGTTCCTTTCTATAACTATCGACCCCTATGCAAATGCGTTCAACGACGGCCCGACAGGAGGCCATTGGATGACTGACGGTACGGACATGAACCCGAACGACCATGAGCGGAAATGGGAGATTGATTCGCAGTGCTATCCGATTCGGCTCGCGCACGAGTATTGGAAGGTGACCGGTGACACTTCGGTCTTCGGCGACAAATGGATCGAGGGTATGAGGGCAATTCTCTCCACACTTCGTGAACAGCAACGTAAGGAAGGGCATGGCTCATATAGGTTCACACGTGTGACCGACCGGCAACTCGACACAAAATGCTGCAATGGTATGGGCAATCCGGTAAAGCCTTGCGGGCTCATAGCCTCGTCTTTCCGTCCTTCCGATGACGCCACGACCTTCGAGTTTCTTATTCCGTCGAACTTCTTTGCGGTGACGTCTCTCCGAAAGGCCGCTGAAATCCTCGAGACTGTAAATCAAGACACTTTGATGGCAGGGGAGTGCCGTGTGCTTGCCGACGAGGTTGAGACCGCGCTGAAGGAAAATGCTGTGGTCTATCACCCGAAATTCGGGAATATATATGCCTTTGAAGTCGATGGATTCGGCAATTCGTATCTTATGGACGACGCTAATGTGCCGAGTCTTCTCGCGCTTGCCTATCTTGGTGACGTTGCTTCTGACAACCCCGTTTACCGCAACACGCGCCGTTTCGTCCTAAGTGACAGTAATCCCTATTTCTTCAAAGGCACTGCAGGAGAGGGAATCGGTGGCCCGCACATCGGTTATGACATGATCTGGCCGATGAGCATAATGATGAGGGCATTCACCTCGACTGATGACAATGAAATACGGGACTGCATAGTGATGCTGATGAACACCGACGCCGGAACCGGATTTATGCATGAGTCCTTCCACAAGGACAATCCTGAGAACTTCACTCGCGCATGGTTTGCATGGCAGAACACGCTGTTCGGAGAGCTGATTCTAAAACTCATTCATGATGGAAAGCTCGATGTTCTGAACACCATCGGGCTTGACCATGATGGAAAGGCTGTCGCACAGTACGATAAGCCGGACCGCTGTCAGAGTACGGGGTATCAGTCTCTTCGGGAGCGCTGTGAAAAGGTTTCATTCAAGGATCAGGGCATCGTTCGCGATGCCTTTCTTTATCGTCCTTCGAGACATGCCGGGACAGCGGCTTCTGTTTTCTCAGACTCTGCCGGCTCGGGGGACGAGGCTTCTGGACAGACTGACGGGATGCCGCTCGTGGTTGTCCTGCACGGTTACGGCGGAAAAGCCCTCGGCGATGGCCTCCGCTTTATTGAACTTGCTGACCTACACGGCTTTGCCGTCTGCTGGCCTCAAGGCGCCGAGGACGGCACCGGACACAGCTGCTGGAATGTAGGCTATCCTTTTCAGGCGGGTTATCGCATTGACGACACGGCCTATCTCCGCCGCCTTGTCAGACACCTACAGAAGAATTTCGGCGTCAGTCGCCGCAATGTCTTTCTCACCGGAATGTCCAACGGCGGAGAGATGTGCTACAAGATGGCCGCGGAGCACCCTGAGACTTTCTCTGCAATAGCCTCTATTGCTGGCCTGACACTGACTTCAATGAGCACGGACTACCGCCGTCCAATCCCATTTATGGAGGTTCACGGCACTGACGACAAGATTTCTGCTTGGGATGGTGACCCTCAAAACAAGGGCGGCTGGGGGGCCTATCTCTCTGTCCCGTCAGCCGTCTCGCACATAGTTTCAGCTAATCGCTGCGTAGCTCTCAGCACCACCGAAATTCCGGCCGAGCACAAGAGAGTCATCCTCCACCATTTCACCGAAGGCATCCCATCACGCAGAGGAGGCCCTTCCTCCGAAGTCCTTCTCTACGAAGTCCGAGGTGGCGACCACAGCTGGTCCGAGCGCTACATTCCCACCTGCGACCTCATCTGGGAGTTCTTCTCAAGATATGTCAGATAGGATTTTATTCCACAAACTGCGACCAGCTTATGTTCTTTGCTTCCGCAACGTTTTCGATTTCGTCCGGAAGGTTGACGAAGAAGTCGAATCCTGTCCATTCTTCGACTTGGTCTACGCTGCAGCTGTGATTATGGAATTTGTCTTGTATATAGGCTCTGTTTTCGAACCAAAATGCTATGCAACTTGCATCGGTGACTGATGCTGCCACGTACCTCACTCTTAGAACGAGTTTATAGAAGTATGGGGGAATAGGAACTTGCTGGTCGGGATGTTTCTTAGGACTAATATACTGAATTTGAGGCGTTTCATTTCCTTTATGGAAAGATACACCGGTGGTCACGAAGATTTCTTCTTTATTAGCCAATTTCTGTACTTCCCCCTCGAGAGTACTCCATATTCCGCTATTGAAACTATCTTGGACTTGCGGCACTTGATTCGTCACATAGAAGGTTTGGAGTTGCATCGTCCTGTTTCCGTCTCTTGAAGCGTTCGGACACATATGTCCTCTCGAATAACCCGAATAGGCTGTATAGCTGCCATCACATACTTTGATTTGGAACTTCTCGTCAATATCCGGATTATAATACCAGTCTTTAGGTCGTTCTGTATTCCCCATATGACTACTATTAAGCGGATAGGCGGTCCAAAGCGGTGCCATCATTTCAGTGTCGTAGAAAACTGTATAGTTCCTTTTTTCACCTGCATAGGTTGTGTTTACCACATAGCGGGTACCATCTTCCTTTATGGAAGCGAGTTCCAGCCAGTTTTTGTCCAGCACAGTCTGCGAGCCGTCGCCTGGAGTGTTGCCACCGGGAGTTTCGCCTCCCTGTGAGTCTCCACCAGGCGTTTCTCCGCCAGGAGTTTCCCCTCCGGGCGTGCTGCCGCCTGTCTTTTCCAAAACGATGTCGTCAACAAGTGTTACTGCGCTTGGCACAAATTTGAGGTCGAGCGACTTGACAGTCGAAGAAATGGTGAAATCCAATTTCTGAACAATATCAAAAGACGTGGTTGTCGCTTCAAACTGGCCGTTTACTTCAGACCACTCCGTCGCTGATGATTCCTTATAATGAAGTTTCACATTTGAAGTATTTTGAAGCGTCCTGACTTGAGCGGAAAGCGTCAACGATGTTTCTCCCTCAACGACAATGTTCTCGACTGTAAATGAACCACCTTTTGCGATATATAAATATGGATTACTTGGTGAATGACCGTTATTGTTAAACCTTATATCCGTTTTATCTCCTATATAGACATATTTCAGATTTTCGGATACTCCGGTTCCGCTTACACCGGTGATATTCGGTTGGTGTTTGTCTTGCTCTGTGACATAACGGAAATTCTCAACAAAAATACGGCTCTCAATCTGCTTCTTTTCGCAGTTCTCCGCCGTCAAACTAAGGTTTATCACAGCCAGCTGACTCTCCGGAAATGACAGGTCCTTTGGCAGAGTGACTTCCTTGGAGAAGGAATAATCCTCGCTCTCGCCTGAAAATGTCAGTTTCACTCCGGCTTTGATTGTGGTAGGATTCACAACCAGCCAGACCGAGTTGTTGCTGTTCTGCGCGTTTTCTCCAAAGACCGGCCCGTCTGTGCCAAGATACAAGGCTGTGACGACGTTATTTTCGACAGTCCATTTCTCGATGCTTGCCTTCGCCAAATCAATGGCGGCACGACCGCTGAGAACTGTGTCTTTCGGTGCCGTGATAGAGAACTCTTTAAGCTTTTGTCCGTTGAGAAGTTCCGGTCCGTTCAGATTCACTTTCACAATGGAGAACATTCTCTTGAAGAAGAGGTCGGCCGGTCTGATTTCTCCGTTTGTTACCGAGTAAGCCGCCTCTTGTGCTACGAGAACATCGCAGGATTGGTCGATTGTGTGGCGGCTCGGCTTTTGAACAGAAGCCAAGTTGATTCCTACCAAACTACTACTTGTACTCTTTAATCCGGCGTGGAATGCGGAAGCCGGTGCAAACGATTTGAATTGCCCGGTTTGTGTTATGCCTGTAACTTTTCCTTCAAATTTTGCTGTGATGCCCTCATCGTTTGTGTTTTTCAATATCGTTGTGGGCTTCTTCGTGTTAGCATCAATTTTCTCGACAAATATCGCCAATTCGTCATTTTTAGACCACTTCGGAGTGTATGTGCCGTCGAAATTGTTGTCTATAAAAGACTTGACGGCAGCATTTTCCCTAGTCTCAACGATAAATTTGTAGACTCTCCCTTCTTTTGAAGGCTCATTGATTGTTTCTTTTACGCAAGATGCTGCGAAAAGCGAGAATGCTATGACAGCAGCTGTTTTGATTAGTCTTTTCATAGTTTCTGCTGTTTTAAAGGTCATGGATGTGATTCTCATTCTCGCTGACTGTGGCACCAGCTTGGTTTGCCCCCCCCAGGTTACTTTGTGCGAAGCCTTGCTCTATTGAGAAGATTTCGACAGACACAGTAGGTGTATCGTAGATTGTGTTTGTCATAGTGTACTAAGTTTTATGTTGCACTTCAATTCGCAAAGATATTGAAAATAATCAGATTTCAAATTTTTTATTCCCACCTGCGACCTTGTCTGGGAATTTTTCTCCGGTTATCTCAGATAATTCAAACCTTTTCATTATTGCAATAAAAAACCGCCACCCGAAAAGGTGGCGGCTTTGCTTTTAGAATCAGCTGTTAAAATCAGCTGTTAAAATCAGCTTTCAAAATCAGTTGTTAAAATCAGTTGTTAAAAGGGGATGCATAAAAGGATGGGATGCAAGGCGGACGGTGAAGATGAAAGCGCAGCAACCTTGGTGGTTGTGAGCATTTCATCAAGCCGTCCAACGAAGCAGACCGCCTTTTCTTCGCCCCGTCACTCTCTTTCGCCGGTCTTGTCCGGGGACATAACGACCTCGATGAAGTTGCCGGACTCAAGCACCTTCTGAAGCACTTCCATGATGCTTTCGGCGGAAATCTCGTTCACCGCAGCCTCATACTCGGCGTCGTAGTCTATCCCCCTGTACTCGTTGGTGAGGAGATTGCCGAGCCAGTAGCTGTTGTTGATGCGTTTTTCCGGAATGCCTTTCCTGAAGTTTTCAAGCGTGCGTGTCATCTGCTCCTCGGTAGGCCCCTCGTAAGCCAGTTTGTGAAGCCCTTCCTTTGCCAGGCCGATGAGTTTCTCGCACTGGGTCGGATTCGTTTCGAAAGCCACCTGGATGCGTGCCTGCTGCTGAGGAGCGGCAGTGATGCTCATGTCCGAAGACGCTCCGTATGTGCCTCCCTCGTCCTCGCGAAGAGTGTCAACATAGATCATGTCGAGGATGTAGTTTGCCGCTTTCAGCATGACAGATGTCTTCACGGAGTATGGCATATCGGCAGAGTAGAACTGAATCACCGTGTTTTTCGGCGTCTGCATGTCTGTGCTGAAGTGGTCAATTACCTCGCCCTTTACGACTTCTGGGGAGTTGTCCTTCCAGGTCGTGGCCTTCTTTCCCTTAGGAATAGAGCCGAGATACTTCTCACAGAGCGGCTTGAACGAGTCAAGGTCGATGTTGCCGACAAACACGGCCGTGAGTCCGGCAGCGTCCTTGAAGAGGCTGCGATAGACCCTCTCTATGGTCGCGAGATTGGCTTTTTCGAGCGTTTCTTCGTTAAGTTCCACATTCCTCTTGCAGTCCGGTCCATAGACGGCCTTGTTTATTTCCTGCTGAAGTTTGAATGACGGCTGGTTCATTACGTTAGGAAGTACTGCCTTAATCTGCTCAATTCCCACTTCATACTCGGATTCGTCGAAACGCGGGTCGCAGTATGTGAGATATGCTACCTGAAGGGCGGTCTCAAGGTCTTTTGGCGTCGTGACACCGCTGATTCCGTGGCGAATGTTGGAAATGTATGAAGAAACAGAAATATTCTTGCCGGCGAGCATCTTTGATGCCTCGTTGGAACTGAACTTTGAGATTCCGCTGTTGCGCTGGAACAGGCCGTAGATGTTGTCCTCGAAAGATACGAGGTCCTCGTCGCTGATGAGTGTCTCGCCTCCGTTCTTGAACCAGGTGAAGAGAATCTGATCCTTCTTATACTCGGTCGGAAGCACAACCACTTTCACGCCGTTCTTCAGTGTCCAGACAGTCGAACCATAGAGCCCTGTTGAGGTCTTCTTAACCTTTGAACCCTTGAGTGATGCCGGATTTACGAATTCCGATGCTACTTCTTCCTCAACAGGAGCGTCGATTTCCGATGCGCTCACTTCGTCATACACGGTCTGAAGCTGCTCCGGAGTCGGGTGTACAAGCCCTTCCTTTGCCGGTGCCTTATAGACTATGGATATGCTCTTACCATCGACGAGCGCGTTTGCCGCGAGTGCGAAGATCATGTCCGGCACCTGGCCAAGCAGTGTTTTTGCCACCTCGTATTGCGCCTGCGGTGTCATGTAGGCATCATTATCGAAGAAATTGTTGATGAGAGGGCGCACGAAATCAGCATTCTTGCGCGAGTCAGCGGCTTCGACAGCCTTCTCAAATGCGCTGAGGATATTGTCCTTTGCTCTCTGGAGTTCGGCAGAAGAGAAGCCGTGGCGCCTCATTCTCTCCACTTCGGTGAGGAAAGACCTGAATGCAGGCTCCCAGTCTCCGTCTTTGAAGGTCACATCGCCCATAGTGGCCTGGCATGTCTCACAGAGGTTGCCGGCCCCAAGGTCCGCTCCGAGGAACGGAGCGCCTGGCTTGCTTGTGATGGCGTCGAAGCGCTCGGCCATAATCATGGCAATCATAGTCTTGGTTATCGAGGTGAGGAATCCGATGTCAGTGCTGTTGTAGGCCTCGTCGTCCGCCTCGCTCCTCCATAGAACCTCAATCGAGCTTCCGCTGCACTCAGGATCAGTGAGCACTCCTATGAGCGGTTTCTCGTTCTCCGGGATTTTAATCACGTCCTTCGGCTTTGGATCGACCGCCGCCGGAATGTCCGCGAATGTAGATTTGATTTTAGCCTCGATTGAGTCTACGTCAATGTCTCCCACAACTATAAGCGCCTGAAGGTCAGGACGATACCATGTATGGTAGAAGTTCAGGAGGCTTTCAGGCTTGAATGTCTCAAGGTTTTCCTGGCTTCCGATAAGGGTGCAGCCTGCATATTTGCTGTCTCCATAATAATAGGGGAGTGACTGCTCGTGAAGTCTCCATGAGGCAGTCCTGCGTGCTCTGCGCTCCTCGATGATTACGCCTCTCTCCTTGTCAATCTCCACCGGGTCGCAAGTCACGAAATGCGAATAGTCGTGCATTACGAGAAGGCAGGTGTCGATGATTCCCTCACGGGTGACGGGGATATTGTTGAGCATATAGGTCGTCTCCTCCACACCCGTCGCAGCATTGATGTTGCCGCCGAATGAGGCTCCGATGCTCTGGAGATACTCAAGCAAAGTCTTGCCCGGGAAATTCTTTGTCCCGTTGAAGCACATGTGTTCGAGGAAATGTGCGAGACCGTCCTGGTCCGGAGTCTCCTGAATTGCTCCGACATTGGTTGCAAGGTAGAATTCAGCCCTCTGTGCGGGCTTGTCATTGTGCCTGATGTAGTAGGTCATCCCGTTGTCGAGCTTGCCGACGCGCACCGCAGGATCATTAGGCAATTGCTGAAAGTCCTGCGCAAATGCGGCTGCCGCGACGAAGAAAGCCGCGACGCTAAGTAAGAAACGTTTCATGAATGTGTTTTTATTTGTAATAATTTTCTTTTAAGGATTACTAAGTTCATACCAAACAAGCGGACTCAACAATGATTCCGTCACTGTGCATCCTGATATGACGTCAGCAGTCTTTCGATGTCTTCGGCAAATCCGGAGTTCATCTTTCTGAGTATAGGAAGCAACGAGCGTACCATTTCCACTGCAATATGCTCCTGACTCTCAGAATTTCTTCCGCTTTCTTCAGCGAAAACCGCCGCATCCATGTAGGCACCCTCGATTCTGAGAGCATATTCCCGGAATTCCCGCCCCTCCTTTGTCAGCGACACGGCTCCACGTTCGCGGTTGAACAGCCGGATTCCGTATATCCGCTCCAGTTCGGAAATGTGTTGGCTGACTCCCGGCTGTGTGATTCCGAGCACGGAGGCTGTCCTCGTGAAACTGCCTTCTTCCGCAAGCGTCAGAAAAACCCTTAACCTGAAATCTTCGTTCTGTGTCCTCATATATAATAAGTATAACTTCGCAAAGATATAATCTGTTTCGCGATTGGCAAAATATTATTGGCTGAAGGAAGTGCCATAGTACGCGTCGTTTTGTCGGCAATGAGCCGGTTTGTTAAAAAAACGACCAACTGCATAATTTTTGCGAAAAACTGAATCTGACAATATGTCCGTTTGTACCTACAATGGAATGCCCTTTGTCATTTATCGTGATGTTGTTATGGATAACAAACACAAAAAATAATAGTTATGAAAAAGTTTCTTACAATTTCGATGATGGCGCTCGCATTGGTGTTCGCCACATCTTGTGAAAAGGACAATGAAGAGTCCCTCGACAATTACGTAAACACTTGGGTGACCGACGAAATTCCTTTGACAGAAATTGCCGGCGATGACATCACCGCCGAGTTTCCTGAGCTTCCTGAAGGAATGCAAGCTGTTCTTGCACAGCAGCTTGCCAATGTCAAGTTGCGCGCTGTCATTAATCTCGCCGCTGACGGCAAGGCTCAGGCAGGTGTGCTCGTCAACAAGGCTAAGCTCAATCTTATGGTGACTGCAATGGAAACTCTGCTCTCCCAATACGAAAGCCAGCTCAAACCAGAGGAACTTGCGCAGGTGAAGGCAGTGATGGAGGTTCTGAAACCATTTGTTGATGGACTTAAAGACAACGATTACGTCGGTGTGTCATTCACCTACACCGTTGCCCCTACCGATGCTACAAGCGGAAAGATTACCCTTACTCTCAAGGACGAGGAAGGCAAGGACACAGTTTCCGAAATAGACTACAGAGAGCTTTCAGCCGATTCCATCACCATTGAGTCCGTTGATGAAAATGACAGCAGCAAGAAGACCACAATGACGTTGAAGAGCGCATCTTCCGCTAAAGTTACAGTCGGTGACTTTGTTGATGTATCGTCTCTCTCTGCTTTCATTCCTGCAGAATAAGACATTGTCATACAATAAAAAAACTCCGCTTGGGATTGCCCAAGCGGAGTTTTTTGTTGTAGCTGATGTATAACAGCTATTTGCCTGCGAGTCTCTTGTAGTTCTCGTATCGAACTTTAGCAAACTCTTCGGTCTTTTCAAGAAGCTCGGCTGCTTTGTCAGGGAACATCTTGTAGAGAGAAGCGAAACGGACCTCGCCCTTGAGGAAGTCCTGGAACTTGCTCCAGTCAGGCTCCTTGGAATCGAGCGTGAACGGATTCTTGTCCGTGCCCTCAAGCTCAGGGTTGTACCTGTAGAGGTGCCAGTAACCGCACTCGACAGCGAGTTTCTCCTCCTTCTGGCTCAGACCCATGCCGGCCTTCAGACCATGGTTGATACATGGAGCGTAGGCGATGAGGAGTGACGGACCGTCATAAGCCTCGGCTTCCTTGATGGCGTTGAAGTACTGAGCCGGAGATGCGCCCATCGCGATCTGTGCCACATAGACGTAGCCGTAGCTCATTGCCATCATTCCGAGATCCTTCTTGCGAACCTTCTTTCCGGAAGCCGCAAACTTGGCGATTGCTCCTGCAGGAGTTGCCTTTGAAGACTGGCCACCGGTGTTGGAGTAAACCTCGGTGTCAAGAACGAGGATGTTCACATTCTCACCGGAAGCGAGCACATGGTCGAGTCCGCCGTAGCCGATGTCATAAGATGCACCGTCACCACCGATAATCCACTGGCTGCGTGAAGGGATGAAGTGCTTGTACTCAAGAAGAGCCTTGCATGTTTCGCATCCGCAGGCTTCCATAAGAGGAACGAGCTTGTCCGCAACCTCGCGGGTGATTTTCGCGTCGTTCTTGTTCTCAAGCCACTGTGTGAAGAGTGCCTTCATTTCGTCTGAGCAGCAAGAGCAAGAGAGACCCTGCTCCATGAGTTTTGCGACGGTTGCGCGTGCTCTGTCTGAACCGAGCTTCATTCCGAGACCGAACTCGCAGAAGTCCTCGAACAGAGAGTTCGCCCAAGCCGGACCGTGACCCTGTGCGTTGGTGCAGTATGGGGTTGCCGGGAATGACGCTCCGTAGATTGAGGAGCAGCCAGTCGCGTTCGCAATCATCATGTGGTCGCCCCAGAGCTGGGTGATGGTCTTGATGTAAGGAGTCTCGCCGCAGCCTGCGCATGCGCCGGAGAACTCGAACAGAGGCTGTTCGAACTGTGCGTTCTTCACATTGCCTTCCTTGTTGAGGATGTTCTCTTTGTAGCCGACATGCTCGTTCAGCCAATTGAAGTTCTCCTGCTCCTGGAGGTCTTCCTGGTAGGAAACCATTTCGAGAGCTTTCTCCTTTGCAGGGCAGACATCAACGCAGTTGCCGCAACCTGTACAGTCAGCGACAGAAACTGAAAGCGCGTAGGTGTATTCCTTGAGCTGTGCCTTTCCTGCGACCTTCTTCACGCTTGCAGGAGCGGCGGCAGCCTCATCTGCGGTGAGGATGAACGGACGGATTGCTGCGTGAGGGCAGACAAATGCGCAAGTGTTACACTGGATGCAGTTCTCGCTCTTCCACTCAGGGACCTTAACTGCAACACCGCGCTTCTCGTAAGCTGCCGTGCCGTTAGGCATCGTTCCGTCCTGGATGTCGACGAACTTGCTGACAGGGAGCCTGTCTCCGCACTGTGAGTTGACCTCATCTGCAATTTCTTTCACGAATGCAGGTGCGAGACGGTCTTTGTTAGGGTTCTCGAACTTGGCTGTGATGTCCTTCCAATCGGCAGGGATTTCAACCTTGGTATATTCGCCACCACGGTCAACGGCTGCATAGTTCATGTTCACGACATTCTCGCCCTTCTTGCCGTAGCTCTTGAGGATGGCCTGCTTCATGTATGTTACGGCGTCCTCGTAAGGGATGATGTTCGTAATCTTGAAGAATGCGGACTGGAGGATTGTGTTGGTCCTTCCGCCGAGTCCGATTTCTGCAGCGATTTTCGTTGCATTGATAATATAGAGGGAAATGTTCTTCCTTCCGATGATGCCTTTCACATGCTCAGGGATTCTGTCGAGAGTTTCTTTCTCGTCCCAGAGGCTGTTGAGCAGGAGAGTACCGTTCTGCTTGATGCCGGCAAGAACGTCATACTTCGAGAGGTATGACGGAACGTGGCAGGCAACAAAGTCAGGAGTTGACACGAGGTACGGAGCCTTGATAGGGAGGTCACCGAAACGAAGGTGTGAGCAGGTGTATCCGCCGGACTTCTTTGAGTCGTAGTCGAAATAGCCCTGTGCATATTTCTGCGTGTGATCACCGATAATCTTGATGGTGTTCTTGTTTGCTCCGACCGTACCGTCAGAACCGAGACCGAAGAACTTGCACTCCGTTGTGCCCGGTTTCATGATTGAGATTTCCTCCTTGACAGGGAGAGACTTGAATGTCACGTCATCGACGATGCCGATTGTAAAGTCGTTCTTAGGCTCGGCAAGCTCAAGATTTTCGTAGACTGCGACAATCTGTGCCGGAGTGGTGTCCTTTGAAGAAAGGCCGTAGCGTCCTCCGACGATGAGAGGAGAGTTCTCCTGACCCTGGAAGAGTGCCTTGATGTCGAGGTAGAGAGGTTCTCCGAGAGAGCCCGGTTCTTTTGTCCTGTCGAGAACGGCGATTCTCTTCACGCTCTTCGGAAGAGCCTTGAAGAAATATTTTGCGGAGAACGGACGGTAGAGACGCACAATCATGAGACCGACCTTCTTGCCTTCCTTTTCGAGGTGGTCGATTGTCTCCTTGATTGTCTCTGTTACAGAACCCATAGCCACGATTACGTTCTCAGCCTCAGGGTCTCCGTAGTAGTCGAACGGACGGTAGCTTCTGCCGGAGAGTTCGCTGATTTCACCCATGTACCTTGCCACGATGTCAGCCACAGCGTCATAAGCTCCGTTGCAAGCCTCGCGGGCCTGGAAATAAACGTCGCCGTTCTGTGCTGATCCTCTGGTTACAGGTGCGTCAGGATTGAGCGCGCGCTCCCTGAATCTTGCGAGAGCCTTTGTGCTGATCATTCCCTTGAGAGCGTCCTCGTCGAGAAGTTCGATCTTCTGAATTTCGTGTGATGTGCGGAATCCGTCGAAGAAGTGGATGAAAGGAATGCTTGACTTGATTGTGGAAAGATGTGCCACAGCCGCGATGTCAAGAGCTTCCTGCACTGAAGCGGAAGCGATCATCGCGAATCCTGTCTGACGGCATGCCATCACGTCCTGGTGGTCTCCGAAGATTGAGAGAGCGTGTGACGCGAGGGCACGTGCGGAGACGTGGAACACGGTCGGAAGCTGCTCTCCCGCAATCTTGTACATATTAGGAATCATCAGGAGAAGTCCCTGAGAAGCAGTGAAGGTTGTGGTGAGCGCACCTGCCTGAAGCGAGCCATGCACTGCACCGGCAGCACCTCCCTCAGACTGCATCTCAGTCACTTTCACGGTTTCCCCGAAGAGATTCTTCTTGCCCTTCGCAGCCCACTCGTCGACATATTCTGCCATAGTCGACGACGGCGTGATAGGGTAGATCGCCGCGTGCTCACTGAACAGATAAGCGATGTGAGCGGCAGCGTAGTTTCCGTCACAAGTGACGAATTTCTTTTCGTTTGCCATAACTAACCAGTTAATATTGTTTTATAAAACTTATGTAGTCGGAATATATGTTGTTGTCAATATTATCGTGCAGTCCGGAATACCCTTACTCCGTGTGCGTTAACGGGAAACGCATACATTGGTGCAAAGATACTCATTTTTTGCCGTTCCGGAAATATTTTTAGAAGGTTTCTTGTCGTTTATCAGAAGGCTATTTTCCTAATCAGTCCCGTAAGCGTTGTTCCCGGGCCGATTTCTGTGAATTCTATTGCTTCGCAAGCCGGAACGCCAAGTTCGGCGGCAGCGTCCGCAGCCATATTCCTGATTGTTTCTGTCCATTTCACCGCTCCCGTGAGCTGGGCGAGAAGATTTGCCTTGATGGTCTCCGGGTCAGTTGTGGAAACTGCGCTGAAATTTTGATAAATGGGGCAGGCAGGGGAGTGCATGCGAACTTTTTCGATTGCCTTTGCAAGTGCCTCTCGTGCAGGCTCCATTAGCGGGGAGTGGAATGCTCCGCCAACTTGCAGCATAAGGGCTCTTTTTGCCCCGGCCTCCTTGAGCCTCTCGCAGGCGAGTTCCACAGCCGCATAATCGCCGGAAATCACGGTCTGACCATCGCAGTTGTAGTTTGCCGCGACGACAAGTCCTTTTTCGTCGCAACCTTCCACCGCCACGCCTTCAGCGCTCACTTCTGCACAAACTTTCTCAATCTTCTTCGGCTCCAGCGCGATGATTGCCGCCATTGCACCGCGTCTGAGCTCACAAGCTTTCTGCATCGCCTCGGCCCTTGCCGAAACCAGTTTCAGCGCATCCTCAAATTCGAGTGCACCGCAGACCGCAAGTGCGGAAAACTCTCCCAGCGAATGCCCCGCCACCATATCCGGCGTCCCATAATCGAGGGCCTTTGCCACAGAGTGAAGAAAAACTGCCGGCTGGGTGACTTTGGTCTGCTTAAGCTCCTCAGCCGTTCCACTGAACATTGTGTCTGAAATTCTGAATCCGAGAATGTCGTTCGCGGATTCGAAAATCTCCCTGTATTTGCCTCCTTTCTCGTAGAGGTCCTGTCCCATTCCGGTGAACTGAGCACCCTGTCCCGGGAAAACAAAAGCATTTTTCATAATGAAAACTTAAATCAATCCAAAAATCAGATTCCATAGCAAAAACCTTGCAAACTTTCCGACAAGCAGCAAGGCCATTGTCGCAGCGGGGCGTGTTTTATAGAAACCGAGTGCTATCGCGATGACATCTCCGATGAAGGGCACCCAAGCGAGCAGCGCAAGCCACACGCCGTATTTGTCAATCTTTACCTTCTGCTTTTCGAGCGTTTCCCGCTTCACCTTGAACCACTTTTCAATCCACTCCCATCGGCCAATCCAACCCATCCAATAGGTCACCACGCTCCCGAGCCAGTTGCCGACAGTTCCGACTGCCAGGCACCCGATGGGATCCTTTGTCGCCGCCAGCACCGCGATGTAGAGCGCGTCCGAACTGAAAGGCAGAATCGTCGCGGCGAGAAACGTCCCGATGAAAAGTCCCAGCAGACCAAGTGATTCCAAATCAAACATCTAGAGTTGTGAACTAATTTAATTCGCAGACGGCGAACATCTACTTCCTCTTGCTCTTAAAAAACTCACTGACAATTCCTCCGCACTCTTCGCTCAACACGCCGGAAACGACTTCCGTCTTGGGGTGCAACAGCGACGGCGTGAACTTCGAGAACCCACGCTTCGGGTCGGCCGCACCATAGACGACACGTCCCACCTGTGCCCAGTTCATCGCCCCGGCACACATCGGACACGGCTCAACCGTCACATAGAGCGTGCATTCGTCCAAGTATTTCCCGCCCATAGCCTCGGTGGCCGCAGTCAGGGCAATCATTTCCGCATGTGCGGACGGGTCGTGCAGCCTCTCCGTCATGTTGTGTCCCCTTGCGATGATGCGTCCGTTCCACACCACCACCGCCCCAATCGGAACCTCCTCCTCTTCAAGTGCGGACTGAGCCTCTTTGAGAGCCTCACGCATATATCTTTCGTCTCCGGAAACGGGCTTGATATCGTCGTCTTTGAATGTGTTGTATCCTGATGTCATATTTTTATCTCTGAAAAATTGCAGACAGTTATCTCACGGCTTTCTTGGCGTGGGCTTTGACCGTCACCTGCGACAAAATCACTCCCACCGTACACAGTGCCACTCCGAACCACTGCCTCAGGTTCAGTAACTCATGCCCGCAGACCCAGGCTATGATTGCCGATGCAACTGGAATCAGCGCCGTAAAAATGCTCGATTTGGCCACTCCGAGTTTCTTGATTGTGCCAACCCAGAGCGAGAATGCAACGCTCGAACAGAGCACCGCGAGGCAGAGCACCGGTCTCCACGTATCCCAACTGAGATATACTGCGGCGTCAAAATCTTCCAATCCCTTGAATATGAATAGCGGCAGCAGATATACGGACCCGATGAGGAACTGATACATGACGATGTTCTGGCTGGCATAGTGGTCGCTGAGCTTCTTCGTGATGCTCGCATGGCAGACTTCCGCAATCACTGCAATGAGCAGAAATATGACCCCGGCGATGAAATGCTCGCCGAGTTCACCCTTTGCCATAGCAACGAGTATTATCCCGCCGAGCGAAAGGAATATTCCGAAGATGTTGAGTCCGCAGATTTTTTCGCGGAAGAACACGACGCCCGCGAAAATCGAGAATATCGGAATCGTCGCGACGGTCATCGCGCTCAGTGTCGGCGACCCCGTGAATTTTATTCCGTAGGTTTCAAACAGGAAGTAGATGAACGGCTCGCAGAGCGCGAGAATCAGAAACCATGGCAGGTCTTTCTTCCTGATTGTCTGGAATTTGCGTGATGCGGCATTGAACGCGAGCAGAAGAAGTCCGGCAATGGCAATCCGGACGAATACAAAATAGAAAATGGACACTCCGCGGCTAATAAGACAATTCGACCAGATGTACGAAGCACCCCAAAGGGAGATTGCCGTCAGTGATAACAGATATGTCAGAAAATTTCCCGTGTATGTCCTGCTCTTCATTCTTTTAAGTATATATTACGCTCGGCATAGCTCAAGCAAACTTGGCTCTGCTCTCTTTATTTTATGCTACAATTTCTTCTGCGCCTTCGGACGGATTTTCCGGAATCTCAGACCGAGCACGCCCCAAAACGCTTCGCCGAAGATGCTACCGCTCATTTTGGATGTACCTTCCTTTCGGTCGACAAAGATAATCGGCACTTCCACGATTTTGAATCCGAGTTTGTAGCAGCTGTATTTCATTTCAATCTGGAAACCGTAACCATACATGCGGATTTTGTCCAAATCGATGGTTTCCAGAACTTTACGCCTGTAGCATTTGAAGCCTGCGGTGGTGTCGTAGACCTTCATCCCGAGCACCGTGCGTACATAGACAGAAGCGTAGTAGGACATTATGACTCTGCCAATCGGCCAGTTGATGACGCTGATTCCGTTGCAGTAACGGGAGCCTATCGCAAGATCCGCTCCGCCTTTGGAGCAAGCCTCATAAAGCCGCGGAAGGTCGTTGGGATTGTGGGAAAAGTCCGCGTCCATCTCGAAAATATAGTCATATTTCTGTTCAATGGCCCATTTGAATCCTGTGATGTATGCCGTTCCCAAACCCAGTTTTCCGGAGCGCTCAATCATAAACAGCCTCTGAGGAAACACCGTTTGCAGTTCCCGGACAATCCCGGCAGTCCCGTCCGGCGACCCGTCTTCAATCACAAGACAATGATATTCACCATCAAGTGCGAAAACAGCTCTGATGATTTTCTCAATGTTCTCCCTCTCATTATAAGTCGGGATGATGACTACTTTCCTGTCCATAACAGTCATTTTTAAAACTAATCTACAAAAATAATAAAAAATTGCAAACGAATCAGATTATTCGCTTAAGATTTTTTATATTTGTGGAGTTAAACACTTCAGACTAGCCAATTTATGAAAACAATCTCTAGAATCCTTGCTGCGCTCACTGCTGCCGCGATGCTTCTCCTCTCCTGCGGGAGATCAAATGATGACGCCAAGAATCCTTCGTCCGGTTTTGTGGATTATGTCGACGCCTACACCGGGGGACTGATTTCCGAATCTTCTTCAGTGAAGATTGAATTTGCTTCAACCCCCGACACCTCTGTTCCGACCGACGGTCTTTTCAGTTTCAGCCCTTCACTCAAGGGTGAGGCCCGTTGGGTGGGCTCGAAAATGATTGAGTTTGTGCCCTCCGAAGGACAGCTCAAGCAAGGACGGGAGTATCGGGGCAAATTCGCTCTTGACAAGATTTTTGAAATCGGAAATCCATCTCTCAAGACATTTGAATTCAGTTTCAGAGTGGCTCCGAAGAGGGCTTCCGTTGTTGTGGACAATGTCAAGATATTGAAACAGAGCCCATCGGAGGCGACTGTTTGCGGACGTCTTATGTTGAGCGAAAGTCTCTCTGAGGAAGAAGCCGCAGGGATGCTCTTTGCCGAGGGCGATTCCGGAGTGGCAAAAATCAGTCTCAAAGCTGCTTCAGAGCCGGGCGTGTTCGAGTTTACTTGTTCTCCTGTGCCGCGCTTGTCAGGGGATACGAAAATCAATATTGTTTTTGACGCCCATTCGTCCGGATTCGGAAAAACAGTTTCTTCCGCTGTGACAATCCCCGGAACAGGAGAATTCAAAGTCCTGTCTGCAAAGAAGAAAGACGGCGCCGAGCCTTTTATCGAAGTGGTTCTATCACAGCCGCTTGACCCTCTGTCAGACATTTCCGGAATGTTCACTCTTTCGGGCAACGGACGCAGTTTTGCAACATCAGACGGCAACATTGTACGAGTGTTCTACGAAAAACGTAATGCCCCATCCGATATTTCACTCACGGTTTCCGGATTCCTCAAGGACTATAAAGGCAATCGCCTCGAAAATGACTGGACGGCGGAATTTCGCAGCGACGAACTCAAGCCTGCGATTCGTCTCCCATATCAAGGAAATATCCTTCCCGACGCCTCCGACCTCCGGCTTCCGTTCCAGGCGGTCAATCTGAACGCCGTGGACATTCGTATCATTAAGATTTACAGCGACAATGTCCTCCATTTCCTCCAGGAAAACAATTTGGAGGGCGGTTATGAGATACGTCGTTCGGGCCGCCTTGTTTACAGCAAAAAATTCCGTCTCGACAGCAATCCTCAGACGAACCTTCACGAGTGGAACAATTTCTCCGTGGACCTTTCGGGACTGATGAAACGTGAAAAAGGGGCAATCTATCGCGTGTCGCTTTCTTTCCGTCAGGATTATTCACTTTATGGAAAAGAGACCCTCAGTCTTTCGGGCGAAGACGAGGCTCTGACCAAACTCGCTGAGGGAGAGATGACTGCGGAAGATGAGGCTGTCTGGGATATTCCAAATTCATATTATTACGACAATTGGTATGATTGGGAATTGTATGAATGGGCGGAAAGGGACAATCCTCTTCATCCATCATATTATATGGAATCCGACCGTTTTCCGAGTGTGAATCTTATGGCTTCGAATCTTGGAGTTATTGCAAAGTCGACGGGTGAGGGAAAGGTTTGGGTGAGTGTGAATGACATCATTTCGGCTTCTCCGCTTCAAGGGGTTGAGGTTACGGCATATAACTATCAGTTGCGTCAGCTCTCATCTGCAAAAACGGATTCCGACGGACGTGCCGAACTTTCCTTCAAGGGCAAGCCTTTCGTGATTGTCGCAAAATCGTCAGACGCTGTTTCATATCTGAAAGTCATTTCCGGTCAGGAGAATTCGCTCAGCAGATTCGATGTCGGAGGTGAAAAAGTGAAGAAGGGCCTGAGGGGATTCATCTATGGCGAAAGGGGGGTCTGGAGACCGGGCGACACAATGCACCTGGTGCTCTTGATTGAGTCTACGGGGGCTGCCCTTCCGCAGAACCATCCGGCTGTTCTTGAAGTCTATAATCCTCAGGGACAATCCTTTGCCCGCACAGTCTGTCCGAAATCGACCGACGGGTTCTATACATTCGAACTTCCTACAGCGGCGACCGACCCGACCGGCATCTATCACGCATACATTAAACTTGGAGGTGTATCCTTCCATAAGGCCCTCCACGTCGAAAGCATAAAACCGAATCGTCTGAAGATTGAACTTTCTCTTCCTTCACAGACTCTCGAATCCAGGACCACCGCCACTTTCGGCATCAGTTCTTCTTGGCTCACCGGCTCTGCCGCATCATCGCTTCCAGCAAAGGTCTCATTGAAACTTTTCCCTCGGAAGACTTCTTTCAGCGGTTTTGACGGATATATATTCACAAATCCTCTCTCCGATTTTCATTCGATGGAAATGGAATTATTCAGCACAAGGCTCGATTCGAGAGGAAACGCCTCTGTTCCTGTCCGCATTCCTGACGCATCCGATGCTCCGGGAATGTTGAATGCGACTTTGGTGACAAGGGTTATGGAGCCCGGCGGAAACGAGAGCATAATTTCTCAGTCAGCGATTTGTTCTCCGTTTTCGGCTTATGTGGGAGTTTCGATGCCATCGACAAAAGATGGGTATCTTGAGACGGACACTGACTGGAAAATCAAACTTTGCGCGGTGGACAAGAACGGTCGCAGAGTTTCCGGACACAATCTCGAATACAGAATCTACCGCCTCGACAACAGTTGGTGGTGGGAAAACAGCCCGGAGTCGCTATCGTCCTATGTCAGAGGCTCTTCCGCAAAGGTGGTTTCTTCCGGAAGGCTCGTTTCGGGAACATCCGATTCGGAAATATCCTTCCGTCTGAACTATCCTGACTGGGGAAATTTCCTTCTTCTTGTCACAGACCTCAGCAGCGGACACAGTTCGGGAACGAAATTCTCCTGCGACTGGCCGATGTGGAGGGGACGTGCCGACAGGGGAGAGAGCAGTTCCGCTTCGATGTTGAGCTTCTCTCTTGACCGGAAATCCTACTCTGTTGGAGATGAGGGCGTTATTTATATCCCTGCTGCGAAAGGAGCCCGTGCGCTTGTCTCTTTCGAAAACGACAGCCGTGTGTTGAGTTCGGCCTGGGTGAGCGCTTCTGCGGATAGCGAGACAGCTTTCCGTTTCAAGGTCACCGAAGATATGGCGCCGAACTGCTACGCACATCTGACTCTTTTGAATCCTCATTCACGCACTGCTGAAGGACAACCTCTGCGTATGTATGGTGTGCAGCCTGTCATTGTCGACAATCCTGCTTCGCGTCTGGAGCCTCAGCTCACCGTCCCGGATGTCATCCGTCCACAGGAGGAATTCTCTGTCAAGGTCCGCGAAAAGGCCGGAAAACAAATGACTTACACTCTTGCCATTGTTGATGAGGGACTTTTGGATTTGACCAATTTCAAGACACCTGACCCTTGGTCGGCGATGAACCGAAGAACTGCTCTCGGGATGAAAACTTGGGATATTTACGACAATGTTGTGGGTGCTTATGGAACATCTTTCGCTTCTATGTTCAGTGTCGGAGGTGACGAAGATGTGAGGGTGGACGGCTCTGTGCGGGACAACCGTTTTGAACCGGTGGTCAGATTCCTTGGCCCTTTCAGTTTGAAAAGAGGCGAGAATGTCCACAAAATCACTCTTCCGATGTATGTCGGCTCTGTGCGCGTGATGCTTGTCGCAGCTCACGATGGCGCTTATGGCTCAGCTGAAAAAACAGCTCCAGTGCGTTCTCCTCTGATGGTTCTTTCAACACTTCCGAGAGCGCTCGGCACAGATGAGAAGGTGACTATGCCGGTGAATGTCTTTGCGATGGATGATTCTGTCCGTGATGTAAAGGTCAGTGTTTCATCTTCCGGTCCGCTTCATATTTCCGGCACATCTTCGCAAAATCTTCAATTCGACTTCGGTCCTAATGCGTCTGGAGTCTCATCTTCGGCAGACAAACTGGTCAATTTCGATTTCCGCACAGGTGACTCTGAGGGAGTTGCCCAGGTGGTGGTGAAGGCGGTTTGTGGAAATTACACAGCCGAGGAAACGGTAAATATTTCCGTGACCAATGTCAATCCATATCAGCTTTCAGTCAGGCGACAGGTTCTCAAAGCCGGCGAATCTTGCGGTTTCGAATGCGTGCCGACAAAACCGTCCGGCTCTGCAAAGGATGGCGAGGAAACATACAACATTCTGGAAGTCAGCTCATTCCCGTCCATCGATATAAACGGAGTCTGGTTGTATATGAAGTATTATCCTCACTCCTGCACCGAGCAGCTTTGCGCCAAGGGTATAACTCTCCTGTCCATACTTCCACTGCTCGACGGGGAACGCAAATCTGAGGCAAATGCCATCGTAAACGACATATTGACAGAACTTTACTCTCGCCAGCTTTCGGATGGAACATTCGTTCTGTGGTCTGGAGGCAGCTATGTCAATATGTGGGCCGACGCGATGGCGGGACATCTTCTCACCCTCGCTTCCGATGCCGGATTTTCCGTAAATGCCGGAGTTTTCGGGGCGTGGAGAAATAAGGTCAAGAAATATGTGAACGGATATCGTCCGACAGGTGGGGAAAATGACGACCTTGCTGCATATAACTTATATATTCTTGCACTTTCCGGCAATGCTCAGGATGGCTCGATGAACCGTTTCCGCGAGTCTTCGTCTTTGAGTCTCAATGCCCTACATCTTCTCGCGTCTGCATATTCCCTTTCCGGAAGGAAGTCCGTGGCGTCGAAACTCTTGTCGGATGTTTCCGGAAAATCCGCAGTCTACAAAATGATTTCGGACTCGGAGACGGTTTCGGAATTCTATGGCTCAACTTTGCGTGACGATGCAATAGCTCTTGAAGCACAGGTACTTACAGGCAATCTTTCTGCCGCCCTCTCTCTTGCGGGCAGTGTGGCCGAGGCTTTTGCAAAACAGAGTTATACGACTCAGACGACGGCATTCGCTTCTTCCGCACTCTCAAGGCTTTACGCCCTCACCGACAAGAGCTCGATGACTTTCAAATACGAGTCTTCGTTTGGAAGTGACGGCGCAAATTCGGAGACTGTGAAGTCCGCAAACACAATTTGGACAAGAAATGTGGTGGACGGAACGACGAGTGTGAAACTCACAAACATTTCTCAGGGCGTACTCTATGCGAGCCTTTCTTCAAGGGAGGCAGTTCCATCCGGCAAGCTCATAGAGGCCCGTTCTTCAGGACTTTCGCTTTCGGTTTCCTATTCAGATTTGGACGGCAACCTCATAAACCCTGCCCTCCTCAAGCAGGGTACAGATTTTACAGCGATGGTGACTGTGCGTAACAGCTCGGCTTCGGGTCTTCGCAATCTGGCCCTGTCCGTGAAAGTTCCTTCGGGTTGGGAAATCTACAACAGTCGTTTGGTGGCTTCTGAGGAGGATTATTCAGCAAGGTACACCAATTGTGACATCCGTGACAGTGAAGTCCTTTGGTATTTCGACCTTCCGCGGGGCGTTGCCAAGACTTTCCCGCTTCGTCTTTCTGCGGCCTATCTGGGTGAGTTTGTTCTCCCTGCTGTCTCTTGCGAGGCGATGTATGACAATTCTATTTTTGCAAACAGTGCTTCCGGAATTGCCAAGGTTGTGGCGGCTTCTGCGACCGGAGCTGCTGTGGCGGCAGTTGTGGAGACGGAAGATGAATCTGAACTGATGGAGTAGGACCCCTATGGGCGGCGGTTTTCGGACATTCAAGCGATTATTTGGTGAGGGTGAACAAAAAGTATTTTGCTCACCCTCTTATGGACGTCCTAACCCCCGCAGACTAAGGTCTGCGACCCCTATTAGGGGTATTTCGCGCCTCTGGCGCGGTCCCTTCGGGACTTTGGGGTCAGCGCCCGACTTTTCGCGTATTTTGGAGAGCTTTCGTCAGGCGTTCATTTCGGAGTTTCGCTCCTTACGCCGGGACCCGCGTCGTCAGAGAGTCGCTGTTTTAGGCGTCTTTGCCGTTTCTTTGTTTGTCGCCTGGCTCAGTTGCCTTCCCCGTGAACTTTTCCCTGAGGTACCCTATTCCACAGTGGTCTTGTCTCGTGAGGGAGAACTTCTCGGAGCCCGCACAGCTTCGGACGGGCAGTGGCGTTTCCCTCCAACCGATTCACTCCCCGGGCGTTACGCACTTTGTCTTACCCAATTTGAGGACAGGCGTTTCTACTCTCATCATGGTGTCGACCTCCCTGCAATTGCCCGGGCGGCATCGCAGAACCTTAGGGCCGGACACACAATAAGCGGTGGCAGCACCATCACTATGCAGGTGATTCGTCTCAGCCGGGCCTCTTCTTCAAGAAAAGGGGGTTCGGGAACGCTGCCACAGAGAAGCCTGAGCGAAAAAATCATTGAGGCTATTCTTGCAACCCGTCTTGAACTGCGCTGCTCGAAAAATGAAATTCTTGCTCTCTATGCCGCTCACGCCCCTTTTGGGGGAAACACAGTGGGACTGGAGGCGGCGTCCCAACGCTATTTCGGTCGTTCCGCATCTGAGCTCAGTTGGGCCGAGGCAGCGACTCTTGCCGTGCTTCCGAATTCTCCGTCGCTGATTCATCCCGGGCGCAACCGTTCGCTTTTGGAGGCAAAACGCAACCGTCTTTTGACTCGTATATATAATATAGGTGTAATCGATGCCCAGACTTTGGAACTCTCCTGTGCGGAGCCCCTTCCAGCCAAACCTCTCCCTCTGCCGCAAACGGCTTCCCATTTGGTTGAAGGCTACAGACTCACCAATCCCGGACAGACAATCCTCTCCGGCATAGACATTCATCTTCAGCAGAAACTGGAGTCTTCGTTGGCGCGTTGGAATGAGGAATTCACATCCTGTGGAATACGCGACCTTGCCGCAGTCGTCGTCGATGTCCGTAGCGGCGAGACTATTGCATATTGCGGAAATTCGCAGGGACCGAAATCTTCCTCCGCAATTACAGGCAAAATGAATCTCCGGGAAGGTGCGCAGGTGGATATCGCTGCTTCTCCCAGAAGTACGGGAAGTGTTCTCAAACCATTGCTCTACTGTGCGATGCTCCAAAATGGAGACATACTCCCTCATACTTTGATTCCAGACATTCCTCTTAACGCCGGAGGGTTTACGCCGCAGAATTTCGACCTTCAGTTTTCCGGTGCGGTTGCCGCTTCCGAGGCTCTTGCGCGTTCTCTCAATGTCCCATTTGTCAGAATGTTAAGGGATTATGGCGTCAGGAATTTCAAGGATTTGCTGACTTCCTGTGGGATGACAACTCTCTCGCGCCCGTCCGAAGACTACGGACTCTCACTCATTCTTGGCGGAGCGGAGGGCAAGCTATGTGAACTGACAAAAATATATGCCCTTCTTTCTGCTTATTATCAGGGATTTACGGACTATCTTCCAAACGATTGGCCCCTTACTGACCGTTGTTCGATTTGGTGGACTTTCGATGCTCTGAAGGAATTGAACCGGCCGGATGAACTTGACAAAAGCCTTGTCAGCTCGCTTAGGCGCATTGCCTGGAAAACCGGTACGAGCTATGGTTTCCGTGACGCTTGGGCAATCGGAGTCACAAGGGACTATGCTGTGGGAGTTTGGGCAGGCAATGCCAATGGAGAATCTGCTCCGGGGCTTGTCGGTGCGAGAACTGCGGGACCGGTGCTTTTTGACATATATAATATGTTGCCTTCGGGAGAATGGTTCTCGGAGCCCTCTTCGGGGGACTATGTCTATGCGGAGGTTTGCCGCAAATCCGGACAACTGAAGGGGCAATTCTGCGCAGAATCGGATTCCCTTGCTCTCCCTCCGGCAGCGCTTCGCAGCAAGGCTTGCCCCTACCACAAACCGGTTCTTCTGACTTCGGACGGCTCGCATCGGCTCCAAGGCCCTGCCCCCGGCTGTGTGAGAGGAAATTTCTTTATACTTCCACCGGCAATGGAGTGGTACTACCGTCGCACACATTCGGACTATGTCCCGCTTCCTCCGCTTCTGCCAGGCAGTTTGTCTTCCGGCAACTTTATTCCGATGGCCTTCATATATCCGGAACAGGGGAGTTCTATCTTTATCCCGAAAAAGCTCGACGGCAGTGAAGGAGAAGTTGTTTTCAGCCTTGCCCACAGCAATCCGGAGACGGATGTTTATTGGCATCTTGATTCCGAATACATCGGCAGCACCAGATTTATCCATCGTCTTTCGCTCCGTCCTTCGCGAGGCAGCCACAGTCTGACGGCGGTTGATGAAAGCGGGAATAGTGTCTCTGTGAGTTTCCGAGTGGAGAATTGATTTTTGTCCATTTTTTTCGATTTTGGTGTGTTTGTCGTAATGTCGTGTCATATAGTCTGTTAAGGCTTCAGGGCGCGTTGAGGGCAAAAAAAGTTTGCAAAAAAGTCAAAAAAAAGTTGCGAAAAAATTTGCAGGTAAAGAAAAAAGGCGTACCTTTGCAATCCCTTTCGGAAACGGGGGTACTTCAAGAGCCGCGAGGCACTCCGAAATCCCGAGCGGAAGGCACTGAGAAGTTCATTGAAAAGACTGAGAGGAAGAAACTTCCGAGTCCCAAATAAACGACGCGAGTCGGGGAGTTCGGAAGGTGTACAAGAGCAAGTACCGAAAAATACAATAAGAACGAGAGCGTCGATTCCTGGGGACTCCTCATCGGGAGTTCCGCAGAGAATCAAGGAAAGCCAAGGTTCGAACTAAGAGTTATAATAGATTATACAATGAAGAGTTTGATCCTGGCTCAGGATGAACGCTAGCGGCAGGCTTAACACATGCAA
>UQYV01000026.1 GCA_900545245.1 uncultured Bacteroidales bacterium
TATAAAATAACAACATTCTTAGGGTAGCAACTAAATCTTAAATGAAAGAGCCGTGACATCCCGCTTGTGCAAATATTTGAGAAGATAGAGACAGTCTCGGACTACATCTTTGTCTATCAAGAAGATGTCGCTTCCGACAAAACAAAAGTCAGCATTGATGTGAAAGACGCTGACATAAGGGATGTTCTCGGAAAAATTCTTCCGAAAGACATCAATTACAGATTGTCCGGAAGACAGATTCTGCTTCATAAGAACGATGTTACTCCCCCATCTAACAAACCTGAAACGTCCCCACAAAAGCTACAGAAACCATTTACCGTAAAGGGCAAAGTCATTGACAGTGCCGGGGATCCGGTTGTCGGAGCGTACGTGATGTCCAAGGGTGTGCAGAACGGGGTCATCGCCGACATCGACGGAAACTGGAGCATTGACGTAAAGGCTCCGGACGCGGTGCTCGTGTTCTCGGCGCTGAGCTATGCCACTCAAGAAGTTGCGGTGAACGGACGCGCAACGTTCAACGTCACGATGCAGAACGAGTCAAGCAAGCTTGACGAAGTTGTCGTCATCGGCTACGGCACGCAGACGAAGGCTACCATCACCGGTGCGCTTTCGGTTGTCGACACAAAGAAGCTCGTGGAAGCGCCTGTTTCAAGCATCTCGAATGTGCTCGCCGGTGCAGTGCCCGGAGTCTCGACCGTCCAGACATCAGGACAGCCGGGAAAGGACGCTGCCTCAATCTACATCCGCGGAACTGGCTCGCTTGCAACAGAACTTTCCAAACCCCTCGTGCTAGTCGATGGCGTGGAACGGGAGTTCTCTCAGATAGATCCGAATGAAATCGAGAACATGTCAGTTCTTAAGGACGCAGCTTCAACGGCGGTCTTCGGAGTGAGGGGCGCAAACGGAGTAATTCTCATCACGACAAGGCGCGGGAAGGAAGGCCGGATGAGCATCAGCGTCAGCTCCAACACTGGAGTACAGCAACCGATCAGCCTCATTGAGCAGGTGGGAAGCTATGAATATGCCAATTTTTGGAATCAGAAGATGCGCAACGATGGCGTAACCGACCCGTCAAGACTCTTCTCTCGTGAAGCAATCGAGGCATATAGGACAGGTTCCGACCCTATAATGTATCCCAACGTCAACTGGACGAAAATGATGTGCAACGACGTTTTCCTCCAATCCAAGAACAATGTGAACATATCCGGAGGCAACAAGGATGTGAACTATTTCGTGTCGATTGGCTATCTCTACCAAAACGGAATCCTCAAGCAGTTGGACGAGCTTCCGTATAACAACAACTACTCCTATAACCGCTACAACTACCGCGCGAACGTCGATGTGAATCTCACGGGCACGACGAAGCTCAAACTCAACATCGGAGGCTACATCGGACAGTCGCAGGAGCCATACTCTGTGGTCGAATCTCTCGGAAACCCGTGGGTCTATGCAACCGTATGGGCGAACCCTCTCAGCGGTCCAGGATTCATCGATGGTGTCCGCACCATAATTCCGAAGGGATTCATACCCACGGACATCGAGTTGCGTGACTCATATTCCTGCTTCTTCGGCTACGGCTACCACAAGGACTACAACGCGACGCTCAACGTCGATGCGGAGATTGTCCAAAATCTTGACATGGTGACAAAGGGACTTTCATTCTCGATAAAAGGCTCATACGACAACAAGTTCAACCTTGTCAAAAAACGCCAGTCATGGGGTGCGGAGCATCAGGTGGCCTACTACAAGTCCTACCTTGAGGACAAGACCAAGAAGATGACCGACCCGGACTACGACAAGACCATCGTCTATGTTCAAGAGGGCAGCAACTATCCACTCGGCTACAGTGAGGACTATGGACGTGGGAGGAACTGGTACATAGAGGCAAAGCTCAACTGGAAGAGGAACTTCGGTCCGGCGGACGCGCACAAAGTATCCGCGATGGTACTCTACAATCAGTCCCGAAACTACTACCCCTCCACCTTCACCTACATTCCCCGAAGCTACATCGGCTATGTCGCACGCGCGACCTACAGTTACGCCGACAGATACTACCTTGACGTGAACCTCGGCTACAACGGCTCCGAGAACTTCGCGCCCGGCAAGACGCGCTATGGACTCTTCCCGTCAGTTTCAGTCGGCTGGGTTGTGACTGGGGAAAAGTTCATGAAGAAAGTGCGCTTTCTCGACTATCTGAAGATTCGCGCCTCATACGGCCGGGTCGGAAACGATATAAGTTCGACACGCTTCCTCTACATGCCGGAAACATGGACCCAAAGCGGTTCATACAGCTTCGGAGTCGATAACGCCAACGGGCAGGAAGCCTACGCCCGCAGCACAGCCGGAAACCCAGGAGTGACCTGGGAGACGGCCGACAAGCAGAACTACGGATTCGACTCGGAGTTCTTCGGGACAAGGCTCAGCCTCTCGTTCGACTGGTTCTTCGAGCACAGGACGGGTATACTCATCACTCCGAACACAGTGCCGTCCGTCATCGCCAAGACGCTGCCGGCGATGAACATCGGAATCGTCGACAACCACGGCTACGAGGTTGCCATAGGATGGAAGGATTCGCTCAGAAACGGTTTCCACTACAACCTGAACGGAACGGTCTCGTTCGCAAAGAACAAGATCATCTATCAGGACGAGGTGCGCAGCCAATATGACTACCAGAACTTTACTGGAGGCTCAACCGGACGCTATCTTCTCTACCGTTTCGAGCGCATCTATCAGTACAGCGACTTCGTCAGCGACGCGGACGGCAACCTCATCTTGAATCCTGAACTTCCGCAGCCGAGTTTCAACGTGAGACCGGGCGATGCGATGTACGCCGACATAAACGGTGACGGCATCGTGGATTCCAACGACAAGATTGTCACGGGCTGGTCCACCCGTCCGGAATATGTATTCGGGCTCAACTGCGGCCTCGGCTACCGTGGCTTCAACCTCTCGATGCAGTGGACCGGAGCGACGCACGTGAACCGGCTTCTTTCAGCAGCGACTTACCGCATCCCGTTCACGAACGCCGGAGGACGAGGACTGCTCAAATACTTCTACGACGACTGCTGGAGCGAGGAAAACCAGAACGGTACACTTCCCCGCGCATCCAAGACTTCAGAGTCGTGGAACTCCGAGGACTCGACGCTTTGGCTCAAGGACGCCTCCTACTTCCGTCTCAAGTCGCTTGCGCTGAGTTACACATTCACCGACACGAAACCGCTGCGGGCCGTGGGAATCAAGTCCCTGGCGCTCTCGCTCACAGGCTACAACCTGCTGACGTTCACGCCTCTGAAATATATGGATCCGGAGGCCGTGCCGAGCAATACCAGCGACTACCCTCTCGTGAAGATTTACAGCTTCGGACTCAACATAACGTTCTGACGAAAAAACACTGAATGATGAGAAATATACATTTATATATATCAGCCGCGGCGCTTCTCTGCCTCGTATCCTGCTCCGAAATCAAGTTCGGGGACAAGTTCCTCGGCGACAGACCGGAAAGTTCCGGAGCGGACATAGACACGATGTTTAACTCCTCAGTCAACGCGGAAAAGGTGCTGACGAAGGCATACACCTATCTTCCCTACGGACTTCCTACAGACAATGCGCAGAGTCCGAGGCGTGCCGGAGACAAGCTCGGAGTCAATGTGCTTGAGGCACTTACGGATCTGCACCATTCCTACCGCGCCAACGAGAGTGACGGTCCTAACAATCTCTACTACAACGGGGCGCTGAGTTCGTCCGTTTCATCGCTCTACTCCGGGACTGAAGCCTACAGATTCGGGCAGGAATACGAATACTACGCAATCAGCTACGCATGGACATTCATTGAGAATGTCGGCCGCGTCCCTGACATGACAGACGGGATGAAGCGCCAGAGGGCGGCGGAAGCCAAGATGATAATCGCAGTCGCATATTCGGAACTTCTCAGATATGTTGGAGGCGTTCCTCTGATCGACCATTCGGTGGACGTCAACGAAACGTTCAGATATCCAAGAGCGACATTCGCCGAGACGGTGGATTACATAGTCAGTTTGCTTGACGACGCGGCGACTGCCCTGCCGTGGAAGGCTTCCTATGGAGACGATGGAAGGATGAGCAAGAGCGGTGCAATGGGGCTGAAATGCCGCGTGCTCCTCTTCGCCGCAAGCCCGACGTTTAACTCCGACACGCCATGGCATCCCGTAGCCGACAAATACACCTGTTACGGAGACTATGACCGCAAGCGCTGGGGACGAGCCGTAAAGGCCTATGAGGATTTTTTCAAGGAACTGCGAACGAACGGCTCAGTTGCCCTTGTCCAACCGACAGAGGCAACAGACAAGGCAAGAAGGGCAGCATTCCGCAGCGCATACTACGATCGAGGTAACAGCGAGATTCTGATTTCTACAAGACGCGGAACATCTGCTGCGACACTTCTAAAGTCATTCTTCGCAGAAAGGAACTATTCCGGGCCGACACTGAACTACGTGAATATGTTCCCGTGGAAGGACGGAAGCGATTTTCCCGAAAACTTCAACTGGAACTCTCCTGCAAGGCAGCCGTTCTTCGATGCGGACGGAAACCCGACGCGCGACCCGAGACTCTACGAGACAGTGGCTGTTCCTGGCTCCATCTGGTACGATGGGACCACTGCCCCGCTTCACATCAATCACCCAAAACACGGCAGCCCATCAACGGGATTCGGCCAAATGAAGTTCATACTTGAGAACAGCGCGGACCGCAATGGCTACATCCAATGGCCATACCTGCGCCTGTCAGAGATTATGCTAGGATATGCCGAGGCTCTGAACGAATACAACGGAATCCCCGGGACCCTGGCCCGCAGTTATGTCAATCAGGTGCGTCAGCGCGTCGGTCTCTCGGGCCTCAAGTCCGGAATGAGCAAGGAAGACTTCCGTGAGGCGGTGCTTCGCGAGAGGGCGCTTGAACTCGGCTTCGAGGAGGTGCGCTGGTTCGACCTCGTCCGCAGGGGACGCGAACAAGATTTCAGGAAGAAACTCTACGGACTTGAATCGAAGGGCGACCGTCAGACCAATCCAAAATCGTTCACTTTCAATGTGATTGAACTGAATGCAAGGGCATGGGCGAATAGCTGGGACACGAAGTGGTATCTCAGCCCTGTTCCCAAGACAGAAATTGACATGGGCTACGGGATGACCCAGAATCCGGGTTGGTAGGTATTCTTTTGGTGACTCAAAAATACATCCAAAATAACTAAACAAAAATTAGAAACAACTTCTGATAACCGAAATATGTTTATGAAATATAAAAATATGATACCGATGCTTACGTCTGTCCTGATCTTCCCTGTTGCGGCTTCGGCCCAGACGGCTGTGACGGAAATGGTGGAGGCGGAAAAGGCTGAGGCGGAGACCGTGGGGATGGCGCGAGCGGGAAGGGAGATGTTGGAGGACAATCCGTACATCGATGTCAGACGCGCCATGTTCGGAAAAATTGCCGGACTGAATGTCTATGCTGGCAACGGCGACTCGACCATTGACAACTGCACGCTGAGCATTCACGGCAAGACACCTCTTGTGCTCGTCGATGGTTTCCCGAGAAACCTCAGTCTGCTGACATCTTACGAAATAGAGAGTGTTGAAATACTCACCGACGCCGCTGCAGCCGCACTCTATGGGGTACGCGGAGCGAATGGAGTTGTTCTCATCACCACAAGAAGAGCAAAGGAAGGCCGGCTCAAGGTCGGGGCGAACTACCAGTACGGTCTCAGGACCCAGTGGCGCTCCCCGGAATTTGCAGACGCGGGACTCTATGCTGAAACTCTCAACGCAACGCTTAGGAACGACGGACTCGTACAACGCTACAACACCCGAGAAATCGAGGCATTCAAGTCGGGGAAATACCCCTACGCCTACCCGAATGTGAACTGGTGGAATGAGGTCTATAACGACATCGCGCACAACAACCGCCTCAACCTCACTTTCGAGGGCGGCAGCGGAAAGTTCCGTCACTACACCGTGGTTGACTATATGTACGACCGCGGATTCTTCAAGTCGCAGAGCACCGACAGCCGCTACAGCGCGGTTCCTTCCGACACCCGACTCAGCGCAAGGACGAACATCGACGTGCAGCTCACCCGAACGACAGAAATGAAGCTCGGCCTGCTCGCCCGTTTCAACGAACAGAACAGGGCGAACTACGGCAGCATATTCAGCGCTCTCTACAACACCCCTGCAGCAGCTTTCCCAATCACGGCATCAAACGGAATGTACGGAGGCTCCGAACTTTACGGAGCAAACAACCCAGTCGCGCTGCTAAATGGAACAGGCAACACCAAGACCATCGGCGGAGCAGTAAATGCAGACCTTTCGATAATCCAGCACCTTGACGAGTTCACAGAAGGTCTGCGTGCCGAGGCCGCAATTTCATTCGATGACTACGGAACAATGGCGGAAAGTGCAACCAAGACCTATATGTACCGTGTGCTCAACTCCACAATAGCGGACGACGGGACATTGGTCACGTCACAGAAAGACTATGGCACAAACTCCAAAGTTCTCTCCCACGGCTCATGGTTCAACTCTATCTATCTCGACTTCGACTTCAACGCGAAAGCGGTCTATGACAGGACCTTCAATAGTCACCATGTCGGAGCAACGGCAATTATCGACATTCAGTCACACACCGCTTCGGGACAGAACAACTCAAACAGGAGAATATCGGCAGGAATGACAGGCTCATACTCTTATGACAGGCGCTACAGCGCGGACCTTGTTCTCAACTGGGCAGGCTCGGCCTATCTCGTGCAAGGTCACAGGATGATGTTCTACCCTGCTGTGAATCTCGCTTGGACGGTTTCTCAGGAGAGTTTTCTCAAGGGTGTGGAGGGCATTGACCTACTCAGGATTTCGGCTTCGACCGGACTTTCTGGCTGGGACGGATCGCTCGTCCACGAGCTCCAGTACCAAACGTTCAATTCCATTGGGGCGGGAAGCTACTACTTCACTGACGGAGGACTCTCCTATGGCATCACAGAAGGCAGCCTGCCGGTAGAGCGGATAGTCCCAGAGAAGTCCATGAAGGCAAGCGGAGCAATCGAACTCAAGGCCCTTGGAAATAGACTTGCATTCTATGGAACAGGGTTTTACGAACGCAGAAGTGACATTCTCATCAACGCATCATCGACTGTCTCCGGCATTCTAGGAATCAACGCGGGCAAACAATGCGCAGGGGTCAACGATTGGGCGGGAGCGGACCTATCGCTCTCATGGAACGAACACCATGGAGACTTCAGCTATGGAGTCTATGCAAACGCCTCCTATCTCACGAGCAAAGTCATCAAGGACGACCAAGACTGGCAGCGCTACGACTACCTCTACCACAAGGGGAACCGTGTCGGACAGTGCTACGGACTTGAGGCCGACGGATTCTTTTTTAGCGAGAGCGACATACGGAGCACAGTCACCCACACGTTCGCAACCGTGCAGCCTGGAGACATCAAATATGTCGATCAGAACGATGACTTTCAGATTACGGACGAGGATATTGTCCCTATCGGCTACTCGACCATCCCAGAATGGTACTACGGATTCGGACTTTCCTTCGGATGGAAGGGATTCAAGGTTTCGGCGGCATTCCAGGGCGTAGGACACCTAACCGTGAATATGCTGAATTCACCACTCTACAAGCCTCTCGTCAGCAACGGCAACTTGTCCAGGTCGTTCCTCTCAAAGGAAACACCTTGGACTCTCGAAAACTCAGAGAGCGCAACAGTCCCGCGCCTTACAACTGTCTCGAACGCCAACAACTACCGCAACAATAGTGTATGGTATCGCGATGGCTCGTTCCTCAAGCTACGCGACGTGACTGTTTCTTACGCCTTCCCTAAAAGAATGCTCAAGATCATGACAATGGAGTTCTACCTAAAGGGAAGTGACGTCTTCAGCATCGACTCGCTCGGAATCGTAGATCCCGAACGGATAGGCTCCGGTTATCCGACCTCCCGCGCATGGTGGGTAGGACTGCGCTTTAACTTTTAATTTCACAAGAAAATGAAAATAATTCGGACAGTATTCATATTCCTCACGCTCACCGTGACATTTTCATGCTCATATCTCGATTTCGACGAAACAAACGGACTTCAGGGAAAGGAGGATGTGTATAAATATTTCGACAAGACAAAACAGGTTTTGACGAACGTATATTCCTACATTCCGCAGGATTTCGGAGCACTCGACGGTGCGATGAGAGACTGCGCCACAGACGACGCTCTCTGGGGTAACCCTACTGCTCCGGTGCAGAGATTCACCAACGGAAGCTGGTCTGCGATAAATACATACGACACGGGATGGGGATTCTATAACGGAATCCGCGCCGCAAACGAGTTCATCGCGTCTGTGGCGACAGTCGATTTCTCGCGCTATAAGACCGACCCGAACTACGAGAACTGGATGGAACAGTTGAAATATTTCAGCTACGAGGCAAGGGCTCTGAGGGCGTTCTACATCTTTGAACTAGCCAAGAGATACGGGGACATTGCCATGCCAACCCACGTTCTCACCACCGATGAGGCAAACAGCATAGGCAAGACCACATTTGAAGATGCGGTAGGATTCATAGCCAGCGAATGCGATGAGTGCGCATCCGTTCTCCCCGCATCCTACGAAAACCAGCCATATAAAGAGTTGGGACGTGTCACGAAAGGCTTTGCAATGGCACTGAAAACCAAGGCACTCCTCTATGCGGCAAGTCCGCTCCACAATCCAAAGAATGATAAGGAACTGTGGAAAAAAGCGGCAAGGGCGGCTCTCGAACTGATTGATTCGGGACTATATTCCCTTGAAACAGGTGACAAATGCAACAACATCAGTTCACGCGAAAACATCTTCGTCCGGATGAACGGCAACAGTTCGTCCTTTGAGGCCAACTGCTTTCCACTGAGGTTCATGTACGGTTCACGCGGTTCTGTCCAGAACTGCATCTATCCGACCGAGAACCTCGCCTCAGCATTCAGGACAGTGAACGGCTTTGCGGTGACACTCACTCATGGCGGCTACACCAGCGCCGACCCTAAGTTCAATCCCAAGAAGCCCTATTCCAACCGTGACCCGAGAATGACGAGAACGCTCGTCTGCGACGGTTCTGTGTTCAAGGGCTCGGCAATCGAGACTTTCAAAGGAGGTCAAGACGCGGGCGAAGTTCTCCAGGGATATACTCCAACGGGATACTACCTACGGAAATATGTCATAGAAAACACAAGCTTCGACCCAAACGCAAAGGCTACCTACCGCCATCACTGGGTGGTGTTCCGCTATGCAGAAACGCTTCTGAGCTATGCCGAAGCGATGGTCGAGTCATTCGGGAATCCGGACTACAGCGACGATGAGTTCACACGTTCCGCGGCATGGGCACTGAACCGCGTGCGCAAAAACGCGGGGATGCCGGAGTGCACGGAGAAAGTCGAAAGCCGCTTTATGGATGAGGTCCGCAACGAGTGGAGAGTGGAGTTCGCGTTCGAGGATCACAGGTTTTGGGACGTGAGGCGATGGATGCTCGGGCCAGACACACAGATTGACATCTATGGCGTGAGCATCGTGAAGTCTGGAAGCGACAATACTTACTCACAGAAAGACTGCGTCACGAGGAAATGGAACAACAGGATGAATCTCTACCCTATTCCGCAGTCGGAATTGGCGAAGAACAGTCATTTGGAACCTCAGAATAAGGGATGGTGATTTGAGTGCCTGACTCCACAACACATCTCAAATCTTTAAGATATAGGTAATTAATAACCATAAATTTTTATGATCATGAAAAGAACATTTCTGATTTCAGCAATCGCTGTTGCGGCAGCGCTTCTTGCGGTTTCGTGCCAGAAAGAGCAGGAGCAGAAACCGTCAAAGAAACTTGAATGTACGGCGCAGGAAAGCTACACAGTGGCGGCAACGGCAGCAAAGTCCGTTTCGTTCGACATCGCGGCAAACACGCCGTGGACAATCACGAGCAGCGAGAATTGGTGTAAGGTCACTCCGTCAAGCAGCAAGGAAAGCTCGCTCGCGGAGACAATCATCGTGAAATTCGAGGACAACACTGGCTCGGCATCGCGTGAAGCCACACTCACAATCGAGGGTGAAGGCATCGAAAAGCCGACCCTTGTAAAATTCATCCAAGGTGTGCCGGGCAAAATTACCATCACTCCTTTCACCGAGAAGTTCGCGAAGGAAGGCGGCAAGCAGACATTCACTGTCCTCTCCAACAAACCGTGGGCTGTGACCGCATCACCTTCCGACTGGATCACTTTTGAGCCGGCTTCAGGCGAGGCTTCAGAGCAGCCTGTAACCGTGACGGCAACTGCAAAATACACAGATGGCAAGGGTCACACCGCCACAGTCACTGTCACAAGCGAAGATGCCTCACAATCATTCGAAGCATCAATCGAGGGACTTGTGTTCGAGGTTGAAGAACTTGAAGAAGGCGAGAAAGTCTTTGATTACAAGGGCGGTGCGAAAGAAATAAAGATCAATGCGAACATTGACTGGAACGTGGCCGTTTCCGACGGGCATTTCACCGCAAGCAAGACAGAAGGAGGCATCAGGGTGGAGGCTCCTATGTCAAAATGGTTCGGAAAGAAGAGTTTCACCGTAACTATTACCCCTGTAACGACAATCGAGGGCGTGGGACCTGTGACAATTGATATGGCAATCGCACCGGCTTCATACATCGACAACAGCGACAAGTCCGCATATAAAATCAACGAGGACGGTTCAGTTACCTTGACAATCGCGGAAAAGAATGAAGACCCAAAGAAGAACCAGGCCTTTATGAAGACATTCGACGAATACAAGTACGGCAACTTCGTCTGGGAATTCAGCGACGTCAAGCTCACGGAAGGATACTTCTGCGTGAACAACTGGCTGAAGGGAGAGAACCCGCCGTACCTTATGTTGAAATATGGTAATAACATAGCTCTGCTTGCCGGCGGCGGAATTGTTTCTACATCAAACGGAACCCGCGCAGAACTCGGCTTCGACAACGGATGGGGTTCAGGTTGGAATTACACATGGAAATTCAATGCAGGGACATATCCAACGGACATCTCACAATTAAAGTCCATCAGAATGCTGATCGTTCCTGTCAAGAGAACCGGAACAAATCAGAATAATGTATTGAATAAAAAGGTGTGGGTCAACGATGTCCTCGTACTCAACAATATTCTCGGTGCGGAGAGTCAGGACGAGGGGCGTGTCAGCGGAGACATTTGGACTGCGAACCCGGAAACGAAAGGATTCAATTATTGCACAGGTATTCAGGACTCCGTCGGTTCGATCACCATCAATTCCTTTGAAATCGACACAGACTACAGCAAATACGTGAACGACTGATGTCATATAATTCCTCAATTAACGGATATTGATGAATATAAGTAAAGCAATACTATTCGGTTCGGCTCTCCTTGCAGGCGCGTTTGTTTCCTGCAAGGAAGACGGGCCAATGAAATGGGTCGATCTGCGCTACCTTGCCGAGGATAGCTACACGCTGACGGCGGCCTCTCCCGTGCCCATCCGCCTTCAGGTGAAATCTACTGACCCGTGGAAAGTTTATGGGAGGGAGCCGTCGTGGTGCAGCATAACCCCGTCAGAGGGCGTAGCATCGAAACTTTTCGATGTGACGGTGCAATATACCGAGAACACGGAACTCGATGACAGGCTCGACACTCTCGTGATTCAGAGTGACTACTGGATAGGGAAATGGATTCCTGTACGTCAAAAGGGAACCGCCTACCTCAACATCGAGGGCGCTGAAGACCTTACAATCGGGCAGTTCGGAGGAACGGCACAGTTCAGCATACGTGCAAACCAGGACTGGAGCCTTGCCAAGACAGAAGATGCGCCGTGGCTGAAGCTGATAAAGACTTCCGGACACGGAGACGCTGAAATCGTTCTGGCCACAAGTGCAGAGAACAAGGGTGAGAGACGCTTTGCCGACATCGCTGTACTCAACCGCCATGACGAGAAGGAGCTGACAGTACGCGTATGGCAGGATGGTGTCGTTCTCTCCCCTTCCGAGGCAAGAATGAGGACAACTTTCGACGCTCAGATTCTCTCGGTTGAAGTTAGTTCCAATGCAGACTGGACTGTGGAGAAAGGCGATGCCAGCGCAGGTTGGATTGACTTCCCGCAGACGGAGTTTAGCGGAGACGGAACTCTGCGGATTGCCCTCACAGAGAACACAGGGGCTTCAATCAGGACAGCGGAGGTTCTTCTCAAGACCAAAGCTGCCGATGGGTTCGAGCAGATAGTCAAGAGCATCGTCATCCGTCAGGCCTACAACCCAACTCCGGACTACTACGACTTCGACGCATCGGGTCTGGAACAGTGGATTATCAACGGCGCGGACAACGACAAATCAAGCTGCAAGGTCGTGGGAAACTGTCTCGAAATCTATGGAGCACAGAAGGTACACCGCTACAACTGCGCTGCCGGAAACTGGGATTTCTTCATGAAGGCTTCCTCCGCAAAGGCTCAGCCGGTGATTTACTTCCAGTGCGGAGACTTCGATATGAGGTGGTTCGTCGATGTGGGTGCTGGAAAAACGAATGTTACTATGGTCGATAAGGGAAAAACAAAGACATTCTCGGACTTCAACGTTCCGTACAGCAGCACCGAATGCCACAAATTCGGCATCAAGATGACTCCGGACAAGGACGGATGGGCGGTGTTCTCGTGGGTGCTCGATGACAAGGTTCTCGGATCCTACACCACGAATGGTGAGAATGTGCAGACAAGCGCGCTGAAGTACAGTCAGGACCTCAAGTTCCACATTTTTGTCGGAGCATGGGAGAGCGGCGGCACAGCCAATCAGACGACAATCTGGAGCGGCTGGCAATATACTCTGCCATACGAGTTTATAGACTGGGGAGAATAGGGGGAATGGTGTCTAAAAAGCGGATTGCTGCTTTTTATACCTTCATTTCCTACAAGCTGCTTATACAAGTTGTTTTAAACACTTGAATTTGTTAGAGCAGAAAAATGAAATTGAAAATAAGAACAGATAAATGAATAGGATGAAAATTTTGATAATGGCTTTGCTGGTGACGGCGTGCATCAAAAACGGAGGAGAGGCAGTGGAAGAACCATTGCTGAAGGACTTTGCGCTGAAGGTGAATGAGTTGAGCTATCATGCGAATCTTGACAAGGAAAGCGGCATGGCGACAATCGGAGTCATTGAGTACGGCGGATATGTCAGCGGCGTAAGCGTGGACCTCGCGGATGGAGCAACAATAAGTCCTAATCCGAACGATTTTCTCGGAAGTTGGCCGCAGTCGCAGGAATTCATCGTGAGCAAGGGCGAAGTCTCGCAGAAATGGACGGTGAGGCTGACAAAATATGTGTCAGGACTGCCGCAAATTGACGGCAAGGACGTGATTTTCCGCGACGAGTTCGACACCGACGGAGAGGTTAACTCCGAGTTTTGGTCGCTCATAGGCAAGGGCACAGCGGCATGGCAGACAGATATGTCCGGAAAAGCCGAACACTCTTATGTCAAAAACGGCAATCTTGTGCTTGTCATCAAACGTGACGACGACGGGGTTGTACGCTCCGGCGGAATCAGAACTGAGTACAAGGTGGGTATCAAGTACGACTGCCACATCGAGGCCAGAATCAAGTTCTTGGATGACTGCGACAATGCAGGACAGGCGTTCTGGCTGATGCCGGATTCAAGATACCAGATTTACAAGGGCTGGCCGGATGGTGGCGAAATTGACATCCTTGAACATAGCTACCTCCATGACTACATCCAGCAGACTGTCCACAGCCATTACATCGATGTCGTTGACCCAAACAACAAATACGCCGGAAAGCCGGTCTATAAGGGATATAACCCAGGTCAGTACAACATCTATGGTCTTGATCTTCTCGAAAACAGCCTCGTATTCTACACCAACGGCGAGAAGACAATGACCTACGAGAACATGCACCTCGACAATGAGGCAGAGATGAAGCAGTGGCCGTTCACTTCGGACTATTACATCATACTCAGTACCAGTCCCGTCGGAGCGAAGAATCTCAATGCTCCGTCATATATGTACGTCGATTGGGTGAGGGTCACGAAACTATAGAAACGGAATCAGAAATTAAAGGCTGTTTTGAATTTTTTGAAACAAATTCCTGAACTAATAACGTCATTAACAAACATCTGACTATGATAAAAAAAACAATGTTGGCAGAGTATTCTGCCCCCGTAGTCTCGGTCATAAGCATTGAGACCGAGTGCGGATTCGCACAAAGCTTCGGCGAAGAGGGTCGTGCCGGTAAACTGACCTATGATTCAGCGGAGAATGACATCACGTTTTAAAGGAGGACAGCAACTATGAAAAAGTATCTTTCAGCATTTTGTGTCCTCGCTCTCGTTGTGGGGTGCTCAAAGGAAAACATTGCTCCGGTGCAGAGTTCAAATGAAGTTCTACTGACATCCTATGCCGGTCAGCCTCAGACAAAAACGACAATCGCCGGCAACAAGACCGACGGATTCACGGCGAACTGGGCTGCGGACGACGCCATCGGTGTCTATACGACAGCCGGAACAGCGAACGCCAAGCACACAATCACTGTTTTGTCCGACGGAACGGCAAAGTTCACGGGAAAGGTGGCGGCATCAGAGAACGAGCAAACTCTCTACGCATATTACCCCTATACAAGCAGCGCGACTAGCAATCTTGCGGCAGTTCCGCTAAACCTTCCGAGCGTGCAGACCATGACCGGTGCCTCATACGACGCATCGGCAGCGATTATGGTCGGCAAGCCCCAGGCCGCCACAGTCAACGGAGAGACCTCAGAAATAGGCAACTGGAAGTTCGCACACCTCGGCTCCTACATCAGCATCAGCGTCGCAGGCATAACTACGGAGACTGTTTCAACGGACGAACTCGTATCGACCGTGAGCATCAAGTCCGAAAGCAAGACACTGTCAGGGGACTTCACTCTCAACCTCGAAAACGGACAGGTGGCATTCAGCAAAACATTGGACGAGGTGAGCGTGACTGTTCCTAAAGGCACTACGCTCGGCAATCTTGCGGCATGGGCAGTGACCGCACCATTTACCCTCGCTGACGAATCCCTTACCATCACCATAGTCACGGACAGGAACGCCATCAGCAAGACAGTCAAGCTCACCAAGGAGTTCAAGGCAGGCAATGTCTATACCTTGGGAATCAACATTGACGAGAATTGTGCGGTGAAAAAGGCATTGGCATTCGCCAAGGAATACTCAGTCTCCGAAAGAACTTGCTATTGGAGAGGAGGAGCGGCAAACAAAAAAGTGTATGAAGTAAGTTCCACAATTGACTGGAAAGTCTCAATCACTGATTCCAATGAGGCTACGGTGACGAAAAACGATGATGGCAAGAGCTTCACCGTCGTGTTCCCGAAGTCAAAGTGGCCTGTAGCAAAAAAATATACCGTCACACTTGAGCCTGCGACTGCCATTGAAGGCGTTACGCCGAAGACAATGGACCTGTTCCTTGCAAGTCATTCGTGGATGGCCGGTGACAGCAACTGCTTCGACTCTTACGATGACGGTTCGGTAAAACTGACTCTCTCTGCAAATGGAAATGCTTGCCTTCAGACATCAGAGACATTCAAATACGGAAATTATGTCTGGACATTCGAGAACGTGAATATCTCCGAAGGATACTTTGGAACTGAAATCTGGGATAATGGTCTGAATCTTCGTATGAGATACGGTGTGAACACTCATGTAATCTACAGCGGAGGAACTGTTGAACACAACGGCGTCAAGACCAATTTCGGATTCGACAATGGGTGGAAAGGTATATGGGACCACACCGGAGAGTTTTCAGACGGAACATATCCCGAGAATGTCTCCGACCTTAAATCAATCCGACTTCTCATCAAGCCTGTCACAAGAGGTGGCGGGATGAAACCCGTCGAAGGCCTTTCCAAGAAAATCTGGATAAATGATGTTCTCGTGTTCGACAACAAAAATAACAGTGGCGACGTGTGGCGAATAAATACCGCTCTCGGTGGACTGCACTATAAATATGGCATTCTCAACGCTGTCGGTTCCATCGTTATAAAGTCCTTCGACATTGACGAAAATTATTCAAACTACAACGACTGACAATGTTCAAAAGAATTCTGACATTAGCGCTTTCTGCAGTCGTTGCACTGCCCGCATCAGCTCAAGTGACAATCGGTGAGGAGGCTCGGCAAAGAGCCTCCGAACTGGTTACCAAGATGACCCTTGAAGAAAAGATTGACTTTATCGCCGGAGATGCCGACGGATTCCACATCTATGGAGTTCCACGGCTCCGTATTCCCGAAATCCGCACGGCGGATGGTCCGCAGGGATTGCGCAACGACACGCAGAGTACAATGTACCCATGCGGTATCGCGCTTGCATCCTGTTGGAACAGGTCTCTGGCACTGGCCTACGGCAAGTCAATCGGCTCAGACGCGAGGGCACGCGGGGTTCACATCCTGCTCGGTCCCGGAGTAAACATCTACCGGGCACCAATGTGCGGACGCAATTTCGAGTACTACGGAGAAGACCCTTTTCTGACTTCGGAGACTGCAGCGCAGTACATACTCGGAGTGCAGAGCGAGGGCGTAATGGCAACTGTAAAGCATTTCTGCGGCAACAACCAGGAATGGAGCCGGCACCACACATCATCGGACATAGACGAACGGACTCTCAACGAGATTTATTTTCCTGCCTTCCGTAAGGCTGTGCAGGTCGCCGGTGTCGGTTCAGTGATGTCGAGCTACAACCTGCTGAACAGCGTGCACACCTCCGAAAACGAGATCCTTGTCAGGATTCTCAGAGAAAAATGGGGCTTTGAAGGTATATATATGTCCGACTGGGCAGCGACGTACTCAACGATCGGGGCCGCAAATGCCGGTATCGACCTTGAGATGCCGCTCGCGCTATACTTCACTCGCGAACTGCTCGGAAAAGCCGTGGAGAACGGAACAGTGAGCGAGAGCGCACTTGACGAAAAATGCCGTCACATCATTCAGACTTTCATTGCCTTCGGCTTCCTTGACCGGGAGCAGAAAGACGAAAGCATTCCACTCGACAATCCAGAGTCCAACAAAGTAGCACTTGAAGTGGCACGTGAAGCTGTGGTACTCCTCAAAAACGACGGGATTCTGCCACTATGTTCAAAATCACACTCAAAGTCTTTAAGAAACATCGTGATTCTCGGTCCGAACGCAGACTGCGTGCCTACCGGAGGAGGCTCTGGATTCGTGAACCCGTATCACACGAAAAGCGTCTTCGCCGCACTTTCCGAGCAAGGCAAAAAGTTGAAAGTCAGCCTCGTTCCATTCGCAGGAAAGATTGATGCCGTTCAGCCGGACTTCACACCTGAACAGAAGGCGGCAATCCGTAGTGCAGATGCCGTGATTTACTGCGGTGGCTTCAACTCCGACCTTGAGCACGAGGACGGCGACCGTCCGTTCGAGATTCCGGCCGCGCAGACCGCCCAAATGCACAGTGCGGTAGAGCTCAATCCAAACCTCATCACTGTCATCAATGCCGGTGGTGGTGTGCGCTTCGCCGATTTTGACGACATTTCAAGAGCTACTCTCATGGCGTGGTATCCGGGACAGGCAGGCGGCCAGGCCATAGCTGAAATTCTCACCGGAGCAACTAATCCGAGTGGCCACCTCCCCATTTCCATCGAGGCACGCCCCGAGGACAACCCGACTTTCGGCAGCTACTACGAGAACACGTTCCGTAACCTCAGCAGCCCATATTCCCGTGTCGGCTACAACGAGGGAGTCTTCGTTGGCTACCGAGGCTACTGCCGCAACGCAGCCTTCCCGCTCTACCCCTTCGGCTTCGGACTCAGCTACACCACCTTCGAGTTCTCGGATCTCAGCGTATCCACGCCAGAAGGCGGCAAGGTGAAGGTGACTTTCCGCATCCGCAACACCGGCAAACGCGACGGAGCTACTGCAGCGCAAGTCTATGTCGGAGAATGCTCCCCGACACTCCCCCGCCCTAAAAAGGAACTTAAGGGATATGAAAAGATATTCCTTAAATCGGGAGAAGTCAAGGAAATATCCATCATCCTCGACAACGAGGCATTCAGTCACTACGACACCGCACTCCACGACTTCACTGTAACTCCCGGGAAATACCGAATTTTCGTAGGCGATTCCAGTGCAAACCTCACGCTGACAGCCACCGTTCAGCGGTAAACGATCCCAGAAAACTCAATCCCCTGTTTCAATCTCTCATCATCCAATGCGAATCCTTTCTGTATATATTCATGCAGCCGCTCCGTAGCCCATCTGCGAAAATGTACCGCCACCGGTGACTGTACTCTATAGCCCAGAGCGATTATCATGTCGAGATTATAATGATCAATCTCACGTTTCACCTGACGAGATCCCTCTTGACGAACTAACAAGAATTTCTTGTGAGTTGCTTCATCTGAAAGTTCCCCATCCGCATATACGCACTTAACATGCTGACTGACATTCTGTTGTGTTGTGGCATATATTTGCGCCAACTGTTCTTGCGTCAACCACACATCCTCATCGGCAAAGCACACATTTATAGAGACTTTGCCATCATTGTCCGTGAACAATATAAGTTTATTCTCTTTTTTCATTATAAAATATTTTCACAAAATTCAAAAATCAACGAAGTTAGGAAAAAATCACATTTTTCTTGTCATATTTTACATTTCTCAAGTGCAAATGTCAGAAGATGGCCAAATCAGATAGGGTAATTTGACTTTGAGTACACTATTATACAAGAATCAAATAACACTGACTATATGGAAAGAAGAGACTTTCTGAAGATTTCTGCGGTCACGACAGGGGCGGTGCTTACCATTAATCCGCTTTCGGCGCTCGCGGAGACTATGGTCTCGGAAGAGACTGGAATGGCCGAGTCAAGGTCTGAAGGAGGATATGTTCCAAATCCGAAAATCGCGAGAAAAATCGAAGGTTGCGGTCCAATGGACATAAGGACGCTGAAAATCAAGGTCGGGGCAAAGCGACCATTCTCTATGCTACACATATCAGACAGCCATCTTGTATTGACAGACAGCCGCAATGACGAGAAGAAGGCACAACTAGCCAAGTTCAGAAACAGGGAATTTCCATGGGCGGTGCTCTACCACGAGCGGCTGATTGCCTACGCACGCGAGAACCGTCTTCCGATTATCCATACAGGAGACATGATTGATTTCCTTAGTGAAATGGGACTCGACTATGCAGTGGAGGCATTCTCGCACGGAGAATGGATTACGTCCTGCGGCAACCATGAGTTCGCGAACTATATGGGATGGTTCGGTCCGGAAAAAGAGGATGCAGAATTCCAATCAAGGTACTTCGCGCAGGTTCAGGAAGCGTTCCCTGACAACCTCACATTCACGGCAAGGGTCATTAACGGAGTAAATTTCATCACACTCGACGACAGTTTCTATTTTATAACTCAAGAACAATGGGACAATGTCGCTGCAGAATTTGCAAAAGGACTTCCGGTAGTAATGATGATGCACATCCCTTTCTACACACCGAAGCTCTACGACCACACCTCGCACGGTGGCACGAAGTTCTCCTATCTCTGTGGGGCGCCATCCGATACTGAGCGAGAAGACAATCTTACACAACAATTCGTCAAATGGCTCAAAGAGCAACCACAGCTCAAGGCCATTCTCACCGGCCATCTCCACGAGTTCTGGCAGGAACAATTCTCCCCCACCGCTGTCCAATATGTCGTTGGCGGTGCCTTTAGGGGCGATGCCTATCACATCAAGTTCGTGTAGAATGGATTTGAACTACATTTGAAGAGTTGTAGATATTTTCGTACCTTTGGACAAATTAAACGAAAAACAGTTCCAATGAAGAAAATTCTTGTCGTGCTTGCGGCTGCCGTCATGTCCGCATCATTATCCTACGCCCAGAAGTCATGGGAGAGCAACCCTTGTGCATCAAAGGGGAAAATAGTCGCTCCGGTATTGAGCAGTTCGATTGTCGATGAAATTGTCATCGTCTCTGACAATCCGGGAGAATGGAAATTTTCGGCTTCTGTCGAGACTGAGGGAGGCAAGGAGATTGTCAGCATTGTGATGGACGCACCACAGCCGTGCGCGCCGGCAAGATTCAACGTCTATTTCACATTTCCTCAGAAAGGAGTGTTCAACACATGGACTTCGGACGTCTCCTGCGGAACCCACCTCGACCCGTTTTGGGGCGGCAGCAACAACTCCAGCGCACTTGCGTTCAGAATGCCGCTCTATGAGTATTTCGACGACAACGACACAAACCGCCTGACAATCGCGTGCAGCGAGAGTTTCAGACGGGTGGAGGCCGCTCTCGGCGTGATGGAGGAGGGCTGCGACATCTGTTCGGAGCTGCGTTTCTTCAGGGAAGCCGAGGCTCCGATGAGTCATTATGAGACCAAGATTCTACTCGACGGGCGTCACATGTTTTGGGGAAAGACCATTCAGGACGGCGTCAAATGGATGATGGAAGAAAAGGGATTGCAGGCCCTTGAGGCTCCTGAAGCCGCTTTTGAGCCGCTCTATTCGACCTGGTACCAGTTTCATCAGAACGTAACCGACAAGGCTGTGGCGGAAGAGTGCAAGCTCGCTGCTGAGCTCGGAATGAAGACTGTGATTCTCGACGACGGATGGCAAACAGAAGACGGGAACAGGGGTTATGCCTTCTGCGGGGACTGGAAACCGACTCCAAAGAAATTTCCGGACATGGCCTCACACGTCGCCGCAGTGCAAAAACTCGGGATGAAATATATGATCTGGTACAGCGTACCTTATGTCGGATTCAACAGCGAGGCATACGCAAAGTTTGAGGGGAAATATCTCTACAACGAACATGGCATGGGCTGCAGCGTTCTTGATCCTCGTTTCCCTGATGTTCGCGAACATCTTGTAAATTTATATGTCAATGCACTGAAAGACTGGAATTTGGATGGATTCAAGCTCGACTTCATCGACAGTTTCGGGCTGCGGGGAGAGGATCCGGCCGTAAAGGAGAACTATGCCGGACGCGACATAATGAACGTCAACGAGGCGGTGAATGTGCTTATGAAGGAGGTTTCATCTGCGCTGAAGGCCATAAAGCCGGACATTCTCCTGGAGTTCAGGCAGCAATACATCGGACCGGCCATCAGACAGTACGGCAATATGTTCCGCGCCGCCGACTGCCCGGGAAACGCGAAGGACAACAGGATGAGAATCGCATCGTTGAGACTCACGAGCGGCTCGACGGCCGTTCATTCGGACATGATTGAATGGAATCTGAAGGAAACTCCGGAGAATGTCGGACGCGCGATAATTAATTCCATTTTCGGAGTTGTCCAGTATTCCGCGATGTTGAAGGATATTCCGCAGGAGCATCTTGAAGTCATAAAAAAGTGGATATCATTCACGTCCGAGCACCGCGAGACTCTGCTGCATAGTGAGTTCCGCCCGCATCACCCAGAACTTGGCTACCCGGTCATCGAGGCGGAAAGCGACACGGAACGCATTGTCGCTGTCTATCAGGACAACGTCGTCGTTGAGGCTGCCCCTCGCGGCAAGCGTCTCTACATCCTCAACGCATCCGACTCTGAGCGCATAGTCATCCGCCGCGGTGAGAAGCTCCGCACCGTAAAGGTTCCTTGCGGAGATTGGAAAGAGGTATTTTGAAAAATCTTTCTCAGGCCGGATACATTGCGTTAGTTTTGCAGAAATATCTGGAATATGGAAACATTTGAGGAATATGTAGAGAGGGAGATTATCCCTCAGTATGCGGGATTTGACGCGGCGCACCGGGAGGATCACGTGCGGAGCGTGATTGCCCGGAGTCAGGAACTTGCGAAGTTTTACGATGTGAAGCCGCAGGTGCTCTACCTTGCTGCGGCATATCATGACCTCGGACTTTCCGAAGGGCGCGAGCTGCATCACATTTCGTCAGGACGCAAAATCCGTGAGGACATGGCGCTGCGTCAATGGTTCAGCGAGGAGGAGATCGAACTTGCGGCGGAGGCCGCGGAAGACCATCGCGCATCGGGGAAGAATCCGCCGAGAAGCATCTACGGATGTATAATCGCCGAGGCTGACAGGCAGATTGTACCGGAGACGGTAGTGCGCAGGACGGTGCTTTACGGATTCGACCACTACCCGGAAATGAACCGCCGGCAGATGTGGGAGCGGACGCTCGAACATCTTCATGAAAAATATTCGGAAGGCGGCTATCTCAAACTTTGGATTCCCGAGTCGGACAATGCGGCGAAGCTCGCGAAACTTCGCGTACTCATCGCCGACGAGGCGCGGCTGAGACTGATGTTCGACACGATTTACGAGGAAATAAAGAAACCGTCATTGAAATGAAACAGGATAAGAGCGACAGAAAAATCATCTATATCTCCCTGATATTCATAGTGTTGGCAGCGATGTACCTTATGCCCGCCGCTGCACTTGAACAGATGCTTCCGGAAAAGGTTGTCCGGTTCAGGATTGCCTATCCCGTTGCTGCGCTGGCACTTATGGGAGCCTATCTCGGCATGGGATGGAAGTTCGTGCTGGCTTTCCTTTTCTCCTGCACGGGAGACGCGATGGGTGCCTACGGAAGTTTTTTCGGACAGATGGGATATTTCGCGGCGGCTCACATCATTCTGATTTGGACGTTTGCCGAAGAACTGTGGAAAGGCCGCAAGGGAGTTGCCGGAAGAATCACGGGCAAGAAAGGGGCGGCGTCCCCAAACGGCGGCGCGGAGGATTTCCGAGACTCATGGGTATGGAAAACACTTGTCGGACTTGCCGTTACTGCAGCATTAGTCTTCGCGTTTGCTCTTGTCATACCCAAAGTGCCGGAGCCATGGCTGCAAATCGGATGCGGAGTCTATGCCGTTCTCATCACCGCGATGTTCGGGCTGTCGCTTATGCAGCGCTCGCCTCTTTTCGCCATCGGAGCCGCGCTATTTTTGATCTCTGACATGATTTTGTCATGGAACAAGTTTGTTGGACCGGTCACCGCTGAAAAATGGATGATTATGGTTCCGTACTACCTCGGCCAACTGCTGATTTGGCTCGGGGCGACCAGCTTAGGAAACGATGTCAAAGAATGAAAGACGATAAGTGCAATACATATAGATAAGTCACAAAAGCTTTGAAGGGCATGAAGGAAAGGAGCATTCCACAAAAGATTGAAGTGAGAGGCGCGAGAGTGCATAATCTCAAGAACATAGATGTCGATGTACCACTTAACCGCATTGTCGGGATAGCCGGTGTTTCCGGGTCGGGAAAATCATCTCTGGCACTCGGGGTGCTGTATGCCGAAGGGTCGCGGCGCTATCTCGAGTCACTTTCTACCTACACGCGCAGGCGCATGACGCAGGCCTCAAAGGCTCTCGTCGATGAGGTTCTCTACGTCCCGGCAGCGCTCGCAATGCACCAGAGACCGGGGATTCCCGGCATAAGAAGTACTTTCGGAACCGGCACAGAACTGCTGAACAGTCTGCGGCTTATGTTCTCCCGCCTCGCAAACCACCGCTGTCCGAACGGACACTATCTCGAACCGTCGCTGAAAGTGGCCGCCGGGCAGGAACTCATCTGTCCGGTATGCGGAGAGCATTTCTATGCACCGTCCGCTGAAGAGCTGTCGTTCAACAGCCAGGGAGCCTGCCGGAACTGCGACGGGACCGGAACTGTGAGGACTGTGGACGAGAGCACGCTCGTGCCGGACGAGAGCCTCTCCATTGACGAGGGCGCCGTTGCTCCGTGGAACACACTGATGTGGTCGCTAATGACTGATGTATGTCGTGAGATGGGAGTGCGCACCGACGTACCCTTCAAGGACTTGACGCCGAAGGAAAGGGATATTGTATTTCACGGACCGGCTGAGAAAAAGCACATCTTCTACCACGCGAAGAACAGCAATCAGGCCGGTGAGCTGGATTTTACCTACTACAACGCCGTCTATACCGTAGAGAATGCACTCGCCAAGGTTAAGGACGAGAAGGGCATGAAGAGAGTGGAGAAGTTTCTCCGGCTCGATGTCTGTCCGGACTGTGGCGGAACGAGACTGTCGGACGCCGCGCGTGCCCCGAGGCTGAGGGGGATTTCATTGGCGGAGGCTTGCACGATGACTCTCACGGAACTCGTAGGATGGGTACGTGGGGTGCCGGAATCGTTGCCTGAAGACATGAGACCGATGGCCGAGAGCATCTGTGAGTCCTTCATCGACACGGCTAAGAGACTGCTCGACCTCGGAATAGGTTACTTGACGCTCGATCGTAGCGCGGCCACCCTCTCCACTGGGGAAAGGCAGAGGATGCAGCTCGCTCGGGCTGTCCGCAACAGGACGACAGGAGTGCTCTATGTGCTTGACGAGCCGTCCATAGGTCTGCATCCGGCTAACATTGTTGGACTTACCGGAGTGATGAACGACCTGATTGCCGACGGGAACTCCGTGGTTCTCGTTGACCACGACACCCAGATTCTCAAGGAGTCCGACTGGATGATTGAAATGGGCCCGGGAGCCGGTGCAGACGGCGGCCAGGTGATAGCGCAGGGAACTGTTGATGACATCGGGAACAATCCGGCATCGCGGATAGGGCCGTTCCTTTCAGGAGCGGCAAATGACTGCAAATCGGCAACCGGAATTATGCAAACAGGCATATTGTCAAGCTCTGGCAAAAGCGGAATTTCTCTTCACAATAATGAAGACCTCTTCGCCAAGGGCACAATCTCGATGCGTACGGCAGCGCTCCACACAGTCAAACCGCTTGAGGTGCGTATTCCGAAAGGCAGGCTGAGTGTCGTGACCGGAGTTTCGGGTTCGGGAAAGACTACAATGGTGCTTGAAAGCCTCATTCCGGGCCTTCAAGCAAAAATCAGCGGAGCAAAACTACCGGACCATGTCCTTTGCATCGAGGCCGATGGCATAAGACAAGTAAAACTCATCGACGCCTCCCCCATCGGAATCAACGTCCGCTCCACAGTGGCGACCTACGCAAATGTCCATGACGAGCTCCGCAAGGTTTTTGCCAAGACACCCGATGCGAAGAAATGCGGCTACAAGGACGGGGACTTTTCCTACAACACCGGCAGGCTGCGCTGCCCGACCTGCGACGGGACCGGTGTCATCAGCCTTGACGTCCAGTTCCTCCCTGACGTGAACATCCCCTGCCCCGACTGCCGGGGTTCACGGTACTCGAGACAAGCCGGACTCGTACATCGCGAGAATGCGGCCGGTGAACGGCACTCTTTGCCTGAGCTTATGGACATGGACGTCAATCATGCGACAGATGCATGCGCGGACCTCAAACTCGTCAGCCAAAGACTCAATGTGCTGAAGGGTCTGGGGCTCGGTTACCTGACTCTCGGCGAGGAGACCCCGAGCCTTTCCGGAGGCGAGGCGCAGCGGCTCAAACTTGCAAGTGAGATGGGGCGGGGTCAAGAAGATTCGGTGTTTGTCTTTGACGAGCCGACCATAGGACTCCACCCGTCCGATGTTCAGACGCTTCTCGGTGTGTTCCGCAGGCTCATCGCCCATGGTGCCACGGTCATCGTCATAGAACATGACCTCGATGTCATCCGCAGCGCCGACTACATCGTCGACATGGGTCCCGGTGGCGGCTCCGAAGGCGGCACCATAGTCATCTCCGGCACGCCGTCTGAAGTCCGCGCCTGCCCCAACAGCCTGACGGGAAAGTTTATGTAGAAAAAAGCATTACAGCAATAGCACATCAAAAAAACAGAGGCATCGAAACCGAAGATGTGTGTGAGTACAAGGCGCACCTATTCGGTTTCGTATTTATCCAATGCCTCGGCCATGAGGGCACGCCCCTTCTCGGCGATTTCCTCGCCCTTGGCATAGTCGGTGATGGTGCTGTAGGAATCGAAACTCATCTTCACGAGAATGTCCGGCTTGTACATCTGGAGCTGAAGGTTGGCTATTGTGCGGAGCATCAGGGAGAAAGTACGAGAAAGGACAGAATAGTAGTTGTCGTCCTCGACGATGAACGGCATCTTTGCAGCGACAACCTCTCCCTCAAGCCTGCGGACCTTCTCCTCGGCTGAGCGTCCCTCCTTGAACACTCTCTGCGCCTCACCGCCCATAGCCTTGACCATATCAAGCACAGAATGACCTTTCTTCGCTGAAATCGGTGCAAGGATGGAAGCAATCTCATCCTTCAGTTCCGGATCTGCCCTGCGAGCCTCCTCCAAGTCTTTGACATACTTTGAAATCTTTTGCGAATCAAGCTGATTTACATCAAAAGAAACAAGAATGTCATGCCCGTTTCGGGGAACAATGCTGAAAGGTGCAGTGTTCACAGCACCGCCGTCGATGAGCGTGTGGTAGCCGTACTTGACAGGACGGAAAAGCGACGGGATGGAAATCGAGGCACGAACTGCGTCGAACAGCTTGCCTTCCTTGAAAACAACTTCTTCGCCGGTGTAAAGGTCGGTCGCCACGGCACGATATGGAATGCGCAAATCCTCGATGTTCACATTCGGAACGACTTTCTTGATCGCGTCTATAACCCTCTCACCCTTGACAAGATAGCTTTTGCTCAATGATACGTCCAGAAGTGACAGGAGCTTGTAGTTGTTGAGCTGAAACAGCCATTTCTTGAAGTCCTCAAGACCGCCGGCGGCATAAATTCCGCCCACGAGCGAACCTATGGAACAACCCGCCATTGAGGTGATGTTATACCCTCTGCTTTCAAGTTCCTCGATTGCGCCGATGTAGGCAAATCCGCGCGGCCCTCCGCTGGAGAGCACAAGCGCAACGTCCTTTGTACCAGACATAATCAGTCCTATTTACTTAAAAATTCAAATTTCCTTTCATGCGTCCTGCGTATAGGTTTTCAACGCCAATTTCTTAACCAGCATAACAAAGCCGCCTGTGAGAATGAGGTTCAGCACAATCGTGAGGACGGAAATCAGCAGCAGCGGTCCTCCGAGATTGTAGCTTATCGCGATAAAGATTACGCCGGCCCCGACTTCTCCTCGGGTAAACATTCCTATCGAAAGAGCCAGCCTCTCGCTGAACTTGCGGTCACGGTAGAAGGCCAGCGGCATAAGCTTTCCAATGTTCGAGAGCAACGAAACGACAACAACATGCACGGCAATCATCCCCCACGACATCATAGGCAGCGATGCAGTCACCGAGTCCGGATTTGTCGGCTGCGAGTTCATGTCAAGTCCTATGAACTGCGGCATACTCACACCGACAAGGAACATGAAAAAATATGAAATGGCCGTCGAGACTTTTTCCTCTGTCTTTGACTCAATATGCTGCGGCTTCATCACCATTCCGAGCACAAAGGCCGGAAGAAGAACCTCAATATGTATTCCTTCGTGAGGACCGAGAAAATATTCCGAAACATGATATATTCCTTGTGTAAAGACAATTACAATGACTGAATATCCGAGAATCGCTTTCCAGTCCTGTCGCATGCCATACCTGCCCATCTGCTTCCATCCGAAAACCAGAAGAAATATGACAACCGTCAAAATCACCGCCATCTGCCATTTCATTCCTATCATGAATACCTGAAGCGGAATCATCAGCAATATGGTGTCAAGGTCATCGAAAATCGCGAGCACCTGGATTTTCTTGTACATCCAGCTCGACTTCAGCCTGAGGGCGGCAAGCATTGTGAATAGGATACCTGCCGACGTCGGTGCAGCAAAACGGCTTATGAGCAACGTTTCTTTCCACAAGTCACCGCTTCCCCACTGGGTTGACGGAAACAGGACAAAAATGTAATAGAGCGCAATCAGTAACCAAGGCATCGCCGCCGCGACCATTGCGACAAAATAATCCAGCGCATACGATTTCCACCGGCTCTTGTCAATCTCGAACTCACGTCCTACATTTATCATGATGAACGCGAGACAGATGTACAGGAATATGTCGGTGACGACTTTGACAGAACGGGTCGCATCGCCCGCAATAAACGGAAGAACCTGCGAAACCGCAAGTCCCACAAGGAGAAAGACAGAAAAGGAGAGAACTTTCTTCATCTAAGAATATTTTGTTACTCCGAATTTAAATTTCTAAGTACAAAGGTAGCAATAATCGGTGAGATATGGAAAAGTAGAGCACAGTTATTGAGAAATAGGTTTTTTGAGAATATTGCAAATTTGAGCCTTACAACAAATAATTTATGGATAAAAGATGCTACTTTTGCAATTAAATTAAAATACAGACAATATGGAACGATTAGATGTATTCAATTGCTCGAACATACTCATAGCTAGTTATTTCACTGATAATCGTGGCTGTGCCCACGAGAACAGGGAGCACACGCTGATTTATCTGATTTCCGGTGAACTGGAAATAGAAGAGCGGGGAAAGAAAACCGTTCTTCATCCGGGAGAGTGTGCTTTCATGCGACGCGACAACCGTATGTGGTTGCAGAAAAAAGTAGAAGAGGGAAATCCTTACCGCTCTGTTGTGTTGAAATTCTCACGACCTTTCTTAAAGGAATTTTACCAGACACTTAATCGGCAGCAGATTCCCTCTGATTCCAAGCGCGAGAAGGTGAGTTTGCGTGTGTTATCGAGTAACAGACCTGACATCCGTTCCCTGTTTGAGTCGGTCATCCCATATTTCGATGCAGGAGAAAAGCCATCGGAAGATGTACTGAAACTGAAAATGATTGAAGGAGTGTATGTATTACTCAATACCGACATCAACCTGTATGCTTCGCTGTTCGACTTCGTGGAGCCGTGGAAGATTGACATTTTGGACTATTTGAACGAAAACTATATGTGCGACCTTTCTATGAACGAGATTGCAAGTTACACGGGGCGTAGTCTGGCTACTTTCAAACGGGATTTCGCAAAGGTAAGCGATTTGACACCTCAAAAATGGATTATCAAACGTCGCCTTGAAGCTGCCCATGATTTGATAAAATCAGGAAAGAAGGTGACGGAAACCTGTTTCGACGTGGGCTTCAAGAATCTGTCGCATTTCTCCAAAATATACAAGGATGCATATGGGGTTGCCCCATCCATGTAGCATTGAACTTCAAAACAAAACAAATTGAGCCTTGCAGCAAAGTCGTTGTAAGGCTCTCTTTGTACCTTTGCATTCGATGATTGAAAATGTTTTAGCAATGTCAAATTAAAAAGGCGTAATATGAAAACAAAAGTAATTTCATTGGTTCTATTATCAGTTTTAATGTTCCCAATTATGGCAAAATCACAAGTAAAAATCAAGCAGACCGCCGGACGCGATGCTCTCGGAGAGTTCGCACCGGAGTTTGCACGCCTGAACGACGATGTGCTTTTCGGAGAGGTCTGGAGCCGTAACGACCTGTTATCCCTTCGTGACCGTTCTATTGTTACGGTTGTAGCCCTGATGTCGCAAGGACTAACAGATTCTTCGTTCAAGTACCACCTTGAATCGGCAAAAAAGAACGGAGTGACCAAAACCGAAATGGCAGAAATCCTGACCCATGCCGCATTCTATGCCGGTTGGCCGAAAGCGTGGGCGGCATTTCGCATGGCAAAGGAGGTCTGGACGGACACGGCTGACAACACTGCCGCCACCTCGCTTGAAGCGTATGCACAAACCATTATTTTCCCGGTAGGCAAAACCAACGATGCGTATGCCAAGTATTTCATCGGACAGAGCTATGTAGCCCCGATTGTGACGGATGGTGTACCTGTAGTGAATGTGACCTTTGAGCCGGGTTGCCGCAACAACTGGCACATTCACAAGGCGACCAAAGGCGGCGGTCAGACGCTCGTATGCATTGGTGGCCGCGGCTACTATCAGGAATGGGGCAAAGAACCCATTGAACTTCGTCCTGGAGATTCGGTATATATTCCCGCAGGTGTGAAACACTGGCACGGAGCAGCACCCGACAGCTGGTTCTCGCACCTCGCTATCGAAATTCCCGGAGAGAACACCTCAAACGAGTGGTTGGAACCGGTAAATGACAACGAATATTCAAAATTAAAATAACATGAAACTATTAGCATTGATAATTATGGGATTACTCACTTGGGGCAACACATTGAGTGCGCAGATGACAGAGGGCAACAAAAAAATCCTTGTGGCTTATTTCTCTTGTACGGGGACAACCGAAAAAGTGGCGGAAGCCATTGCGGAAACAACCGGTGGCAAACTTTACCGGATTACTCCGGCCAAGGCTTATACTTCGGCAGACCTTGACTGGCAGAACAAAACGAGCCGCAGCTCGGTGGAAATGGCGGATGATAAATCCCGACCGGCTTTGGGCGGAGAGGCTATCGACCCGAAAGATTATGATGTGATATTCATTGGTTATCCGATCTGGTGGGACTTGTGTCCCCGTCCGGTCAATACATTCCTTGAAAAGTATGATTTTTCGGGTAAGACAATTATGCCGTTCGCCACGTCGGGTGGCAGTTCGATTGCAAACAGCGTGAAACAGCTCAAAAAACTCTATCCTAAAGTCGTATGGCAAGACGGACGCTTGTGTAACGGCAGTGCGAAACAGGCCGCAGTGTGGGCGAAACAAACAATCAAATAATTGTATGGAAGAGATTAGAATCGACTGTCTGAACCAGACAGAACAGGAACTTGCCGCAGCCATAGAACTGCGGCAAGACATCTTCCGGCTGAACCATACGATGCCCGATACGGAGGAGTATGCCGAACTGTTGCACAAGGTTTTTCCGCAATTCGGCGAGAACTGCCGCATCGAAACTCCGTTTTCGGGTGTCCGAACCGCCAACGTGAAATTCGGGCGTAATGTCATTGTCATGCCCGGCTGCCTGATGATGTCAGCCGGAGGAATCACGATAGACGATGAAGTGATGATTGCCGCCAATGTGCAACTCATATCCAACAATCACGATGTGGAACAACGCAATGTCATTACCTGCAAACCGGTTCACATTTGCCGTCATGTATGGATAGGAGCCGGTGCGACTATTCTTCCGGGTGTCACTATCGGGGAGAATGCTGTGGTCGGAGCCGGCAGTGTCGTCACGCACGATGTGGAGTCGAATACGATTGTTGCGGGAAATCCGGCAAAGTTGATTCGCAAAATATGATATTTTACAAATTGAACTTCATGACAAAGTGATTTGAGCCTCGCAGCAAAGTTGTTGTGAGGCTCTCTTTTTACCTTTGCATCAGAATAAAAAAACAAAGATATGAACGATATTTTTGAAAGAGACCTGAACGGAGAAATGGTGTCACCCAATGATCAAGGATATGACGAACTGATTGCGGACATTTTCGATACCATGAAAACTGCGACCGAAATGAACACCGGTTACAAGACACCTGCTGAAGTGCATGAGTATATGAAGCGTATCCTCGGCAAACCGCTTGATGAAAGCACAACCGTGCTTCCTCCTTTTTACGTTGATTACGGCAAACCCGTAACCATAGGCAAAAGATGCCTCATACAGCAGTGCTGCACCTTTTTCGGGCGTGGAGGAGTCATAATCGGTGATGATGTTTTTATCGGTCCGAAATGCAATCTCATCACTATCAATCATGACGTGAATCCCGACAACCGCAGTGCTACTTACAGTCGTCCCATTGTAATTGAAGACAAAGTTTGGATTGGTATAAATTCGACCATCCTTCCCGGAGTGAAAATTGGCTATGGAAGCATTGTCGGAGCGCAGAGCGTGGTGACGCACGATGTGCCACCCATGACGATAGTAGCCGGAAATCCTGCAAGAACAATCAAAACAATCGAGATAAATCATGAATAACAATAAAGAAATCAGTCGCCGTGGTTTTCTGAAAACCGCCGCAGCATTAGGAGCAGCATTGACCATACAACCTGCCATCAACAAGGTACAGGCGGCAAATGCCGTTCTTGGTGGGACATCCGTATCTTCGACGAGAAACAAGGATATGCAGTACCGCACACTTGGTACAGGCTCAGCTGCATTCGAGGTTTCTGCGCTCGGATTCGGTGTGATGGGCATGACCTACAACCGCAGCCAGTATCCCGACAAGAAAACTCGCCAGCGTGTTATTGCGGAAGCGGTTGACCGGGGCGTAACCTTGTTTGACACCGCCATTATTTACGGTCCTCTAAACAACGAGGAATTTGCGGGAGAAGTTCTTGCCCCCTATAAAAACCGTGTTAATGTTACAACTAAGTTCGGGCATGAAGTCGTTGACGGTAAGGGAACGGGGCGTCAGGACAGCCGTCCGGAAACCATTCGCCGTTATTGCGAGGAATCGCTCCGTCGCCTTCGCATTGACTCTATACCTATGTTCTACCAGCATCGTTTCGACCGCAATACGCCGATCGAAGAGGTAGCGCAGTGTATCGGCGATTTGATTAAGGAAGGTAAGGTGCAGCGATGGGGATTGTGCGAAGTCAGCCCGGAGACCATCCGTAAGGCTCATGCTGTGCAACCGCTGACCGCCATACAGAGCGAATACCACCTGATGCACCGCTTGGTGGAGGAAAACGGAGTGTTGGATGTCTGCCGTGAACTGGGCATCGGCTTTGTTCCGTACAGCCCTATCAATCGAGGCTTCTTGGGTGGCTGCATCAACGAATACACTGTTTTTGATCCGAACAACGACAACCGTCAGACCCTGCCACGCTTCCAGCCTGAAGCCATGCGTGCGAACTACCGTATCGTGAATGTACTACAAGACTTCGGTCGCACACGGGGCATGACCTCTGCACAGGTGGCACTTGGATGGCTGTTGCAGAAAGCCCCGTGGATTGTGCCCATTCCCGGAACAACAAAACTCTCTCATTTGGAAGAAAATCTTCGCACACTTGATTTTACACTCTCTGAAAGTGAATGGAAAGAGTTGGAACAGCGTGTGGCAGCCATTCCGATAGTCGGCGACCGTTATAATGCCGAACAGCAGAAACAAGTAGGATTTTAATAGACAGATAAATGAAACCGAATATTATTACCCGTATGATGAAATTGCAAGCTATCGCCATAATGACATTCCTGACTTTTATGAATGTCATGGCACAGGAAACAACAAAATCAACAGATATGAAAACTTTGGAATTAACACAGGAGTGGGACAAGACCTTCCCGCAGAGTGATAAGGTGGAACACACGAAAATCACGTTCCACAACCGTTACGGCATCACGCTTGCCGCAGACCTCTATAAACCAAAGGATGCACAGGGACACTTGGCTGCCATTGCTGTCAGCGGTCCTTACGGGGCTGTGAAAGAACAGGTGTCGGGTCGTTATGCCCAGACTCTTGCAGAGCGTGGTTTTCTGACTATCGCGTTCGACCCTTCTTATTACGGCGAGAGCGGCGGCACTCCCCGTTATCTCACATCGCCCGAAATCAGCACGGAGGATTTCAGTGCGGCAGTCGATTATCTGACCTCCCGTGAAGATGTCGATTTGGAGCGTATTGGCATACTAGGCATCTGTGGTTGGGGCGGATTTGCTCTCAATGCGGCTGCCAATGACCCGCGAATTAAAGCGACAGTAACATCCACCATGTACGATATGAGCAGGGTGAATGCCAACGGATATTTCGATGCCAACGACAATGCGGACGCCCGCTACGAGCTACGCCGACAACTGAACGACCTTCGTACAAAAGCATACCGAACAGGTGAGAATGAGCTCGACGGCGGCGTGATTGACCCCGTTCCCGAAGATGCGCCACAATTCGTCAAGGATTACCATGACTATTACAAGACAAAGCGCGGCTATCATCATCGTTCTCCCAACTCCAACAAGGGAATCTCCAAGACCAGCGTGCTTTCATTCATAAATATGCCGCTGCTCACCTATATCGGAGAGATCCGTAGTGCCGTGCTGATGATTCACGGAGAGAAAGCTCATTCCCGCTACTTCAGCGAAGATGCCTACAAACGACTGACCACTGAAAATAAGGAACTAATGATTATTCCGGGAGCGAATCACGTCGATTTGTACGATAACCTTGATGTCATTCCATTCGATAAAATAGAAGATTTCCTCAAAAAGGCCTTTGAAAAGAAATAAAATCTCGTTTTAATGACGAGTATTTTATTTCTGAACTTCAGAACAAAACACATTGAGCCTCACAGCAACCGTGTAGCTATTGCCTGCAAAAGGGAAACTGGACTGACTTGGCAACGGACTTTTACTGTCACCCGTCCATTATGGAAGTGTAGCAGAGGCTTTGGCGGAACAGGGATTCTCATCAGTAAAAAAAATAGACATCCAATTTATAATAATATGAGTCCACTTGAAAAAGTCAGAGCACTATCAAATTGAAACTTAGATAGGTGATAAGCAGATGAAAACTATACGTTATTTGCCTACTTGCACACTTTTTAAAGTGGATTCAATAATTTAATTTTTAACAAGGAGAAGCATTATGAAAAAGTTTCTGTATCTACTATTTGCCGCTTTTGTAGCGGTGGGTCTGAGCGTCTGCTCTCCCGATGACAACGAACCTAATAGGTCGGAAACCGAAATCCCGGATACGCCGGAAAATCCGGATGATGGCAATGAACCTGAAAATCCGGACAACCCCGATAATCCCAATCCTACGGGCAAGACACTGATCGTGTATTACAGCTTCACGAACAATGTACATACCATCGTGACTGATTTGCAAACACAAATAGAGGCAGATGCAGTAAGAATAGAACCAGCCGAAGAAGGTCTTGACTATGCGGCCAACAATTATGCCATCGGAAGTGCACTGATTCAGGCAATCAGGAACAATCCGAACGATGCGGCATCTTATCCTGAAATCAAACCAGTGGAAGTTAACATTGCCGATTACGACAGAATTATCGTAGGAGCGCCGCTTTGGTGGAGCAATATGGCAGCCCCGCTGCAAACATTCCTTTTCCACTACGGCGATGAAATGAAAGGAAAAGACATCGGTCTGATAGTATCAAGTTCAAGCAGTGGAATCAGCGGAGTCGAGGCTGATACCAAACGGCTTATCCCGGAAGGTAATTTCCTTGAACCGAGCCTGTGGATACGTTCCTCACAAACTTCCAACTGTCATTCATTAATAGCCGACTGGCTGAATAAAATCAACTAATGCGGTAAATCTTGTCCTCATCATAGTACTTATTCATGAAGTACGCCATATAACGTAGCGTCTTGTTTCCCCTCCTCCGGACTTCCTTCCCCTACAAAGCATGGTTCTGGAGACGAAACTCCGCCATCTTCTCGTATTTCGTCCCCGGACGGCCGTAGTTTGCGTACGGATAGATGGAGATTCCACCGCGAGGGGTGAAAATTCCGGTCACCTCTATATACTTAGGATCCATCAACTTAATCAGATCCTTCATGATTTTGTTCACGCAGTCCTCATGGAAATCGCCATGGTTACGGAAACTGAACAAGTAGAGTTTCAGGCTCTTGGACTCAACCATACGTTTGTCGGGCATATAGGAAATCTTGATTTCCGCGAAGTCCGGCTGCCCGGTAATCGGACAAAGGCTCGTGAATTCCGGACAGTTGAACTGTACCCAATAATCATTGTCCGGGTGTTTATTGATGAATGACTCCAGCACTTCCGGAGCGTAGTCCTGTCTATACTCGGTCTTCTTGCCAAGCGCAAGGAGGCCTTCCTTCTCTCGTCCTTCCATAATTATAAGTCCTTTATTTTAAATATGTTATAGGAGATATTATTGTCATACACATCCTCTCCCTCATGTTTTTTGAGCGCCTTCACGACACGGATGGTCAATGGAAGGGCGATGATTTCATAGACGGTCTTGAGAATGACCTGCCAGAGCATCAGCCACGGGAGCTCAGACGCCGGAATTACTCCCCCGAAGGCAAGCGGGAAGAATATGAGGCTGTCACAGCTCTCTCCAGCGACAGTGCTCAAAATTGCACGGAGAGAAAAGCGCTTCGCTCCATCGTGAATCTTCATTTTGCTCATGACGAAAGCGTTGGCGAACGAACCTACGATAAAGGCCACAAATGATGCGGCGGCAATGCGCGGAGCGAGTCCGAAAATGGCGTGAAAGCCTTCCTGATTCTCCCAATATGGTGCAGGAGGAATGACATCGCACAGGGCACCCATCGCAACAACGAAGAAATTCATTGCGAACCCGGCCCAAATGAGCAGACGCGCCTTGCCATAACCCCAGACCTCGCAGACACAGTCATTGATGATGTAGCTCACCGGGAAAATAAGAAGACCGCCGGTCAAGGAAATCGGACCGACTGCGATTTGCTTTGTTTCAAGAAGATTTGCCGTGATGAGGCAAACGCAGAAGAGGATGCTGAAAAGCATAAACAGCACACTCACCGTCTTGGATGATTTGTTGTTCATTGTTTTAGAGGTTTCAACTACTCCGGGTACATTCCCGCCCAGTAACTGAATAAGAAAATACTTTCTTCCCAAACAGCCCTAGGATAGTATTTCAAAAGTGGGCGCAAAATTACACAATTTTCCATAAGATGCAAAATTCCGTCCCGAATGCGGCAATCGCAACATTTCATAACAAAGACATACTCGTGTGCGGAGTATACGATAATTTTGCAGCCGTTTCCGGAGAGCCGGATTTACGGATGCTCCGAAGTAATGTAGTGTTTTAATTTTATATTGTTATGGATTTGTTTCTTCACTTTGCAAGCTGTATGAACACGAATGCGCAGTTCATAATAATCGCTTGTCTCGCAGCTGTCGTTGCAGTTCCTGTTCTCGGATGGTTGATTAAGGAAAATCACAAGCATCACGTGATTAGTTGGGACAGCACTGACAGCAACCACTACCTCGACTAATATAAGAGTCGCGGTGGACATTTAATGGAAGAATTGATGCATGTTTTATGGAAATGAATGATAATACGGCTGTTACTCAGGAGAACATAATTGTTACAACAACTACGCATAAACATCTTAAAGAGTTATGTCGTTTCCTGTCTGAGTACGCCGCAAAACTACTGTCAAGCGGCACGACGACCATAAGGACGGAGAAGAATGTCGTGAGAATTGCCGAATCATACGGGGCTTTGGCGGATTTTGCCGTACTTCCAAACGAGATAATGCTGACCCTGTGGGACTGCAAGCGTGAGCACTCATACACAGTGAACTGCAAAATCAGTGAAACTTCATTGAACTTCGACGCCATTACACGACTCAGCGCACTCAGCTGGAAGATTTCAGACAACAATCTAAGTCTTGACGAGGCATGGAAAGAGTATGAGAACATACTCCGCGTGCCACGTCTGCCGTTTCCGCTTGTAACATTTCTCGTCGGCTGCGCCAACGCGTCGTTCTGCCGTCTGTTCAACGGAGACTGGATTGCCATGGCGATAGTTTTCGTAGCCACAGTTTGCGGGTTCTATCTCAAGCACGAAATGATTATCAAGCAGAGACTTAACGTTCAGTTTTCAATCATAGCGTCGAGCTGTCTGTCAGCAATAATAAGCTGCTCGGGATATGTGTTCGGATGGAGCGGAACGCCGGACATCGCGTTGGCCACCAGCGTGCTGTGGCTCGTCCCCGGAATCCCGTTCATCAACGCGATGAGCGACCTCATCTACGGACACTACGTCTGCTGCCTCAGCCGTTTCATACAAGCAATAATCACGACAATATCCCTTTCTCTCGGACTGTGCCTTGCACTCATGATAATGCAGATCAATTATGTTTAACATGTCTATTCCATTAGCGATTATTTCGGACGGATTGTTTGCAGCGATTGCAGCAATCGGTTTCGGCAGTATAAGCAACATTTCAAAGAACAGTTTCCTCGGGTGCGCGATACTTGCGGCGACGGGGCACATGACACGATTCGTGCTCATGGAGTATTTCGGTGTCCACATCGTCCAGGCAAGCTTCTTCGCCGGCCTCGCAATCGGACTACTTTCGCTCCCTGTTGCGAAATGGAGAAAATGCCCGGTGGAGGCGCTCTCATTCCCTGCCCTGCTCCCGATGATTCCGGGAATGTACGCATACAGAGCCGTAAATGCACTTGTGCTCGCCATCATGGCATCCGGGGAAGAAACATTCTCCCACTACCGCAACGTTTTCCACTACAATGCGCTCATCTGCCTCATTGCCATAGTTTTGATGGTGCTGGCGACTATGATTCCTATCTTCATCTTCAAGAAATTCTCCTTTTCCGTTACGAGGGGCGAATAAAAAGCGGTCTGCCACTAAATAATAACTGCTGAATTTCTCTCGAAGTTCAGCAGCCTGAAAAATTAATGCATATAAAGTACTGATGAAAACAGTACTATGTGGCCAAGATACCGCTTTACTACTCTGTCACGATATCCTTGATTTCCCTCATGCGAAGTCTCTGATTCTTCTTTCTTTCTACGCCATTGAGACGCCTCATCTTGTCAAACGCAGTGAAAATGCTGCCAGCGATGCAGAGAACCACCATAATGAAAAATACTACGAGTTTCATAATTGTATGATTTAATTGTTTATATTCAAAAACGTGGTACAAATGTACGACGGACTCGAAAGAATGAAAAGCATTGGTTATGAAACATACGAATACCGGCAATCGCAGGAGGTGGGCTTGAGGATTGGGAAATATTCCGTAACTTTGCGTCGTTTTCGCGGAATTTGGGGATATTATGAACGAATATCCCGAAAAACAGGATTTTAGATTTAACGCAGACTATAATGAGTATGGAGAAATTCAGGTATTATGTAAAATCGACGAGGCTTCGCACATTGCCGCTATCGCTTGCGGGAATAATAACCGGAATCGGGCTTGCGGCGGCGGACTATCGCATAAATTGGGGAGTCGCGGCTCTTGTGGCGCTGACTGCCGTGTGCCTTCAGATTCTGTCCAATGTCTCGAATGAATATGGGGACTGCCTCAGCGGCACCGACGGCGAGGACAGACAGGGTCCGAACTACTCCAAGGGACATCTTGGCGACAAGGACTACCGCAGGATGGTCGCGTTTTGGGCTGTGATGAGCTGCGTATCCGGTGCGGCAATGGTCTACACGTCTTATGGGACATTCCTGCAGCTTGAGCCGATTATGCTGATTATTCTCGGAGCAGCCGCCGTCATGGCAGCAATAAAATATACGCTCGGGCGACACCCATACGGATACAGCGGCCACGGAGACATTGCCGTATTCACATTTTTCGGAATAGTTTCGGTGCTCGGAGCATATTTTGTCGTCGCGCACGAGATTCCGTCGTTCTATCTTCTTATGCCGGCGTCGGCAATCGGACTGTTCAGCGTGGGCGTGCTGAACATCAACAACATCCGCGACATGAAGACAGACGCCGCGACAAGAGTCACCATTGCGATAAGGTTGGGAGAAAAGAAAGCGAGGATATATCAGACGCTCCTGATTGTCGGAGGCTGGGCACTGCTGCTCGGCTATGTCTTCGGATGCAGAATGTTCGACTGGCGGCACTGCCTGTTTCTCGTTACACTTCCGCTCTATGCCATCCACCTCATAGGAGTTTGGAAGCACAGCGGTCATGCCCTCGACAAGTACTTTCCGATGTTGGTAATGGGAACTTTCGCCCTGTCAATTCTCCTTGCTGTCGGGTTCACGGCTTATCTGTGGTAGTGAAGCGACGTACATCCGGCAAATGCCGAACGTGAGGGGCGTGTGGCTAACGGACGTAAAGCCGCAGGATGACAGGATGGCCTTGAAGCGCTTAGGAAGGGGGAAATTCAGGACAGAAGCGGGGAGGTAGCGGTAGGCTGCCTTGTCACCGCTGACCCTGCCTCCCACCCATGGAAGTATCTTCAGGAAATACAGCTTGTACAGCGCAAGAAGCAGCCTATTCTGAGGTACGGAAAGTTCCAGTATCACCAACCTGCCGCCCGGGCGGAGCACACGGCGCATCTCGCGCAGCCCCTGCTCGAGATGTTCGAAATTCCTCACTCCGAATCCCACACAGACCCCGTCGAAACTGTCATCGGCGAACTCCAGCGCCTCGCAGTCTCCTTTCCGCAGTTCAATCCGGTCGTCAAGACCAAGCCTCGCGACCTTTTCACGTCCTCCGGCAAGCATTCCGTCCGAGAGGTCGATGCCGGTAATCCTGGCTTTCTGCGAGCGCCTTGCCACGGCAATCGAGAAGTCCCCTGTTCCACAGGCAACGTCAAGTATATGAAAATCAGCATCCTTCGGCAGAAGTTTTCGCACGGCGCGACGACGCCATATCTTGTCGATGTTCAGCGAAAGTATATGGTTCAAGGCATCATATTCCGGAGCGATGCTGTCAAACATCTTCTCTACAGCTTCCTTTTTTGGCATATCGTGAGCAATGTCACCGGGACAGTCCTCTGACAACATTGGCAGAGACTTCGGCAAAGCGGGACAAAGATAGCTTTTTTCCGGCAAAGGCACAGACTTTGACGCAAATATGAGCCGCATTTTCTTATGACAATTTGTCACTGGAATTGCTGGCACAAGGTAAGACTAAGACAATTTATATGGAAAAGAAAGAAATTCCGGTTCTCCTGCTCACCGGCTATCTCGGAAGCGGCAAGACTACGCTCCTCAACAGGATTTTGGCGAACAAAAAGGGTATACGTTTCGCCGTGATTGTCAATGATATAGGCGAAGTGAACATAGACGCGGATCTCATCCAGAAAGGCGGAGTGGTCGGGAAGAAGGACGAGAGTCTCGTCGCTCTCCAGAACGGCTGCATCTGCTGCACGCTCAAGGCAGACCTCATTGAGCAGATTTATGAAATCATGAGGATGCAGAAATTCGACTACATCGTCATCGAGGCCAGCGGAATTTGTGAACCTGAACCTATCGCGAGGACAATCTGCAGCATTCCGACCTTCGGCGGTCTCTACACGAAGTACGGCATCTGCCGGCTCGACAACATTGTCACCGTTGTGGATGCGATGAGAATGCAGAGCGAGTTCGACTGCGGCGACACCCTCGTAATGAAAAACATCGACGAAGAGGATATCGAAAACCTTGTAATCCAACAGATTGAGTTCTGCAACACAGTTCTCCTCAACAAGGCATCGGAAGTTTCGCCTAAGGAACTCGAACGCATAAAGGCGATCATCCGCGAGCTTCAGCCGAAAGCCGAAATTATAGAATGCAACTACGCGGATGTCGAACTCGACAAACTGCTGAACACCCACTTGTTTGACTATGACAAGGTGTCAGCCTCAGCAGGCTGGATCAAGGGCATTGAGACTTCCGAGGAGGATGCTCACAAAGCGGAACATGACCATCACGAGGATGACGACCATGATGAGGACGAGCACGGCCACCACCATCACGATGACGACCACGATGAGGATGAAGAACATGACCATCACCACAAGGAAGTCGGAGGGCATCATCACCACCATCACCACGAGCATGATGGCGGCGAGGTTGAGGAATACGGAATTGGCACTTTCGTCTATTGCCGTCGTCCGGCCTTCGACATGAACAAGTTCGACAATTTCGTGGCGAAGAAATGGTCGCGCAACATCATCCGCGCCAAGGGTCTATGCTACTTCAGCGACGACACCGACATGTCCTACCTCTTCGAGCAGGCAGGCCGTCAGTTCCAGCTCAAGGCCGCCGGCAAGTGGTACGCCACCGCTCCCGAAGAAGACCTCAAGGAAATCGCTCGCCAGGACCCGGACTTCATGAAAGACTGGGACCCGAAATACGGCGACCGCATGCAGAAGCTAGTATTCATCGGCCAGCACCTCGACAAGGAGCAGATCACCAGAGACCTCGACTTCTGCCTCGTCAGCGAGGAGTAGCAAGCACAACAAATGTCAAGATGCAGGCGAGCCTGCGGTGAGATTGTATGTGTTCAAGATTATTTTGTCACGACAAGACGACCGACAGCACGGAATCTCTCAATCATCTTGAGAATTCTAGTCTCATAGGCTTTATCTGTAGTCGTTTTGATTGTCTTTTCCTTTGACTTGTCCTCAAGGAATGGGAAAAGAGCGATGTTGTCGGCTTCTTTTCCGTTCTCATCGATATGCAAGAGCATAAGAGTTGCAATGGTGAGCGAGCGGTAGTGAAGTTCCGGCCACTGAGTGCCGTCCTTTTCAACAATTCTGATGATTCCCTCCCCCTTTCCAGTGCTCTCGAGAGTATACTTCCTTTCAAGAGACTCAATCATATAATAGGTGTTTTCTTTGGATTCCAAGGATTTCAATGCAAAGTTCACTGTCGATTTGGCACTGTTGAAACGAATAACAAGATTTTCCTGTCCGCTGCCAACCTCATTATTAATGATGGTCCACCAGTCTCCGGAAAGCATGATGTCCGCCTTGGAGCAAGAATTGAGAAATAAAGATGCGACAAGAGTCAAAATAATGATAAATGTCTTTTTCATAACTATTTTTGGTTAATTGTTTTCGCAAAGGAAAGGATAATTTCACATCTTTGCAATAAGTAATTTTACTTAGAAACCCCCTCAAAGGTGGGTCAATGCCGTACAAATCGTGCAAATTTTATCAAAAGTTTGATAATCACAAATGTAATAATTATATTCGCGATAAAAGGTGTAGAGCATGGAATATAACGAACTTGAGAATCCGTTTGTCGCAGGAAAATATGTCTCCGACAAATACTTCATACCTTCGCTCAAACAAAGATTTCGGACAATTTCAACGCATTCTTTATAGATTTAATAAAATATCTATGAAAATTTCACATTTCTCAGGAAAATTCTTTTTCGGGATTATGCTGTGTCTCGGACTGTCTGTGACTGACGCTATGGCACAGGATTATTACGAAGACCACAAGAAGGGGGACCCTTACAGGTTTGAAGAGCCGGACGGTTTTGTATGGTACAAGGATGTCAAGAACGGGGCGGTGCAGGTCTATGACAAGGACATGAACGTCCTGATTCCGCGCTCGCGTGGCTACAAAAGCTGCACATTCAGGGAAAGTTCCGGGATGTTCAGCCTCGGAAAATTCTACACAAGCGCTGACGGGGAGAATGTTACTTTATATATAGGACTCGCAAAGAAGGACGGAACGGAGGTCATCAGGTGGGAGAATCACTACACGAGCGGCTACAGGACAAAGAAAGGAAACCGCTATGTCGTCAAGAAGGACGATTTCGTCGGAGTATGCGATTCCACCGGACGCGAACTGATTTCTCCGGATTTGGGATATACGTCGTGCACCGCCACCCACGGCTGCTACAAGGTCGGTAACAAGAAATATGTCGGGCTGCATGACTACGAAACCGGTAAGGTAATGATTCCGCTGTCGAGACGCTACACCAACTTCTCGTTCAACACTGTCAGGAACTATATTCCGGTGCGCCGCGGCAGTCTTAAAGGAGCATGTCTGATGGACGGGACAGAGGTCGTGCCTCCGGTTTGGTACGACTGCGTCTATAACGACAAAACGGGCTGCTTTATGGTGAGACGCAGCGCTGACACTTTGTGGGAAAAGATGGGTGAAAGTCAGTGACATAAGGGAAGTTAGCTCTTTCCTTATCGCTGTCATGCCGATAATGTTCATTCCCGCGGCAGCCGGTCTGATGGAGTCATGGGGCGCCGTAAAATCGTCAGTGTGGGAATATGCCCTCATAACCATTGTCAGCACATTCGTCGTCATGGGAGTCTCCGGTGCCGTAACGCAGTTTGTCATATGGCACGGAAAGAAGAGTGAGCATGTTAAGAAACGTAGCGAAACGGAGACAAAGTAATATGTCACAGATATTTGAATCATCGGTATTCTTCGGAGTATTCATAAGCCTGTCGTCCTATATTTTCGGCATTTGGCTAAAGAAAAAGACCGGATGGGCACTCGCGAACCCGCTGCTGGTGTCCATCATTCTGGTCATTGCAACGCTTTCCCTGCTCGGAGTGAGCTATGAAAGCTATGCGCGTGGAGCGGAGATAATCAGCTATCTTCTGACTCCTGCGACAATCTGTCTTGCGGTGCCTCTGTATCAACAGGTTGAACTTCTCAGGAAGAACTGGAAAGCAGTTGTCGCCGGCATCAGCGCAGGCGTCCTGTCCAGCCTTGTCTGCATCCTGCTGCTCGCCCTGCTGTTTCATTTTGACCACGCGGCATACGTCACCTTCCTTCCGAAGTCAATCACCACAGCCATCGGGCTCGGAGTCTCCGAAGAACTCGGCGGCTACATTCCTGTGACGGTCGTCTCCATCATCATCACAGGAGTCCTGGGCAACATATTCGCTGAAAAATTCCTCCGCCTTCTCCACATCAGCGAGCCGATAGCCAAGGGCATAGCCATCGGAACCGCCTCCCACGCGGTCGGCACGGCAAAGGCAATGGAGATGGGAGCGGTGGAAGGTGCAATGAGCAGCCTCTCGATAGTCGTCAGCGGCATACTCACCGTCGTCGGAGCATCAGTGTTTGCATTGTTTATCTGAGAAGCTGTTTATTATTGTTACATATTCGTTCTTTTGGTGTCTTTTTGCTCATATTTTCCGTATATTTGTCTCTGACTTGGGATGTCATCGGAAGCCGTCGTTGGCGGATTCATAAAGTTTTATGCGTAATATGGAAGATAGAAATTTTGAGATTGAACTGGCGCGGTTTATCGTGGAGAAGACTCGCAGGAGTCTGTTTCTGACGGGAAAGGCCGGGACTGGAAAGACGACATTTCTGAGGGACATCACAAGGCACACGAAGAAAAAGCACATTGTACTAGCCCCGACGGGCGTTGCAGCGGTCAATGCAGGGGCGATGACGATTCATTCTTTCTTCCAGTTCGGGCTCGGGGCCTATGTGCCGGGAGTGGTGGCGCCGCAGACGGGCTATCTCATCAGAAAGGCAAAGCTTGACCTTATACGCAACCTCGACCTCATAATCATAGATGAGATTTCAATGGTGCGGGCCGACCTGCTCGACCACATCGACGCGGAACTCCGCAGGATACGGCGCAGCTACCTTCCGTTCGGCGGGGTGCAGCTTCTGATGATAGGCGACCTGCAGCAGCTTCCTCCGATTGCGCACGGTGAGGAGGAAATGATTCTGAGACAGCACTATAAGTCTCTGTATTTCTTTGACTGCAAGGCTCTTCAGAATTTGGAGTATTCCTGCATAGAATTGAAGAATGTATATCGCCAGAATGATTCTCATTTTGTGGATATTCTCAACCGCGCACGCATCGGCCGTCTCACACCTGAAGACATCGATGAGCTCAACACGCGCTATCAGCCCAGATTCATGCCCCGCCCTGAAGACAACTACATCCGCCTTGTCACGCATAACCGCATGGTACAGAACGTGAACGAGGGAGAGATGACAAAGCTCGACGGCGACGAATATGCCTTTGACGCAAAAGTCACCGGGACGTTTCCCGCGGAATCTTTCCCGACTGCGGAACGGCTTGTACTGAAGAAGGGCGCTCAGGTGATGTTCATCAAGAATGACCCGGACAAACGCTTCATCAACGGCACCCTTGGTGAGGTCTGCTACCTGTGGAAGGACAAGATTAAGGTCCGGATTGCAGACACGGGAGTCACGATTGACGTCGAGCCGATGGAGTGGGAGAACATACGCTATCAGTTAGACGAAACGGACAAGACCGTACATTCCACCACGATAGGCAAGTTCAAGCAATATCCGGTGCGCCCGGCCTGGGCCATCACCATCCACAAGAGCCAGGGTCTGACATTCGACCGCGCTATTATTGACGCGAGGGCAGCCTTCTCGCCAGGTCAGGCATACGTCGCGCTGAGCCGCTGCCGTTCACTCGAAGGAATCGTTCTCAGCTCCCCTCTCCGCGCCTCGGCATTCATGACCGACACGACCATAGACGATTTTCTCCAAAGCCGTCTCGCCGATGTCCGAGCGCTTGCCTCCGAGGTCTCCTTCGTCCCCTTTGACTACGACCGCAGCAAGGACAGGCCGGAGCCGAAAATCGGCAACAAGGTCGCTTCCAGGCCGTCTGTTGGCATTGGTGGGACAGAGGGCATCAATACGAAACTTGTCGCAGCCCTGAAATCCTGGCGGCTCGAAAAAGCGCATGAACTCAATGTTCCGGCATTCTACATCCTCAGCAACAAGGTTCTCGACAACATCGCGGCATATCTGCCTCACACTCAAGAAGAACTCCTCGAAGTTCCGGGCATCGGCCCGGCAAAGGCCGAAGGCTACGGCGCGGCGATCCTAAAAATAGTGCAGGAAAACCA
>UQYV01000027.1 GCA_900545245.1 uncultured Bacteroidales bacterium
TCGTCCAAGCACTTTGCATTATTCCTCTGAAATCCATCCGTATGTGAGCGAGTTTTCCTATCTTTGTAGGTTAAACGCCATAAAGCACAATGGAACAGAACGAACAACAGTATATCGTCTCGGCACGGAAGTATAGGCCGGAGAATTTCGGAACACTCATCGGGCAGGATAACATCGCGAGGACGCTCAAGAACTCGATTCTTCGTGGACAGCTTGCGCATGCCTACCTTTTCTGCGGACCGAGGGGTGTGGGCAAGACCACGACGGCACGAATCTTCGCAAAGATGATAAACTGCTCAAATCCATCAGCGGACATGGAGCCTTGCGGGGTGTGCGAGTCCTGCCGTTCGTTCGCTGAGGGTCGTTCCTACTGTATTCATGAGCTTGATGCCGCCTCCAACAACGGAGTCGAGGACATCAAGAACCTGATGGACCAGGTGAGGGTGCCGCCGCAGGTGGGCAAGTACAGCGTCTACATCATCGACGAGGTACACATGCTGTCGTCCCAGGCGTTCAACGCATTCCTCAAGACCCTTGAAGAGCCGCCCGCACACGCGATTTTCATACTTGCGACCACAGAGAAGCACAAGATTCTGCCTACGATTCTCTCCCGTTGCCAGACCTACGATTTTAACAGGATTTCGGTGGACGACATTGTGAAGAACCTCAGGATGGTGGCGGAAAAGGAAGGCATCACGATTGATGACGAGTCACTGCACGTCATTGCACACAAGGCAGACGGGGCGATGAGGGACGCGCTTACGATATTTGACCAGACAGTGGCGTTCTGCGGAACGGACGTGAAATATGCCGACGTCATCCGTAATCTCAATGTGCTGGATTATGAGTACAGTTTTTCGCTCGTCGAGCATTTTCTTACGGGCGATTATGCGTTCTGCCTCAAGACCTTCGACGAGATTCTCGCAAAAGGATTCAACGCGCTGCATTTCGTTGGGGCGCTGAGTTCGCATCTGCGCGACCTCATCGTGTCGAAGTCAGGCGGGATAGAATCCTTGCTGGAGCTTCCGGCCTCACTCAAGGCCCGTTATTCTGAGCAGGCGGCGAAGTGTTCGCTGGCTTTTCTCTATGAAGCGCTCGGCATCACTACCGGCTGCGAGGCAAACTACAAGGCGGCGACTAATCCGCGCCTGCACATAGAGTTTGCTCTGATGAGGCTCTGCTTCATTCTGAACAGACCCTCTGCCGGTGCTCCGGTTCAGACCGCGGTCTCTCCTCAGCCGACTCCTGTTGTGGCTGCTCAGCCTGTCGCAGTTCAGCCCGTGGCATCGTCTCAGCCGACTCCTGTTGTGGCTGCTCAGCCAGATGCCTCCCCTCAGCCGTCCCGGACTGCTCCTGTGGAGGAAAAACCATCAATTGTCCATGAGACACCCGCAATAAAGACCCCAGAGAGTGCCGCGCCTGCTGCTGACGCAGCTTCAGCAGAACAGGCCGCTCCGCAGCCGCGTGCAAGGCGTGCCGGAAGGACCGGCGGAGGAATGTCAATGAAGGCACTTGTGGAAAATGCCGAGAAGGCCGAGAATACAAAGGTTGAGATTGTACAGGCGGAACTGCCGTCCGACGACGCTCTTAAGGCACGTTGGCCGGAGCTTGCCGCTCTCTATAGTGCTAAGCCCCGTCTCTACACCATGTTGACCAACTCCAAGCTTGAGTTCGAGACAGTCGAGGGCAAAAAAGTCGTGCGCTTCCAGGTTGTCAACGATGCGCAGAAGGAGTGGGTCGAGTCGAAGTTGCTCCACGAACTTGAGGGCCACTTCCGGCGGATAGCCGGCTCGGACGCGCTGATGCTCTCGGTCACGGTGGCTCCTGTCGCGGAAGGCGAGAAGGTCGTCTACATGCCGAGCGACAAAGCTAAGGTGCTGATGGAGAACAATGAGGAGGTGAAGAACCTCGTCAAGGACTTTTCGCTTGACATAAAATAGGGGTCGGCGGAAGCCGCATGGAAAATTGACTAACACATTCAGAATTTGATATGAAACTGCGCTGCGAGAATCTCGTCAAGAAATATGGTGTCAGAACCGTCGTCAAGGGCGTGTCTATGGAAGTGGAACAGGGGGAAATCGTCGGTTTTCTCGGTCCTAACGGTGCCGGAAAGACAACGAGCTTCTACATGATTACTGGACTCATCGTTCCGAACGAGGGGCGCATATTCCTCGATGACGAGGAAATCACCGGGCTTCCGATGTACAAAAGGGCACAGAAAGGCGTGGGGTACCTCGCGCAGGAGGCATCCGTGTTCAGAAAGATGTCAGTGGAGGACAACATCATGTCCGTGATGGAGATGTCCTCGCACTTCACAAAGGCAGAGCGCAAGGATCGCCTTGAGAACCTGCTTGACGAGTTTAACTTGCACAAAGTGCGCAAGAGTTATGGTAACCAGCTCTCCGGAGGTGAGAGACGTCGTTGCGAGATTGCACGGGCCCTTGCCATCGATCCGAAGTTCATCCTGCTTGATGAGCCTTTCGCCGGAGTCGACCCTATTGCGGTGGAGGACATCCAGTACATCATTGCCAAACTCAAATACAAGAACATAGGGGTTATCATCACAGACCACAATGTCGGTGAGACCCTCGCCATCATCGACCGCGCCTACCTTCTTTATGAAGGCACCATCCTTCAGGCCGGCACACCGGAGGCCCTTGCCTCTGACGACGAGGTGCGCACCAAATATCTTGGCTCCAACTTCATTCTTAAGCGGTCTGATGCTTTCGTAAGGGCTGAAAAAGAACTACGGGGCGAATAAAAGGCGGTCTGCTGCGTTGGACGCCTTGCATCCCATCCTTTTCTTCATCCCCTACTCCAAGCCATAAGAAAGGTTTCTTATTTGAAGGCCTTAGAATACTATTTAGATAAAACATTGGAAAAGTCGCGGAAGCGACCGGGGTGGGGGCTCCGCCGGCGAAGCCGGTGTGCCCCTAATAGGGGCTGTCACGAAGTGACTGGGGTTAGGAGGTCCCTTACAGTGAAATTACCCAATTTTGGGTAATTTCACTGTAAAGCAGGCACCGCCTAACGCGTAGGACTTGCTATAGTTGATGGTGCCGTTGCAGGACTCGATGATGCTGCGGCAGATTGAAAGGCCGAGCCCGGTGCCGCTGCTCTTGGTCGTAAAGTTCGGAACAAACAGTTTGTCCAAATCCTCGTCACTGACTCCCGTGCCGTTGTCGTCCACAACAATGTCATAGTAGCCGTCCTCGGTGCTGTTCCTCAGGCTTATCAGAATCCTTCCGTACTCCGGCTCCACGCCTGCGGCCTCTTGGGCTTCCTGCCTCATCCCTATGGCTTGTATCGCGTTGGTTATCAGGTTGATGAATACCCTCACCAGCTGTGATTGAGGAGCCATCACCCGAGCGTCAGCAAGGCCTATGTAGGTGATTCCCACATTGTCCCTATTGTCGAACATGAACGTCTGCTCCGACAGCATCTTGTCCAGATTCACCTCAGTAGCCTGCTCCCCGTAGAGCTTCGCGATTGCCGAGAATCCGCTCGCCGTATCCGCAAGTACATCGATGTGCTCCAGAATCACTTTTGCCGTATCATCGAACTTTGCGTCCCAGTCCGGGCTCCCGTTTGCCCGCAGCCTCTGCAACTTCTGAATCTTCAGACGGATAGGCGTCAACGAGTTCTTGATTTCGTGCGCAACCTGACGTGCCATCTCGCTCCATGCACTGTCCCTCTCTGCCTTTGCCAGCTGCTTGCTGCTCTCCGCCATAGCGCGTACCATCTTATTGTAGGCCTCCACCAGTCCCGACACCTCATCCTTTCCGTTGTACTCAATCTCCTCAAGGTTGTGGATGTCCATGCTGTCCATCTTCTGGCTCAGACGCATTATGTGACGGAACAGATTGTTTGTCACCACCGAACTCAGCCATATAGACAGCAGCACAAGCATGAAGAACAGGCATACGATAAGACTTGCGTGCATCACAGCCTCGCGGTTGAATCCGTAGTCCTCGTCCGTATAAGGACAGTTTACAATCGCAAGCATGTCTCCGTGCGCATTGAAAATCGGTGCATAGAGCGCGTAGTAGCTCTTTCTTGCCAGTTCCTCCTTGTGGATGAAATATCTCTGGCTCTGCTTCGTTATGCTGTAGTAGGCGTCCTGGTTTAATCGGCTTCCAACAGCCATTCTCTCAAAGACTTCCGGCGCTGTGCTGACAAAGACTTTTCCGGAAGGAGTGTAGAGCGTGATGTCCGACCGCGTCACCTGCCCGACCTCAGAAAGGCTGCCGTAGAACTGCGGTGTCTGGAGTTCGGAGATGGAGTTCACATGCTGGCAGCGCTTTTCTAAAAGTGCCTGGACCGTGTTGATTTTATTCGACATCAGCCTGAGCATATTACTTTCGTTTCGGTCGTAGACGAACATCACGCTGACGACAGATATTACCGTAAGTGTCAGAATTAACGATATGATAACCAGGAAGTTGATTTTTGCACGCAGGTAATTTCTCCTTGAGATTTTCGGCCGTCTCTCTTGTCGTATGAGATATATGAAAAAGAAGGAAATGAGAAACATGAACGAAAATGTCGTGAAATATGACGTCGCCTTGCGTGTCGGGCGGGATATTACCGTGAGTTCGTGTGCACCTATGCGCGAACAATAGTGATTATATCCCTTGAAACGGAAGAAGTCGTGTCCGTCCGTTCCGAAATTAAGCTGCGCTATGTGGTCGGTCTCCGTCGGATACGGGTAGTCTCCGCGGAATGACTTGAGGCGGTTGTCATGATATTTTGCATACGAATAATAGGCCGGTATGCCGGTTTCTCCGAGACCTGCTGTTCGTGGCAGAAGGCTGCGATAGCCGTAGAGGTCAGTTTCGCGGTTGTTTGAGATTCGGATCATCATTCGGGCAATCCCCTGTTCTCCAAGAGGATAGACGAACACTCCGACATATCCGTTGAAGCCGTCCCCATTGTCGCAGTAGAAAAAGTGCGAGTTCTCGTAAATCCGCGTGTTGGTGGCTATTACCTCATCGAAGATTCTCCGTCCCGCCCTGTCTCCGTCTCCAACGACCATCACATTGACATCATGCGACTGTGATACGCGCCAGAGGAAGGTCTCCGTTACACGGTTGCGTATAGGACGGTCGCTGTTTGGCATTGCAATGAGTGAGGATATGACCGGGTCGTTGTCAATCCCGTCCTCGACGCTGAGCAGTTGGATTTCGAGACCAAGGTCACGATCGATGGCAAGCCTGTCAGACCATGTCCAGATTTTTCTCTGCTCTTTCCGGAATCCATAGACCGACGATGTCGCCGTCAGGTAGGCTGCACAGATGAACGAGAAAGCCAGTACCCACCAGATTGACCGCGTGTTGAAGTTTTTCCCGGTGAGCTCAGTAAAGACAATCTTCAGGCTGAAAATCTGGAAGAGCGTCATTATCATCAGCAGGATGAACGACAGGAAAGTCAGCATGGAGAACCAGAAATTGCTGTTCCATCGGAAGAACTCCATCGAAAGGCTGGAGTTGAATATTACGCTCTTGTTCGCGATGTGGATGTAGGCGAACGAACCGGCCATCAGAAGCAGCACCCCGAGCCCGTAGATTATGGCGAATGTCTTCGGATGGGCGCTGCTCCGTAGCCTTCGGACGGTTTTCTGCCTCATCAGGAACACGGTCAGCAACAGAAGCGTGAGTAGCGTGTTTATGCTCAGCAGTGCGCCGAGTGAGGACAGCACCGGGCCATCGGCATAGACAAGTGGAGAGAAAAGCGAATAGTCTATGGCCTCGCTCTGAGAAGCCATGAGGTCGCGCGTGACCTTGAACACGGGAACTCCGTCGAGAAGTACAGGAGAGCCGCTGTCCTCGGAAAGCGGGGCTATGTTGTAGTTGCCTCCGACAAGGCGGAGCTTCGGGTTTATCCCGTTTCTTCCGCGTAAGTGCCTCTCTACGAGCGTGTTCTTTATTTCGAGCCCGGCAATTATGAACGTCTCCTCGTCCGCTCTGATGGCCTTGACGAGATACCATTTAGGTCCCATGTTCACATAGCTCAGTTTCGGACCGGCTTTCGCAAGCGGGGAATAGAGTCTGTTCGGCGTGTTCGTGACCCGGGAAAAAATGAGTTTTGATGATATGTCGTCGTTGATTTCCGTGAACTGGTTGCACCATGACTGGAGAGAATCGTTCACATATCTGTAGATGACGATGTCATGCGGCAGGTCCTCGAGGTGCAGAAATACGTCATTAGGGGTGTCTATGGCTCTGGATACATATTTATCCATCAGCCGTACCCGCCTTTCCACATTTCCTCCCACGCGTAGCGCTGCGGCGTCCGTGCTGTAGGGAACTGATTCTATCGCAAGGAAAAGACCCAGCACAATCAGCAGCCCGAGCGAGAACACGAGCCTGAATGTCCTGTCACTTAGATGTACTTTCTTCATGTTTTTTGCAGGCTGCGTTTGTTGTGGCGTAATCGCACGCAGTCGAGGCAAAGTTAATACTTTCTTTGTAATGGCTCAATATTTGCGCAAATAACGATTCAGCTTTATCGTTACAGATTATGGGTTTGAGGACAAGAGTTATGAATTTCGGACTGCTTTCCGCAGTTGTGATGTTTTGCTGCGCCAATGCTTCGGCGCAGAGCGTCATTCCTGTGTCGACGGGCAACGCTGACGGTTTCGATGTCTTCGTACCCATCTCAAGGTATCTTGGCAACGGGGATGCGGAAAAGCTGTCTGCCTGGTTCTCGAACAGCGTTGAAATCACGATTCTCGGAGAATCGAACACATGCTCATGTTCACAGGCCCGCCAGATTCTGAAGTCTTTCTACGCTGCCTACACCCCGAGATCGTTTGATGTGACCCACAAGGCCTCCCAGGGGAATATGAAATACGCCATAGGGGAATTGAAGGCCGGAGGCGAGACGTTTGTGGTCACTGTCTTCCTTTGTATGAAGAACAACTGTTACGACATCCATCAATTGAAAATTGAACGTCTTTAGAAAGGTTTATTGTAGTGAACGAAAGCCCTTCACTTGTGGTCACGGCTCCTGGAGACGCCGATCGCGTCCTGCTCCACACATGCTGCGCTCCTTGTTCGTCAGCAATCATCGAGTGTCTTCTGCACAGCGGCATCCGTCCGACGATATATTATTGCAATCCGAACATATTTCCTGAGGAGGAATACCTCATCCGCAAGAGAGAGTGTACTCGCTATGCCCTCTCGCTCGGCTTGGAGATTGTCGACGCCGACTATGACCACGATGCCTGGCTTTCTGGGATACGCACGCTTGCCGCAGGTTCCGGAGTGACGGACATCGAACATCAGCCGGAGCGAGGAGGACGCTGTCTTCAATGCTTCAAGTACCGACTTTTGGATTCTGCCCGCTATGCGGCGGAGCACGGCTTTTCCGTCCTCACGACCACCCTTGCCTCGTCCCGGTGGAAGTCTCTTGACCAGATTAACGAGGCCGGACGCTGGGCCGTAGCGCAGGTCAATGCGCAGACCGGCTCAGCAGTGTCGCCGACAGTGGGCCTTATGCGCATTCAGACACGACCTGATGCTCTTTCAAATGCAGCCCCGCTCATCTGGTGGGAGCAGAACTGGCGCAAGGGAGGTCTTCAAGAGCGCCGCTCCCAACTTATCCGCGAACACAATTTCTACAACCAGCTCTGGTGCGGCTGCGAGTTCAGCCGCCGATGACATAATCCGTCATCCCTTGGGCTGCGGGGGTTAGGAAGTCCGAAGGAGGGGGAACAAAAGACTGTTTGGTCACCCTCATTCGTGATGGTAGGGTTCGCCCTTGATGATGGTGAAGGCGCGGTAGAGTTGCTCGACGAAAATTGCCCTGACCATTTGGTGGGAAAAGGTCATCTTCGATAGGGAAATCATTGAATTGCTGCGGTCGTAGACTTCACGACTGAAGCCGTAGGCACCGCCGATGACGAACACGATGTCGCGTGCCGAGCCTCCGGAAATCTTGTTCTCAATCACCGAAGCCCATTCCATGGATGTGAATGTCTTGCCATGTTCGTCCAAAAGGATGACGTCGTCTGTGGAACGTATGTTCTTGAGTATCAGTTCTCCCTCCTTTGTCTTGATCTGTTCCTTGCTCAGCGCGGAGACTTTCTTCAGTTCAGGAATCTCCACCAGGGAGAAGTTTATGTAGTGTCGGAGCCGGTCGATGTATATCTCCATTCCGGCCTTAACCCAGTCCTTGTCGGTCTTCCCGACTGTCAGCAAAGTGATTTTCATTTGTCCCCTATTGTCGAAGTGAAGATGTCATTTATGATGAGGCCGCTGAGAGTCATGCCGAAGATTGCGGTGACATGGGCGGTGGTGCCGTTAATCTGAGCCTTGGAGCTGCACCATTCGTGGTTGAGCAGCGATGGGTCACCGGGACCGTCCTGAGACTTTGGGCAGAGGCACTTCTCCGTGCCGCAGCTTTGGCAGTGGCCGCGGTTCGGAAGAACCTCGTCATCGAATACGCAGAGGAATTTCTTTGAAGGGTAGGTGCCGGCGCGTTTCATCTTCTTGCGCAGCGCCGCTCCGAGAGGGCATCCGCGCACTTTCCAGAACTCGGCCACCTGCACCTTGAGCGGATTCACCTTGAGGGCGGCGCCGAGGGAGCAGTAGAACTTTGCGCTGCTTGCCGTGGCGTTGAGAATGAGCTGCACCTTGTCCTTGAGCGAGTCCACGGCGTCCACGGCATAGTCATAGTCATCAAGATTGAACTGCCCGGCAGTCTCGGCGCTGTAAATCTGCTGGATGGCGGTAATTTCCGCATTGGGATTGATTTCCAACAACCTGTCCTTCAGAGCCTCCACCTTCACCTGCCCCACTGTCCGGGTGGTCGCCATCAATTGCCGATTCACGTTGGTGATGCAGATGCGGTCCGAGTCCACGATGGTCAGATGTGTGATGCCGCTCCTTACCAGTCCTTCCGCACACCAGCTTCCCACTCCTCCGACGCCGAAAATGATGACCCTCGTCTTCGCAAGCGCAGTCATAACGTCATCTCCCACAAGAAGTTCCGTTCTATTGTATATCGCTTTCTCAATAGTATTCATGCTCCCGAAAAATTATAAAAATTGCGTCATATATACAGGAACGAGCAGGACATCGCCATCCTTTTTCAGGTCTTTTGTATATACCAGATACTTTGAACTTATTCTGTCGGAGTATTTCTCGCAAAACTCATCAAGAGATGTGTGCGACTTGTAGCCGGAAGACTTTACTTCAACAGGGCATATCTTATTGCCTCTGGAAAGCAGAAAGTCGATTTCATAGTTGTGCTTGCCGCTTTCGGTCGGCCATGTGTGGTAGAACAGCTTGTTGCCTGATGCTCTCAGCATCTGGGCCACGACATTCTCATAAACATACCCCAAATCGGCAGACAATTTATTGCTGAGAAGTTTCTGATATATGATATTATCAGTCACTTCATTGTCCCAGAATGCAAGTGTGATGAACAGTCCGGTGTCCCCGATAAACATTTTGTATTGTGATATGTTGGCATGCAGGGATAGTCCCACAGAAGGGTCATTCGCGTGGTATGAGAAATTTACGGCCATGCTGTCTTCCATGTCTTGAATGATTTCTTCCATTTCCGTGCTGTTCTGCCGTCGTCCCAAGACTGACGCGACCTGATAGCGTGCGGCATTTCCGGTCAGCTGTGAAGGCGCGGCCATGAAGAGTCTTGTTGCCTTGCCAGTCGGGTCTATCTTTCTGAAATCGTCGGCATACAGTTCGATGATTTCTCTCTTTATCGAATCAACTGAGCTCAGATTCTTGGTATCCAGAAATGTGTTTACCGCCTGAGGCATTCCACCGACAAGCATATACAGGCGGAAGTCCTGCAGCAGTTTCCGGCTCACGGCGTCACCGATTCCTTTTTTTGAGTCAAACAATTCCTTCATCAGTTGAATTGTGGCATTGTCACCCATTGCCCATCTGAACTCTTCGTAATCCATGGGGAACATATCGATGCGGGTTTCTTCGCTTGGAATTACAATTCCCGTAGTGTTCTTTTTTATGGAGAGGAGAGAACCGGTCTCTATGTAGTCATATCTGTGGTCCTTTACCAAATACTTTATGGCTTCCCTCACTTTGGGTGCTTTCTGTATTTCGTCAAAAATGATGACGGATTTCCTTACCTCCAGTTTAACGTTGTATATGAACTGTAGCTGCATGAAGAAATAGTCCCTGTTGGAGATGTTGTCAATCGCATCATCCAGTCCTTCAGGAATTTCGCCGAAATCAATCTTGATATACGAGGAATATTCCCGCCTTGCGAACTCTTCCGCTATCGTGGATTTCCCCACTCGTCGTGCTCCCTTGATTAACAATGCCGTAGTGCCGTCCTTTTCATTCTTCCACTTTAGCATTTTCTCATATATTTTTCTCTTGAAAACCCGTGTTTCTGCCATAATCTCACAATTTTTGAGGTAATCGCTGGCAAATATAGCGGTTTATTACCAAATCTCACAATTGTTTTTGCGGAATACCTTCCCAAATCTCAAAATGTTTGTATTTTTTAGAAGGTTTCTTAGTAAAAATTGGGGGAATAACGGGAAAAATTTAATTTTGTACCCTATAAAATTGCGTATGAGAAGAAAGGGGTTATTGATATATTGGCTTGCATCGGTCTTGCTTTCTTGGGCGGTTGGACTGCCGCTCGGTGCGCAGGAACGTTCTTATATGGAGCAACTGTCGGTTGATGAGGGACTTCCGCATACGGACGTGTCTTCGATTGTGCAGGATAGTGACGGATATATCTGGATTGGGACATATTCCGGGCTATGTCGCTATGATGGGGTGGAGATGACGGTATATGACATGTCGAATTCCATTTTGGAGAGTTCAAGGATACGCTCTCTGCTTCTGGCCGGGACTCTCCTCTATGTAGGCACGGAAAACGGGGGACTGACGGTGTATGACACGTTGCAGGACAAGTTTCTGAAGACGTTGAGCGTGCAGGGAAACTGCGTGAACTCAATGTTTCTTTCCAGCGACGGCAGTTCGGTGTGGTTGTGTACAAACGACGGGCTTTCAAGGATATGGAATGTGGGCGACGGCTACAGCACGGCGTCGTGGTCATTCGGAAGCGTCTGCCTCTCGGGTTGTGCGCTTGAAGGGGATGATGTTCTGGTCGGGACGAACGCCGGGGTCGGTGTATTCAGTGAAATGGAGGGTTTGAGATATGTGCGGACAGGCGTATTTGCCACGTCTGTGATTGAACTTCCCGAGAAACGCAGGCTGATAACGGCATACGAGGGCTGCTTCATCTATGATGCTGAGACTGAGACCATGCAGCGGCTGAACTCCTTCGACGCCCGTTGCGCCTGCCATGACAAGGAAACCGGTTGCTTCTTTGTGGGAACGGGGCACAATGGAATACTCCGCTATGACTCGGCCTTGAAGTGCTCCGATGTGCTCTCTCCCTGGAGCTCGTTCTCGCACAGCACGGACATTGAAGTCTCGACGCTCCTTCTCGACCGTTCCCTCGTTCTGTGGATAGGCACAAACGGAAGCGGCTGTTTCAAGAGCACGGAGACCAATAGGGCATTCCGGCTCTGGGCGCCTTTCTCTGACAACGCGCAGCTTGTGACAATGTACGCCGACAGCCGGGACAGGCTTTGGGTCACGTCAAAGGACGGGCGTGTGGCTGTGTTGGACGGAAACCGCCTCTGCCATCTTGACAGACGCTCTCTTTCGATGTTTTCCTCTATGCCGGTTTCCGCTGTCTATGAAACTGCTGACGGACATCTTCTCCTTGGTTCTTGGGACAATGGGGTTGGAGTAATCGCTCCGTCGGAGGTTGCCGGAGCCTGCGAAGGAAAACCGTTTTCGTTGCGGCGCATCAATGGCTTGCCAGACAATCTCAGCGTGTACAAATTTGCAGAGGATAGCTTTGGGATGCTTTGGATGACCACAGCCTCCGGAGTGTGGCGCTCAGCACTTGAGTTTCAGCCACTTGGGGGGGGCAGACCCCATTCGGACAAAAGAAAATGGACGTGCATTCGCAACGAGAGGAAGAATGTCCATTCACTGAGCGATGACTTCACCACAGACCTCCTTGTTGACGGGCATACGGTCTGGGTGGGAACGAGAGCGGGGCTTAACCGCCTGAAGTGCGGGGAAGATGGTGAACTTCTGTCTCTGGACAGGATACACGTCCGCCCCGGTGATACTGCCGGAGAGTTCGTCTCCTTCATCCATAAGTCTGCCGATGATAGCCTTTGGGTCTCTGTGCTCGGACTTGGACTTGCAAAGCTCGACTCCGAACCGCTCGCGGACAGCCTTACGTTCCGCATATATAATAAAGGGAACTGCCCCGGATTTCCGAACAATGAATTCGAATCTCTGCTCGAAGACGACTCCGGTAATTTCTGGATTGGGGGCTTCGGTCTCATACGCTTTTCTCCGAAAACAGGTGCAATAAAGTGTTTCACGCGAAAGGACGGCCTTCAGAGCAATGCCTTCAAGATTTGGGACGCAGCAAGGTTCAGTGACGGGAAGATGGCCTTCGGAGGTATAAACGGTTTCAATATATTCTCTCCGGAAGACATCGTGGACAATCCTGTGCGGCCGGAGGTCCGATTCACCGGGCTGAGTGTGAACGGGAAGGCGGCAACTCCGGATCTGACGGACGGGAACTCTGTCAGAACGGCCGGCTCTCTCAGACTTGGGCACAGCCAGAACAATCTTGTGATCACATTCTCATCGATGCACTATACGATGCCGGAGCGCAACAACTACATCTATATGATGAAGGGGCTGGATGACAGTTGGCACTCGACCACTGGGCTCAATCCGACGGCGTCCTATCTCAACTTGGGTGCCGGACACTACACATTCTTCGTCTATGGCTCCAACAGCGACGGGGTCTGGGGTGATGTTCCGGCGAGCCTGGACATTCGCATACTCCCGCCGTGGTATGCTTCAGTCCCGGCAAAAATATTCTATGCAATGCTGTCTCTCGGGCTTGCCGCTGCCATCGTCATGCTGCTGAGAAGGCGCAGTGCTCGTCTCCACCGGCAGGAACTTGAGGACAAACTTCGTGAGGAACAGCGGGAGCGTAATGAGAACGAGCTCAAGTTCCACACCGACTTCCTTCATGAGATCAAGACACCGCTCACGCTGATAACGACTCCTGTGGAGGAACTTCTGAAGAATCCCAACCTGGGAAAGACCACACTGAATCGTCTGCAGTTGGTTGACCAGTCCGCCAAAATCCTTCAGAAACACATAGAATCCATCACCGATTTGAGAAAATATGACAATGGAGAGGTGCGCCTTCACGTCGTTGAGATAGATTTCGCCCGTTTCGCCGAGGAAATATGTCTTCTGTTCCAGCCGATTGCAAAGGCCCGTGGATATGAGTTTTCGATAAGTCTCAATCCTCTCGGACAGAAACTCTTCATCGACAAGGACATGATAGAGAAGGTGATACTCAATCTGATGTCGAACGCTATCAAGTATTCCCCGGAAAGAGGCGGAAAGATTGACGTGAATGTGGAGGAGAGCGTTGTGGATGGGGTGACGGGGGCATCCCTTTCTGTGTCGAACCTCGGCATCGGGATACTTCCGGAAGATATGCCCTACATCTTTGACCGCTTCCGTCAAGGCCGGAACAATGACCGTGGAGGGATGGGGATAGGGCTGTCGATCAGCCGCTCTGCAGTCTTGGCTCATTCCGGGAAAATATGGGCGGAATCCGTCCCGGGCGGAGAGACGACGTTTCACGTATTTCTTCCGTATGGATGCTCACAATTCTCCGCAGAGGACATCGATCGTCAATATGAGAACAGCGATCACCTGTCGAACTACGACTCTCTTGCGGAGTTCCGCACCGCGCATGCCGCAGGAACCGGAAGCGTGGAACGCGAGCATCTTGTGCTGATTGTGGACGACAGCGCCGAGCTTCGGGAATATCTGACGCAACTTCTTTCCACGCGCTACAACATAATCACGGCGAAGGATGGTCTTGAAGGTTATGAGAAGACAATCTCAGAGCAGCCGGACCTTGTCCTTACGGATGTCGTGATGCCGAAGCTGAACGGGCTGGAACTGTGCCGAAAAATAAAGGAGAACAATGTCACTTCGCACATTCCTGTCATACTCGTCTCAGCCCGTGACCTGCCTGTCTATAAGATGGAAGGCTACCAGATGATGGCGGATGACTACATCACGAAGCCTTTTCATGCCGAGCTTCTGATTTCCCGAATCGACAATCTCATTCGCCAACGCGAGTGTATGAGACAGGCGTTCCGGACGGAAGTCAACCTTGAGCCGTCCTCTGTCACAGCCACTCCGGTCGATGAGAAGTTCATCCGCAGTTGCATCGACAACATCGAGGAGCACATCTCCGAACCGGAGTTCGGTGTGGACGACCTCTGCCTGAATGTCGGCTACTCCCGTCCGCAACTTTATAGGAAAATAAAGTCGATAACTGGAATGTCTGCCATTCAGTTCCTGCGTAGCATCCGTCTCAAACGGGCTGCCCAGCTGCTGTCATCTGGTTCTGGAATGACAGTGACTGAGGTTATGTATGCAGTTGGGTTCAACAACATTTCCTATTTCTCAAAAATCTTCTTCTCTGAGTTCGGGGTGTTGCCGAAAGACTATGGAAAGAGCCTGTGATGCCCATTTTTCTGTAAAACTGCGAAAGAATGAACGATTTGTAAACTCGGATAGACGTGGTTCATATCTAATATTGCATAGCGGAACGCACAAGATGCCGCGGACTATAAAACACAAAGAATACAAAACACTAATACCAATATTATGAAACGAATTTTTTCAGCGGCTGCTATCTGCAGCCTAATTCTGGCAGTTTCCTGCAACAAAGAGGGTTCTGCTTCTGTAGACAAAGATTTTCAGTATGTGATTCCGACCGAAGCTCTTGTCGGTCAGAGCGTCACTTTCGAGGACCAGTCAATCAACGTCCAGTCACGCGAGTGGACATTTGAAGACGGCACGCCTGCCACCTCAACCAAAGCCATTGTAGAGGTTGCATTCAGCAAGGCCGGCGAAAAGACTGTTTCCCTCACTGTCAACTACTCTGACGGAACGAAGGACGAGATTTCAAAGAAAATCACCATTAAGGACGAGTTCTCGGCAAAAATCAAGGCCGATGGTCTCTCTCCTAAAGGATGTGCGAAGAAGGGATCTGAAATCACCTTCTCCCTTGACGAGTTCAAGAACGCTGCAGGCGGAAACGTTACATACGCTTGGTCTTTCCCTGGGGCGACTCCTGCGACCTCGACCGACGCCTCTCCGAAGGTAGTCTGGAACGAGCAGGACAATAATGTGAAGGTCACCTGCGAGGTTACCCGTGCGCTTGACGGTGCGAAACTCAATCTTGAGACCACTCTCATTGCCGGCAACTATCCACTGCTCGTAAACGACGAGTATAGTGCATTCGACTTTGAGGGAGCCACTTCAAACCTCGCATGGTACGGATGGTTCAAGGAGAGCACTGACGCTTGCCTCAGCATTGCTGACGGTGGCGCACACGGCACTGCACATTCTCTCAAGATTGACGCTACGGGAATCAATGCCCTTACAGATTCCGGTCAGGCCTTTGAGGTTGCTCACAGAAACAACTGGAGCAACAACGCGAGAATGGTTGTAGGCCAGAAGTATGAGATTTCTTTCTGGTGCAAGGCCGAGGCTGCGATGATGGACGCTGTCGGGTTGAAGCATAATGATGGTGAACTTGCTGCAATCATATCATGGGTCAATCTCTTCAACTGGATTCCTGACTGGCTCAACGACCCTATGCGCGGAAGTGCTGCAAAGACAGATTGGTCTGAGGTTTTCCCTGGAGAAACGTTCAAGGAGGAGGGTGCGCAGTCACCAATCTGGGCCGGCGGCGTGACAACAATGGAAGGTACCTCTCCTGACGACCTCAAATTCAATGACCTTATCACAAAGGACTGGAAGAAATACTCATTCGAGTTTACCCTCGAGAACGGCGGACAGCCTGGCGATGTCCTCAAGAACTGCTACATAGCATTCGGAGTTACGGGCGTCAACGCCGTATTCTATTTCGATGATTTCCAGATCAATCTGGTTGAGGAATAACAGACAAATTGTTGTGTACTGATGTACGTGCAGTGCGCCGATTCGGGCGCACTGCTTAACTGACAGAAAATTATGAAACGGTTTCTTGTCTCTCTGGTGCTTTTGGCATCGGTGGGGGTCGCTGCTTTTGCGCAGCAGATAAAGATCACCGGTCGTGTGACGGACAGTCACGGTGAGCCGATTCCGTGGGCCAATGTGTTTCAGAAAGGTACCCAGAACGGAACAACGACAGATGATGACGGCAGATATGAAATTTCCGTCAAGTCGGGAGATGCCGTGTTGGTGGCATCCTTTATCGGCTACCAGGACAAGGAACAGTCCTCTTCCGGAAAAAGCATCGTGAACTTCAGTCTCGACTCCGACTCCGAAGTTCTTGACAATGCGGTCGTCATTGGCTACGGCACGGCCCGCCGTCAGGATCTCACCGGCTCCGTGGCCTCCATCAATTCCGACAACCTCAAGAACCATGTGATGTTTTCCGTGGATGACGCGCTCAAGGGCGGAGTCGCCGGACTTATGGTGTCTTCTACAAGTGGCCAGCCTGGAGCCGCATCCAAGATGCTCATCCGAGGAGCGGCCTCGCTTTCCGGCTCGACATCCCCTCTCATCGTCGTGGACGGCTTTCCTCTCGGAGATGTGTCCACTTCTTCTGGAATGGGAATGTCAGGACTTGATTCACAGATGAGTTCGCTCTCAATGATAAACACCGAGGACATCGCGTCCATCGAGGTCCTCAAGGACGCCTCCTCCACGGCAATTTACGGAAACAGGGGCGCGAACGGCGTCATCATGATCACGACAAAGAAGGGACGCGCCTCCAACGGCAGAATCCAGTACAACGGATATGTCAGCATGCAGAACCTTCCCCATAAGTACGATATGCTCGACTTCAGGGGCTATGCGTCCATGATGAACACGAAGAATCCGTCATATCTCCTTTTCAGCGACTCCGACGGCAACCTGCGCAACTTTGACTACGACAGGATTCAGAGCATCGACTGGCAGGATAGAATCTACAGAACGGGATTCATCCACAACCACAACCTCTCGATGCAGCACGCGACGGACAAGACAAATTTCCTGATAAGTGCGTCGTACATGCAGAATGAGTCAATCATCATCTGCACAGACTGGCAGAAACTCACGGCGAAAGCCAATATCGATCACAAGTTCACCGACAAGCTCAAGATCGGGGCTGACATCAACTACAGTCGCATCATTGACGATGGTGTGCCTACTTCCGGCGGTGACGGAACGGCTGTCGGCACAATCATGAGCGCCCTGCTCTCGCAGCCTTTTGACCTGCGCGACGAACAGACTCAGACTCTATTCCGTAGGGCAGGGGTGGAGCAGTACATGATAAACACTTTCAACGAGGGCAATAAGCAGAACCCGGTGACGATGGCAAACGACATCAAGATGAAGAAAATCCTGAACCGCACCATCGCCAACTCCTATGTTCAGTACAACATACTCGACGATCTTATTTTCAAGGTGACGGCCGGCTTTGACAACTACACGATGGAGGACAAGCAGTTCTACCCGACCACGACTCCGCGCGGCTACCTCTACAACGGCCAGGCCTGCATGGCGAACATCTCAAGCTTCGGATGGCTGAACGAGAATACCCTCACATGGTCTCCGACATTTGCGGAGAAACACAGGCTCAACCTTATGGCGGGCGTGACCGAGCAGGGCTCGCGTTACTACTACAACGCCACCGAGGCCTCCTCATTCACAAACGAGTCGCTCGGCTACAACAATCTTTCGCTCGCAAAAGACTTCCATTCCTACTCCAACACGAGCAAGGGTGCGATGCTCTCGTTCATATTCAGAGGTAACTACGCCTATGATGACCGTTACATCGGCACATTCACCTTCCGTCGCGACGGCACGTCATCCTTCCTCAAAAACAAATGGGGCTCGTTCTTCTCCGGAGCGCTCGCGTGGAACGCCAAACAGGAGGAGTTCCTCAAGTACAACAACGCAATCAGCACTCTCAAGCTCAGGGCGTCTGTGGGTGAGGTTGGAAACTCTAACGTACCGACATCCGGATCATTCGCGCAGCTTTACACGACAAGTACGGCGTTCGGCACCGACCTCAGCATAGGCCAGTCTCCAGTTACCCTCGCCAATGAGAACTTGACTTGGGAAAAGACGCTTGAGTACAACCTCGGCCTTGAGTTCGGAATTTTTGACGAGAGGCTACACTTCGACCTCGACCTCTACCACAAGACCACCCGCGACCTCCTTCTCGAGGCTCCGGTGCTCAATATCTCGGGATATACGAAGGCATGGCAGAACGTCGGAAGCATCCGCAACATGGGTGTCGAGTTTTCGATGAACGCAACTCTCATTGATATGAAAGACTTTCAGTGGACGTTCAACGGCAATATAAGCAGCAATAATTCCAAAATCCTCAAGCTCGGTCAGGACGGGGCTCCGATTTATCTTGGCATCAACTGTCTCGGCGGCCAGAACGCGGTCATCCTCCGCGAGGGCGGCAGTGTCGGTGAACTCTACGGCTATAGGGCAATCGGGCTCTATCAGCTTGATGAGTTCACGGCAACCGAGAGCACGACAAAGCCGGGGACGTACACCTACACGGTAAAGGACGGAGTTCCGGTTCAGGGCGTGAGCGAGCAGCCGGGGTCAATCAAACTCTGGGACAAGGACGGCAACGGAAAGATTGACGACAACGACCGCGAGGTCATCGGCAACTTTCTTCCGAAGTTCTACGGAGCATTCTCCACTACATTCAACTGGAAGTCATTCAACCTCTACCTCGGTTTCCAATACTCCTACGGCAACGATCTCTACAACGCTAACTATGCGATGATAGGCTTTTTCAACGGAGACGGCTCGAACCAGAGCTCCGCATGGAACAAGAGGTGGACGGTGGACAATCAGTCTTCACGCTACTACTCCCAGATTTCCAAGGGCCTTGTCTCATCCGCATTTGTCGAGGATGCCTCATTTCTCAGGTTTGCATCGGCCAGGTTCACCTACACCCTCCCGAACAAACTGCTTGCGAGGACAAAGCACGTGGAGGGCTGCAAATTCTACATTTCTGCCGACAACATCTACACCTTTACGAAGTATTCGGGCTACGATCCCGAAGTCGGAATCAGCCAGAGCAGTGCCTCTGCAATTCTTTCGCAGGGATTCGACTACGGAAACTTCCCGCATGCCAGGACATTTACTTTCGGTGTGAACCTTTCATTCAAATAGGAGGCAAGGTATATGAAAGCGAAAACTATAATTACAGTGCTCTGCTCCGCGATTGCGGCCGTTTCCTGCAATTTCCTGGAAACAACTGTCGAGAGCAATATCACCACGAATAACTTTTTCAAGAATACGGGCGATTTCGACATGGCTCTGACAGGTGTCTACTACACCTTCACTTCTGTCGAATGGGACGCCCAACATCGTTACGGAGACTACTTCACCGGATTCATGTATTGGGGAAGAATCGGAACGGACGAGGCTTTCGTTTCCAGTGGAAACAACGGCGAGGAACTCATCGGCAACTACACCTACACACCTGAAAACCTCTTCGTGGAGAAAGTCTGGTTTATGCAGTATCTCGGCATCCAGCGTGCCAATGTCGTGATTGACAGGCTTAACGCCTACTCCGGCGACCAAGTTTCGGACTCCGATCGGGCGCGAATACTCGGCGAGGCCCATTTCCTCCGTGCCTGGTTCTATTTCCAACTTGCCCGCTACTATGGTGAGGTGCCGCTCGTTCTGCAGGAAACTACAGACATCTCAAAACTCAGCACTGAGAAGGCACCGCTTGCGGATGTATATGCTCAGGTGATAAAGGATTACGAAACGGCAGAAGAACTTCTTCCGGTCACAAACACGCTCGGGCACGCCACAAAGTATGCCGCGACAGCGCTCAAGGCACGCGCCTATCTTCAGATGTCCGGAAAGCCGCTCGAAGACAAGTCTGCGGCCGCTCTTGCCGCCAAGGCCTGCAAAGAAGTGATAGAAAGCGGCAAGTACGCTCTCGTGACGGACTATTTCTCCCAATTCGACGGCAAGCACGAGCATAACAGCGAATACATTTTCGATGTCGAATTCGACAACACCGCCAGCAACTCCCTCTACGGAGGTCAGGTCGGAACTGTGGACGGAATACCCCACGAGCAAAATGCCTATTGGGCACAGGTGCGCACCTACAAGGAGATGTACGACAAGTTCGACCCTGCTGATCTTCGTCGTGAAGCCGTGAATGCCGGCGGACATATCGCCGTCAGCAAGACAAGCGGCAAGGCAGAACTTGTGATGGGGGACGAGAACTACAAGGATAATTATTGGGTCTACAAGTTCCGCCATCCTCTTGACAAGTCCGACCGCGGAGAGACTTGGGCAAACTGGTGCAACAATATTAACTTCCCGATAATCCGCTATGCCGATGTGCTCTTGATGTACGCCGAGGCCGAGAACCGTGCCTATGGTTCTCCGACGGCAGAGTCTCTTGAATGCGTGAATCAGGTGCGCCGCCGTGGTTTCGGCAAAGACATAAACACTCCGGCTGCGGGCGTTGACCTTCCGATGTCCTCAGGCAGCGAGTTCGACGATGTGATTCTCAAGGAACGCAGCCTTGAACTCTGCTTCGAGGGACATCGCTGGGCAGACCTCGTGCGCTTTGGCAAACTTCAGGAAGCTTTCCGCTCCGTAGGAATGGACGAGAAGTTCAGACCTTATTACGACCCTGTACGCAATAACTGTCAGGAGAAGCACTCCATTTTTCCTATCCCTCAGTCAGTAATCGATGCCTCAAACGGCGCAATAGAACAAAACCCGTTATGGAAATAAGGAATATAATCGTATTTTGCGCTGCTGCGCTTCTATCGACAACCATCTCCTGTTCGAAGGAGTGGATTCCGACGCCAGATCCGTCACAGACAAAATGGACCAACCAGGGACCGGAATCTGATGATCCGACGCCGGAGCCTGAACCTTCGGAGAAATGGACGGAGATTACCGATGCAAAGGTGGCGCTTGGCGAGACCAAAGTGGCCGAGCAGACGTCAAGCACTTTCATGAAAGGCTATTGGCCTGACGGAAAGCTGATTCCGATAAAGAAAGGCAATGGGTGGCAGCTCTTCTGGAGCGAGGCTACTGATGCACTGACAACCGGAGATACTCCATATCCTGAAGACCACATCTCCAAGCTTGTGAACTCCAGCAAAGTCTGGGGAAAGGAATTCGTCCGCATTGATGGATTCAACGACGGCGGTTCATGGTTTATAGGCATATTCCCGCTTGAAAAGGCAGGACGTTATGTCGGGTTTTTCCATGCCGAGAGTCACTGGGACCTCAGCGGCACTGCGCACAAGTCCATTGGAGTAGTCTATTCTGATGACTATGGTGCGACGTGGCACGATCCCAAGCCGATAATAACCGACAAGAGCCCCAAGCCTGCGAAACCTGACTGGACCGGACTTGGCGACGGCTGTGTCATCTGGGATTCGGCAAATTCGCGCTACATCTGCTACTATCAAGGCAAAGTGGCAGGTGGGGCCAACACCATCTGCATGGCAGCCTCTTCCGATGTGAACGGTGCTCCGGGAACTTGGAAGAAATGGGACGGAGAGGACTTTACGCTTGACGCATGTTCTCCGGAGACCGGACTTGGAGGGGAGAACATCCCCATCGCAAACCTCACTTCACCGGCCGGGGCAAATCCTTCGGTTATGTGGAACACGTTCCTTAAAAAATGGGTAATGGTCTATGCCACCTGGGGCAAACGGGTGGTGATTACTTATAGCGATGACGCGCTTCATTGGTCTGCTCCTGTAAAAATCCTCGGTTCCATCGGTTCTCCGGCCTGGTATCCGAACCTTATCGGGGAAGACGGGGACCTCACTGGCGGTGAAGTCGCGAAAATATATTGGTCGCACAATCAGAACGACCAGGGCATCAGAGACCTCGGTTATTGCAAAATCAAATTCTTAAAGTAGTGTTTATGAATAATATATACAAAACAGTCATTTCTCTGCTGGCTCTTTCCGTTCTCTTTGTCGGCTGCGGCAAGACCGTAGTCATCAAATATGACGCTGATGTGAAGGACTACACTCCGGTGGTGCGTGAAATTCTTGAAGCCTCTCCAAGGGGAAATGTCACGCTCCGCTTCGACAAGGGAGTTTATGACTTCTACCCGGAGCAGGCGGCCGAGGAATTTCTGTCCCTTTCCAACAACTGCAGCGGAGAGCGCAGGGTTGCCTTCCTTCTGAAGGATATGAAAAACGTGCGGGTCATCGGAGAGGAGACTGATTTCATGTTCCACGGCGGCATCGTTCCGTTTGCAGCAAAAAATTCGGAGAAGGTAGAAATCTCAGGAGTATCAATTGACTATGACTATCCGTGGACATTCGAGGGCGAGGTCCTTTCCGCAGATCCGGTGCAAAGGAGTTTCGTCGTGCGCGTGTTCCCGGACAATAAGTACAGAATCGAGGGCGACCGTCTTTTCTTCGGAGGATATGACTGGGAGTACCCGATGGGGGAAAGCATTGTCTTTAACCCTAAAACCCGTCGCCCGTGGTATGACACAGCCGCCTACGACCATGGTTACTGGTCCGGCGAAATGGGGGCTCGTGAAATCGAACCCGGCATTATCGAGTTCACCCGCCTGAGCGCCCGCGATGTGCCTCCTGTGGGAAGCGTCTGGGACGATAAGGGCCCGATGCAGCTCAACCGTTCCTATCCCGGAATTGCCCTGCTTTCAAGCAAGGACATAAAGGTGAAGGATGTGCATGTGTATAGAAGCGGGGCCATGGCTCTGATAGCCGAGTACTGCGAGAATATATCGGTCTCCGGCTTTTCGACCGCACAACATCCCGGTTCCCCGAGAATGATCACGGCCTCTGCCGATGCGACACATTTCGTTGACTGCAAGGGACTAGTGCTTCTCGAAGACAGCCATTTCGAGAGCATGCTCGACGATGCCACGAACATTCACGGCGTGTACATGAAGGTTGACAGCCTCATTTCCGACAATACATTTGCTGCCGTATTCGGACATTTCCAGCAGGAGGGCAACCATTTTGCCGACGTTGGTGACCTGCTTCGCTTCGTGGACAAGACCAGCCTTCAGCCTGTTGCTGAGGCAAGGCTTACATCCATAGACAAGTCTAATCGCTGCCGCTATGTGATGACTGTCGACGCAGACCTCAGCGGCATCCTTTCCGACCCACGTCGCTATGCTGTCGAGAATACGGCCAGAGGCGCCTCTGCGATTATCCGCAACTGTACCGTGGAGTACAACCGTGCCCGTAGCCTGCTGATTTCCACGCCTGGCGATGTACTCATTGAAAACTGCAGGTTCTCCTCGATGATGGCCGGCATCCGCATCTGCGGCGACGCCAACTACTGGTTCGAGTCTGGCAACACCCGCAACGTCGTTATCCGGAACAACAGCTTTACCGATCTCGGGATAGGCGGGCGCGAGCCTCAAGCCATACTCCAGATTGACCCTATCATTCCGAAAGATGCCCGTACAAATGACTTTTTCTACCACGACCGCATCGTCTTCGAGAATAATATCGTCTCGACTTTCGACGCCCAGGTAATATACGCGCTCAGTGTAAAGTCGTTGGAAATCAAGAATAATAAATTTATAGATACGGGGACATACGCGCCTCTTTTCCCTCAACTTTCCGTCATTGACGTTCAGTTTTGCGGTGACGTCGAGATTGTCGGGAATGATTTCTCGCAATGGAAGAAAGACGCCACGCTCAGCATACACAATTGTGTGGAGGTGGTCAATGATTCGGATGTAGAGGTCGTGGATTCTCCAAATCCTTTCTTTTTTCAGAGTTGACGTATGAAAGCATATAAACTCATCACGACTGCGGTGCTGGCGATTATTTCGTCGGCATCGCTTTTTGCACAGAAAATGGAGCCTGACCGGACGGTGAAATTCGCTGATAGGGATACGTGTGCGCTGTATATGGACATATATGATCCGCAACCGTCGAAAGTTGTGTGCGACGACGGGAAAGTGCGTCCTACGGTGATTCATGTCTTTGGAGGCGGGTTTATGGAAGGGTCACGTCATCAGGAATGGCTGCGTCCGTGGTTCCGTCAGATGAATGCGATGGGCTACCGCATGGTTTCGATTGACTACCGGCTCGGCCTCAAGGGCGTGCGAGAAGTGACGCAGTCGGAGTTCGCGGTGCTGCTGGACAAGGCGATACATCTTGCGGTGGAGGACCTTTTTGCGGCAACGGCCTATCTTGTGGCGAACGGCTCTGAACTGGGAGTGGATGCGCGGAACATTGTCGTGACCGGCTCCTCTGCGGGCGCGATTACGGCGCAGCAGGCCGAGTGGGAAATCTGTAACGGGACGCCGATGACTTCTGTGCTTCCGGAGGGGTTCAACTATGCTGGTATCATGGCCTTTGCCGGAGCTGTCCTCGTTGATGGTGAGCTCGGGTATGCGTCGAAACCTTGTCCGGTGATGATGTTTCACGGGACGGAGGATGAACTTGTCCCTTATGACGGCGTGACTTCCGGTGGTCTGTCCTTTTGCGGCCCGTGCAGGATTCAGAAGGCGCTTGAAGCTGCCGGAGCGGCTGTCCGCTTCTATCGCTTTCCGGGCATCAACCATGCGGTTGCGGGCTATATGCCGCAGACAGTCGATAAGCAGGTCGATTTTATTGAGCGTAATGTGATGAGGGGTTCGCATGAGTGCGTGGATGCGAAGATTGTCGATCCGTCGCTCCCTACATACAAGACAGAGAACCCTAACGGACTTTATGACATTCAGCCGGATTCTGTCGGCACATTTGAAAGCATACAATGAGCGGATTTAAAAAATATCTTTGCGGCGTCGCGGCGGCCATGCTCACGATTGCCACGATATTCGGCTGTGAGCCGGAGGACAGGCCCGAAGACGGTCCGATAGGTCACAGCCCGTGGACGAAACCTGTTGACGTTGCTCCGGTGGCACGCGAGGGTTGGGAAATCTACACTGGACCCAACTACCGCTATGGGCCGTCAATAATCATAAACGACGACAACTCAATAGACATCTGGCTCGCCACACCGGGCGACTACTACGGCAAGAACGTCAATCTCCACGTCTCCGACAATCAGACCGCGGCACAGCTCGGCAGCTCCGGCACATTTGCGCAGCGGTTCACGATGAACGAGGCTTTCGGATTCATATCCATCCAATGCCCGTCATGGAGCAGTGCCGAGGAAGGATTTACGTTGAAACTTTATGCGTGGAACACGGACTATGCGACTACCATAGGCAGAAACGCCGTTGCGACAAAGAATTTCACCGGCTACACCGACAACGCATGGCTCAGCCTCTATCGCAGCGAAAGGGAGGACTTTTCGGAGACTTTTCCGGCGGGCACATACCTTTGGGTGATGACAGACGGCACGGAGAAGTCGGGAATATGGAAATGCAATGATGGCGGCTCCTCGGGAAACACTGATGCCGTTTCCTACATCAACGGGGAGGTGACAGACGGACAGTTCCGCTGCCGGATAACATCCGACGGCTCCGGCAAATACTTCTGGGACAAAATAACATGGAGACATTCTGTGGACGGGGGCAGGACATGGACGGAAGAGGCTGATGCCCTGCTTCCTTCGGACGGAAAACGCGACGCCTTTTCGGTTTGCGACCCGGGCGTTGCCAAATGGGGAGGCTGGTATTACATAGCCTACACATCCACCGAGGAACCGAACGGATATGACAACGACCTCTACATTGCCCGCAGCGTCTCCCCAACAGGACCGTGGGAAAAATGGAGCGGTGACGGTTGGGGCGACGATCCGCAGCCGGTCATCGACTATGAGCCTGTTGAGGGGCACGAGGGACAGGTCTTCGGTGCCGGGGAGCCGTGCATCGTTGTGAAGGATGATGTCGTCTATCTCTACTATTCGTACAATGACTTCCTCGTCGATCAGAACCGTCAGGGCACGACGACGCGAGTCTCAACCGCATCCGCGAAGGACAGCAATTGGCCTGCTCATCTTGAATATAGGGGAGTGGCGCTGGACAAGAGCAACATCAGCAACCCGGACCACACTGACGTGAAATTCGTTCAGAAAAGCCAGAAATTCGTCGCTATCCATGCTGAGAGACGCAATACCAACTACAGTCGCATCCGTATATGGGAGTCTGAGGACGGCATCACTTTCACTCAAGGCGAAACAGTGCAGGGCGAGCTCCGCAAGGGCGTGATTAACGCCGGAATGAGCGGCGACGGCTGCGGTCATGTCAAAGTCGGGGTCCAGCAATTCCTCTGCTATGCCCACAGTGATCCGCCCCGTGAATGGGGACGCTGGTACACATGGTTTCAGCCGCTCGACTGGGTGGAGTCTTCCGAGGAAGTCACCGTTTCCGGACAGAGTCGTCCTACTCCGGATTGGCACTGAACTTTTTGCGATACTCCTTCGGGGACATGCCGACTTCCCGGAGGAACATCGCGGAGAAGTAGGAGTTGTCGTCGAAGTTGAGATTCCATGCCACCTCTTTGATGCTGAGCGATGACTCTGCGAGCAGGCGGCAGGCCTCTGAGATGCGCAGGCCGAGGATGTAGCGGGCGGGGGAGATGCCGTTGTACTCGCGGAACTTCTTTCTGAACCACGAGTAGCTCATCCCTGCTTCCTTCGCCACCTCCTCAAGGTTAATGGCCTCGCGGAACCGTTTCCTGATGATGGACTTGGCCGTGTCAATTTTGTCTGCAGAATAGTCTCCGCCCGCCTCTTTGTTGGAGTCGTGGTAGATGGCTATGCCCAGAAGCATGTTCACTGTGCCTGCAAGATATTGCTGGTAGGACGGCTTTTCCTGCACTGCAATCTGGAACGCGTCCTTGTACATCGAAACAATGTCCTCGCGGATTCCCACTTTATAGACAGTTCTGTCAAGAAACCCCATTTTCATCCTTTTCTCGACGACTGAGCCCTGAAACCCGATCCAATATTCTTCCCACCCCGTCTCCTTGTCAGGCATGTAGCTGTGCCAGCACCCGGGTCGCAGAAGAATCATCTCCCCACAGTTGATTTCCGTCACCTTGCCCTGTCTGTCATACATCGTTCCCTTGCCGGAATGGATGTACAGCAGTTGCCAGCTGTTGAGGACGCGACCTTTCCTGACATCGAAATAAAAGCCCTCCGGATGCCTTTCGGCCGGCGGATAGCTTGCATATCCCTTCTCAATGGTCTGCGTCCCGACCGTATTCACGGTGATTCCCCATTGTTCGTCCTTTTTTCCGATGAGGAGATATTTTATGCTGACATTTTCCATTTTCTTCGAAATATGAGTATGAAACCTTCAAAAAATAACCTGCATCATCTTTCTCATTCTTTTCGGTCTATATTTATTTTCTCATCAGTCGTGTACCTCCAGTACACTCCTTCTTCCAAAAGAAATCTATACTCGAAAATAATTGACAAATCTGAAGCAGTTTATTTTTTTCATGTTTCTATGTTCACGGCGTTCGTCGTGAATATAGCAGGCGAATATAAGTCAATAAAATCAAAAAACAATATTTTAATGTCATAATGATGCCTCGAAAGATTCGGAAATATACTTCTTTTGCAAAACATAATTAACACACTCATGGCATCAGCAGCGATAGATCTCGGCGCGACGAGCGGCCGCGTCGTAATTGGGAAATATACCGGTGACAGCATTCAAATGACTGAGATACACCGTTTTCAGAACAATATAATCAGAGTCGGAGGACGCAGCTATTGGGACCTTTGGGGACTGTGGAACGAGATTATTACAGGACTCCGAAAGGCTGCCTCATCGGGCGAAACAATCGAATCTATAGGCGTGGACACTTGGGGTGTGGACTTTGTCCTTCTCGGCAAGGACGGACATTTTCTTGCACAGCCGCGCTCCTACCGTGACAACTACACCGTCGGAATGCCGGAAAAATTCTTTGGCACCATTCCACGCGAGGAACTCTACCGCAGGACGGGCATCCAAATCATGAACTTCAACACCGTCTTTCAGTTGTTCGCGATGGGACAGGAAGAGAATTCTGCATTGGAGGCCGCTGAAGGGCTTCTTTTTATGCCGGACGCAATTTCATATATGCTCACCGGGGAGAAAGTTTGTGAGTACACGATTCTCTCCACATCTGCGCTGATGAACCCCGCGACGCACGATTTCGACGATGAAATTCTTGCTGCCGCCGGTGTGTCGCGCAGCCTTTTCGGACGACGGGTGATGCCTGGCGAGGTCATCGGAACGCTCACCGGCGAGGTTGCCTCCGAAACCGGGCTCGGAAACATCCATGTGATTGCGGTCGCCGGGCATGACACAGGTTCCGCTGTCGCCGCTGTTCCTGCAACGGACGGGAATTTCGCCTACCTCAGTTCCGGCACATGGTCACTGATGGGAGTGGAGACGCCGTCGCCGATTGTTTCGGACAGGTCATTTGAGATGAACTTTACAAATGAGGGCGGTGCTGAGGGCAACATCCGCTTCCTCAAGAACATAACAGGAATGTGGCTGCTTGAAAGATGCCGCGCGGCATGGGAAAAAGAGGGGAGAGAGTACAGCTATCCGCAGATAGTCGAGATGATGGGCGAGGCTCCGGCGTTCCGAAGCATGATTGATCCGGACGACAAGTCGTTTGCAGCTCCGGAAGACATGCCTTCGGCGATTAGGGATTATTGCCTTGCTCACGGAGAGCCTGTTCCGTCGTCGGATGCCTGCCTTGTGCGTTGTATATTCGAGTCCCTTGCGCTGAAATACCGTCTTGTGCTCGGACGCCTTAAGGTGCTCTCTGGCAAGAATATAGAACGTCTGCATGTAATAGGCGGAGGTTCTCTCAATGCGGAACTGAACCGCATGATTGCCTCCTCGCTCGCTCTTCCGGTGATTGCGGGCCCTGCCGAGGCGACGACCGCAGGAAACCTCATGGCCCAGTTCGTAGGGCTTGGGCTTGCCTCTTCAATGGCCGGAATGCGGGGAGCGCTTGCCTCCGATGCCTCCCTGCGGCGCTTTGAGCCGGAGAATACGGAGGCTTGGGATGCAGCATATTCCCGTTTTCAGAAAATTCTCGCGCTATGAAACCTTCAAAAAATAACCTGCATCATCTTTCTCATTCTTTTCGGTCTATATTTATTTTCTCATCAGTCGTGTACCTCCAGTACACTCCTTCTTCCAAAAGAAATCTATACTCGAAAATAATTGACAAATCTGACGCAGTTTATTTTTTTTCATGTTTCGATAGGAAAAATATAAAAACATAAAGATATGAAACAGGAACTCATCAACAAGGCATACGAAATCGCCAAGGAGCGTTATGCCGAATTTGGAATCGACACAGAAAAGGTTCTCGCACAGCTTCAGGACTTCCACCTCAGCATGCACTGCTGGCAGGCGGACGATGTGAAAGGCTTCGAAGTTCAAGCAGGAGCTCTCTCCGGCGGAATCCAGGCAACCGGCAACTACCCGGGAGCAGCCCGAAACATCGACGAACTCCGCGCCGACATCCTCAAGGCGAAGAGCCTCATCCCGGGAACCCACCGCCTCAATCTCCACGAGATTTACGGTGACTTCAAGGGCAAGGTTGTGGACCGCGACGAAGTGACTCCGGAATATTTCCAAAGCTGGATTGATTGGGGAAAGGAAAACAACACAAAACTCGACTTTAACTCCACTTCATTCTCCCACCCGAAGAGCGGCAATCTCTCACTCGCCAACCCGGACAAGGGAATACGTGATTTCTGGATTGAGCATACGAGGCGCTGCCGCGAAATTGCCGATGTGATTGGCAAGGCGCAGGGAGACCCGTGCATAATGAACCTTTGGGTGCACGACGGCTGCAAGGATGTTTCCGTCAACCACTACCTCTACCGCAGCCTTCTCAAAGACTCGCTCGACAAGATTTTTGCCGAGAAGAAGGACAATATGAAAGACTGCATTGAGGGAAAGGTCTTCGGCATCGGTCTTGAGAGCTTCACTGTCGGCTCCCACGATTTCTACACCGCATACGCAGCGCAGAACGGCAAGATTCCGACCATCGACACCGGACACTACCACCCGACAGAGAGCCCTGCCGACAAGGTTTCAGCCCTTTTGTGCTTCGTGAGCGAGCTTATGCTCCACGTCAGCCGCCCTATCCGCTGGGACTCCGACCACGTCACCATTATGGACGATAACACAGTGGAACTCTTCTCGGAAATCGTCCGTGCAGGAGCCCTCAACCGCGTCCACTACGGTCTTGACTATTTCGACGGGGCAATGAACCGCGTCGGAGCCTATGTCACCGGCTCCCGTGCAGCACAGAAATCAATGCTCCGCGCCCTTCTTGAACCGAAGGAACTCATCTCCAAATATGAACTTGAGGACCGCCATTTCGAAGTTCTTGCTCTCGAAGAAGAGTGCAAGTCCCTCCCGTGGAACGCCGTCTATGACGAGTTCTGTCTCCGCAACGACGTCCCGGTCGGCAGCGATTTCATTCAGGAAGTTCAGAAGTATGAGAAGGAAGTAACTTCAAAAAGGTAGAAGCTGTTTTGTTGACAATAAAAATGAAAAACTCTATACTTGAAAACCGCCCCGAACTGAGGCGTGAGATTGAAAAGGTTGCCGAGGTTGCCCTCTACCTCTGGGAAAAGGGATGGGCCGAAAGAAACGGCGGAAACATAGTCGTGAACGTCACCGAATATGTTGATGAGGGGATGAGGGCGCTACCGGCCATAGCTCCTAAGGTGCCTATGGTCCAGAAACTTCCGAACCTCAGGGGTTGCTGGTTCTTCTGCAAGGGCACCAACCGCAGGATGCGTGATCTCGCCCGTTTCCCGTTGGAGAACGGCTCCATAATCCGCATCTGCGACGACTGCGAAAGCTACGAAATCGTTGCAGACAACCCCGTGAAGCCGACATCCGAACTTGCCTCTCATCTTGCCATGCACTCACTGATGATAGAGCGTGGGAACGGCTACAAGGCCTCTCTCCACACCCACCCGATTGAACTTGTGGCGATGACACATCACCGCCCGTTCCTCGCGAAGGATGTGCTGACGAAAATCCTGTGGTCCATGATTCCTGAGACCCGCGCCTTCTGTCCGAAGGGTCTGGGCATCATTCCTTATGAGATGCCGTCTTCCGCAGCCCTTGCCGACGCAACGGTCGCGCAGCTTGACGAATACGATGTCGTGATGTGGGAAAAACACGGTGTCTGTGCCGTGGGACCCGAAATCGGCGAAGCCTTCGACCAGGTGGATGTCCTGAACAAGGCCGCCCTCATCTACGAGGCCTCCCGCAACATGGGCTTCGAACCCGAGGGCATGACCGACGCCCAGATGGACGAGCTGAAGGTCGCTTTCAATCTTTAGGCATTTCCCCCTCCTTATATAATAAAAGTTCGCGCGATGAAGGAAGATGTGCTTAAATATCTGACTTACACCGAACAGGATATGACCTGGGGCGGAGTCGTGAGTTTCGTAGAGACTCAGGACGTCGCCCCAGGTCAGTCATATCCTCCGGGCGACCATCCCAAACGCTATCTTTTCTCCACCGAGACCGGTCGTGTCCTCAATGAGTTCCAAATGGTCTACATAACTTCAGGCAGCGGCATGTTTCGCTCTAAATCGTTCAACGATGGCCGACTGACCAGAATCTCCGAGGGGGACATGTTGGTGCTCTTTCCCGGGGAATGGCATTCTTACTATCCGGAAAAGGAGACCGGCTGGAAAGAGTACGGTATAGGATTCGCCGGAAAAATAGCCGCGTCGCTTCTGAAGCACGGCTTCATCTCTCCATCCAAGCCGGTCCTCCACATCGGCGTGCGTGAGGAAATAACCAGGCTATATGAGACGGCTCTTAGTGTTGCCTCGGAGCAGAAGTCTCTCTATCAGCAGCTTCTGTTCAGTCTGCTCAATCTCATAATCGGCTATTCATGCTTCTATGACAGGAATGGCACATTCTCCACAACCTACATGGAGAAGAAAATCAACCAGGCCAAGCTTTTGATTTCTGACAATCTCGGGACCATCACCCCGGAGTCCTTGTCGGCAAAGCTCAATCTCGGCTACACTACTTTCCGTAAGAAATTCAAGGAATACACGGGCTTTTCTCCTGCCAAGTATATTCTTGAAATCAGGATAATGAAGGCTAAAGAACTTCTTACCAATACCTACATGACAGTCAATGAGATAGCTTCGGAACTCGGCTTTGACAACATTGACTATTTCTATGTCGTTTTCAAGTCAAGGACCGGCATGACGCCACTGTCTTTCCGGAAAAAGAGCCAGGGTTCGTTTCGCTTGAACAAATAGTTCACAACTTTGATTTTTGGCAATAATAATTAGTTGCTTGCCAACGGAGGCGTAATGAAGATTTTTTTTCGTTACTTAGCAATATTAAAATCGCTTCTCTAATAATAGCGGTCAAAAAACAAAGAATTTGAAAAGGACCCTTCATATGATTTCTGCTCAAACCCTAAATGGGGGGGGGTATAAATTGTTTTAGCCGCTTCGCGTCTTTCTTTGCGAAGTCTTTAATTCAAATAATTCCGTCTGTCGCTTCCGGACTACCTCGTATGGTTCCGGACAGTCTTTCGTGGCTTCCTTTGGGAGGCCGCGCCAGCGTAATTTGAAAAATGGCAACCACTGATTGACACAGACACATAATAATAACACACTGAAGATGGATGAGAAAAGAAGACTTGCTTTCAAAATGAAACTGAAGCCCGGCTGCGAGGAGGAGTATCGCAGGAGACATGCGGCTTTGTGGCCGGAAATGCGGGATGTGCTGAAAAAATCCAAAGTCGGCAACTATTCCATATTCTATGATCCGGACACCATGACCTTGTTCGCTTATCAGGAGACCGAAGAGGATTCATCGTCACAGGATCTGGGAGCGGATCCGATAGTCAGGAAATGGTGGCATTATATGAGCGACATAATGGAGGTGAATGAGGATGAGTCTCCAGTGTCCGTATCTCTCCGTCAACTTTTTTTATGGAATAGGCCTATGAGACGGATATATCTTTTCTTTGCCGCTCTCGGCACATTGTACTCATGTTCTTCTGCACCTTCTATCACGGACATGAGGGTTGAATGGTGCGAATCTCCGATATGCGTTGACACGCAGACACCGCGCTTCACATGGAACTTCGGTCCTTCGGAGTTCATGCAGCGGTCGTTTGACATCACTGTCAGGGATGCTGAAGGCTCGGAGGTTTGGAATTCAGGGATCGTGGAGACAGGAGAAATGAATTACCGCAGCGCTGAAGATATGGGTCTCAGTCCAATGTCTTCATACAAGTGGCAAGTTGCCGCAACCGGGGCAGACGGGCGTAAAGTAGTTTCTGACGAGGCTTGCTTTGAGACGGCCCTGTTCTCGGAAGACGATTGGGTGGCGTCGTGGATAAGCGATGGCAGGCTGCAGGACGAGGAGACCGCTCCGGTGCTTAGGCGGGACTTTATCGCCGCAGGGGGCTTTTCAAAGGCTCGTCTCTGCATTTCCGCGGCTGCGTATGCAGACTTCACCATTAATGGGAAACCTGTGTTTTCCTCGCCGCTCAATCCTGCATACACCGATTATGGGAAGAGGAACCTTTACATCGTGAAAGATGTCACTGATTTCTTGCGGGAGGGCAATAACACGATGCTTGCTGTCTTGGGAAACGGCTTTTACAATGTGGTGGATTATGTTGCAGTCTGGGATTTCGACAAGGCATCATGGCGTGGCAGGGCAAGGATGATTGCCCAGCTTCAGGTCGATTACCCTGACGGACGGAAATATATAATAGGTACAGACTCATCATGGAAGGCTCTTGCCGAGCCTGAGGCGAACCCCTACAGGATGAACAATATCTATTCTGGAGACACATACGATTGCCGGATACCTTCTCCTGTGTCGGATGGCTGCTGCGCAGCGTCACCGGAGAGTGCCACGAGCCTTTGGACAGCGGCCGTGGCAGTCGCGGCTCCGTCTCCGGAGTTGCGGGCCCAATATATGGCAGAGAATGCAGTTTCCGAGAGGCTTGAGGCGCAGTGCGTCCGCCACTTCGGTGACACGGTGGCCCTATGCGACTTCGGCAAGAACATATCGGGACTTTCCGGCTTTGTCGTGGAAGGGACGGCCGGGACTGTGGTCAGGATTCGGCACGGCGAGCTCCTCGATTCCTGCGGAAGGCTCTGCGTGAAGCACATGGACGAGCATTTCAGACCGCGTCCTGGACATGAGTTCCAGACAGACGTGTTCATTCTCGCGGACGGGACAAACATCCTTGAAGACAAGTTCTCCTACGACGGATTCCGATATGCGGAACTGTGTTCTGACCGCCCATTCACGCTCAAGTCCGCCGAAGCCTCGTTCATTCACACGGCCCTGGCTCAGACGGGAACCTTCAGTTCTACAGACACGCTTCTCGATGGCATACACGCCATGGTTATTCAGTCTTACCTTTCCAACAGCATGGGCATACCTACCGACTGCCCTCAGCGCGAGAAAAACGGTTGGACAGCGGACGGGCACGTTTCATGTGAAATCGGACTGCTCAACTTCGACAGCGCGAACTTCTATCTTAAGTGGATTGACGACATTGTTGACAACCAGCGTCCGGACGGACAGATCTGCGCCATAATCCCGAGCCACGGATGGGGGCTCGGCATCGGTCCGGTGTGGGATGCCGTGCTTTTTATAGTTCCGGAAACTCTTTACAATTACACCGGTGACATCCGTGGCATCGAACGTGCCGCGGCGGCATGCCGGAAATACCTCTCTTTCCTCGAAACCCGCGAGGCCGAGGACGGCGCGATTGAATATGGGCTCGGAGACTGGGTGCCATACAAGACAGAGACCCCAAACGATTACACTTCCACATGCTATTATTGGTATATGCTCAAGACGATGGCCCGATTCGAGGCCCTTCTCGGGGGTGATCCTGCCCCTTGGCAGGCAAAGGCTGACAAGATCCGCAGGCTCATAGTGTCGAAATGGTTTGACGGTACGACTGGAATCTGGGCCAATGGCTCTCAGACGGCGCAGTCGCTTGCCCTCTGGCTCGGTATTGTCCCGGAGGAAGCCGTTCCTGCGACGACGGAAAGGCTCGTTGACGCGGTGCACCGTGCGGACAACCATCTCGACTGCGGGATGATAGGCAGCAAGACCCTGCTCCGTGCCCTAACAGGACACGGGCATGCCGACCTCGCCTTCAGGCTTGCTACCGTCGGAACTGCCCCGTCATGGGCGTACTGGAGAAAGTGCGGCTATACGACTATGCCTGAACAGTGGACTATCCGCAAGGGCGTGGGGCTTTCAATGAATCATGTGTTCCTTGGGGATATTGACGCATGGATGTACAGCGACCTCGCCGGGATAAATTGTGATCCTCTCGTTCCCGGTTTTCGTCACATCGTCTTTCGTCCTCATTTCGTCGAGGGACTTGACGGCGTCTCTGCAAGCTGCCGTACCGCATCCGGAACCGTGGTCTCGTCATGGAAGAGACACCGCGGCAAGGTCAAGTTGGAAGTCTCCGTGCCATCCGGCACCACTGCGACACTTCACGCCGGCGGTCGCACAGAGGAACTCGCCTCAGGCAGACACTTCTTCACTTTTGACAATTAACACACTAATCTGATAAGTTATGAACATGAATGTATTATGCAGACTTCGCAGAGTCGGGACCGTGATTGCGACGATTTCGTTGTCGCTGTTCCTCTCGGCTGGTCTCAGCTTCGCCCAGAGCGGGCGGTCGATCAGCGGCAAGGTCACTGATCCTTCCGGCGCTCCGGTAATCGGAGCCGGAGTACTTGTTCATGGAACGTCTTCCGGAACAACCACTGACTCTGACGGCTCATGGACTCTCTCTCTGAGGCACCCAGATGCCGTAACGCTTGATGTCTCAAGCCTTGGATACAGGACCTCGACGGTCGTGGTTTCGGCATCGCAGACCGTTGTGAACATCGTCCTTGAGGAGGATATGACGACTCTTGACGACGTCGTTGTTGTCGCCTACGGAACCCAGAAAAGGGCATCCCTCACCGGTGCCATTTCTTCCGTGTCCTCAAAGGCAATCAAGGAGACGAGGAACGAAAATGTCGTTAACATGCTTTCCGGAAAGATGGCCGGCGTCCGTGTCGTGCAGACTTCCGGCGAACCCGGCTCGTTTTCTTCCTCAATCAATATCCGCGGAATGGGACGTCCTCTCGTCGTTATCGACGGCGTGCCCCGCGACAATATGGAACGTCTCGATGCCAACGAAATCGAGAGTATATCCACGCTTAAGGACGCATCCGCGGCTATTTACGGTATGAGAGCATCGAACGGCGTCATTCTCATCACCACCAAGCGCGGTCAGAGTGGCACGTCCAACATCGAATACGAGGGTTATGCCGGATTCTCCATGCCGATAAACACCCCTGACGGACTCAACGCATGGCAGTTCATGGAGATTACTAACGAGAATAACATCATGCGAGGCTCAATGGAACCTGGCAAGTTCATCTATTCCCTTGATGAAATCGAAAAATACCGCAATGGAACGAAGGTGGGCACCGAGTGGTGGAGAATCAACAATAATAATTATTCTCCACAGACGTCGCACACCCTCTCCATTTCAGGCGGAACCGACCGGGTGCAGTATTTCACGAACGTCGCCTACATGAAGCAGACCGGAGTCTACAGCACCGGTGATCTGAACTACCACAGATTCAACGTGCGCAGCAACATAGACGCTAAAGTGACCGACCACCTCAAGGCGGACCTTCTCATCAACGCAATGATGGATACGAAGAATTCTCCATACTACGACACGGAGGTGTTCTACCGCACCGCATGGGTCGAGAGGCCTGTTGATGCCGCCTATGCCAACTACACGAAGCCATACATGGCAAACATATCGCAAGGATACAACCCTCTGGCCATAACGGATTCTGATATTGTCGGTTACAAGAGACACAACCAGAAGATGGTTCAGCTCACCGGTGCCCTCACATACGACTTTCCATGGGTGAAGGGGCTTCAAGCCAAGGCATCCTACTCGTACGACTACACCAACTGGGAGAACAAGGAACTCAAGAAATCCTACACTCTCTATACCTACAATGTTGAGAACAACGAGTTCATCCCTTCCGTCTACGGAGGAAAGGACGATCAACCGGAACTGAATTCGATAAAGAGGAGTACGCGCTTCAGTCAGAATAAGCTGTTCCAAGGCTCTTTGAGTTTTGACAGGACTTTCGGAAAACACCATGTCGCGGCGCTCGCTCTCTATGAGGCTCAGACCACCGATATGGACAACTTCTATGCGCAGAGATACATCGAGATGACCTCGCTCGGGGAGCTCTCCAACGGCATCAGCGAAGGACAGTTAGGCTCTATGGACTCCAGCTACTACACCAGCGGAGCCCGCACCGCCGACCAGTCCGGTCTTTGGCAGATTGCCAGCAAGTCGGTTGTCGGCAGGGTGAACTACGACTATGCCGAGCGCTACTACGTCGAGGCGGCTTTCCGCTACGACGGCTCGTCAAAATTCTACAAGGGACACCAGTGGGGATTCTTCCCATCTGTCTCAGCAGGATGGCGCATATCCGAAGAACCGTTCATCAAGAACACCGCAGCCTCGTCCGTCATCGACAACCTCAAGCTCAGGGCATCCTACGGAGAGGCAGGCGACGACAGCACGGCTAACTTCCAATACATTGAGGGATATGAGTATGGTTCGGGCTCATTTGACTGGTGGCCGATCATTTGGGACGGCAAAGACGTGAACATCATCAAGCTCCTCGCTACCCCGAACGAAAATCTCACATGGATAAGGACAAGGACTGCCGACATCGGACTTGACGCCGACCTCTGGAACGGGATGCTCGGCTTTGAACTCGACTTCTTCCAAAGATTCCGCAGCGGCATTCCGGCAACACGCAATGTGACCATCCCTGACTGGCTCGGACAGAACCTCGCCCAGGAAAACCTCAACAGCGACAAGACCATGGGATTTGACCTCACGCTGCGACATCGTCACCATTTCGGCGACTTCCGCTACGGCATCACGGGCAACATCGCCTTCTCCCGCACGAAGAGGGTCTATGTTGAGCAGGAACCTTACGGAACCCAATACTTGAACTGGAGAAATATGGCGAAGGACCGTTACAACGACATCTGGTGGGGATATGACTACACAGGACAATTCGGCAGTCTTGAGCAGATTTGGAGCGCTCCAATTATGGACAGCCGCGGAAATTCAGAACTCAAGCCGGGTGACTACAGCTACGGGGACTGGAATGGGGATGGAGTCATCGATGACAACGATAAACACCCGATTGTCTTTGGAGCGCAGTCCACTCCTGTCATGTACTACGGATTCACGATTGACATGTCATGGAAGGGCATCGATCTTACGGCTGTCTTTCAGGGCGGCGCGTTCAACAACGTCAAGTACGACTGGTATCTCGCGTCTCCGTTCATCTACGACAAGAACGGCCCGGCATACTTCTACGACCGCTATCACATGGCCGACCCGTCCGCTGACCCTAAGGATCCGCGCACGGAGTGGGTGAAGGGCTACCTCCCTACCACGAGTCAGGGAAGCGAGGCCATGTCTCTCAATACCTCCACTTCCAAGGCTTCGCTCCATGACGCTTCCTACCTGCGTCTGAAGTCATTGGAAATAGGCTACACCTTCCCTCAGAAGTGGATGAGCAAGGTGAAGGTCAAGAACCTCCGGGTGTTCGCGAATGCTTACAACCTATTCACGATAACCGGTCTGAAATACCTTGACCCTGAGCATCCGTCTTCTGGCTATGGAACCACCTACCCGCTTATCTGCACAGTCAACTTCGGTGTAAACCTTAAATTCTGACAGGACAATGAAAAGAAAGATATCAGCTATAATATTGGCAGCGGCTCTTGCCGTGCAGATGCTCTCTTCCTGCACGAGCCTCGACATCGCGCCTACCAAGAACCTGCGTGAGGACCAGGTCTTCGACAATGAGGTCGGAGTCACTGCGGCACTCGCCTCCCTCTACTCCCTCATTCCCATTGCAGCCCACAACGCCAGCCTTTGGGGCGGAATCCAGGGCGATGCAGGCTCGCCTTTCTCAATCTGGAACAATCCGGGCATGGTCACAGGAGAAACCCAGTGCACTCCGCTGCGGGTGGCTCTGACACAGAAGACCTGCAACGGCGGCATGCTCTCGTGGTGGGACTACTCTTCAGTCCGTTACGCCAACCTTGTGCTCAAGGGACTTGAGGACAACGCAGAAGCATTCGCGGATAGGAAAGAACTCTATAACCATTGGCTCGGTGAGGCTTATTTCTGCCGTGCCTTCATGTATTTTGCAATGGTCCGCAGTTACGGTGGAGTTCCGATTGTCACGACGCCTGAAAGCTATGTCGGCAAGGACTCAGAGGCTCTTTTCAAACCGAGGAACACATGCGAGGAATGCTATGACTTCATTGCGGAAGACCTCCGCAAGGCTTATGATCTCATGGGCGACAACGAACTCAATGGCGGACGTGCCAATAAGTACATAGCTGCCGGCATTCTTTCGCGGGCTATGCTTACGGCGGCATCCGAGGCCAAATACGGCAGCGTGCAGCTCGACGGACTTGTCGGCATCCCGTCTTCCGAGGCAAAAAAATACTACATACTGGCTTATGAGGCCGCCTGCATGGCTATGGACAACGGGGGTAAGTACGAACTCTACAATGTATACAACGACGGCACTGCCGAAGGAATGATAAAGAACTATTGGAATCTCTTCATCGATGAGTCTTCAGCCAACAAAGAACGCATGTTCATAAAAGAATACAATGCGTCTCTCTCAAATGCCCGTCCGGAGAACTGGACTGTCCAGCAGATGCCTTACCACTACTCCATGATTAACGACTCGGGAGAACTTTCCGCGCCTGTCGAGTGGCTTGAACTCTTTGACGATGTAGACGGCAACCCGTTCAAACTCAACGTAGGTCCGGAGGACAACCCTGTGAGATATGACAAGACTCTTGACCTTTTCGCGAAGGCCCAGCCTCGTCTCAAGGCTTCCGTGCTCGTGCCGGGCGCGAAGATTCCTGGACGCAAGAATGGCGAAGAGGATGCTGTCTTCGAGGTTCGCAAGGGTATCTACGACAGCTATCCTGATGGTAAACTTTACGAAACCGCATCCTTTGAGGACAAGCATCCCAACGGAATGACCATTCAGGGCTGGTGCGGAGTCGGCAGTTCGATGACTAACGGCAATGGTTGCCTTGTCTGGAAATGGTGCAATCCTGACGCCACGGCAAACTGGTGGGCAGGCTCTGTCGACTGGATTGAACTTCGCTATGCCGAAGTGCTCCTGTCCAAGGCAGAGGCCGCTGTCAACATCCTCGGTGAAGTCGTTGACGGGAAGACAGTCACGATGGCAGATGCCGTAGAGCCGATAAACCTCATCCGCAGGAGAGCCGGCACTACGGAACTTACTAGCGTGGACGAGGATCTCGTGAAGAGGGAGCGTCGCTGTGAGCTGGCATTTGAGAACAGGACGTTCTGGGATCTGAAGAGGTGGCACATGTATGAGCAGGTCATCCAGAACAAGACCTTCTCGGCACTCTATCCCTACTACGTCGTGGACGAAGGAAAATATATCTTCAAGATTCACGAGCGCAGCGAAATCAGATACACATACGAGGCCAAGTCCTACTATGCCCCGATTTCTACGAGCGTCATCGCGAAGAGCAATAGGGCGATAATTCAGAATCCAGGGTATTAAAAGAACATTACAATGAAAAAGACAATAATTGCTTTATGTATTCTTGCTGTGGCTGTAGTCTCCTGCAAGGTGGACACATATAATCTGCCTTCCGAGACTCTTACCGGAAAGGTAGTCTGTGCGGACGGAACGCCTTTCATCACCGAGCAGCCTAACGGGTTCAGAATCCGTCTCGACGAGGTCGTTGACGGAAAGATTACCAACTTCCCGCAGTATTTCTGGGGTAAGCCTGATGGAACGTTCCGCAATACTAAGATTTTCAAGGGAACATACGTCGTGCAGCCTGTCGAGGGTGCCTTTCTCCCTGTAGACCCGGTTGAGGTGGAGATTTCGGGCGAGACTGAACTGACATTCGAGGTCACTCCGAACATCACCATCAACGCCGCCATCACCACGAGCGGTCCGGACATCATTGCCAAGTACCGTCTGACGAAGGCGCCGGGCGCCGGAAAAATCACGACGGCGCGCCTGCTTGTTTCAAAGTGGAACCCGAACGTGGGAATGAACCGTCTGGACAGGGAAGCCGTGCGCGACCTGAGCGGGGTCAAAGACGAGGCAATCCTGACCACGACCTATACCGATTCGGTGCTCGACTGCCTTGAGCCGGGCGTGACCTATTATGTGCGTGTTGCGGCGCTTGCATCGAACACTTCAGGACGCTACAATTTCTCCGAGGTTGTGAAGATTGAAATGTAATGTTCTCAATAAGTTAGAATACTGCGAAACTTGAATTAAGGAATATGAAAACAACAGTTAAGATTATGCTTGCGGCGTCGCTTCTCGTTCTCGCTGCGTGCAACAAGCCATACGATCCGATTGGTCCCAACAGACCATCGCCGGTGCTCCTCGTGAATCCGCTTGAACTCGCCTTCAGTTCCGACGGGGGTACGCTAAGTTCGAAAATTTCGACTAATGCCGAGACAGTGCAGATTGGAGAATTACCGGAGTGGATAGAATCCGCAAAGGTGAGCGATGATCTCAGCTCGATTGAAGTGAAAGTGAAGCCTAACGCTGACGAGAAGAACGTGAAGAGGGGAACGGTGAAGATGGTCTGCGCTTCGGGAGACAACACGGTGACCCAGTCGCTCAAGATCTTTCAGGCAGGAACCGGTTCTGAAATCGCGTTCGCCTCATTCACCGGCAAGACACTTCCTTCCGGGTGGAAAGCCGATGACCCTACACGCCTTGCTGTGGGCAACGGCTATCTTGCGATTACCTCGGACGACATTCCGGGCTATCTCTACACCTGCCCGGATAAGTTCTCCTCGCGAACCTACTATTTTTCCGTTGACATGAAGATGAAAGACGGCGGAGACGGCGGGGTGAAGCTCTACCTCAACGACGATCCGAAGCAGGACCTGAAGGTTTACCTCAGCTACAACTCTGCGCGTAACCGCGGCGGCATCTGGGTGCAGAACGGGTCCACATGGTGTGCGATGGATGACGGCACTGTGGGATCCGGTGACTGCCCTAACAAATGGGAGGAAGTCTATGTGATGCCGGACGCTTCCGAAATGGATGACTGGTGGAGGCTCGAAGTCTATAACACCGAGACCACGCCGAATGAACCGGTGATTGCGGTCAAGGCCCTCAAGACTCTCAACGGCGAGACTAAGGTTCTCAAGGCTCTCTACTCCCGCAAGTTCACATTCGTGAATGCCGATCCTGGCTGCGCTGGACTTTGGGGACGCTCCGGCGAGACCCAGTTCAAGAATTTCGTCCTGTCTTATGGAAAATAGGCATGCATAACAAGAAAATATGTTCTATCATATCAAATAACATTCAGTAACCAATCATTATTATGAAAAAGATTTCAGCATTTGCGGCATTCGCGGCCATTCTTTCCGTATGTGCCTGCAACAAGAATGAGGGTACGGACGACGGCTCTCCAAAAAAGATTGATTTCACAGCTGTCTCCTCAGCATTTACATCTGGTCCTCAGGTTTCATGGACAGAAGGAGACAAGATCAGCGTGTTTTCTGGTGAGAAGAGCTCTGTCTTCACTGCTACAAAAGGCGGTTCGACTGCCACATTCAGTGGAGAGACGGCATCTGCATCCACGTACATTGCACTTTCTCCTTATTCCGAAAACGCATCCGTTGCTGCCAGTGTCGTGAAGACTTCCGTTCCGGTGCAGCAGAAGGCTGTCAAGGACGGCGTTTCTTCAGAAGCGGTGCTTGCTGTCGCCTCAACTTCCGACAACAGCCTCAAGTTCGTCAATGCCACCGGACTTGTCAAGTTTACCCTAGCATCAGAGTACAACATCAAGCAGGTGAAGATCGCTGCGAAGGGCGGTGAGAATCTTTCCGGTGAGGTTTCTGTGACGACGGCAGGCAAGATAACTGTTGTCAAAGGCACGTCTGAAGTTGTCGTGTCTTCAGAAACGAACATGGAAAAGGGTGCTTACTATGCATCTGTTATCCCGGGCACATACGTCGACGGCCTCACCATGACTCTCACTGACGAGTATGGCCGTGTGGCTACAACAAGCTCGCTCGACTTTGTTTCCGTGAAAGCTTCAGATGTCCTTGACCTCGGCGCAATCGATTCCGAGGTGGAGTTTGCTGTGCCTGTCATTGAGGCCACGCCTTACGACCTTGCGGCAGCCGGCAACGGCGAGACACTGACCGCCACGCTTTCCGAGGCGTTCAAGTCGACGACCTCTGTCAAGGCTCCTTCATGGGTGAAGGTGAATGTGGACGGCACGACTTTAAGCGCGGAAATTGCGGCTACGGACAAAGCTAACGACGTGCGCTACGGCAAGATTTACATCGAAGGCATCACTGCTGCCGGTCCGGCAAAGGTCGAGATTCCTGTGGCACAGGCCGCAAAGGACGCGAAACTTGTCTTTGACAGTTTTTCCGGCAAAAAACTCGATGAAAATTGGAAGGGCGCTCTCACGAGGGCCGGAGCCAAACTCGAGGACGGATGCTTGAAGCTTATGGGAACAGGCACGCACAACGACCCCGCATCGACTTATGTAATCTATCGCATGGATACCCCTGTACAGCAGAGACTTAAGGGTGAGACGGGAGACTGCAACCAGTTCATCTGCACCGTGGACATCAAGGCTGACGGCGCCTGCGGCGGAGTCAACGCTTTCAACGCTTTCGGTTACAAAGAGGACGGGACATACGACTTCGCGAGCAAGCAGAACTACATCATCTTCGCTTCCGCTACGGCCGGTGCTGAAGGCGGCGGATACTACTGCTTCAACTGTGCTTCCCCTAATGCCATGGACAATTGGACAAAACCTGAGAACACCGCTGTTACCGACTGGATTCGCCTTGAGGTCAGCAACGTTGACAGAGCCGGCGATGGCGTTGGAGGCGACTGGGGCCTGAAGGCCATCTGGTCACTTGAAGAGGACAGCGACGGTGTGCTCCAAAAGAAAGACCTTCTTTTCCACGGCGGAATGTGGTGGTGGCAGGACAAGCCTCAGCTCGGCGACACTCCGGGTTATTTCGGACTGTTCTCGAAAGAGGCAAGCGTCGCATCATTCAGAAACTTTACATTGTCATATACTGAAAAGCAGAAATGAACGGAAAGATAGTGTCGGTTATGAGGCTGACTAAAAAGTCAAATTGACTTTGAGGTTAGCCTCTTTTCTTTTTAT
>UQYV01000028.1 GCA_900545245.1 uncultured Bacteroidales bacterium
TGACATAAACGATTTTGCATCCCTCCTCGCCGGCATAGTCGGATGAATATAGGGCTTGCACTTCTATCTTGAATCTTCATCAACGGCACAATCCAGACAATGGATTCTGTGCTCCAATCTGCGTCGAAATCCAGATACCTAAAAATTTGTCCGAGACCGCATAGATTTTCCCGTTTTCGGTAATCAAATCCTTTTCAAGCAGTTTCTTGACAGCAGACTGGACCGAACTTGCAGATGAAAGACTGTGTTTTCGGATGAATGCAGCGGACGTAATGGCTGAAGCCTCTCCATCGAGAGCAATCGCATAGAGAAGTTCTTTCTGTTTTTCCGGAATGTTGGAGAGGATTTCCCGGAAAATCGTGTCATAAGAATCAATCTTTGAAATTCTCCACGACGAAAGGAATATAAACCTCCCGCGCAATCTCTTTCAATTCAAGCATATCGGCGCTTCTGTAGAAAGGATGCTTAGAGGAAAGGAACATTTGCTGCATCATATGGCGTTCACTTCCGGCATAAATGAAATGGCAGTTTCCGGTATTGCAAATATAATTATTCTATTCGCATAATGCAAATAGAATAATGCAAACCACATAACGCAAAATTACATAATGAAACCATCTTCTCTACAAACTATCGTTATAACGATACTTTTCGCATCTGGCGCAAAACAAGTTTTGGAAAAACGGACAAAACCTTTCATTTTGCGGTGAGTTGAAGTGAGTTTGGAGGGAAAAAATGTTACGGAAAATAAGTAATAATCCCCCTTTCAATCGTCTTATATAATATAAGATTTTTTCGTTAACCACAGAATGATGAGCACAGAGAAGTTGAAATCTCCAATCAGGTGGGTTCCCACACTCTATTTCGCTATGGGACTGCCCTTTGTCGTGTTGAATATGGTGTCGGCCGTGATGTTCAAGGATTTGGGAATATCGGATTCGCAAATCGCTTTTTGGACCTCGCTGATTATGTGGCCCTGGACCATCAAATTTCTCTGGAGCCCGGTGCTTGAACTCTACAAGACACGGAAATTCTTTGTCGTACTCACCCAGATAACTTCCGGAGTGCTCTTCGGACTGGTGGCATTTGCCATCAACCTGCCTTCGTTTTTCGCAATCTGCATCGCGCTGATGGCGGTGATTGCTTTCAGCGGGGCGACTCACGACATCGTGGCGGACGGGACCTATATGTCCGAACTGGACAAAGAGGAGCAGGCACGGTGGATTGGCTGGCAGGGAGCGTTCTACAACATCGCAAAGCTTGCCGCGACCGGCGGACTTGTCTGGCTCGCAGGATGGATGATGGACAAGTATTCTTCGCCGGTGATGGCCTGGAGCATTGTTTTCGGAGTGCTCGGTGCATTGATGCTGGTCTTCGGACTCTACCACTGGAGGGTGTTGCCTTGCTCGCAGAAAAGGGGTACGGCTCCTAATGGCGCGGCAAGAGCGGAAGGAAGTCTCGAAAAAGGAAACACCTCCGCAGCAAAAGGGGAAAAAGTTTCCTTCTGGAGCGGTCTCGGAGAGGTATTCTCGGATTTTTTCAAGAAAAAACACATTTGGTATTATATAGCTTTCATCATCATCTACCGCCTCGGCGAAGGATTTGTGATGAAGATTGTTCCGTTGTTCCTCAAGGCGGACACGGCTGTGGGGGGACTCGGGCTCAGTAATCAGCAGATTGGCATCTGGTACGGCACATTCGGGGCAGCGGCTTTCGTGCTCGGGTCGCTGCTTGCCGGTTACTACATTGCAGCGCGTGGTCTCAAACGCACGCTTTTCACTCTCTGCTGCATTTTCAACATCCCATTTCTCGTCTATGCCCTGCTCGCCTGGTTCCAGCCTAGTTCGATGTGGGTCATCGGCGGCGGCATCGCCCTTGAATATTTCGGTTACGGATTCGGATTTGTCGGCCTCACGCTCTTTATGATGCAGCAGGTCGCTCCCGGACGCCATCAGACCGCCCACTACGCCATCGCTTCGGGAATTATGAATCTCTCAGTGATGCTGACCGGTGCGGCTTCGGGATTCCTCAGCGACGCATTGGGATACAAGATTTTCTTCATCGCGGTGATGGTGGCGACAATCCCGGCATTTATAATGACGAAACTGATTCCGTTCACCTACCCTGACGGAAAGGAAAATTGAAACAAATAAATCCGAAAAATCGGGACAACGAAAACTTTTAGAAGATATAAACATATAAAAGACAAATGATTATGAAAAATAAAAAGGTATGGATTGCCGGAGAGGCTCTCCCGAATATGCCTTGGCAAGAGAGGCCGGAAGGCAGCCGCGAAGTTATGTGGCGCTACGACAGCAACCCGATTATCGGACGCTATGCCCTCAGCACATCAAACTCAATCTTCAACTCGGCGGTTGTCCCGTTCAAAAAAGGAGAGTACAACTTTGCCGGAGTCTTCCGCTGCGACGACACCAACCGCAGGATGAGGCTGCACGTAGGCTTTTCCCGTGACGGCTTCAAATGGGACATCAATGAAGAGGATGTCAGATTCAGCGGAGCCGATGCGGAAGTGGCAAACTGGGTGTACGGCTACGACCCGAGAGTCTGCAAGATTGAAGACAAATACTATGTCACCTGGTGCAACGGCTACCACGGACCGACAATCGGAGTCGCCTGGACCACAGACTTTGAGACCTTCCATCAGGAAGAAAACGCATTCCTCCCCTACAACCGCAACGGAGTGATGTTCCCGCGCAAAATCGACGGCCGCTTCGCAATGCTCTCCCGTCCGAGCGACACCGGGCACACCGCCTTCGGAGACATTTTCTACTCCGAGTCACCGGACCTCTGTTTCTGGGGAAGACACCGCCATGTGATGGCTCCGGCCGCATTTGAGCAGAGCGCCTGGCAATGTATGAAAATCGGTGCAGGCCCGATTCCGATTGAGACTTCGGAGGGCTGGCTGCTCATCTACCACGGTGTGCTCCACTCCTGCAACGGCTATGTCTACGCCTTCGGCTCGGCACTTCTCGACCGTGAACAGCCGTGGAAAGTCATCGCACGCAGCGGTCCATATCTCATCTCACCGAGAGAGCCTTACGAGTGTATGGGCGACGTTCCGAACGTGACCTTCCCTTGTGCCGCCCTCCACGACAGCCAGACGGGCCGAATCGCCGTCTATTACGGATGCGCTGACTCTGTGACCGGTCTTGCCTTCGGATACATCGACGAAATTGTCGAATTCACGAAAAAGAATTCTATAATATAATATGATTAAATCCCTGATTGCGTTTTTGGTGGCAGGAAGTTTCGCGGCGTCGACAGTTTCTGCCTCAAATGTTGAGGACTATGCCTCACTGGTGAATCCGTTCATCGGAACGACGAATTTTGGAGCGACAAACCCGGGGGCTCTCTGCCCCAACGGAATGATGGCTGTAGTTCCTTTCAATGTGATGGGCTCGGACGAAAACCTCTACGACAAGGATGCCCGCTGGTGGTCAACGCCTTACGAGAAGTACAACTGCTTCTTCACCGGCTTTGCGCACGGGGCTTTGAGCGGGGTGGGCTGTCCGGACCTCGCTTCGCTTCTGAGCATCGCCACCACCGGCGAACTTGAAGTGGACTACCACAAATACGGCACGAAATACAGCGAAGAAAAGGCATCCCCCGGATACTATTCGCTTCGCCTCGACAAATACGGCATATCCGCCGAAGCCACAGCAACCGAAAGAAGTTCAGTGGAGAGATACACATTCCCAAAGGGACGCGGGAACATACTCCTGAACCTTGGGGAAGGCCTCACAAACGAATCCGGAGCGATGGTGCGCAGGGTGAGTGAAACCGAAATCGAAGGTGTGAAACTCCTCGGCACATTCGGCTACACGGCCCAGGCTGTTTTTCCCGTCTATTTCGTTCTTCGCGTGAGCCGCACACCTTCGGATGGGGGATATTGGAAAAAGCAGCCCCCGAAATACGGAGTGGAGGCAGAATGGGACAAAGACCAGGGCAAGTATAAGATTTACAGAAATTATGGCCGGGAAATCGCAGGCGATGACATCGGATATTGGTTCAGTTTCGACAATCTCGATGAAGGCGAACAGATTGAAGTGAGAGTCGGTATCTCCTATGTCAGCACCGAAAACGCACGCCTCAACCTCGACAGCGAACAGGGCAATCTTTCCTTCGACGAAATCCGGCAATATGCTCTCGAGAGATGGAACAGTTCCCTTGGAAGAATCCGGGTGACAGGAGGCACAGAGCAGCAGAGAAAGGTTTTCTACACGGCTCTATATCACACACTTATCCATCCGAACATACTCAACGACGTCAATGGGGAATATCCTCTTATGGAAGGATGCGGCAAGGTCGGACGGACAAGAGGGACACGCTACACTGTGTTCTCGCTTTGGGACACCTACCGCAATTTCCACCAGTTGATGACGCTCGTCTATCCTGAAAAGCAGAGGGATATGCTCCGGTCGATGGTGGGGATGTATGAAGAATGGGGCTGGATGCCGAAATGGGAACTTTACGGACGGGAGACTTTCGTGATGGAGGGCGACCCTGCCGTGCCGGTGATTGTGGACAGTTGGGTGAAGGGACTGCGGGATTTCGACCTGGAGAAGGCCTATGAGGCTATGCGCAAGTCCGCTTTCACTCCGGGAGAGGAGAATCTGCTGCGCCCGGACAATACGCCCTATATGGAAAAGGGCTACATCCCGCTGGGATTTTATGCGGCTGACCTTTCGGGAGACAACTCTGTGGCGCACTCTCTCGAATATTATGTCGCAGACAATGCACTGGCAAATCTCGCGGATTCGCTTGGTTTTGCCGACGACGCGAAAACTCTGAGACAGAGATCTTTGGGATATAAGAACTACTACAACAAGGAGTATGGCTGTTTCCGACCGATAACTCTCGAAGGGCACTTTCTTGAGCCTTTCAACCCGCGTCAGGGAGAGAATTTCGAGCCTGTGCCGGGATTTCACGAGGGCTCGGCGTGGAACTACAGTTTCTATGTTCCTCACGATGTGGAGGGACTCGCGAAGCTGATGGGTGGAAAGCGCAAGTTTGTGGAGAAACTCCAGCGAGTTTTTGACGAGGGGCTTTACGACCCTGCGAATGAGCCGGACATCGCCTATCCCTATCTTTTCAGCCGTTTCAAGGGCGAGGAATGGCGGACCTGGAAACTGACTTCGGAATTGCTCGCGGAGCATTTCAAGGATGCACCGGACGGGATTCCTGGCAACGACGACACGGGAACGATGTCTGCCTGGGCGGTGTTTTCAATGCTGGGATTCTATCCCGACTGCCCCGGAGAGCCGTTCTACACGCTCACGATTCCGACTTTCGACCGGGCGGAGATTGACACGGACAGCGGCACCATCGTTGTCGAGAAGGCCTCCGGAATTGATGGGGCTTCTGCTAAGGCCGGAGATCGTCTTAGGGTGACTCTTGGCGGGAGGCGACTTGGCAGCTATCGCATCACTCACCGCGAACTCGTTGAGGGACAAAAACTTGTTTTTAGGAGATAGAGTTTTCCATAGATAACGAACTGATATAAAGAGATTTGGATATATGAAGAGATTCGGGAAAATGATGATGACGGCGGCTCTTTTCGTCGCTGCCGGATGTTCCGCTTCGTTGGGGGACGACCTCACGAAATGGGTGGATTTGAAGATAGGAACCGGAGGACACGGACATGTTTTTGTGGGGGCGAATGTGCCTTTCGGAATGGTTCAACTCGGGCCTACGAGCATTCCGCAGGAGTGGGACTGGTGCTCGGGCTATCACGAATCAGACTCTACAATCATCGGTTTTTCGCACACCCACCTCAGCGGAACGGGCATCGGAGACCTTTTCGACATCACTGTGATGCCTGTTGTGGGAGATGTTGTCTATGCACGAGGCACGGAAGACGCTCCGGAAAGCGGACTCTGGTCCTATGGAGACAGAAGCCGGGAGGTGGCAGTGCCGGGCTACTACAGCATCCCTCTTGAACGCTATGGGGTGCTCGCCGAATTGACGGCGACTTCCCGCGTGGGAATGCACCGCTACACTTTCCCGGCGTCGGAGGAGTCGGCGATTGTCTTCGACCTTGTGAACGGAGGATGCTGGGACAAAATCACCGAGACTCAGATTAAAATAGAGAGCGACAGACGCATTTCCGGAAGGAGATATTCCACCGGATGGGCGAAGAATCAGAAGGTTTTCTTTGTTGCCGAGACTTCGGAGCCGTTCTGCTCGACGGATATTGTCGGGGATTCTCATTTTTGCCGTCTCGGGTTCAAGACCTCTGAGGGACAGGCGATTATGTTGAAAGTTGCACTCTCTCCGGTGAGTGTTGAAGGAGCTGCGGGCAACCTCGATGCGGAACTTCCGGGATGGGATTTCGACGGCACTGTGAAGTCGGCACACGAAATGTGGAACAAGGAACTGGGAAAGGTGCGCATACGCGACAGCAGAGTCTCAAACGGGGATGCACAGACCAGCGATGCCCTAAAATGTTTCTACACTGCGCTCTATCACACGATGATTGCCCCTTCTGTCTTTTGCGACGTAAACGGAGACTACCGCGGAGCTGACGGAAAGGTTTACAAGGAGGCCGCACACACAATCCTCACAACTTTCTCGCTTTGGGATACCTACCGCGCACAGATGCCTCTGATGACAATTCTGCACAGAGAAAAGATGTCTGATGTAATAAACACGATGCTCTCAATTTGCGATGAGCAGGGCCGCCTTCCGGTGTGGCATCTCTGGGGCAATGAGACCGACTGTATGGTGGGAAATCCGGGAATCCCTGTGGTTGCCGACGCAATCGTGAAGAATATCCCCGGATTTGACAGGGAAAGGGCGTTTAAGGCCATCCTGAAGACGAGTTCGCAGAATCAGAGGGGCGGAGATCTCCGACGCCAATATGGCTACATTCCTTGCGATCTTATGAACGAAGCCGTGGCTTATGACCTCGAATATGCACTTGCGGACGGAGCGGCAGCTCTTGCTGCGGAAGCCCTTGGAAAAGAGGCGGAAGCGGACATTTTCCGAAGACGCAGCGAGTCTTGGAAGCACTACTTCGACAGCAGCACAGGTTTTCTTCGCGGAAGGGACAGTCGCGGAGGCTGGCGCACTCCATTCAATCCGTTCTCTTCGGAGCATCGTGCGGACGACTATTGTGAGGGCAACGGGTGGCAGTACACCTGGCTTGTTCCACACGACATTCAGGGCCTTCAGGACTGCTTCTCAGGCAAGGAAAGGATGCTTGAGAAACTCGACTCGCTCTTCACTGTGAGTTCGGTAATCGAGGGCGCGGAGACTTCTCCGGACATTTCAGGACTCATCGGCCAATATGCCCACGGCAACGAGCCGAGCCACCACGTTCTCTACATCTATTCTATGCTCGGCGAGCCGCAGAAGACCGCAGAACTCGTGCGCCGCACTCTGACAGAACTCTACCACGCCGCTCCTGACGGGCTCTCGGGCAACGAGGACGTGGGGCAGATGTCTGCCTGGTATGTGCTGTCGTCAATGGGATTCTACGAGGTGGAGCCGGGCTCCGGCCGCTATTGGTTCGGCACCCCTGCCTTTGAAAGCCTTACCATCAATCTCGATGCGCAAAAGGGTGCTTGGGGCGTGCGTACAGAGGGCAAAGAGACTGCCACCGACAAGGCTCTCGGAAGCCGCTTTGCCATCAGGGCCGAAAATCTGAGCGCAGAAAACTATAAGATAGCCTCCGTCCGCCTCAACGGAGCCGAATATGACAAAGGCTACATCGACTACGCAGACATCATTGCCGGCGGCGACTTAGTGTTTGTAATGGAGTAATTAGGAGTGTATCCGCATTCAGCAAGAGTACCTGGGTCTTGTAAGTTGTATTGGAGATGGAGTGCAAGGCGGGCGGAGAAGATGAAAGCGCAGCAACCTAATGGTTGTGAGCATTTCATCAATCCACCCAACGAAGCAATCCGCTCCAATACACCTTACAAGTTATCTTTTTCGATGTCCTTAAAGTACTTATAAGTATCCACCATCAAACAACCAGCCGCCAACTCGTCGCAGACGATAATTCCATGGCGGTGATTCTGAAGAGCCGAAAGCGTGCAAGTATGCGAATAAGCACCCTCCACCGCCTGCTGCACGGCGCGAGCTTTCTTGTGGCCGAATGCAAGCACAAGCACCTCCTTGGAATCCATCACCGTACCCACTCCTACAGTGAGGGCGAGGGCAGGGACCTTATTCATATCGCCGTCAAAGAAACGGGCATTCACTACTCTTGTGTCGTATGTGAGTGTTTTGACACGGGTGCGGGAAACCAAAGACGAGAACGGCTCGTTGAATGCGAGGTGCCCGTCCTCACCGACACCGCCCATAAAGAGGTCGATTCCGCCGGCTGCCTTGATGCGCTCCTCGTAGGATGCGCACTCTGCCTCGAGATCTTCTGCGTTTCCGTTGAGGATGTTGATATTCTCCTTCGGAACATCCACATGGTCGAAGAAATTGTGTGCCATAAAGCTGTGGTAGCTCTCAGGGTGTGACTCCGGTAGGCCTACATACTCGTCCATGTTGAATGTAATCACATTCTTGAATGAAACTTCGCCCGCCTTGTAGAGACGGATGAGTTCATTGTAAGTTCCGAGCGGAGTCGAGCCTGTCGGCAGACCCAGAACGAATGGTTTGTCAGTCACAGCGGCTTTCGCCTTGATGCGTGAAACAATATACCGCGCAGCCCAAACCGAGCCCTGCGCTCCCTCATTTTCAATAATAACTCTCATATTTAGAATAGCTTAACAAATACTTCAATAGCCTGATACTCCGCCATACCCATCTCGTCATAAAGACGAGCGGTGTTCTGAGTGCGCTCCTCAGCCCTCTGCCAGAACTCCCTGCTATCCTCGCCAGGGAACGGAACAATATCCTTCTGGCTGAGGTGCCTGTAGATTGCGTGACGTTTCATAATCAGCTCGTCCGGACTGAGCGGAACCGCCATATCCACACGGCCGAGCTCCCACTCCATCCAAGCGCCCCTATAGAGCCATACATGGCAGTGCTTAAGCCACTCCTCGCCTTCGCATTGACGCAGCGCCTCAAGAACAGCTTCTGTGCAAACCCTATGAGTTCCGTGCGGGTCAGCGAGGTCGCCTGCAACATAAATCTGGTCCGGCTGAACCTTGTGGAGAAGTTCGAGAATGATGTCTATATCCTTCTGAGTCCTCTCTCCCTTCTTGATACCTCCTGTCTCATAGAAAGGAAGGTTGAGGAAGTGCGCGTTTGTGTCGGCGTTAAGACCGAAAGAACGCACTGCTGCGCGTGCCTCGGAACGACGGATTGCGGCCTTGATGTTCAGAAGTTCGCGCGGCTCCGGCTCTCCGGGACGTTTCGTTGCGATGATTGCCTTCACCTTCTCGAAATCATCACCATAGCCAAGTTCGTGAATGGCATCCATGTGCTGGAGGACCACGTCGTCATGCACTGCAACGTTGCCTGAAGTCTCGTAAGCTACGTGGACATTATGTCCCTGCTGCACCAGACGGATGAATGTTCCTCCCATAGAGATGACGTCGTCGTCAGGGTGAGGGGAGAAAATGAGCACATTCTTCGGGAACGGTGTGGACGTGACCGGCCTTGTGCTGTCGTCAGCGTTCGGTTTTCCACCCGGCCATCCCGTAATCGTGTGCTGGAGGTCGTTGAATACATCTATGTTAATCTTGTCGAATGGGCCCTTGAGCTCAAGAAGCTCTCCGAGTGAGTTGTCCAGATAGTCCTTGTGCGTGAGTTTGAGAATCGGCTTGTGAACCTGTCCGCAGAGCCATACTACAGCTTTTCTTATGAACTTCGGCGTCCATTCGCACGGACCGATGAGCCACGGTGCGACAAAGCGAGTGAGGTTTGCAGAGGAGTTCTCGTCCGTGTAGAATGTCACGTTATCGTGCTGCTGGAGAAGAGATGCCGGATATTCTGACGTCATTTCTCCCTCGACAACCTTCCGGACTGCCGTGGCCTTGTCCTCTCCCCAAGCCATGAGGACTATCTTCTTCGCGGAGAGCATCGTGCTGATACCCATCGTGATTGCCGTCTTCGGGGTGAGGTCCACATTGCCCTTGAAGTTCTTGGCCTGTCGGTTGCGTGACCGGTAGCCAAGAATGACGACCCTCGTGCGGCTCTTGTCGGACGAGCCGGCCTCATTGAACCCGATTTGTCCGAGCTCTCCGATACCCATCACAAGAAGGTCGAGATTTCTCGCAAGTCTGTCATATTCCGCACAGTACGCGCTGACTTCCGACCTGCTCGCGGTGCCGTCCGGGAAATGGACGTTCTTCTCCTGAAAATCCACAAGGTTGATGAGCTCCTCGTGGAGGCAGGTGTTGCGGCTGGTCTTTTCAATTCCGTTGCACGGATAGTATTCGTCTATGCTGAAAAGTTCCACGTCCTTGAATGAAACGAGCCCCTTTGCATACTTGTTCGCCAGAATCTGGTAGAGAGTCCTCGGTGACGAGCCGGTGCTGAGACCGAGTCTGAGCTTTCCGCCGTTAGCCTTTATCTCATCGACAATGAGGTCGGCTACTGCCTCGCTCGCGTCCGCCGGTTCGGAGAAAATCTCGGTAGGAATCTTTTCGTAGCTGTGAAGAATGTCATTAGGAATGCTGTCTGGAATCAGACCACCATCCTTTGGAAGAGAAAAATGTGGCATATCTAAACCTTTATGAAGTGAATTGCAAATTTACAAAATATTCGTTGAATATGCCCTTTTATTGAAATATTCTTACTTCTCGCTATATGACGAAAAATGCGTATCTTTGCGAGTTATATATATTATATATGAGCGAAAAACACACAGAAGAAAAAAATATAATCGAGGACATCGCGGGAAAGGAATATGAGCACGGGTTCGTGACGGATCTCGAGCAGGAATTCATTCCCAAGGGTCTGAATGAGGACATCATACGTCTCATCTCGGCGAAAAAGGAGGAACCTCAGTGGTTGCTGGATTTCCGTCTGGACGCTTTTCGTAAGTGGAAAGGGATGAAGGTCCCGACGTGGGGGCATCTGGACATCCCGGAAATTGATTTCCAAGACATTATATATTATGCCGCTCCTAAGAAGGACAGCGACCGCCCGAAAGAGATTGATCCCGAGCTTGAAAAGACTTTCGACAAATTGGGAATACCTCTTCACGAGCGCGAGACCCTCGCAGGTGTGGCTGTGGATGCCGTTTTCGATTCCGTTTCGGTGAAGACGACTTTCCGTGCCGCTCTCCAGGAGAAAGGAATCATATTCTGCTCGTTCTCTGAGGCCGTGCGTGAACATCCGGACCTTGTTCGGAAATATCTTGCCACTGTCGTGCCTTCCGGAGACAACTTCTACGCCGCGCTCAATTCCGCTGTTTTCAGCGACGGGTCGTTCTGCTACATACCGAAAGGAGTTCGCTGTCCGATGGAACTCTCCAGCTACTTCCGCATCAACGCCAAGGGCACCGGGCAGTTTGAGCGTACACTCATCGTTGCCGACGAGGGCTCGTATGTGAGCTATATGGAAGGCTGTACCGCCCCGATGCGCGACGAGAATCAACTGCATGCGGCAGTCGTGGAGATTGTCGTCGAAAAGGATGCGGACGTGAAATATTCGACCGTCCAGAACTGGTATCCTGGCGACGCCGAGGGGCGTGGAGGAATCTTTAACTTCGTGACAAAGAGGGGAATATGCAAGGGAAGCGGAAGCCACCTGTCATGGACTCAGGTCGAGACCGGTTCCGCAATCACTTGGAAATATCCGTCCACGATTCTGAAGGGGGACAACTCCTCGTCGGAATTTTACTCCGTTGCCGTCACGAACAACTTTCAGCAGGCAGACACGGGCACCAAGATGATACACATCGGACGCAACACACGCAGCCGCATCGTCAGCAAGGGGATCTCCGCCGGGCATAGTCAGAACAGCTACCGGGGACTCGTCAAAATGCTTCCAGGGGCGGACAATGCGAGAAACTACTCCCAATGCGACAGCCTTCTCATCGGCTCACGCTGCGGGGCTCACACTTTCCCTGATATTCAGAACTCCAACCCGACGGCCGTAGTGGAGCACGAAGCGACGACTTCGAAAATCAGTGAGGACCAACTGTTCTACTGTAACCAGAGGGGTATAGGGCAGGAGGATGCCGTGGGACTTATAGTTAACGGATACGCGAAGGAAGTCCTCGCCAAACTTCCGATGGAGTTTGCCGTCGAGGCGCAAAAGCTTCTGTCAGTGTCACTTGAGGGCTCTGTAGGATGATGATGTTTTGATAAAATGGATTGGATAAATTACACTTTGTTTTCGATAGGCGGTGACCGTCCGGTGCTGCTGATTGACCTCATCACCTCGGTGTTGGGGCTGACCTGCGTGTTTCTTGCCGGTCGCAACAGCAAGTATAACTTCTGGGTGGGCTACCTCTACACGGCGGCCCTATTCCTCATGTTCTGGAACAAGCACTTGTACGCATCTCTGATTCTTCAGCCAATCTCGTTGGGTATCAACGTTCTGGGACATTGGCGCTGGACTCATCCGAAGGCCGGAGAGCAGTCATCCGAGGAGGCCGGTGAACTGAAAGTGTCCATGTTGACTTGGCCGCAGAGAATGGTTGCCGTAGTTTCGGTGTTCGTCCTCGCCGGAGTCTGGGGCTGGCTGATTCACAGGCTCGGCACAGTCTGGGCTCCGGGCAAGTTCCCTGCCGATCCGGTGCCTTACCTGGATGCCTGCGTAACCGTGCTTATACTTGTGGCACAGTTCCTCTCCGCGCTCAAGAAGTGGGATTGCTGGGTGGCGTGGCTGCTTGTGAATATAACCCAACTTGCGCTGCACATCTCTGTGGGACATGTGTTTATGCCGATAATCTGCGGACTCTACCTCATCAACGGCATAGCATCGCTGTTCTCGTGGATGAAACTATACAGGAAGAATGCCTGAAGAGTGTATGCGCCGGAAGCCGCTGAGTTTGTGAGCCGTTTGAAGGCCGAGTTTTGGATAAAATTAAACAATATATAAACAGATAGATATATGTCTGACATCATACTTAAAATAAAGGGTCTGAAAGCCGGAATCGAAGGAAAGGAAATCCTCAAGGGCATAGACCTCGAAATCAGAAAAGGGGAGATTCACGCCTTCATGGGGCCTAACGGTGCCGGAAAGAGCACTCTCAGTTCCGTGCTCGCAGGGAAACCGCAGTACACGGTCACCGAAGGCACAATCGAGTATATGGGAAAGGACCTTCTGTCCATGTCTCCGGAGGAACGTTCTTGGGCCGGCATTTTTATGTCCTTTCAGTACCCGGTCGAGATACCTGGAGTCAGCATTACTAATTTTATGAAAACCGCCGTCAATTCGCATCGCGAGGCCAAGGGGCTTGAGCCGATGAAGGCCGGTGAGTTTCTGAAGCTGCTCCGCGAAAAGATGGCTTTCGTGCAGATGAGGCCGGAGTTCGCGAAGAGGGAAGTGAATGTGGGATTTTCCGGAGGCGAGAAGAAGCGTAATGAGATTTTCCAGATGGCGATGCTCGATCCTGTACTCTCAATTCTTGACGAAACTGACAGCGGACTGGACGTGGATGCGCTCAGAATCGTCGCAAACGGAGTGAATGCGCTCCACACTCCGGAGAAAGCCTCAATCGTGATCACTCACTATCAGAGACTTCTGGAGTACATAGTCCCTGATGTCGTGCATGTCCTGAAGGATGGCCGCATCGTCAAGACGGCCGGGAAGGAGCTTGTCGATTTCATTGAGGAGAATGGTTATGACAAACTTTAGGACATATTTTGTTGGACGCGACGTCGTTCCTGAGACGATAGTCCTTGGGCGCGATGAGGAACTTTCCGTCCTGCTTATCGCTCTTCCAGGGGTCAGTGCGGACGTTTCGCTGAAAGTTGACCTGAACGGCGAAGGTGCACGGTTTGCCCTTAACGGTGTCGGAATATCCACGGCCGATGAGAAAATCCGTGTGCATGTCGAACTTAGACACAATGTGCCGGGATGCTCTTCGTCGCAGCTTTTCAAGAATCTTGTGGGCGGCATGGCTCGGGTCGATTTCTACGGCCGCATCATCGTGGCTCAGGATGCGCAGAAAACGGAAGCCTACCAGGCAAATCACAATCTGCTTCTTTCCGAGACGGCCCGCGTGAATACCAAACCGCAGCTTGAAATCTACGCAGACGACGTGAAATGCTCCCACGGAGCCACAATCGGCAAACTCAACGAGGACGAGCAGTTCTATATGCGCTCGCGGGGCATCTCCCTTGCGGAGGCAAGGTTCCTCCAGATGATTTCGTTTGTGTCACCTGTCTTCGATGTCGTGCCGGGCGATGCGGAGCGGGAACGCTTGAAAGGCGACGTTGAGGCGGCTCTCAGGGAAGTACATCTGTAGGCCTTGTGACCTTAAGGCTCCGGTTTCTGTTAATCCGAGCTCAGCAATCGTTAACCCACAAACCTATACGGTATGATCACTTACCCCAATGTCAAGGTCAATCTCGGCCTGAACGTGCTTCGCAGACGTCCTGACGGCTACCACGACATCGAGACCCTCTTCGTCCCCTATTTCGGGATGACGGACGTTCTGGAAATTGTTCCGGCAGACGAGTTCTCTATTCGCATCACCTCCTCCAAGCCCGGTATTCCGGACTGGGACCCGATGTCGGATCTTTGTGCAAAAGCATGGAGGCTGATGAATGAGCGGTTCGGGGTCGGGCCGGTTGCTGTTTTACTCGAAAAACGCAATCCTGTAGGAGGCGGGCTCGGCGGCGGCTCATCTGACGGTGCATTCACGCTTAAGATGCTGAACGAGATTTTTTCGCTCGGCCTCGCGGTGACAGAACTTGCCTCCCTTGCCGCAGAACTCGGAAGCGACTGCCCGTTTTTCATATATAACAGACCCATGATAGGCGAGGGCAGGGGCGAGATACTCTCTGAATTTGACTTGCCTGACATTGATTTGGGCGGTGAGACAAGTTACGGACGATCAAATCTTTGTTCCAATTCAGATTCTGTCTCCCAAGCACGTGCGGCGAAGGAGCTAACTGATGGCGTCGGCAACGGATACCGTCTCGGAGTTATTGCGCTCGACTCCAGTTTGAAAGTTTCTACGGCCCAGGCCTACCGCAGCATAACTCCATCCATTCCCGAAATTAGCCTGCGTGACGCCCTTTCCCATGACATAACGCAGTGGCACGGCCTCTTGAAAAACGACTTTGAACCGGTAATTTCCGCTGCCCATCCTCTTGTTCGGGAGACCATTGAGGCTTGCTATGCCCGAGGATGTGTCTATGCCGCGATGTCCGGAAGTGGCCCGTCAGTTTATTATATAGATAAAAAAAGATAAAAACAGGCCTCATGCGCACTTCTACGTGTGTTTCCTTCAGGCGTATATAGGCGTATATAAAAAAAAGAAAAAATCTATAAAAAGAGAAATTGGTGGCGAAACGCCCTTATGTGACGCCACTTTTTTGCCGTTTACGTTCTGTTGCCGTTTCTTTGCAGGCGTCGGATTATTGTGCTCCGACGTTACAGAAATCGTTGTGTATGCGTAAACTTATCTTTTTATTGCCCACTGCGGCTGTGCTGACTTGCTGCGGCCTAAAGGAACTTGGAGAAATTGTGCCGGAGCCTGGCATCCCGGACTACATCGATCCTCCGCTTCCGAAAACGGAACTTGTGGTGACGGGGCTTGAGTATCCGGAAGGTTATGACTGGAACCATCCGGAAACGGAGACCGGGGCTCCGGACATTGTGCTCTATCGCGGTGATCGACTTGTCCTTCGGATTCCGACGGGTGAGGAACATGCCGTCTCTGAAGATCTTGACATGCACCGCTATATTGGAGGGCATGTATACACGGACTATTCTACTGATACTCATACCATTATCTCGCGGGACGGGGTGGAACTCTTTCGTTATGCAGGACGAGAACGCATCGTTTTGTTGGCTGAAAGGGATGGGCGTGTGCTGACACTCGGGGAGGCGCGTGACGGACGCGGCTTTTCTTCCCGTGTCGACGGTGTTCCTGTATTCATCGGCTTTGACGGCAGTGTGTTTCAGAATGCCGGGGTTTCTCCGAAGGGTGAGGTCCGCTTTTTCTACCGGCTGCCCGTGAATTCCACTTCCGGAGTTACATATCTTTACTATGCTGTCACCGGTTCGGACTGCGTGATGATAGAGCTGCCCTCGGACATTGTTGAGGCATATGGGTTCGCTTTCCCGGAGACTCCGTCTTCTTCTGCTGCAGAAGAGACCGATGCTGCGGGCGGCATAAAGGTGCTGTGCCGCCGCTCCGTGCAGGACGTCCAAGACGCGACGCAGATGGAGATATTCGATGTCGATGCAGGCGAGGGTAAGCCTGTACGTGCTTCAGGGTTCTTCAGTTCTGTCAGAGCCGGGACAGTCCTTTCTGACGCTGCGCCTCTTCTTGCAGTTTTTTCAGTGTCGTCGCTGTTTTCGTCCCGCACAGCCGTATATTCCGGAGCGCGATGCTGGCAGGAATGGAGCCGCAGCGACATTCCGACCGGATTCCGCCATCTGGGGGATTCCGTTGCTGGAATACGCAAGTCTCTATATGGAAGCGGAGTTGATATTCTCTGCAATGGTTATGTGCGTGACACTCTTCCGAAAGGCTACACCACAATGACCGGTGCCGCGCTATGCTGTACCAGCCGTGGAATAAAGGTCGGGATGACTTCGACAAGCGGCGGGCGTGCCATACTCTGGAATGAAGGTAAGGTGGACAGCCTGATGTTCAGGGGAATAGTCACGTCTGTCACAGAGGAGCCTGTCGTCTTGGAGGGCGAATGATGCGGCCTTTGGGAGCAGCCGTTGTTTATGTGGACGCAGGTGAAATAGTCTCGTGGGCTTAATCGGCCCAGGAGAGTGTCCTGGACTGGTCCGGGTTTACGGCTATGTGGACGCGGAGAGTCTCCTCCGGCAGCAGATCTTCGATGTTCTCCGGCCATTCCATCAGGCATAGGCAGCCGCTGTAGAGATAGTCGTCAAGTCCTATGTCTATTGCTTCGGAGTTTTTCGTTATGCGATAGAAGTCAAAGTGATAGATTGATTCCCCTTCGGCAGAGACATATTCGTTTATTATGGTGAACGTCGGTGAGCAGACAGGGTCTGTCACTCCGAGATGCTTGCATAGTGCCGTCGTGAATGTGGTCTTGCCTGCACCCATAGGGGCGTAGAAGGCTATGAGCCTGTGCTCTCCAATCTGTTCGAGGAATTCCCCGGCGGCTCTGTCAAGGTCTTCTGTGTCGCTTATTGTGATGGTATGTTCCATGTTTATGTCGATTTCCTTTCTTTCTTTTGACGAATGCTTGTCCCGTTCGTCCGTCTGCCATGTGAAAACCGTGCAGGCTGCTTCATGAAATAATAGCACAGTCCCGCAAGGTTTCGCTATCAAAAAAGGAGGCGATTCATCATCGTCTCCTCTTCCTTTGTCGGGGTACTGTGACTCGAACACAGGACCCTCTGGTCCCAAACCAGATGCGCTAGCCAACTGCGCCACACCCCGAATTCCCTCATTTGGGACTGCAAAGATAAGCCACTTTTTGAAAATGACCAAAAATTTTTGAATTTTTTGATATTTTTCTCGGTTTGGACGGACTTTTCTTGCTACCTTTGAATGGAAATGCGCACCTTCTCCGGTCGAAGGGCATAGCTTTTTACAATATGATTACGGCCAAAGACATAACAAAGAGTTTTGGAGACCTTAGGGTTCTCAAAGGAATAAGCCTTGAAATCGGGAAAGGGGAAGTTGTCTCCATCGTCGGTGCATCAGGTGCCGGCAAATCCACTCTTCTCCAGATTCTCGGTACGCTTTCGCAGCCCGACGGCGGAAGTTTGGCAATTGACGGATACGATGTGCTGTCCATGCGTGGCGACAGGATTTCAGAGTTTCGGAACAGGAAAATCGGGTTCGTCTTTCAGTCGCACCACCTGCTGCCGGAGTTTACGGCGCTTGAGAATGTCATGATTCCGGAATTTATTGCCGGAAGCGGCCGCAGGACTGCCGAGGCGCGGGCCCGGGAACTGCTGTCGGAAGTGGGACTCGAAGACAGGATCGGCCACAAGCCGTCGGAACTTTCCGGAGGCGAGGCACAGCGGGTTGCGATTGCCAGGGCTCTGGTCAACGGCCCGGCCGTGCTCTTTGCCGACGAGCCTTCAGGAAACCTCGACTCCGTGACCAAGCAGGAAATCCACAGGCTATTTTTCGAAATGAGGGAGCGTCACGGGCAGACCATTGTCATAGTCACCCACGACAACGCTCTCGCGGACGAATGCGACAGGAAATTCACCATGCAGGACGGTATGATTCTCAAAGTTGAGTAGCAAAGTGTTTTCTTCCCGCTCCGCGCCCGGACAAGAGTACTCCATAGGCGTCGGACAAAAACAATGACGGAATGGGAGTTTTCAAGTTCAGAAAGTTTGACGTGCGGAACGAGAAGTCCGCGATGAAGGTCAACACGGACGGTGTGCTGCTCGGTGCGCTGATGACCATCACAGGTAACGAACGCCACCTTCTGGACATCGGCACCGGCACCGGTACTATTGCCCTGATGGCCGCCCAGAGGCTATCTGAGATGCCCCCAAGACCACAGGCACTGTTTGATGAGCAGCAGTCAGAACTATCGAAGGCAGAACCACAGCATGAGAGCGAGGGCTTTCTGATAGATGCCATTGACATCGACGAGGCATCTGCCGAGGAGGCAGGTGAGAACTTCCGAGACTCCCTCTGGGCCAGAAATCTGCATGTGCACCATTGTCCTCTTTCTGAGTTCTCTTCTGAAGCGTCATTCGATCTGATTTTTTCAAATCCTCCGTTCTTTACGGAAACTCTCCATTCTCCGTCCGAGCGCAAGGCTCTGGCCCGTCATGCAGATGCCCTTCCACTGGAAGAAATAATGGTTTTCGCCGCTCTTAACCTCACGGACGGAGGTCGCCTGAGCCTTGTTCTTCCGTCTGACCGCGAAAAGGAAGCCTCGGAGCTCGCGGCACGGCACGGCCTTCGTCTTCTCCGCCTCGTGGATATACACGGCTCGGACCGAAAGCCTGCATATAGGGTTATAATGGAATTCTCCTGCAACGTCGGGCAGAAAACCGCCGCGTCACGGGAGAAAGTTACAATAAATATGAAGGGAAAGTATTCAGAGCAATATTTAAATATCGTTTCTGATTTTCTGCTTATCTCATCCCGCCTCGTGGACCCATCCCGCCTCGTGGACCCATCCCGCCTCGTGGACTCATCCCGTCAGGAGGAGGCATTCCCGGCCCGCCCCTGCGCTCACCGTTGAGCCTGTGAATCTGTTCCCTGCGAAAGTCTTCCTCAGCGACAATGAGCCTTGCAATCTGTTCGTCCGTGAGTACTTCGGAAAACTTCTCATAATCAGACATTTCCCAAGCATCCAGATTAGCTCGCGCTTCGAGGTACTTCTTCAAGAGAGTTTGGACGTTTTTCTTTGACTTGAGTGCCTTTTTTAGTGACCTCAGAGCTTCTTGACGCTCGTGGAAAAGTCTGCCTTTCTGCTCCTCGTATTCATTATAGGCCTTCAGAAATGCTTCCGACTCGTCCTTTTGCAGGCCCATCCGTTTAGTGATGAACTCGACCTTTTCGGCCTGGACCTTCTTCCAGAATTCCGGATCCTTCCTTTCGCCTTTTGGCTGGGCTCCCAGGCTGAAAGCCGCCGGGAGCATTGCCAGCACTAACAAACAAACCTTATAAACACTTTTCATTTTTTTAGTTTCTTTTTGGTCCATATTTATCTTCTCATGTCCAGTACACTCCTTCATTTTGCGCATCTTCAGTTGTTGCTGACGATGGAATTGATATCTTCAACCGAAGCTCCTGTATATATCAGATACTCAATAATTTCATCACTACTGAGGGATGTTGTGGCGTTGTCCGAGTAGAGATAGTGTTCCGATGCCGTCCGCCTTCCGTCAAAAAGCAACATTCCGAAAAAAACGAGAGCGATGGAAGCCGCCACCGAGAAAACCGGCACCAGAATCCGGCGAATCTTCCTGCTGCGGATCTCCTGGATTTCAGGCACGCGCAAGGCCCGCTCCCTCATCGCTTCGAAATATCCATCGGGGACGACGAAAGGATTGCCCTTCAGTTTTGTCTTGTCTTTCAAGATGTCCATATCACCATTCTGTTTCATAACACGTTTCTTTAGACAATTATCTTCTTCAATAGTTTAGCGTTCCTGTTCCATATTCCAGGAGTTGTGCGTCAGTTCATCACGTATCTTATTGTACGCTATGTGATAAGATGCCTTTAACGCCCCCTCCGACGTCCCGAGAATCCTCGACATTTCCTTGTACTCCACCTCGTCAAAATACCTCATCTCGAACACGAGCCTCTGTTTGTAAGGAAGTTTTGCAATGGCACGATAGAGCGCGGCCTGTGCTTCGTCGCCATTGAAATATGCGTCGCCTTCGATATTCCTGACGGCCGAAGATTCAAAGCCGGCGGACGAAAAACGCGAAAGAATATCCCGTTTTCTCAGAAAATTCAGGCTTTCATTTACTGTTATTCGGTATATCCAAGTATATACTTCCGAATCATAACGAAACTTCGAGAGATTCCTCCAAATCTTAATATAGCAGTTCTGGAGCACATCATCCGCATCGTCATGTGAAAACACGATCCGCCGTATCTGCCAATACATCCGCTCACCGTAAAGCGCGACGATGCCGTCAAACGCCCCACGATAATCCTTCGCCCCGAGCCTTTCGGATATATGTTTTTTAGTAACGTTCATATTCTTAAGCAAACATTCTTTAGACACGGATATATGCCTGAGGTTTAGAATTGACGCTCCAAACATCGACGACGGATCAAAAATACGGAATTTTGTGATTATCTTTGCAGATTGTACGTCACGAAATAAGGAAATATGGAATATATACGTAACTTCTGCATAATCGCACACATCGACCACGGAAAGAGCACGCTCGCCGACAGGATGCTTGAAATCACGGATACTCTGAACGCGAGGGAAATGGAGAATCAGGTGCTCGACTCGATGGATCTCGAACGGGAAAAAGGCATCACGATCAAGAGCCACCCGATTCAGATGCAATACAAGTACAAGGGCGATACCTACACCCTCAACCTTATCGACACTCCGGGCCATGTGGACTTTTCTTACGAGGTGTCACGGGCAATCGCTTCTTGTGAGGGAGCGCTGCTTGTCGTCGATGCAACGCAGGGTATTCAGGCGCAGACGATTTCAAATCTCTATCTTGCTGTGGAACACGGGCTTGAGATTATTCCCGTGCTGAACAAGATTGATATGGACTCGGCTATGATTGATGTCGTGTCTGACCAGATTGTCGATATGATAGGCTGCTCCCATGATGAAATTCTGCTGGCTTCCGGGAAGACTGGCCAGGGAGTAAAAGAGGTTTTGGACGCGATTGTGGAGAGGGTTCCTGCTCCGAAGGGCGATCCTAATGCACCGCTTCAGGCTCTGATTTTCGACTCCGTATTCAACTCGTTCAGGGGCATCATCGCCTATTTCAAGGTCGTGAACGGAACCATCCGCACAGGTGACAGAGTCAAGTTCTTCAACACAGGCAAGGAATATGTCGCCGACGAGGTGGGAGCTCTGAAAATGAAACTCTGTGCCCGTAACGAAATTGCCTGTGGCAGTGTCGGGTACATCATCTCCGGAATAAAGACGGCCAGCGAGGTGAAGGTGGGAGATACCATAACGACCGTTGCGAATCCGTGCCATGAGGCGATTGCCGGATTTGAGGAGGTGAAGCCGATGCTCTTTGCGGGAATGTATCCTGTTGAAACAGACCAATATGAGGAACTTCGTGCCGACCTTGAAAAATTCCAGCTCAACGACGCTTCCTTCGTTTTCGAACCGGAGTCTTCGCTCGCGCTCGGTTTCGGTTTCCGCTGCGGATTTCTCGGACTTCTCCATTTGGAAATCGTACAGGAGAGGCTCTTCAGAGAGTTCGGTATGGATGTCATCACGACTGTGCCGAACGTCTCCTACAAAGTCTACACGACCCAAGGCGAGTGCATCGATGTCCACAACCCTTCCGGTCTTCCGCCGACAACACTGATTGACCACATTGAGGAGCCATACATCCGCGCCCAAGTCATCTCCAAGGCCGATTTCTATGGTCCGATTATGAAACTCTGTCTCGACAAACGTGGAACTCTCATCGGTCAGCACTACATCACGTCCGACCGTCTCGAACTCACCTACGAGATGCCGCTTTCAGAAATCGTTTTCGACTTCTACGACAAACTAAAGTCAATATCAAAGGGTTACGCCTCTTTCGACTATCACATAGTGGGCTTTAAGGACGCCAAACTCGTCAAACTCGACATTCTCCTCAACGGCGAGCCTGCCGATGCCCTTTCGTCCCTTATTCACGTCGATCACGCCTACGATTTCGGACGCAAAATCTGCGAAAAACTCAAGGAACTCATCCCGCGCCAGCAGTTCGACATCGCCATCCAGGCCGCTATAGGTGCCAAGATCATCGCCCGCGAGACCGTCAAGGCCGTCCGCAAGGATGTGACAGCCAAGTGTTACGGCGGTGACATCACCCGAAAGAGAAAGCTGCTCGAAAAGCAGAAGCAGGGCAAGAAGCGCATGAGGCAGATTGGAACGGTGGAAGTGCCGCAGTCAGCTTTCATGGCCGTGCTGAAGCTGGATTAGGTGGCAGGATTATTTTTCTCCCTCAAGAGTTTTAAGGCCGGCTCTGCATATTAATACAACCAGACTGTACTCCGACTCCTTCCCGAAGGTGTGCAGTCTGTGGTATACCGTTCCTCCATTATTGTTTGTTGTTGTCTTATTCTTCCACTCGGATCTTCTTATCTGAAAAGTCGTATCCATATTCAATAGCCATCTGCCGGTTTTCGTGTCTTCGCTCAATGGGAAAAATAGGAAACTGCGTCTGTAATATGATGGCTCTTTTTCTTCCGGGTCCATCTTTTCCCCTTCCCAATCTTTGAATATCTTTCCAAATCTTTCCGACTCCTTTTCCAAATAAGAGGAGTCTTCGCCGGAGAATCTGTCGCTCTTATACTCCCTGAAAAAATCATTCACCAATCCATTATAACGTCTTATGGCTTCGTTCCTTCCATACTCAGCATCCAAGACATTCTTGGCGTTTTCAATGGCGGCAAACTTCTCCTTTTCGGCGTTCCTTCGTTTCTCTTCGCTCCATAGTTCAGTTTGCGCCCGTGTCATAAAAATCTCTTCTATTTGCTCCCGCTGCTGTAAAAACGAAGTTTCAATTATTTGGGCCTTTGCCCTTGCTTCAACGATTTCCTGACCGATTTTTGCAAGGATTTTCAGTTTTTCGCCTTCCTTTCCAAACTTTGCTATGTTTTCTTCAAGCTTATCCAATCCCGGAGAAATCTCAACCAATTCCTTTATTAAATTGGCGATATAACCACTTTCGTCATTGACACTCTTGATGAGTCCGTCGATTTGTTCCTGATAGACTTTTTTTGTAGCCTCATTTCTACATTCTACAATCTTTTCTATTATTGTGTCGAGCCTGATATTCAGTTCGGGAAGATGAAATTTTTCTTTAATTTCATCTGCTTTTCGGAGCGCAAGATTACAAGATGCGACCGTGTCGCGGGGAAATCCCTCCAATTTATCCAATGAGCGGGATATATCTTCTGTCATTTTCTTTGTCCGCCAATGGCTTATCCATTGTTCATACTTTATATACGAAACCGCAATCAGAGATAGAATCAACAGCAATGCTGCGAAAAGAATCACACGTCCGTACCAATAAGTAGCGGCATCAAGCCGGCGGAAACTGTAAAATGACGGTTTGTGAACTGCAATATGGGAGTCTCCGGTTGTAAGCCCATTGGAACCGCAGAAGATAGGAGTGCCTATATCCTCAAGACAAACTGCGTCAGACAACAGACAGGATGCCCAAATCGCCCCGGACTGCTCCCACTTACCATCACCGGATTCTATGAATTCGTATGCTCCGAAATCATATCCGTCACTAAACATATAGACCCTATCCTCTGCAATTGGGAGAATTCGATTAAACTGCCTGTCATTACCTCCAAACTCCGACAGTTCCCACTCTACACAATCAGCGTGGTCTCCTGTGAAAACAAATCGGTGCAAGGACCCATCTGTCAGCACAAACGCTGTGGAATCCACAGAGCTGATGTCCAGAACTTTATGTGGCGGCAATGTGTCAATCAGACAAACGTATTCGGTTTCGCATTTATGCGTATCAACGAAATATACTCCATTATGAAGCGTGCCTATCACAAGTTTTCCGTCAACAAAGCATAATTTGTTCGGATAATAATCACTGATTCCTTCTCTCAGATGAAGTTCTCCGATTTTTGGAATGTAATCTTTAATGGGCACATAGGGGCATAAACTGTCGGAATAGTCATACACTCGTACCATATCTTCCTTTCCTTGATACAGCGACTTTCCAACAAACAGATTGCAGGTAATTTTGCCGTTTTGACTATTGACCGGACCACGGACAACGCGCCGTTTCCCGACCAGACTGTATATCGTTCCTCCGGAATTGACAAATACCGTGTCACCGCAGGAGCCTGACAAGGATATTGCCTCACCCTTCATTACTGTCCGTATATATTCCGCTTTCCCAAACCTGGCTGAACCATTTGAAATCCCGAGTGGTATGGAATAGAGGTCATTGTTAGCAGATAACGCATAGATGCCGTTTCTGTCGTTGAGACAAATGGAAATGATTTCCTCTGAACAGAAATATGGCGCAAGAGGAATCCGGTACAGTTGGTTTCCGCCCGGCGCAACATATAAAAATGAATCCTTGACGAGACAGAGTGCGCGGCACGATTTGTTTCTCGGACGGGAAAGATGTCTTTCCGGAAGTTCTATAGTCGCAACTATCCGTCCCAAACTGTCCGCACACTCTACTGTCCTCTCGGAAATGGCGTATATATATCCGTCTTTCCCGATAAAACTCTTCGGCTCTCTATTGAACGAGGCATTGTAGGGTTTGGCTTCATCAGATCCATCCTCAATTGCTTTTATCTGCTGCCCGGAAAGTTGGAGACCTGCTTTTATGGAAGTGGTCGCCTCGTCTGTTATCTTGCGCAAGTCCATTTTCGCGACAGACCATTCGTAGACTCCATCGTCTCCTCCAAAAATCAGTTTATTGTTTCCACTGCGAACCACGCTATAAAAGCGCCTTGGTTTGGCATCGCTTAATGAGTCCAGCGGAATCCCGCAATCATCCGATTTGTGAGCGTTCCATCTGTAGATACCGTTAGATGTCGCTCCGTATATCGTATTGCCATCTTCGCTCAGAAGAATCTCATAGGGACTGTATTCTGTCCCTTTTGTCGGAATTTTAAAACTCTCCGACACATTGTTCTTCAGATTGACTTTTCTGATGCCTCCATCTTGAATCGTGAAATATAGGAAACCATTTCTGATAGTCATATCGTAGACAGTTCCACCGCCATCACGCAACAAAGGTTTCGAATTGATTCTTTTTGTATCAAAAAAAGTGATTGTGCCGTCATCGGTTGCAACTAATATTGAATCGCCGGGAATATCCTTTATTGCGGTAATCTGATGACGGAAAGGAAAACTGCTACCGTGTATATCTTCCAGAGAAAAGGTATTATCCCCACACGAGGTAAGGACTGAAAGTATCGAAAGTCCAAGCACAATTGTGATTTCGGGAAACTTCATACGGCAATAGTTTTATGTTTTTATGTTTTTACAAAAATAGCAAATATTCTTAAGATACATTCTGCTGAATTGTGTGCTTTTTCGCAACCGGTAACTCAAGTAAATCTTACATATTTCAAAGTAAAATTTACATATAGCATTGATTGTTAAATGGTTATTGTGTTTTTCGATTTTATGTTCCACCTTTGCTTCCGAAAACAATGCCGCCACTTCAACTGATAGTCCGGCACCGAATCAATAATAATCAATAAAAACAAACAGCTATGAAAACAATCTCATTTATCAAAAATCTTGCTGCCATCTTGACACTCGCAGTTTCGATTTCTTGCAATTCAAATGCGCAGGAGACCACATTCCCTCCATACCTTACGGTGAGTTCTGTCCCGAGCAGTAAAGTTCTGCTCCCGCCACCGCCTGAGCCCGGCTCGGTGGAGTTTCTGCTTGATGAGTACTATTATTTTGAAGCTAAGAAACTCAGGGATACCCCGCGCGGACAGCAGGCAATTGATGATGCCAAAATGGGTGAAGCCGTGCTGCAGCAACTCGGGATCCCGTTCGGGCATAAAATTACCGAACAAAGAATGCCGGCACTTTACAAATTGCTGATGAGAGCCAAGGAAACATTCGGGAGCTATGGATGCAACCAGGCCAAGGAATATTACGCCCGCACCCGCCCGTTTGTGTATTATGGAGAGTCCAGTCTTACTCCGTGGGATGAAAATTGGCTGAAGACAAACTATTCCTATCCATCCGGTCATAGTGCAATTTTCTATGGGCTGGCCTGTATCCTCAGTTCTTTGAAACCGGAGAGGCAGGAAGAAATCTACAGTAGGGCTGACGAAGGAGCCTATTCTCGTGTGATTGCCGGTTGTCATTGGATGAGCGACACGAGAGCCGCACGAGTGGTTGCTATGATGGTTTTCGCGAGACTACAAGCGGATTCAGACTACCAGGAGGACTTTCTCCTTGCCAAGAAAGAACTGGCCCGAATTGAAACTCCTGACGTGATTTATGTTGTCGACTGAAGACCGAAGGGTAAGTTTTAATAAAGTTTAATTCATAATATTGACGGTTACAATGAAAAAGATAATTACACTTGCTATTGTATTATTGGCAGGAGCGGGAGTCATTTCCGCGCAAAGTGATACCAACAGATATTGGACAACACAAATGATTGATGGGTATACCTGTCACGTGCATAGCACCAAATATCTGTATTTCTTGGGTTATAGTAATGTATTCGAAAGCTTTGAGTACTTTGAGGGAATGACATTATTTTATTGTACAATATCTCTTCCTATGTCGCTTGATGATGAGCGCCCTACGGCAGTTCCGGACTATTTTATGCAAAACAATGAAAGAAATATCTATGTTACGGTTCGGTATTATTCGCACGGAACTCCTTGCAGGACAGAAAGAATAATCTGCTATTCTGAAAAAAGAGACGAGGTGATATATGTCGATTGCTTGTACGGATATAGTTACGATATTATTAATTGGCTTGAGAACTATGGTGATATTGAACTCTCTGTTCCATTGACCGATGGCTCTTCATCCAGACTGTATGTGCACCAAAGGTCGTGACAACAGTTTAGGCCGATGGCGCATCTGCCGGAGGAGGCCGCATCGGTGAAGGGATATGACGGAAATGTCGTCGTCCGTGTTGTGGATGCCGGAAGAAAATACTATATTGCCACGACTTCGGATTCGGACGGGATGATGATTGGGAAGAGTGTTTCCGGGCTATACAAGAGCAGATAGTACAAGTTCAGATTTTGAATAGTCGAATTATAAAATCAAACTCATTGTGAAGAAAGTCATAGGAATCGGGGAGACTGTTTGGGATGTTTTTCCTTCCGGCAAGCGTCTTGGCGGAGCTCCGGTGAATTTTGCGTTTTTCGCAAAGGAATTCGGGGCAGAATCCTTCCCTGTGTCGGCAATAGGCAATGATGAATTGGGAGTCAAGACAATGGAGGCGCTTGAAAAAACCGGTCTGAATCTCGATTATATCCAATGTAACGGACATCCGACAAGTCGGGTGATTGTGACTATGGATGAAGCGGGAGTGCCCGAGTATGAGATTGTCGAGGGGGTTGCCTGGGATGCGCTTGACTGCAATGAAAAGACCGTTGCACTTTTGGCGGAGGCGGATGTGGTCTGCTGGGGAACACTGGCTCAGAGAACTCCGTTTTCGCGTGAAAACATTCTGCGGATGGTGGATTCTGCGCCTGAGTCTTGCCTTAGGGTCTATGACATCAATCTTCGTCAGCACTATTTCTGTCGAGAAACTGTTGAGGAGTCTTTACGACGGGCAGATATCCTGAAACTCAATGAGGATGAACTGCCGATTGTAGTGGGATTGTTCTCGATTTCGGGTTCTGCTCTTGAACAGATTCTCGGCTTGATTGAGAGGTTTTCTTTGAAGAATGTTATTTTTACCCAGGGTTCGCTTTGCAGCGAGGTCTATGGACCGGAGGGACTTCTCTCACACAGGGATACGCCGAAAGTTAAGGTCGTTGACACGGTCGGAGCGGGGGATTCTTTCACCGCGACCTACATTATGGCGCGTCTTGAAGGAAAACCTGTGGAAGATGCTCATTCTCTTGCGGTTGAGCTTGCTGCCTATGTCTGCACTTGCAGCGGGGCAATAAATCCTGTTCCGGAGTCTTTAAAGAAGCTTTTCTGATTTTTGTGCTTTGACGGTTACTAAATAATCATTAAAAAATAACTTGAACAATTTGTATATCTTTATGGTCTTTTCTCATCAGCCCTTATTTCTTCAGCAACGAAAGCCGGGCGGATGGGGTGGCTCCTGTCAGGGATTTGAAATTTCTGTAGAGGGCGGCTTCGCCGGAAGCTATACTCGCATCGTGCCATTTCCGAAAACGGGAAAATGGGAAGACCAAGAGGGGGCGACCAAAATACTTTTTGGTCACCCCCTCTCTTAGATTTCCTGACTCCCGCAGACTAACATCTGCGCCCCTATCTGGGGAATCTCGCGCCTGAGGCGTGGTCCCTCCGGGATTTTGGGTCAGCGTCCTCTCGAAAATTTATTTGTAAGCCATTTTCTGACAGCCCGCTGAAAGGATGTCAGAAAACAGTTATTTAGAGATTTGCGTTATCTTTCTTCCAGTCTGCAACAGCCGGGATGATGCCGAGGGCAACAATCTCGTCGCGCATTTTGCAGAGGTGCTCGTAGGAAGCGTCAAGTGCCGCCATTTCCTCAGGAGTACCCTTAGGCATAGTGAAGTGGCATCCTGTGGCGTCAATTGTAGTCGGCATTGCCATCATAACGTTCTTGAACTTATCTGTGTTCACATAAGTTCCGGCAGGAAGAGTGAACGGTGTTCCGCCCATTGCTGCCTCAATCATTTTCACTGCTGCATAGGCAGGGCTCTGGAATGATGAACGGCCGCGAAGTTTGATGATTGATGAACCGCCCTGAATTGTGTGCTGCTTGATTTCAGCCATCTTCTCCTCAGAGAGACCCATTTCTGAAAGCGGTTTGCCTGCAACCTTTACCTGAGAAGCGAAGACTGCCATCTGCTCGCCGTGACCACCGTAGGTGTGTGCGCCTGTAACTGCGCTCTGCGGAACGCCGAACTCCTTTGCGAGGTTGCTCTGGAGACGGGTTGAGTCGAGGGCTGCGAGGGAAGTGAGCTGCTCCGGTTTCAGGCCTGAGTGGATGAGGGCTGTGAGAGCCGTCACGTCAGCCGGGTTAAAGATGACAACCACATGCTTCACGTCCGGGCAGTACTTCTTGATGTAGTCTCCGAACTGTGCGGCAATCTGGCAGTTTCCCTTGAGAAGGTCCTCGCGGGTCATGCCCTCCTTACGAGGTGCTCCGCCTGATGAGATGATGTACTTAGCGTCCTTGAATGCAACCTCAGGATCTACTGTCCAGGTGATGTTTGCGTCTTCGAATCCGCAGTGGTACATTTCCTCTGCCACGCCGTGAACGCCCGGCTCGAAGATGTCATAGAGGCAGATGTTCGGGGTGAGGCCGAGCATGAGAGCTGTCTGTGCCATGTTTGAACCGATCATTCCGCCGGCACCCACGATTGTAAGTTTCTCGTTTGTCAAATACTTCATGATACTACTATTTTATATTATTTATATTTAATATATTTCGCAAGTGTTCTAACGTCTTGCTAAACTTATCTCATTTATCAAACTGTTACGAACAATGAAAACATCGGGTAGTTTTCCGGGCGAAACCGGATGCCCTTGTAAGCAAAAGCAGTTCCAACTCCCTGAAATTCGGGCGCAAATTTAGTAAATAATTAAAAAATAACTATCTTTGCAGACGTAATTGTTAATTATTGCAGAAACGTGGAACCTCCCAGTCCAATATCAGGCACTCAGAGCATAGCGGCGGACAGTCTTTCTGACGACCCGCTGTCGACCACCCATTATATCGTGACATCGGGCACATCCTCTTTAACAGAGGGTGCGGTTTTTCGTGTCCTGCAATATGACATTTTGTGAAACCAGCTTTTAAAGCTATATGGCACTATATCTTAAAAAGGAACTTGAAAACGGAGCCGAACTTGCTGTTTGGCAAATTACAGAAACTGAAGATGAACTCAAAACCTTGAGTTCTGTCCCCACCGACGAGATGGAGGAGATAAACCTTTATGGAAACGAGTCGCAGAGAAAGCAGCGCCTCGCCGTGAGGGCTCTCATCAACGAACTCTTCGACGAGAAGATGTATCTCGACCACCACGACAACGGCAAGCCATACCTTGAAAACTGTGCCACGAACATAAGCATCACTCACACGGACAAATATGTAGCCGTCATCATCCACGATGAGGACGACCTTGGCATTGATATCGAATCCCTCGACCGCGACTTCTCTTCCGTTGAAAAAAAGGCGCTGTCGGAAGATGAGATTGATGACCTCGATGATGACGACAGAAAAAAGAAGAACGAGCAGCTCGCGATTTATTGGTGCGCGAAGGAGGCCATCTTCAAGAGAATGTCACAGAACAGGGTCGACTTCGCCGAACAGATTGAGGTTGAGAAGTTCAATCCTAAGGGTGAAGGGGAATTGGAGGCTACATTCATCCATAAGGACGGGCATGAGGAGGAGTTTGATTTGGAGTATATTGTGTTTGATCGTCACGTCCTCGTCTGGCTGGTAGGTTAAAGAGACGGCGGTCTGCTTCGTTGGGCGGCTTGATGAAATCCTCCCTTCTTATTGACCCCTCCTGTCCCCTCGCAGGGGAAGTGGTGCTCCGCGGACCTCTTTTATGGTTTGAGGGGGTATGTGCAGAAACGGAGAACGCTGATGACGCCATTCTAACAAGGATTTGATTTCGTACTCTTTCCGCATAACTCCAAAAATGTGGGAACTTTTTTCACATTTCCCATAGCAAATTGTTAAATTTGCACAAATTGATAGTCTATGGAAGAAAAAGATATCATTGTCCCTCAGGTCGATACCCTGTTCGAAAAGGTTTCGATACTCATTGACCAATCACGCAAACAGATCAAGACGGCCGTAAACCTTTCCATGGTTTATACCTACTATGGGATTGGTCAATATATTGTTGAAGACGAGCAGCAAGGGAATTATCGGGCTGAATATGGGAAGAAGGTTCTGTCTGAATTATCTGACAAGTTGACGCGGAAATACGGAAATGGTTGGTCGGAGGAAACACTTACAAGATGCCGGAAGTTCTATGTCGTTTATTCTTCTGACACGATTTCGTCAACACCGTTGACGGAATCTCCCACTCGGACTGCTGACCTCAATTCCGTCAACAATGTTGACATAATTTCACACGAGGCGGCCAGGACTCCAGAATTTGTGCTGGATTGGTCTCATTACCTGATACTTATGAGGGTCAAAGACCAGAATGCCCGCAAATTCTATGAGATAGAAAGTCTCAAGAGCAACTGGAACGTACGCCAGCTTCAACGCCAGGTTAACAGCAGCCTCTATGAACGTGTCGCGTTGAGCCGGGACAAGAAGGAAGTGATGCGCCTTGCCAACGAGGGCAATGTGATTGAGAAGCCATCCGACCTGATCAAGAATCCAATTACCCTGGAATTCCTGGGGCTGAAACCGGAAGCCGCCTACACGGAGACCAAACTTGAGTCGGCCATTATCGACAAGATGCAGGATTTCCTGCACGAACTGGGAAAAGGCTTCCTTTTCGACCAGCGGCAGAAGCGGTTCACGTTTGACGAAGACAATTACTTTGTGGATCTGGTGTTCTACAATCGTCTGTTGCAGTGCTTTGTGCTGATTGACCTAAAAATTGACAAACTCACGCATCAGGACCTGGGCCAGATGCAGATGTATGTGAACTACTACGACCGCTACGTCAAACAACCCTTCGAGAAACCGACGGTCGGAATTCTGCTCTGCAAGGAGAAGAAAGATGCGATGGTTGAGCTAACACTCCCTAAAGATGCCAATATCTATGCAGCCGAATACGCCCTTTATCTGCCGGGACAAGAAGGAACTTCAGCAAAAGCTGCAGGACTGGATTGCAGAATTCGTCGAAGACGAGCCGGAGGGGCATTGACCAGCGCAAGTCTGTGGCCAGCTGTGCCGGGCACAATCTTGCGACCGCTTATTCTTACCGGCCCAGAACCCAAGGCCTTGACTTCCCCTCTGATAGCCCCTTTACAGCGAAAAATCCCAACGTCAGCAACACGCCTGTCAGGATTCCTAAAAAAATGTAAGTTCTTTGCTCATAGATTATTGATTTATTTGGCTATAGATGATGCTTCTACCCGGGAACGGATATCATCCAGCACTTCGCCGTTGTAGGTAAAATATTTTGCTCCTTGGTATGCGCCGGAGGTGTTGCGTTTCTCTACGGGCATAAATGTGCCCACGAAGGGAGAGAGCTTGTAGATGCGCCCTTCGTATTCAATCTGGTCGTCGCTGGCTACCTTTACTTTGACGCCGGTGGGGACGAAAGTCAGTTCTGAGCCGATGGAAATGCCGACCATACTGAATTTGAACCTTGGCCTATGCGGGTTGAGAGGCTTGTCCGGCTGGGCCGGGGTCTCCGGCTTGGCTACAACCGGCTGGTTGTTCTCGTACATCGTAATCACTGCATCGTCCAAAATCATCGCCTCGTCCTTGAAAATTTCCAGGGCGAGTTCGGGTTTGATGTTGAAAAATTCCCGGTTCTGACGGATACGAAGGTCTGTCAGCCGGTCTATGGCCTTGTGAATTTTCTTTTCGACAATGTCGTACTTTTCTGTCTTGAGGGTAGCGAATATCTCAAAAGGCAGCGGAACGGCGGTGTTGTCCAGTTCCTTGGAACGGATATCAACGGGACGGGAGCTCTTGCCAATTTTTACCCAGTCTTCGCGAAAACTGGGATTTGTGAGGATGTAAACGTAGCCAGGTTCTTTAGCCATAGTGCCAGTTTGTTTTCGTGTTATCGTACAAATATACAACTTTTTGCATAATGTCGGCTTGAAGCTAGAGTAAGGGTATTTGCAGGAAATGACAGTTGCTGCGGTTCAAGGGTTGTTTTATAGCAGTTGCGAGATGAATTTGTTCTTCGGGGTGGTGGTTTCGGTGAGATTGTCGAGTGGGCATTGGTCGCACCAGCCGCCGCCGAGGAGGACGTATTCGAGCGAGGCGGTGAAACGGTGGCCGTGTTCGCACTCCCATTCGTATTGGGCGCATGGATCTTCCTTTTTTGCCAATCCGAGGAATTTGCCGCCACGGAACTCTGCGGCAGTCTGAATTTCCTCGTCTGTCAGTTCATAGATGGACTTTGACTCGTCCCAACCGTGGTTGAGACGGATGCATTCTCCGGCCGCACGCGCCTTCTCAAGGTTCTTCTCCCAATGCGGAGGAATCACGTCCTTCCAGGACTTTATCGCCTCCCAGGCCTCACGCGAACCGTAATATGCCGCCATCTTTTCCGGGTCTCCGTCCACCCACGACTGCGTACCCATCCACTTCTCGTATGCATACGGTTTCATGAACATTTTCACTACAGATGCGGGCGCGAGAAACGCGAGGTTGTAAAACCACGGAAGTTTGGATTTCATCTGCCGGAAATATTCTTCAATCGGGACATTCGCCCGGAAATGAAGGATATCCTCGAGCCTGTCGGAATCTTCATACCACATTCCGTGGAAATTTTTCAGTGCAAACCACTGTGGTTCAAAGACTTTCTCTGGCCCCGGCAGTCCAAGCGCGCGGAGAAGACGGGTCTCGAACTCATAGTTCGTCATCCTGTACTGCTCTCCGCTGCCGATGTTGTAGAAATTGTTCCAGAACCCGGCCGGGACCCAGTCCTCGCAGACATTTGCGAGCAGCCTTCCCGAATCTTCGATTGTCGCCCATTCCAGCACCCCGGCCACGGGGACATGGAAAGCTGTCGGGTTAACGACGCCGAGTATTCCCGGGTAGAGAATCCCGGACTGACGCAGCGACACCCAATGCGGAATCCCGGAATCTACAATCACCTTCTCGGCACGGCACTTAGACACCGAATACATATCGTATGCACTTGCCATTACGGGGTCTCCGGAACGTCCCCAATGGTGCGGGAACAGCCTGTCGCCGAGCTGCGCGACCGATCCGATGTAGACAACCTTAATCTTCTCCGGCTGCGGCTGGGCAAGCACCGCCCGCGCCACATGTTCGGAAGAAGTGACATTTACTTTCAGTGTCTTCTCCGGGAAATAGTCCGCAGCCGGGGACACCATTCCGCCGACATGCAGGACATAGTCCGCACCCGTCACTCCGCGCAGAACGTCCTCGTAGTTTGTGAGATCGCCCCAGACAATCTCCACTGACGGGTCATTCATATATGGCTCAAGTTTCTTCCGGTTCTTTTTGCTCGGACGCGCAAGCACCCTGACAACGAACCTGTCAGCCCTCGCGTGCAGTTCCTGAAACCCTGCCCATCCCATATTTCCGGTCGCCCCGGTCAAAAACACAATTTTCCTTTCCATATCATTTTATCATTTCATCAAACCGTCCAACGCTGCAGACCGCTTTTTCTTTCGTCACTTCAACCATGACTCCGGGTTTTGTGGAGTAGTATCCTTCCAAATCTGAAAATGCAGCTGCGTCTCGCGGTTGATGGTGTCCACCGTTCCGATGTCCTGACCAGTCTTCACCTTTTGTCCGGACTTCACCACCACATTCTTGAGCTTGCAGTAGAACGTGAAATAGTTTCCGTGCTGGACAAGCACGCACTGATTGTAGCCTGGCATCACGAGCACCTGCTTCACGACCCCGTCGAACACGCACTTCACACTCGTTCCTGGCCTAAGCGCTATGCCGACCCCGTTGTTCTTCGGCAGTTTGACATTCTTATAGACGGGATGATACCTCTCCCCAAAAGCATCCACAACCGGACCGTCGGCAGGCCACGGCAGCTTGCCCCGGTTTTTCGAGAATTCGGCTGCAAGCTTCTCGTCAATCACCATTTTGTTCGATTTTTTTCCTGCGCCGGAGGCCGTTCCTCCCTTCATCGCTTCGCGCACCAGCCGAGCAATCTCCCTGTCAAGGGCTTCCACTTGCTTCCTTTTTGCCGCAAGTTCCTTCTGGTACTTCGATTTCTCTTTCTTCAGCTTTCCTACCAGCGCCTTCGACTCCGCTTGCTCACTCTGGAGTTTTCCAAGTTCTTTCTGCGTATTCTGCGTCACAACCTTCTGTTCGACACGCAGTTTCTGAAGTTCGTCCCTTTCTGCCTCCAACTTTGCCCGGGCATCTTCCATCCGCCTTGCCTCCTCCCCAATCTGCGAGGCGAGACTTTTGAAATAGCCGTAGCGGCGGTAGGCCTGCGAAAGGTCATCGCTCGCGAGTATGTACATATACCATATTCTTGCATCGCGGTTCTTGTAGGCCCCGAGAACAAGCCGATCGTAATGTGCCGCAAGCGTGTCGTAACTTTCCTGTAACTTGTTGATTTCTCTCTGTTTAAGATAGATTTTGTCGGCACATTCCCTTTCCTTCCGGCGGCTTTCCCGAAGAAGTGCCTGACGGTTACTGACCTTCTTCGACACGAGGTCGTAGGTGGCTAGTGCACTGCGGCTTTTTGAATTAGTCGATGAAAGTTGACGGTTGATGAGCTCGATTTCCCTCTCAAGCCGTTCCTTTTTCTGCTCCTGTGCGCTTGTGTCCTGGGCATGCAGAACCGTGACGGACTGACAAATAAGCAGTGCGACCGCCGTCAGCGTGACCTTTACGGTAGAAAGTACTGAAGATATGATAGAACGAGCCCGCATCCCTTACTTCCCGATGGCCTTTTTCCTTGCTGCAATGCGCTCGTCAAGGTCCGCAATCTCCCCGTCGTTTTTCGCTTGTGCCCTATACCAGTAGACAAACGCAAGGTCATACTCCTTAAGGGCATAGAGTACTTCGGCATAGTGGTCCATAATCACTGCACTGTCTTTTCCTCCGTAAAGCATCGCGTGCTTGAAGAACGGCTTGGCCTCCAGCGCCTTTCCCTGCAAATAGAGAATCCATCCGAAGGTGTCGAGGTAGGTCGCGTTGTCAGGTTCGGTCTCTATTGTCTTCTTGCTCATCGCGTATGCTTTCTTGAGATTCTTTCCCGTGACGGAGAGGTAGTAGGCGTAGTTGTTCAGGACATAGATGTTGTTCGGGCTGACCTTCAACACCTTGTCGTATGCCTTGAACGCATTTTTCGTGTCATTCTTCTGATAGTAGGCGTCACCCATCGCCGAGTAGGCCGAGACGATGACGGCGCTGTCCTTCGGCGCTGTCCGGAGCATTTTCTGCGAGAGTTCGATGACTTTGTCGTACTCTTTCAGAAAACTATAACCTGTGCCTGCAAGTGCCATAAAATCCGGGATATCAGGGTGTTGCATGGCAGCTTCCGAGCCTGCTTCGGCAAGTTTCTTCCAATTTTGAGCATACAGCAGCGAGTAGAGATAGGTGGCAGTCAATTCGGGCTTGTCCGGATGCAGGGAAGCGTTCAGGCGAAACAGGTCCTCGGCCACATTCTGCCGCTGAGTGCGGTAGTAGTAGGCTGCCACCGTGGCGATTACGGAGCTGTCGGACGGATGCTTCCTGAAGCAGATGTTGGCCGCAGAGTCGAGCTGCGGAAGGAACGAGGTCACGAATTTCGGGTCCGACTGCTCTACGAGCGCCTTGAGATACTCGGACTTACCCCTCGCCGGAACCGTCTCGTTTGCCATATATCTGTCGAGGAGCGGGAAAAATTCGGAATATTTCCGTGTCATCCGCCGTGCCTCCGCCTTTCCGAGCATCGCCGGGGCAAAATCCTTGTCAAGCGAAAGCGCTTCGTCATAATATGTTACAGCCAACGAGTCTTCGTACATCGACATCCTGTAGTCGCCGAGAGTCGACAGAATGTAAGGAGAAGAATATTTCGAATTATATTCCTCCAGTGATTTGTAGGCCTCCTCCGTCTTTCCCGAAGCCATCAGAAGCCGGAAGCGGTAGATCGCGATGGATTCCGTGTTTCCGAAGATTCTCTCGACATCGTCCAGTGTTGTCAACGCCTTGTCAACCTGAGCGTTCTGGGCGTACATCTCCACGAGGTCGAAGTAGAGTTCGCTCTTTTTCGGGAAGTCGGTGAGCAGCTTCTCATAAATCTTTATCGCCTTGTCGACCTGATTTGTGTAGCGGTAGACCACGGCAAGTCTCTGGCGATACCAGAAATTCCCCGGATCTGCGTCAACGGCACGCAGCAACTCGGCCTCTGCGAGGTCGTTCTCGTTTTTCGTGAGATACACGAGCGCGAGGTAGTAATGCGCGGCATCATATCCCGGGTCATTGTTCACTATCGACCTGAGCATTCTTTCCGCATCGGCATACGCCCCGTTGTCATATTTCTCGACAGCCATGAGCAGAGCGCTGTCTTTTATCGACTCTTTCAAGTCCTTCTGGGCAAAGACGTTCTGTGAGAGACACGCCGCTGTCAGAAAAATCATCACATATTTTGATACCTTCATAATTTTTACCCTCAATGTTCTAATGGCGCCATGTCTATCTATCTATAATCACGCCATCCTACGCACATTAGATACAAAGATAACAAGCAATTCGGGAAAATTGCTTATTTTTGGGGAAAATATCGACCGATGCAACGTAACAGACCGGAGTTGCATCTTGAATGTCGGCAGTTTTTCCGGTCTAGTGCTGTAACCGTGAGTGAAGACAAAGCCGTTCAACTCATAGACAAGTGCCTTGACGGCGACCGGGCTGCCCAGAGGAAGATGTATGAACTTCTGGCACCCCGGTATTTTCCCGTGTGCATACGCTACGTGGGGGACAGGACGGTTGCGGAAGATATACTGCAGGAGGGGTTCGTGGCGCTTTTCACGAAGCTTCATTGCTACAGCGGCAGCGGCTCTTTCGACGGATGGGCACGGAGGATTTTCATCAATGCGTCGCTGATGTACCTGAGAAAGAACGATGCTCTGAAGATGAGCGATGACATTTCGCTTGCGCGTGGACTGAGAGCGGAAGAGGAGACTGCTATTGAGAAACTGTCGTACAAGGAGATAGTGGAAGCGGTGATGGAAATGCCTCCGGGATTCAGGACAGTGTTCAATCTTTATGTGATGGAGGGATTCTCGCATAAGGAGATTGCCGAGGCTCTCGGGATTACGGAGAGCACGTCTCGGACTCAGTTGAGCCGGGGACGCATCTGGTTACAGAACAAAATTGGGAAAATGACCGGAAAGACCGGGATATGACAATGTCGGATAAATATATGACAGACAGACAATTTGACGACAAGATTCGCGAAATGCTCGCTGAGCCGCAGGAACACCTTCCTGCCGGGCTCTGGGATGGCATTGAGGCGAGGCTTGACGCTGTCGGTACGGGTCGGCGGAAGGCTGCTGTCGTGCCGTGGCGCCGTGTTGTCGCCGGTGTGGCTTCCGCAGCCGCGGCAGTGACGCTCATGTTTGTCTGTGGGCATTATTTCCTTCTGAAACCTGCACCGGAAGCGGAGACGCTTGCTGAAAATGCCGCGTTTGACGTTGTCGCACCGTCTGAGGGAAACTCTGCGGTGCAACTTGCGCTGGCTGAGACTCCGGAAGCTCCCAAGCGAAAGACGTATGATTCTGCTCTTCCGGCGCCCGCCGATGCGGACGAGAGCGTGAAGACGATGCCGGAGTCTGTTGAGGTGACGGAAAATTTGCCTGAGCCTGTTGCGGTGGCAGAAGATGATTTGGTAGAGACGGAAGTTGAGAAATTCGTTGATGTTGACTCTGCCCCTGCTCCGGAATGTGAGATCAAGGTGGACAATTCTGATATAGATGAGGCCTATGGCAAGGAAGATGACGTGAGAAAAAGACTCGACAGACTTCCGCTTGAGTTGTCGGTCGGAGGAAACAGTTTCGGTGGCCCGCAGAAAAGCTCCGGTCCGAGAAAGATGTTTGTGAGGGGAAATAGGGACAGTTTTACCGGGCGTAATTTTGTAGAGGGTACAAACTCGGATTCCTACAGCCTTCCATTGTCTTTTGGAGTGGGACTGAGATATAGAATCACAGACTGGCTCGGCATAGGTATCGGCGTGAACTACACACTTCTCGGCAAAAAGGTCAGCGGAGTATACTATGACGAGAACTCCGGTCCGCATTCGGTTGACATGAAAAACTCCCAGCACTACATCGGTATTCCGCTCGATGTTTATTTCAGCATGTTCCGCACGCACCGCTGGGATGTTTACGCTAGCCTTGGGGGCAGCGTCGAGAAATGTGTCATGAACAGTTACTCCGGAATGCTCGAGGGCGAGAACGTCTCCCACAAACCGAAGGTTGGCGGCGTTCAAACTTCTTTAAAGGCCGGCTTCGGTCTGGAATTCTCTCCTGTGGACTTTCTTGGAATCTACATTGACCCGAGCGTGCGGTATTATTTCAACAACAACCAGCCACGGAGCATACGCACTGCGCAGCCGTTGGCTTTTGGGGTGGAGGCGGGCCTCCGCTTCAGGTTATAGCGGGGCGCCTAAAAGGCGGTCTGCTTTATTTACCGTTGCCTTCGATGATGTTGCGGGCTAGGGTGTTGGCGCAGACGAAGTCCTTTAGTTCCTGACAGTCAGTGCCGAGGATGGTGTGACGGTCGCCCTGCCAAAGGATGCTTCCCTTGTGGAGAAAGGCAATCTTGTCGCCTATTTCCAGAATGGAGTTCATATCGTGGGTGTTGACCACCGTAGTCATGTTGAACTCCTTGGTCAGATCGCTGATGAGACGGTCAATGAGTATTGAGGTGTAGGGGTCAAGACCCGAATTCGGTTCGTCGCAGAATAGGTAGGACGGATTCAGGGCTATCGCACGGGCTATTCCGACTCTCTTCTGCATTCCTCCGCTAAGCTCGTTCGGATATTTCTCGTCAGAGCCGATGACATTCACTCTTTCAAGACAATAATGTGCCCTCTCGACCTTTTGCGCGTAGCTCCAGTCGGTGAAGAAATCCATCGGGAACATCACGTTTCCGAGCACTGTCGCGAAGTCGAAAAGTGCGCTGTTCTGAAACAGGATGCCGATTTTCTGATGCAGCGCCTTCCTCTCGCGATAGTTCATTGCCGAGAGGGACTCGTCTCCGTACTTTATGTCTCCGCTGTCCGGAGAAATGAGGCCGATGAGATTCTTCAGCAGCACGGTCTTTCCGGAGCCGCTCGCGCCTATGATCATATTGCATTGTCCGGCGGCATACTCAACGTTTATGTCCTTGAGAACATGAGTCCCGTCGAAACTTTTGCAGAGATGTTCTACCTTTATCATATTAATAGAGCATGAGTTGGGTGAGTATGAGGTCGAACATAAGTATGAGTATGCTGGAGACTACGATGCTCCGCGTGCTCGACTTTCCGACTCCGAGAGAGCCGCCTTTCGCGTAATAGCCGTTGAATGCGGCGACTGACGCAATGATGAAGCAGAATATGGCCATCTTGAAGCAGCTGTAAAAGACATAGTAGCCGTTATAGCAGTAGTGGAGTCCGGTGACATACGATGCTGTGGATATGATTCCGGTTGCCACGACAACGACCCATCCGCCGACCAGTCCGAGTCCGAGACTCATAAGCATCAGAAGCGGGCTCAGCACCGTGGCGCTGACAAGTTTCGGGAGCACGAGAAAACCGGCCGAATTCACGCCCATCATGTCCATGGCGTCAATCTGTTCCGTGATGCGCATGCTTCCGAGTTCCGAGGATATGTTCGAACCCATCTTCCCGGCGAGGATGAGTGCCACCATCGTGGAGCAGAACTCAAGGATGAGGCTCTCGCGGACCATGTATCCGACATACATCTTGTCGATGAACGGATTTTCGAGGTTTGACGCCGTTTGGATGACGAGAACTCCGCCGATGAATACGGAAATCACACCTACTATTACTATAGATGACAATATGAGTTTGTCAGACTCGAACACGAACTGTTTCCAGAAAAGCCTCCACTTTTCGGGCTTTCGGAAAACCTGTCCGAGAAACAGGCAGTAGCGTCCGACGTTTTCAAGGGTTTTTCTTATCATTTTTCTCTTTTTCCGTGAAACAGCAACGTCTGATTTCACAAATCATATCACAAAATTACCACTTTTTTCTTTTTCTTGAGATTTTTTCTTTTTTCGAGGGCAATATTTGACGTCTGTTTCACTGAAACCGCCGTGTTTCCCAAGAACTTGAGAGGCGGCGATTTCTCCCAATCATAATGCTTATGCTGATAAACATTCACAGCGCCAAGTGTATAGGCGTGCAGGCAGTCAATGTCACCGTGGAGGTGGACATCTCGTCCGGAATCGGGATTCATCTTGTCGGGCTTGCCGATGCCGCTGTAAAGGAGAGCCTGCTGCGCACCGTCACGGCACTCCAGTCGCTCGGATTCCGGATTCCGGGCAAGCGGATAGTCATAAACCTCGCTCCGGCGGACATCCACAAGAGCGGTAGCGGCTACGACGTGCCGATTGCCCTCGGCATACTCGCCGCTTCCGGACAGTGCCGATGGGATGCGCTGGGGGACTATCTGATTATGGGCGAGCTCGGACTTGACGGCACTGTGCGTCCGGTGCCTGGAGCCCTGCCTGTTGCGGAATTAAGCGTATCGGACGGCAGAAAAGGCTGCATACTTCCGCTCGATTCCGCAGAAGACGCTGCCGACTATTATTCCGGACACGTCTATGGTGTCAGAAGCCTGACGGAAGTGCTGCGCATCATTTCCGGAGAGGAAGACGTATCCGACCTTCTGATCCGCGGAGGTGATAATCTTGGGAAGAAGGCCTCCGGCGTGCGTGCCGGGGAGATTGTGGACATGGCTCAGATTGTCGGACAAGAGGGTGCCAAGAGAGGCGTGGAGATAGCCGCCGCTGGAGGACATAACGTGATAATGATCGGGCCGCCCGGCTCGGGCAAATCTTCTCTGGCCAAGGCAATGGCGGGGATCCTTCCGCCGATGTCGCGTGAGGAATCCCTTGAGACAAGCAAGATCTACTCCGTTGCCGGCCTCTGCGGACACCGGGGACTTATGGCCGAGCGCCCGTTCCGGGCTCCGCACTATAGCGCATCCATCCCGGCGCTGATAGGCGGAGGCTCTGACAGCATCCTTCCGGGAGAAATTTCTCTCGCCCACAACGGAGTCCTTTTCATAGACGAGTTCTGCGAGGCTCCCAAGAAGGTGGTGGAGGCTCTGCGCGGGCCGATAGAAGACGGAACAATCACTGTGTCGAGGCTTCGGAACAAGGTTACATATCCGGCCTCATTTATGCTTGTCGCGGCGGCAAACCCTTGTCCCTGCGGCTATTATGGAGAAGGAGACCGCTGCCGCTGCACGACCGGACAGAGACTGAATTACCTGGCTCGCCTGTCCGGTCCAATGATGGACAGGATAGACATCCAGCTGTGGATGCATGCCGTCGATGCTTCAAAACTGACATGCAGGCACGTAGGGGAGAGCAGTGCTGAGGTTCGCGAGAGGGTTGTACGTGCGCGGAAAATCCAACGGGAGCGTTTCGCCGAGGACGGCATCTACACAAACGCCATGATGGATAATCGTCTGATTGAGAAGTACTGCCCGTTGGATGACGAATGCCGGGAGTTCCTTCGCCGTACCATAGAAAGTATGGGCCTGTCCGCCCGTGCCTGCATGAGAATAATCCGAATTGCCCGTACCATCGCCGATCTCGAGGGCAGCAGGGACATATCCATACTTCACCTTTCTGAAGCCACCGGATTTCGTTTTATGGACAAGGCGCTGTAGATGTAATGTCTTTTGGAGCTGAGAGGTTTCGCTTTTTCGGAATTTACCGCTAACTTTGGAGCAATTCTATAATTCACAGCGATGACAATTCTTCTGACAGGTGGAATAGGAAGCGGGAAGTCTTCCGTAAGGCGGATTCTTGAAAGAATGGGTGTCCCTTGTTATGATGCGGACTCGGTGGTGAAGGGGTTTTATGAAGTCCCGTTGGAATCTGAGTCAGAGCATTTGGCTTCAGATGAGGGTGACCAAAAAGTCTTTTGTTCCCCCTCCTCCGGACTTCCTAACCCCCGCA
>UQYV01000029.1 GCA_900545245.1 uncultured Bacteroidales bacterium
AAATCCGTAGACTTTCTTTTTATTTCAACTCAGACACACTTTTTGAAACAGTATCTTAAGAGAAAATTCTCCGATAGAGACAAAAAGGCGTTCTTCATTCAGTTGCATACGCTGATTTGTTCAGGGCTAGATTTTAGCCGGACTTTCGGACTGCTCATTGAATGTGCTGACGGGGAGAATAAGGACCTTTATTCACGGGTGTTCGGGCATGTCGTCGCAGGGGAAGAATTATGGCGTGCGCTTGAAACCGAACCGGCTTTCACGACAATGGACTGCAGTGTTGTCCGAATTGGTGAGGAAACAGGGAGACTGTCGGAAACTCTCGATTTCTTGACGGACTACTATGAAAAACGGGACGGTCGTCGACGAATGGTCGTCAGCGCGTTGAGTTATCCGCTGATAACCCTTTCGGTCGCCGCGCTTGTTCTCGTATTCATGCTTTTAGTTGTGGTACCGATGTTCGAACAGGTGTATTCGAGGATGGGAGGCGAACTTCCTGGCATCACAAAGAGGATAGTCCAGTTTTCGGACTATGCCCCTGCCGCTCTGCTTGTCACATTGGTTCTGGTGACAGTTTTATATGTTCTGAAGAGGCTGTATGGTAAATCCGATTCCTGGCAGCGCGTGTCATCTTCACTTTGGCTTCGCATCCCGTTTTTTGCCAATCTTGTTTGTAAGTGGCAGTCCGCCCGTTTCTGTCGCATATTCCATCTTCTTGTCAGCTCAGATGTCCCGATGCTTGACGGCCTTTCTCTCATGCAAGGCATTGTGACGTTCTATCCTTTCCGGAAGTCCTTAGAGAAGGCTGCTTCCGTAGTTGAACGAGGTGGCTCATTATCAGAAGGTCTTGCTCCATATTTGACTCTATACGGCAAACGTCTTCTTGTTCTTCTCCGTGTTGGAGAAGAAACCAACACTCTCGGCCGCGCTCTCCTTTCGCAGGCCGATTCCCTTGACTCCGAGCTTGAGCATAAAATCCGTCAGATGAATAACATCGTTGAACCGCTCCTCATTCTTTTGGTAGGAGTCATAGTCGCCTTTGTCCTGATTGCCATGTATATGCCGATGTTCCGTCTCGGACTCACCATCGGCTGAGTACTAAAACTCCAGAAACAGCAGATGGTGGCTCTGCCGCCCTTGGCGAACCGCTCGTTGTTGTTACTAAAGACTAGAACCTTTCCAGCTCCGTCGGAGAGGCAGGAGCGTTTGAATTGCTGGGAGAAGAAGTGGCGGAGGAAGGTGCGGAGCCATTTGCTGGTGGTGCCTATAATTCTAATGAATTATCCTTCAGCAGGAAATCATAAATGCTTATGGTTGTGATACCGGATTCATCCCTTGTCACAGGGCTTTCTTCTCCGATAACGATGATCTTCTTGAATGAATCATCCACTTTCAGCAAAGAAGCCCGTTCCTGCTTTATTTTCTCATCAGACTCCATACGGTATGCCGACTGTATGTAGTAACGTTTGCTACCCAAATTGCAGATGAAATCGACTTCGAGAGTGGAGCGTTTCTGTTTTCCGTCTTTATCTTTTGTCACGACAGGGACGACCCCCACGTCCACATTGAACCCGCGTGTCCTCAATTCGTTGTACACGATATTCTCCATCAGATGGCTTTTTTCCGACTGACGGAAATTGATGCGTGCGTTGCGTAATCCCAAATCCATGAAATAATATTTGTAAGGGGAATTGATATACCGTTTCCCTTTGATGTCGTAGCGGGTGGATTTTTCAATTAGGAACGAATCGCAGAGATAGTCAATATAATCCTTGACCGTATCGTAAGATATGACTGACTTCTTTTCGCTTCGGAACGTATTGGCCAATTTGCTCGGATTGGTCAACGCACCGATTCCTGAGGCCATGATGTTGATGAGTTCTTCCAAGTCATCGTCTTTGCGTATGTCATAGCGTTCCTTGATGTCCTTAATGTAGGTTTCATCGAACAGTGATTTCAAGAAGCGCACTTTTTGCTCTTCGAACTCATACGACAATATCTGCGGAGGTCCGCCATACAACATATATTCATTGAATCCGGCCTGTACTGTTCCGGAATAGGCAGACATATACTCCTTAAAATTTAAAGGGTACATTTTTACCTCAAAACCGCGTCCTCGAAACTCCGTAATAATATCTTTCGTCCAGATATTTTTTTTCGTTCAATTTTCATCACTAATCGAATTTTGTGTCACTTGGTGACGGAGTTTTCGATTACGAAAGTAACTATTTTTCTTTAGGCATCCAAAAACTAATCGAAAAAAGTGTCATTTGGTGACAATGTTTTCGACTATAATGTAATGTTACTAAAGACTAGAACATTTCCGGCTCCGTCAGGCGTCGAGAAACAGCCGTGCTACGGCGTCGGAAGGCATTCGCCAGTCGCCGCGGGGGGAGAGGCTGACGCTGCCTACCTTTGGGCCGTCGGGGAGGCAGGAGCGTTTGAATTGCTGGGAGAAGAAGCGGCGGAGGAAGGTGCGGAGCCATTTGCTGATGGTGGCGCTGTCGTAGCTGCCGGCGAAGGCTTTCTCCGATAGGAACTGAATCTTTTCCGGGGCGAAACCGAAACGGAAGAAATTGTAGAGGAAGAAATCGTGGAGTTCGTATGGTCCGACGAGGTCTTCCGTCACCTGGAGGATTTTCCCGTCCTTGCCGGCCGGGAGAAGTTCCGGGCTTACAGGGGTTTCCGTTATGTCAATCAAGATTTCCCTGACAGTTCTGGACTTTGCGCCCTCTGAAGTCGTCGCAGACTCGGCGACCGAAGCGGCAGCCTTGGCCTCTGAAGTTGTCGCAGACTCGGCCACCGAAGCGGCAGCCTCGCCTGAAGCCGCCCCCTCGATATTGTCCGCCGTCCAGCGCACGAGATGCCGCACGAGAGTCTTCGGGATGCTGGCGTTCACGGCATACATAGACATGTGGTCGCCGTTGTAGGTCGCCCAGCCGAGTGCGAGCTCCGAGAGGTCGCCCGTGCCGACGACTATGCCTCCGGTCTGGTTGGCTATGTCCATAAGAATCTGTGTCCTTTCTCTTGCCTGGGAGTTCTCGTAAGTCACATCGTGCACCGCCTTGTCGTGGCCGATGTCCAGGAAATGGCGGTCACAGGCTGCGGTAATTGAAATCTCGCGCGTTGTCACACCGAGCGCTTCCATAAGGTCCAGTGCGTTGCGGTAGGTCCGGTCTGTTGTGCCGTAGCCCGGCATCGTCACTCCCACTATGCGTTTGCGGCTCCATCCGAGGCGGTCGAAAGCCTGAACCGTCACCAAAAGTGCCAGTGTGCTGTCGAGTCCGCCCGAGATGCCGATGACTGCGCTCTTGCAGCCGATGTGCGCGAGCCTTGTCAGAAGCCCTTCCACTTGAATGTCTGTCACTTCCTTGCAGCGACCGTTCAGAGCCTCGGCGTTTCCCGAAGGCACGAACGGATGGGGATCAATGCCATGTAGCAGTTCCTCTTCAAAGTCCGTTTCGGCAGTAGCGCCGAGCTGTACGTTCCTATAGCCTTCTTTCCAGCCGTCGCTGACGCCGTTTGGCAGGACTGCACGGAATGTACTGCTCTTCTGGCGGAGAGTCTCGAGTTTTTCAACGTCCAAGTCTGCCGCAATCAGCGAGTCTGAGAGGCTGAACCGCGTGTTTTCAGCGAGTATCTGCCCATTTTCAGCAATCAGCGCGGCGCCGGAATAGACAAGATCCTGAGTGGACTCACCGTAGCCTGCGGAGCAATAGACATATCCTCCGCGCGTCCTTGCCGACTGCATCGAGACGAGTTCCTTACGGTAGCCGTTCTTGCCGATGATCTCATTGCTTGCCGATAGGTTCACCGTCAGAAGCGCACCGGCGACGCTGTGGAACGAAGAAGGCGGCATCGGCGTCCACAAGTCTTCGCATATCTCCACGGCAAACGATGCCTTGCCGAGGGAGAAAATCTGATTGGAACCCAGCACCGCATTCTGCCCCGCATAGACAATTTCTGCAGGAGATTGCATAAATTCTGCTCCGGACGTGAACCAGCGGCATTCGTAGAACTCACCGTAGTTCGGAAGGTGAATCTTCGGCACGATTCCGCAGACTTTTCCACCATACAGAACGGCCGCGCAGTTGTACAGATGGCCTCTGAAGCGCACCGGGACGCCGACAACGACAGCAAGCGAGAGCCCTTCGGTGTGTCCGGCAATCGACTTCACGGCCTTCTCCGCCGCCTCAATCAGCAGATTCTGGCCGAAAAGGTCTGCACAACTATATCCCGTCACGCACAGTTCCGGAAACACGACAAGCGAGACCTTTTTTTCTTCAGCCCTGTCAATCAATTCACAAATCTTCGCCGCATTCTCGGCAGGGTCGGCCAGGCTCACTACAGGAACCGCCGCCGCCACTCTTACAAAACCATAGTCCTTCATCTTACAATCTTTCATTTGGCAGGCTCACGCCGATTGAATTTTTTGAATCCCAGAGAAACATGATGCCGGTGTTCTCCCCAATTGAGACGACTTCCATCTCGGAGCTTCTGCTCGTTGGTTTGTCCGCACCAGCGTTCTTCCATTCCAAGTTGGCTGATATTCTCTGACCTGCCGCAGTCGGCATCTCTCCACAGGTCATCTTCAGCCATTCCTGTCCGTCGTCAGAGCTTAGAAAAAAAGTCCTGTTGTCCGCGTTGACGCCCTCCTGCCATGTCTGGGCGTCATATATGAACACTTTCTCACCAGAAACAGTGAACGCGATTTTGTCCACATGTATTGGCGCCACGACCCCTCTGTCTATCTTTTCCTTGCAGCCTACTATTGCAAGGAGTGTGGCTGCCGCAACAGCCATCCAATAAAAAACTTTCTTCATCTCTGACCTTGTTCTACCGTAAGACAATACTCTTGCGAATGACAGTCTCGCTGCCGTCCCTGTTGTGAATGACGGCTTTAAGCAGGCCATCTTTCCTCACATGGAAATAGTTTGAACTGTCGACCTCTATCTCTTTGCCGTCGAAATACCATGTGACGGGTGCATCCTCGATGACATTGTTCAGCAGAAGAGGAATACGCGCACCTTCATTGAAACTGCCGTTGATGTTTCTTCCTCGTTTGCTGAAAGCTATTCGTGGAATCGTTCCATTTCTCTTTTCGGTGGTGAATGATATGCCGCGCACTTCCGATTCGCTTACGGTTATGGTTGCCGTGTAGCGGGTGTCCGGTTTAAGCCCGTCGATAAAAACGGAATATTTTCCTTTTTCATAGTTCGCAGCGGAGAACTCCCTGCCGTCGCATTCCACTTTTACTTCTCGCGCTTCCTTGCCGCTGTATATGTCCAGAATCGCTGCTGTCTGGAATATGTCCGTGACTATCACCGTTCCCACCCCGGAAGCGGTCAGGCTAACATTGCCATTTCCGAGAATCTTTATCTCGCTAAGTTCGGCGGAACAGTTTTCTTTCGTGTTCCAGCAGGCGAGTCCGTTTGCCGAGTTCAATTTGTTGTGGCTTCCTGAAGGGAAGAATATCGCGGCTATCTGCGAATCGTCGGGCGAAAAGCTTCCCCTCTTGCCACGTGCCTGCCCGACGACATTCGGGTCTGCCTCAATCAAATCCGCGCACTGCCTGTCGGGGCGGCAGTTGACTTCGTTGTAGTAGTTCCATCTTTCGGCGGCCGTCAGCATTTTACCATAATTGTCCGATTTTCCGGCTTGATTACCAGACTTGTCGATATGGTAGACGAGCAATCCCTTTCCGCCGATGTGTCTGTCCCAGGCTTTGTTGTCGCGGCACTCAAGCAGGAAATACTCGTCCGGGATTCCGGTGTCAATCCTGTAGTAGGTCCCGTCCCTGTCTATCGGCTCAATTTCGTGCGACCCGTCGGTGAGCATCACAGGTTCGCCGAGTCCGAGGCATTCCCGGTCAATGGCATTGTAGTTGGGCGGGGTGTTTCCGTTGTTGTTCATGTTTCCGCCGTCCATCAGTCCTGTCGATCTCCACAGCGCCTCCGCCTGCCCTCCACTGAGCTCATAATCAGTATCGTAGAGATCCGGAAGCCCGAAGGTGTGGCTGTATTCGTGACAAAATGTGCCGATTCCGGCGAGGACATATTTTCCTGTCACGGCATATCCACCACCGTATTCAACGACTTCAGGCGTCAGTTCTGAGGTGCATGCGTAGCTGTCGATTCTCTTTCCGTTGAGGGTCAGGGACTTTCCTGCGCCGGACTCTATGTAGTAGGCGTGCGACCAGATGCAGTCTTCGCCTGAGCCGTCTGCCTCATCTCCCCCTGAAAAGAATACGAAGACATTGTCCACGTAGCCGTCATTGTCGTCGTCATATTTCGAAAAGTCCGTTCCGTTCTCTGACGCCAGTTTACAAGCATCAATGATCATCTGCTCCGGATTCTTGTCATCACCCTTCCTGTTATTACCTCCGTAATATTTGCGGTTCTCAGGCAGCGTCACGACTTCTGACACGTCAAATCTGAAATCCACGAGTCCGCCGAACTGGTCGTTGAAGTAGTCGAGCGCGCTGCCGGCCGCCCCGTTGTAGGAATAGCCGTTCTTCGTGAGCATATTGACGAAATATTCCCTGCTGTATTTGAACGGCACGTCCTTGAACGCCGCGAGGATTATGATTCCGTGTTTAGGCTTTGCTGCAGCACCGCTTTTCGTGGCAGTTCCTCCCTGGGTGAGAAAATCCTTCATCATAGTTTTTCTCGCGACAGTCTCGTTGAATACCCGCCTGCGTTCTGATGCCTTTGGATAGAATTGCCGGCCACTTCCGATGGAGAACGTCGACGCGGCGGCGTTTGCAGCACTCACGTGTGTGCCGGAAACGTTTAGATTTCCGGTTTCGTCGTATGAGGCATAGCACCACCATCCGTCCGTATCTCTGGCAATGATGCGCCCCGATTCTGTGGTCCTGAAGTGACAGAATTCGTCTCCGCGGACATAGCCTCGGAATGTCGAGCCGTCCGGCTGTGTGTATGTAATCAGGCATTTCCTTGCCGGCGCTGCCAGAATTGTGTCCGGCAGGCAGGCGAGTGCAGTCATGACCGCCAAAGCATATAAAAGAATATTCCGTTTCATTCGAATGTCAAGTTCAGCGTTTCGTAAAAACTTGCATAATTACGCAAAAATTGTGAAATTCGCAAGCCCGTGTCAGATAATCGGGCGAAAGTAAAGAGATATGAGTCAGATTGTAATTCCAAACGATATATTTTTTGCAAATCTCATCGACGAACTTGAGACTTCCGGACATGTTCTGCTTAACGTCAAGGGCTACAGCATGTTCCCCTTCTTCCGCAACGAGAATGATGCGGCTCTGCTCCGCCCTTTCGACAGGGCTGCGGGTCTGAAAAGGGGAGAGGTGGCGCTGTTCCGGTTTCATGGGAGATATATCCTGCACCGCTGCACGGGCAAGGCTGCTTCGGCCTACCTCTTTCAGGGAGACGGCAACTGCAAGGGAACGGAATGGGCCGGACCCGAGGATGTTGTTGCTGTCGTGGAAAAAAGAATAGCCCCATCCGGGAAGGAATGGAGCTGTTCTTCTTTTTCGTGGAAATTGTGTTCTGCCCTATGGCCGCGAACCTACATCCTGCGGCGTCTGCTGCTGGGCGTACTGAGGCGCGTCTACAAATAGGCCAGTATGCTGCGGACTACTTCTCTGTCGGAGTCGTCCCCGCGGTCTGTGCTGAAGTTGGTGTCGGCTGTTCCGGCAAGGTCACCTTGCAGTTTGTCGAATTCATTGCCCGGTCGACGCCGATTGTCGCGAAGGCCTTCACTCCTGCAATCACCTTCTCGCTTATGAGTTCCATCATCTTCAGCTCCTCTTCGCTCAGTTTCCCGAGAACAAAGTCCACTTGATGCCCGCGGCTGAAATCGTTTCCAATTCCGAGCCTGACTCTTGCATACTCTTGACTTTCAAGACATTCGTTGATGTTCTTCAGGCCGTTGTGTCCTCCGTCGCTGCCGTTCTTGCGCATCCTTATCGTCCCGAAAGGGAGGTTGAGGTCGTCACAGATGATTATGACATTCTCAATGGGTATCTTCTTCTCCTGCATCCAGTACCTTACGGCCTTGCCGCTCAGATTCATGTAGGTTGACGGCTTCAGGAGAATGAACCTGTGTCCCTTGAACGGTATCTCTGCGACGTCCCCGTAGCGTTCTGTGTGAAAAACGACGTTGGATGCCTTCGCAAAGGCATCCAACACTATAAATCCCATATTGTGCCGGGTGTTTTCATATTCGGAACCTATGTTTCCGAGCCCGACTACGAGACAGCTCATCTTTCAGTATTTCAGATTACTACTGAGCCTGAGCAGCCTGAGCGGATGCACGGGTAGGACGAACAGAGCAGATGATGGTTGCTTTCGGAGATACGATTGAAACGCCCTCGTAGTGGAGGTCGCCGGCAACAATCTGCTTGCCAATCTGAAGCGGAGTACAGTCAACCTCAAGCGTGTCAGGAAGCTCGTGGAGCATAGCGCTGATCTTGAGCTTGCGGGCAGAAACAAGGAGTTTACCACCGGCTTTCACACCTTCTGCATGACCGGTTACGACAACAGGAACGTCGATGACCACCGGTTTGGTGTCGTTCACTGCGAGGAAATCCACGTGGAGGCACTGGTCCTCTACCGGATGCCACTGAAGCTCGTGGAGAACGGCATTGATTTTCTGACCGTTGCTGAGCTCGAGGTCGATGATGTATGAGTTAGGAGTGTGGGTGATTGGCCTGAGAGCCTTTGCGTCAACTGCAAAGTGGATGTTCTCCATTCCGAGTCCGTAGATGTTACAAGGTACGAGTCCTTCCTTGCGGAGAGCCTTGATGGCCTTCTTTCCGGTAGCTTCACGAAGCTGACCCTTCAATTCAATGTGTTTCATTACATTAATTTTTAAAATGTGTTACTCAGTTCTGTGCAGAACGTCCTAAAAAGCGCATCGCTGCGTTGCACTCACCGGTTGAATCCTCACAACCGCCCAGGTTGCTGCGGTTCATCCGCATCGTGCGCCTTGCGCTGCATCTTTTTATGGCGTTCTGCCTCCTCTGCGAGGATGACAGAACCCCATTGCACCAAAAAGTCCCTCGACTTTTTATGGGGCTGCAAAGATAGTCAATATTTTATAAAGTGAAAAACTTATTTTATCAATCCTGTCGCCTTGTTCCATGCGAGGGTCTTGTAGTAGTTGTTGAGGTAGGTCCTGTCCGGATAAGGCAAATACATACTGAAACCGCAGTGAGATTTCACTCGAAATCCACCGTACCCCTCCATAAAATACTCCGTAGCCTCATTATAAACTACGGATTGAACCAACGCCGCATCCAACAATTTTAATTCTTTCTCGTCAGCCCCGGCAGTAACAAAAATGCTCCGCAAATCGTAAAACCACCCGTGATTCTTTGCATACTGACTTCTGAAATAAGGCTGAAGTTCACCCGAGGCGCAATTCTTCGAATCTATGTCGTGCCGCGAGAAGAAATCCTTGCAGACTTCGACGAGCGGATCCATTTTGGAACAATCAATCACCGAAATTGTCGCAGAGCGGTTGTAGTCGCTCTGTTTGTTGTAGTAGTCGTAAAACTCTTTTCCCAAAGATATGACATCAGCCTCCTTTTTCTCAAGCAGATGCGACATCATAGTCTTGTAATTCATTCCATCCGCCAAAATCTCTGTCTGTGAAAAACACAGAAAACGGCACTTGTCCCGCAGCTCATAAGCCACTTCGACTCCTCCCATAAAGCAGGCATCGAGAACAAGGTAATCCAACTTGTTGGGAATACTTTCAGCAAGTTCCTTTATGTCAGTCTCATAGGATGTCCCCGGATTGGACGCTATCTTCGTTTCCCCGAAACTTTTTGTAAGAGGAAAAACCTCAAAATCCCTCTCCGGTACAAAAGACTCACCCCATCGTGGGACCGATAACAGAGTTGAGGAAAGCCCCTCACTCTCTTTCTCAAACGAAGCGGGCTTCGAACAATAGCCCGGTGGCGTCCATCCCGTTCCGTGCGAAGACATAAGAACTCCCAGTTCGTCAGGGTGGTAACGGTCTTGTATGTATTTGAAAATAAGAGCAAGGTTTTCTTTTGAATTTGGAATCTCACCGCTGGGAAGTTCAAGAAGTTTCTGTTTGAAAATCTGCCCGTTCGCCCCTTTGTAGAGTCTTGTCAGCACCGGCGAAGTCGGTTGGGAATAGCTCCCTTGAGCGCTGTGACTGAAGACAAAAAGCAGATTGTCCTGCGCCCCGTTGCCCGGAATGAACCCGTCTTCAAGGTCTTTAATGTCCTCCACAAGATAGCTGCTGAGGCTGTTGAAACCGAAACTCACCATCAGATGCGCCCTGACAGTGCCGTCACTTTTCCCTGGCATCCTCTTCCCGGCGTTTTGCGAAGGATTGTTGACTTTGATTATGAAGTCTTCGTCAAACTTGTCGCAGGAAACAACGGCCAAGGCGGCAAGGACCACGGCACAAAATATATTTTTAACTTTTTTATGCATCATAATCTCAATAACCGGACAAAAAACTATTGTCTTTTCACCCGATGTTGTAACTTTGCAAAGATATGATTTTTTTTGTTCATATCATTTGTGACTCGAAAAAATGTGACTCGAAAAAATAAATTATCCTAATAATATGAAAACGATAGTGAAAATGATTGCTGCTGCAACAGTTATGGGCTGTGCCGTTTCGTGCGGCGGGCCGAAGGAGGAGGAAGTTCCGGCCGATTTTAAGTATCTGATTGACGAATTTGCCGATCTGAAGATTATGAGATATCGTGTGCCGGGATGGAATGCGCTGACTCTCAAACAGAAGGAATATGTCTACCATCTGAGCGAGGCAGCGAAATACGGACGCGATATCCTGTGGGATCAGAACTGCGCCGTGAACCTGCCGGTGCGTCATGTGCTTGAGGACATAATCGAGAAATACGATGGAGACAGGGAGTGTCAGGAATATGCCGATTTCCTTGTTTATGCGAAGAGGGTATTCTTCAGCAACGGAATTCACCACCACTATGCCGAGGAGAAATTCTTCCCGGACTGCTCCCGCGAGTATTTTGCCGGCCTTATGGCTGCAGTGGGTGATGAGAATGCCGAACTTTTGGAGGCAATCTATTCCCCGACTCTCTACCGCTGGAGAAAGACTGATGTTGGCGATATCGTGAAGGGCTCTTCAGTGAACTTCTACGAGGGTGTGGACAGAAAGGAGGTCGATGATTTCTATGCGGCGATGGCTGATCCTAACGATCGTGAACCGGTTTCTTACGGGCTCAACAGCAAACTTGTCAAAGGGGATGACGGCGTCATCCGTGAGGAAGTCTATCGTATTGACGGACTGTACGGAGCGGCCATCTCAAAGATTGTCGGTGAGCTCGAACTCGCGTCCGAGGCTGCCGAGAGCGAACTTCAGAAGCAGTACATTTCAACCCTTGTCGACTACTACCGCACCGGTGACCTGCGCCTTTGGGATAAGTACAACATCGAATGGGTGAAGGACACGCTCGGTACGGTGGATTTTATCAACGGATTCATAGAGGACTATAACGACCCTCTCGGCCGCAAGGCCACTTGGGAGGGACTCGTGAACGTCCGTGATGAGGAGGCTTCGCAGCGCACCGTGAAACTTTCGGAGAACGCGCAGTGGTTTGAGGACCATTCTCCTGTCGATCCTCGTTTCCGCAAGCCTGTGGTGAAAGGCATCTCCGCCAAAGTCATTGACGCCGTGACACTTGCCGGAGACTGCTACCCTGCGACTCCGATTGGAATCAATCTTCCGAACGCTGACTGGATTCGCCGCGAACATGGTTCGAAATCTGTGACCATCGCCAACATCACCCACGCCTACGACTTTGCTGCCCAAGAATCTCCAAAGAGCACGATGACCGAATTTGCCTATGACGAGGAGGAAATCGCGTTGGCGAAGAAATACCTCTCTATCACCGACGAAATTCACACCGACCTTCACGAGTGCCTCGGCCACGGCAGCGGACAGCTCCTTCCCGGGACTTCTCCAAACGCTTTGGGCGAGTTTAATTCCACGCTTGAGGAGACCCGTGCCGATCTATTTGGTCTCTACTATATGGCTGACCCGAAGCTTGTTGAACTCGGCATCCTTCCGGACGGCGAGGCCTACAAGGCAATGTACGCCAACTATATACGCAACGGTCTGCTCGTGCAGTTCTCCCGTGTGGAACTCGGCAAGAAAAACACCGAGGCGCACATGCAGAACCGCAAGCTCATTGCCCAGTGGTGCTATGAAAAAGGACTGGCGGACAATGTGATAGAGAAAAAGCTTCGTGACGGCAAGACCTACTTCGTCGTTAATGACTATCCGGCTCTCCGGGAACTCTTCGGCAGACTGCTCGCGGAAATCCAGCGCATCAAGTCCGAGGGCGACTACGAGGCCGGCAAGGCTTTGGTAGAGAAATATGCAGTGAATATTGACTACAACCTCCACAAGGAAGTGCTGGAACGTTACGCTTCGCTGAACCTCAAGCCTTACGGAGGGTTTGTGAATCCGCGCATCGAACCTGTGGAGAAGGACGGCAAGGTCGTTGACTACGCGATTTCCTACACGGACGGCTACTTAGAGCAGATGCTTGAATACGGACACAAATACCGCACATTGTAGGCTCGTCAGACATCTCTGAAAATTGAAAACGGGAATTGGAAATGTCGAAAAGTTGAAAATGTCGTTTAGAAATCGAAAATGTCGTTGAAAGATTACGAATACTATCTAAAGATTGAATGTGCGATGTCGCCCAATACGGTGGCATCGTACATTTCTGATTTGACGGCATTTTTCTCTGCGGTAGGAAAGGACCCGAAGGATGTGGTCCCGGAGGATATAATAAGCTATTTTGCTGAGACCACCGCTCTATCCAAACGCTCGCAGGCCCGTGTGCTCAGTTCCCTTCATTCATTCTATAAATGGATGATTATGGAGGGCGAGATGACGGATAACCCCTCTGATGCGATCGAAGCCCCTAAGCTCGGGAAATATCTTCCGGCTGTGCTCTCCGTTGAGGAAGTGGATCGGCTCATCGCCGCCGTTGACCTCGACTCTGCTTTCGGAAAGCGTGACCGCGCCATGCTGGAGACTCTTTACGGTCTTGGACTGCGTGTGTCCGAACTCATATCCCTAAGGATTTCCAGCATTTGGACGGAACAGGGATTCGTCAGCGTGATAGGGAAGGGAGACAAACAGAGGCTTGTGCCCCTCGGTGGCATGGCACGCGACGCCATACGTGACTACCTTGAAGTCCGCGGGCCAGCAGCTGATCGCGAAAGCTCCGACATCCTATTCCTGAACCGTTTCGGCCGTGCGCTCACTCGCATCGCGGTGTTCAAGATGATAAAGGCCTACGCGGTGAAGGCCGGAATCAGCAAGGAAATATCCCCGCACACGCTCCGCCATTCTTTCGCCACCCACCTCATAGAAAATGGCGCCGACCTGCGTGCTGTCCAGGAAATGCTCGGTCACGAGAGCATCCTCACTACGGAAATCTACACCCACATCGACAGCACCACCTGGCAACGCAACATCCTCGAACACTTTCCGCAGCGGGGTCTGCGTGATTAGGCTCCGTTATTATAAATCTATATGACCTTGTGTTCTAAAGTAGTTGAATGTAAGGATCAATATGACTTTTAAGTGTATTCTTATCAACGAGTCCTACAATTCTTTCCACAATTGTGAAATATTGTATGATAAGAGTTGTCGGAACAACCGTGACATTCAGACTTGAACACAAAGCCATTTCTCTGTCGACATCTACTATGCCAAATTTGCAGTCTGTTTCAATGTAGCGTTCTGACAGATCCTCTACGATGGGTCTGTATAATTTGCATGGACCGCACCATGTGGCTGAAAAAACAAGAACTTGAACTTGACTCTCGCCTAAAAAACTTTGGAGGTTTTGTAAGTCAACATGATATAATGTTTTTGTGGAACTTTGTGAAACCGCGTTTTCAATCAGTTCAATTTGCTCTTGTGTGAGCGGCTCGTTGACTTCTGTGATTATAAAATTGTCCTCTGTCTCATTGCACTTGTGCTCAGGATATTGTTCCGGATTTGTTTGACATGCTGCAATAAGGAGTAGCGAGAGCGAAAGTGGTAAAAACTTTTTCATAATGATAGTTTGTTTTAGTTTATTATTAATTAACGTCCCAAAGATAGGAATATTTATTAATCTTTGGGACGTTTCCAGAAATGCTGGTTGTTGATATGTCTCTGACTTACTTCACTTTTGTGAAAGTTACCTCAAAACCGATGCCGCTCATGTTTGCCGTCGGACGATTTAAACTATTGAAGAAACTTTCTCTTCCACCCCAATTTTTAATAGAGTTAAACAAGAACGTCTTGGTCTCATGGTCAACAACAAGGAAATGCAGTAAGTTCGAATCCTCGGTATCTATTGATAGTCCCACATAGGCAAGTTTATTTTCGCTTGTCTCTGTTGCACTGAAATACCTGTTAACATTGTCGAGTTCAATGACATTGGCCATATATTTTTGGCTCATTCCGAGGGCAATGTTGAATTTTGTTCCTTGCCATTGCGGCTTTCCGCATGTCGTGAAGTTGCTTGTGCCGATGAAATAATTCTTGAAGCTTGACTTGAAATCAGGAATGAATGTGCCGGTGCTGAAGTCTATAGTGAATGAATCTTCTGCATTGAATCTTGGAAATCCGGCCATGCTTTCCTCTGTTTCCATTGAATTATTGTAAAACTCTTCAAGTGTATTGACATATTCTTTGATCACCCATTTCCCGTTAAACACATTCCATGTCGAGCCGGCGAGTGTGATGGTTGTGCTTATTGTCTGTCCCATCGCATATTTCGGGTTCTCAACGAGGTCGAGCACGAGTACGTTATGTTCATCATCCACGGTCTCTCCCAAGAACTCCAACTGTATGTCAGCAGAAGACTGGCCCTTTTCCACTTTAACCGTTTTCCCAGCTGTGAACTTGAAGTTGGTACCTTCGATGGCCGTAGATTTTGGGTTGACGTTTACTGTAAATTCAGTGTTTTCATTGACTTTCTTGTCAGCTCCATTTTCGTTCAGCACGTTTATGCTGACAGTTGCCGTTTCAGTCATAATCGCTTTCTTGCTGCTGAAAGACACATAGCCGAGCTTGTCGCTTACAGTGAATGTGCTTTTTACATATTTGCCGGCCTTGAAGCCTTCCGGAATCGTGATTTCTGCCGTGATGTCCTTCTTGCTGCCGTAGATTAAAGGCGTGACAGTAATCTTGGAAACCGGTGCTGTCCCACCGAGGACGAACTCTTCTGCGGATACCGTGTAGTCGGTTCCCTGAACAGCACCATTTGATGAACTGAATTTTACCGGAACTTTGACGGTTTCTGTTCCGGCATAGTCTGAAACCAGGCTGAATGTAGCAACTCCATCATCGGAGACAATCGGAATTGCAGTTTCAAATGAAACTTCCGTAAGTTCCTGTTCCTGAACCTTTTCGCATCCTGCGAAAAGTGCCGCACCTGCAAGCAGGGCAAACAAATATTTTTTCATGACACTAATAATTAGATGTGTTAAACATAGATTGATAGATACGATTTTTTATCTGAAGCTTGCGATTCTATTTTGTCGCATTCTCGTACTCTTCTTCCAAAGCGTCGACAACTGCTCGTTCTTCCGCAGTGAGGTCCGTAGGATCCGGGATGATGAAGTCACTTGCGTAGCCTTCCTTCAATGGTGGAAGTTCATTCGGCTGCCTGCATGAAGTCATTGCCGCCCCAAACAGCAGCAGTATGATGGCTGGTATGATTGTCTTTTTCATGTTTATGAGTCTTTATTCGGTTTTGTCGTATCCCGGATTCTGAATTAGGCCGGGAACTAAGAGTATATCATTGATTGGAATTGGCCAGGTGTAAAGGAACTTCTCAGTCGTATATTTCCGTCCCTGCCTTGCTACCCAAAATTCCGGGCGCCCGTTTCTCTTCAGCTCGTACCATCTGTCGCCTTCGCAGAAAAGCTCCTTGCGGCGTTCATTAAGAATCGCGTTAATCAGTGGAGTCAGTTCCTTTCCGGTCACATCCACCTTGATATATTCCGCTTCGTTTACTGCCGGGAGGGTCTCCATCGTGTATGGGACAACGCCAGTTATCCTCTTGGCTCTAAGTTCATTGATGGCTGCAAGCGCTCCGACCTCATCTCCGGTGTGGTACAAGGCTTCCGCTATCATCAGCTGCAGTTCGGAACTTCGTATGCTCATCTGCCGGCTCTTGACGCACTCCCTTTTCCTGTTGAACGACAAGCTGAATCTGACGTCATTTTCCTTTTCCGGAAACAAGTCCGCAAAACGCCTGCTTACCGGTCTGCTTTTTATGGAATTGTTGGCTGTACTTACTCCTATTCTGGTTGAACTGCTTGGCAAGGTGCATCCCTTGAATATGACTTCCCCCTTTGAAACATATTCGGACTGAACCATTTCAATATATTCGTTACCGGAAACAAGCGGATGCCTTTCGAGCACTTTGCGGGAGTATGTGAGCGTGTTTCCGTAATCCCCAACCCAGAAATAAAGGCGTGCCAGCAGAGCCTCCAGGGCATCGTTGCTGAACCGGTAGATTTCGTCCTGTATGTTGTATTCAATCGCTTTCTTATAGTCGGCCTCGATTCTCTGGAATGTCTCCCGGATGCTGCTGCGTACCGGCTTCGCTTCCATGTCGAATTCCGTGACAATCGGGACTCCGAGCCCGTCAAGATTGTTGTGGCACGGCTCGCAGAACTCTCTTAAAAGTCTGAAGTAGCAGGCCCCGCGCAGCGCGTATGCTGTGCCCAAAACGTCTCGGCTGAGTGTGGTTCCGTCTTCATTGATGTACCCTATGACAATGTTACAGTCTCGTATTGTTGCATACAAGTCTCTGTATATTATGTCCTTGTTGTTAATATTGGAGCCGGCATAGAGAGGAAGGAGATTACCTGCGGGATACTTTGTCAATGAAGCCTCCAGATTGTCGGAAACCATTTCTATGTCGAAGGCATTGTCCGGGCAGCCCCAGAAGATTTCCTCCCCTTCGTCAAATTTCTCGAGATGGTAGTGCATCAGTGCGGAGAACTCTTCCGGAGTTTCCGGGATTGTCTTTCCGTATGGTTTGATGTCGAGGAATTTTGTGCAGGAGGCGACGGACAGAAGGACTGCTGCTGAAAGCGATATTATGATATGTATTCTTTTCATAATCGTAAATCTTTAAAAATCAACTCCGAGGCTGAAGGAAAAAGACCGGCTCTTCGGATAGACTGCGCCAGGCGTTTCCGGGTCAATGCCCGAATAGTTCGTCAGAATGAAAAGGTTGTTCATGAGAAAGCTGACGTTCAGTCCCTTGATGCCCTTCAGCCATTTCGCCGGCAGGGAATATGACAATGATATTGAACTTATCTTCAGATATGACACGTCTTCCAACAGCAGACAGTTCGCGACAGAAGTACTATACGGCATTATGGAAGTCAGATACTGTCCGCTTCCGTCAGTTAATTTCGGACCGAATGAGTCAATAAGACGCGGGTATCCGTCCGTCACATGATTGGTCTCTGTCCAGCGGTGCGTGACATCTTTTGTAACATTCAGATGGTTCGCATAAAGGTCATTGAGGACGGATGGCAAGGATTCCGTCGTGGCGCTGCTGACATCTTGCCAGGAGACCGGGCATGAGATATTGTTTATAATCTTGCCTCCAATTGACACGTTGCCCACGATGTTGAGCGACAGCGATTTGTAAGAGAACGTTGTGGAGAAACCTCCGGTCCAGGGCGCGTTCGAGGTCCCGACATAGAAGAGGTAGTTCTGATAGAGACGGTAGTCCTCCTGCTTCGTCACGGTTACATCCGGACGCATTATGTATTTATACACGCCTGTTTCCGGGTCTATTCCGGAGGTCTTTCCAGTAAAGATCTTGCCCAGAGGGTAGCCTACATACATCGCGTCCGAGAGTGACTTTGTAGGCGAGTCGTATTTCGTCAGCACGTTGTAGTTATATGCCATGTTTGCCATAACCCTCCACTGAAAATCCCTGATTTTGAGCAGCGTGGCTCCGAGTGTCAATTCCACGCCGTTGTTTACCTGCTCAGTCGTGTTGAATGACTGGCTCGTAAAGCCTGTCGTATACGGAACTTTCACGCTTGTCACGAGATCAAGGTTCTTATTCCTATAGTAAGAGACCTCGCCCGTAATCCTGTCATGCAGAAATCCCATATTGAGACCGACATTGAATGTCCTGTTCTTTTCCCATCTCAGGTTCGGGTTCGGAGCGTTTGAAATGTAGCCTTTCCTGTAATAATCATCATCTGTCTTGCGGAAAGTGCTGTCGTACTCCATCATGAGAACCGGATATACGGACTTATTGACTCCTCCGGTGTATCCGAATCCGCTGCGCAGGCTCAATGTGCTGAAAACTTTGGACATGACGGTGTTTGCAATCCACGGTTCCTGGTCGATGTTCCATGCTCCGCTGACGGACCAGTTGGCGTTGAACTGCTCCTTGCTTCCGAAATTGTTCGAGCCATCGGAACGGACCGTGCCGCTGAAGATGTAGCGGTTCAGCAGCGTGTAGGTCAATGTTCCGTAAAAGGATGCGAACGCGTTCTCGGAGATGCTCTGGCCTGAGCACCCGTCAAGCTTGTTCCCGAAGCTGACAAGTTTCTCGTAATCAATCTTGTTGTCGGACGTTGACGGGAAAAGCGGTGTTGAGTGATTTCCGGTTACGGTGTCGTAACCATAACGTTTCGTGAACAATGACTTCGCGTATGAACTCCTTATCTCGGCACCGCCTATGGCACTGATGCTGTGTATGTCAGAGAACGTCTGGGCGTAGTTCAGCTGTCCGCGGAGCAGCCATGACGTGTTGGTCGTTGTCTGCTGTGTGATGGAACCGTATGTTCTCTTTGAATAGTAGTTCTCTTCAAAGGGCCTGTCCCGAAACGCAGCGTAGGTCTCCTTCCCGTTGATGTTCTCTGAAAGGTCACCATAGTAGGAGAAAGAACCTAGCCCGGTGAAATTCAGTCCCTTGCAGATTTCTATCGTTGTGTTTCCCTGGATGGTGAACGAGGTCGATGTAGAGAGGCTGGACGTCTCGTTGATCTCCCTCATGAGATTGAAGCCGTTGTCGGGGATGTTGACGCTGTTAACCTTACCATTTGCATATCCCAATGTGAACCACGTTCTGTCAGGCGCGTAGCTTCCGTCCTCGTTGTAGAGTTTTTCGTATGGGTTTGCAAAGTAGGCGTATTTGAACATGTCAACGTTGCTGGACGGAGCGTTGGCCTTAAGGTAGGAAAAGTCGGTCGAGATGCCGAGCTTCATCCATTTTGCCGGTCTGGTGTCAATCTTTGCGCTGAGGTTTGTGCTTCGGGAGTCGGTTTTCTTGACGATGCCGTTGTTGAAGCCCATACCACCGGAGACATAATAGGTCATCTTCGGGGAACCTCCGGAAAGAGAGAGGTGATGGGTTGTTGACACGGTGTTGCGGAAGAGTGTGTCGAACCAGTCGGTGGTATTCGCTCCGAGAGACTCAATCACCGCATCCTGTTCTGCGGCGCTCAGGTCGGCGAACTCTCCGTATCCCCCGCGAATCTGACCGATAATGCCGACTTTCGGGTAGTAGCCTCCGTTTACATAACCCTCGGAGGAAAATTCATCCCAAAGTTCCTGCTCCCATGCAAGCTTTTCCTTGGAATTCATCAGGTTGGCTGAACGGGCAGGCTTTATCTGAACTGAAACTGAACCCATATAACTGATGCTCGTGTTTCCTGCTTCTCCGCGCTTTGTCGTGACCACGATGACACCATTCGATGCCTGCGAACCATAGATTGCGGCCGCGGAGGCGTCCTTGAGCACTGTGATGCTCTCGATGTCGCTCGGATTGATACTTCCGATTCCGCTCGCGAAGATGTTGTCAAAGTCACCTGACTTGAGCTGGCTTGAGTTGATTTCCGGCACGTCTTTCTGGAGAGGCACGCCGTCGATTACCCACAGCGGCTCCGCGTTTCCTGTGATTGTGTTTGTTCCCCTGATGCGAACCTTTGCCGCCTCGCCCGGACGTCCGGATGCCGCTGTCACGTTAACTCCCGCGAGCTGCCCCTGAAGCATTTGGTCTATGTTCTTGAGAGGGGAGTCCTTGATGTCCTCCATCTTGACGACGCTCACTGCTCCGGTACTCTTCCGGAGTTCGACATTGGAATAACCTGTAACGACCACCTGGTCGAGCTGTGTCGCTGCCTCGTACATTATAATGTCATACTTATCCTTTTCCACGACAATCTCCACATCTTCAAAACCCAGGAAAGTCACGCGTATTGTTCTGCCTTTCGTCACTTCGAGACTGTAGTCGCCTTCAAATCCGGTCGTCACCCCGTTCTTTGTTCCGACCTCAAGTACGGACGCTCCGGTAATAGGCTCGCCCGCCGGGTCCTTGACGATCCCGTGCACCGTAATTTTTTCCTTTCGCCCCTGGGCATGCAGTTCCGCAGCGACACTTCCTGACAGAAGCAGCACCGCACAAAGCAGTATTGGCAATGACTTTATATGTTGTTTTATATTCATGAGCCGTATTATTTGTGATTTACAATGTCAATGTCATCCTGCCTCAGGTCGAGAAGGTTTTCAACAAAATAGTAGCGGATGAGATTGACGTAATATTTGTTCCCGAGTCCGTGATCCGCGCCGGGAATGACAAAGAGATCAAATCTTTTGTTGTTCTTTATCAGTGCATTCGCGATCCTGAACGTGTTTGCCGGGTGAACGTTGTCGTCCACGTCTCCGGTTATCAGGAGGAGCTTCCCTTTCAGATTTCCCGCGAGCTCGATGTTTGTCGGAATCCTGCACACGAAATTCACGTTTCCTTCATTGTCGCGGGTTTGCTTTACTCCGTGGAAAGTCTCGCCCCACCACTGGGTGTAGATGTTGTTGTCATGGTTCCCGGAAGCGGAGACTGCCACCTTGTAGAAATCGGGCCGCGTGAGAATTGCAGCCGCAGCCATGAATCCTCCACCGGAATGCCCGTAGATGCCGACTCTTTCCAAGTCCGCAAAAGGATATTTTTCAGCAACTTGTCTGATGACGGCATAGTCGTCGTCAAGAGCGTAGTCCCGAAGGTTGCCGTATCCGAAATTATAGAACTCCCGTCCACGGACAGGGCAACTGCCGCGATAGGAAAAATTGATGACTATGAACCCGAGCTCAGCGAGGGCACCGTTGCCGTTGTCGTCAGGCGTGAATGCCTGCGGAACGAGGTCGGTCTGCGGTCCCGGATAGACATTGCTGATTATCGGATACTTTTTCCCTTCCTCGATTTCTGATGGAAGATAGACGACGCCATAGAGTTTTGTCAGAGAGTCGGCTGCCGTGAGTTCCAGCACTTCCGGTTTCCTCCATCCCTCGGCTTCGAGCAGGGAAATGTCCGCGCTCTCAAGTTCCATAACCCGGCGTCCTCGCATGTCGCAAATCTGATGTCTCGGCGGCATGTCCATCCTTGACCAGGAATCGAAGACCATTTTCCCGTCAGGAGAAAAAGTCGCCGAATGCTCCCCGTTGCCCGGAGTGAGCAGCGTTTCCGGCTTCTTTCCGTCGAACCCTGCGCGGTAGTAGAACTTGTAATGTGGATTTATGCCTTTCTCCCTGCCATATCCCTCGAAGACTACGCTTCTGCCGAGCGTGTCTATCCTTACGATGCTTCCGCTGACGAAGTCTCCGCCAGTCAACGCGTTGCGTAGATTGCCCTCGTTGTCGTAGAGATACCAACGACCCTTGCCGTCACGCTCTGACCACCAGAGGATGTCTTCCCCGTTGTTCAGAACATGGTAGTCGAACAGCTGTTCGTTCAGGTGCGGGCGGCATACTTCCGAGATTATGGTCGTGACTTTGTGGCTTCTTGCATCGATGCGGAGCAGGTCAAGCGTGTCCCGAGTGCGGGCAATTCGCAGAAGGAATGCGGAGGTGTCGTTTGTCTGGAAGTTGCGGAATCTTGGAAGAATGAATGCCTGATCAGCGAAACGCTCCACGGGCAATTTGTAGAGTCCGGCACTGTCGGCATCGGCGAGAAACACATCGAAATGCGATACTCCCTTGTCGCCCGGCATCGCGAACTTGTAGGTCTTTTCTTTTGGACGAGGCTGCGCGAGATTGTCCACAATGCTCAGCGTCTCTACCGCTCTGTTGTCCTCACGGACAGACAGGAATGAGTGGCTTTTGCCTATCCATGCCCCGACAGGACTTCCTGCCGTTGCTCCTATGTCATCCTTTTTCCTCGGGCGGTTGCCGCCTGTTGCAAATGACTTGTAGTGCTCCCCATCTGTGCTGAGGACTATTGCATCCTGCTGTTCAGAACCGTTTCGGGGGGGGGTATCAGGATATATGGCCAGGTTGTCCCCGACCGCTGTTGCATAGAATAGACTGTCCGCGCTGTAACGTTTCCGGTAGTCTCCTTGCCCATATTCCGGGCGTCGTTTTTCTTTTGGAGGGATTTCCTTCAGAGTGCGCTTCTTGATATTATAGATGAAACGTCTCCTGTCGCAGTCGAAGGCGAACTCTGTCGCGGATGAATTGAACTCCGGTTCCCAAAGCCTGAAATTCTCTTCGTTTTTATCGAGCCCAAAACCATTGAGCAGCGAAATCATCTCCATTGTGTCGAAAAGCTTTGATTTCCTGCCGCTCCCGGTGTCGCCGATCCACCATGTTTTGCCATTGGCCCCTTCTGTGGTGTACCAAAATCGTCTGCTGCCGTCGTTAATCCAGTTGACGGATATGTGGCTGTTATATATGCGATGGTTGAGGGAATCTTCACAGAATCTCTCGGCCCTCGTCATATATGACTGAGCCATGGCATTTCCTGCCACTGTAACTAATATGAACGCAACTGCCAATGATTTGTTCATAGGTACACTACATTCTTTGATATTGTTCAATCTTTTCCCTTATATTGCTTACGAATTGTAAGTCTCTCGTTTCGTCGTTTACGGCAAAAGATTGTATATCAACCGACAAATATAGTAAATATTTGTAATGATGAATAATTTTTGGAAAAAATAGCAAAAAGAACTAATTTCGTGTCCCCGAAAATCGGGAGAACCACGACATACACAGAAATATTCAGACACTATGCACATTGGTATCGCAGGAAATATAGGATGCGGCAAGACGACTCTCACGCGGATGCTTGCTGAGCATTACGGCTGGACGCCGAAGTTCGAGGCCGTGACATATAACCCCTATCTTGAAGACTACTACACGGACATTCCGCGTTGGTCCTACAACCTCGAAACCTATTTCCTCGCGCAGCGTCTCAAGGACGTGATGGCAATTGCCCATAGCAGGGAGACCATAGTTCAGGACAGGACGATTTTTGAAGGAGTCGAGATTTTTGTGCGCAACAACTACCTGATGGGCAACCTTTCCGAGCGGGACTTCAACACCTACATGGAACTCTACAACGTCGTCATGTCTTCGGTGAAGTATCCTGATTTGCTGATATATATACGGTCTTCGATTTCGCATCTCGTCGAACAGATCGCAAAGCGCGGACGGGAATATGAAAAGGGGATGAGCATCGAGTATCTCACCGGCCTGAACGACCTTTACGAGCAGTGGATTGCATCCTATCCGGGAAAGGTCATTACCATCGAGGGGGACAATCTTGACTTCGAGAACCGTCCGGAAGATTTTGCTCTGATTACGGATCGGATTGACGCTCAGCTATTTGGCCTGTTCAAATAGATTTTGGACGGGAAGTTTGGATGAATAGTCGTGGCGGAGGCGGTCGAAGAGCGTTGAGGTGTATTTCGCGTGGCTCGGGCCTTTCCACGTGCTGGTGTTGGTTAACCAAATCCAACATTCGCCGTCGGGATAATATTTGATTACGGCGTTCGTGCCGGCGAGAGTGCCGGTTCTGACCCAGCCTTTGCGCGGGTTCGTGTCGTTCCATCCGAGAGAAAACCTGCTGGAGTCGGTATACTCCGTCATAAGGTCAATACTTTCCTTCGAGAGTATGTTTTTCACTACGGAATTATAGTCAATCGAGGCTACGAATTTCGCCAATTCCGCTGCCGAGCACACCCAGGCACCCGCACCCTGAAGCAGACTTATGTCGTTCCCGCCGTAGCAGCGTTCCACCATCCGGCCGCTTCCGTTGTATTCCCGGACCTCTTTGCCGTCACCCTCGTGGACATAATAGCGCACTTCGTTGGGACGTTTCCCTTCATAGTAGTTGTCCGCAATGTGCATATCCCAGCATCCGGCAGGGTGGAGGACCTTTTGTTGGATGTAGTCCTCGTAGCTCATTCCCGAAACTTTCTCTATGATTCTCGACAGAAGCATATATCCGTAGTTCGAATAGGTCTGCGAACCGCCTGGTTCATACCGCAGGCGTCGCGAGAGCACCAGACGGGAATAGTCGTCGAGTGATGGCGGGCAGTCGAGTCTCATCTGTTCACGCACGTCGTTCGCTGAAAAAACCGGGTCGCGGCGAAATCCGGCCTGATGGCGCAGCAAATGTTCGACGGTGATTTTGGAGTAGTCGTTCATATATCGGATAGTATCCGTATAGAGCGAGTCGCAGAGTATGCCTCCGGGACCGAAGACCGTGTCAGACAGATGGATAAGCCCGTCCTCCTGCATTTTCATTATGCCTGCTGCGGTGATGAGTTTCGACACGGACGCAACCCTCAGGATGTTCCCGGGAGTCATTTCCACTGCTTCGAACCTCTCGTCAGATGCAGCCGTTCCCGCTGCCGGACCGGAGAAAGACTCCGTTTCGCAGTGGCAGAAGCTGTCGTCGGCGATGCCGTAGCCCTTGCAGAATAGCAGCGAATCGTTGCGCATCACTGCAAGCTGCGCCCCGTGAAGATGCCAGTATTGCATATAACGTTCAATCTTCGCATCCATTTTCTTCAATGAGGGAAACTGAGACATTTCGTTGTCAATCACTCTGTTGAGAAACACCGTGTCCCTTTCTTTCCCCGTCTCCACCGCCTGCCGATGCCCACTCATCTTTATGGACGGCACCACGACCGCGACACCGACAAGTGCCGCCGCAACAATGACAAATACTATATTTTTCTTATTAACTTTCAATATTCCAAACGTATATTTTAGCGATTACTACCCTTAGAGATTTGAATCAGATTTTTGAGGATAGATTTGTTTTTGAAGAGGGAGCATACCGGGCGTATGTGACCGATGAAAAAACAAATATAGACCAAAAAGATATTCAAATCATCCCGATTCTGCGGGCAAAATCGATTATAAACTCGGCTGTACCATCCACTCCCAACAGAGATGTATCCACGCACAGATCGTATGTCGACGCCACACCCCAGTTCCCGAAAGTGAAGCAATTGTAGAAACTTTCCCGTTCTTTCTCTTTCTTTTCGATGAAGTCCGCTGCTTCTTCGGCAGGCATCCCGGTCCGTTCCGAGACTCTCTGTGCGCGTACGGAAAGGGGAGAGGTGAGAAAGACGTCCAGACAACAATCCATGTCGCGTAGAATATAGTCCGCAGCCCTTCCGACAATCACTGCCGAGCCCTTCTCCGCAATGTTCCGTATTGTATGTGCCTGCATGCTGAATAGGGCGCTGTCATCCGTGAGGTAGGAGCCGCCGCCAAAAAGGCTTGAGGAGAATATCGAAGAGAGAGTGAGACACCTCTTTTTCTCGTCCCTGCTCTTGAACAATTCTTCCGTAAATCCGAAGTCCTGAGCAGCCTTGGAGAGCAGTTCGTTGTCATAGACAGGGATTCCGAGCTTTTCGCCGATCTTGTCCGCCACGTCTTTACCGCCGCTTCCGAATTGTCTTCCGATGTTTATTATTATCTTATTCATAACCGCAGTTTATTTTACCGCGCCTCCCAGACCCACCGGGTCGTCGCCGTCGTTCAACTTGGAGAATTTTCTGAAAAGGCTACCGAGCAGAATGGCTGTCAGTATGCTGGCAACCGTGTCTGAGATCGGAAAGCTCCACCACACTCCGTCGGCCCCGAGCCAAAGTGGCAGTGTGTAGATTGCCGGGACGAGACAGAGCAACTGCCTCGTGAGCGACAGGAATATGGACTTCTTCACCATCCCGAGACATTGGAAAAGGTTTGTTCCGACCATCTGGAATCCGACTACGGGAAACATTATGTCCATGATTCTGAGGCCATGTGACGAAAGGTCAAGCAGTTGCGCGTCGTGTGTGAAGATTGAGCAGGCGAGTCTCGGCATCCCTACACATACAATGAAGCACAATAAGGAGACGATTGTGGCGAGCCCTGCCGTCTTGAGATAGACCTCCTTGACACGGCTGTACTTTCTTGCCCCGTAATTGTAGCCGGCGATCGGTTGCATCCCCTGGTTCAGTCCCATGCAAATCATTACGAACATGAATGTCAGACGGTTGCAGATTCCGTAAGCTCCGATTCCGAGGTCTCCGGCATATTTTCCAAGCTGTTGGTTGATAAAGAGTGAAACTATGCAGGCAGCGGTGTTCATCAGAAATGGTCCGAAGCCGATTTCAAGCGAATCCTTGGCCACTCTAAGGTCCAAGCGGAGTATCCCCTTATCGAAATGCACGGTCCTGTCCTTGCGCGTGAAGTGCCAGAGAGCTATTAACATCGCGATGAACTGCGATATGATGGTTGCCCATGCCGCTCCGCGTATGCCCATCCCCATCATGAAAATCATAATCGGGTCGAGTGCCGTGTTGAAGAGCACAGTGAAGATAGTCAGGCCCATCGCCATTTTGGGGCTTCCTGTCGCTCTCATAGCTCCGTTAAGCCCGAAATAGACATGGGTGATTATGTTTCCGTAGAGAATAATCTGCATGTATTCCCTTGCATAGACTATCGTGTTGTCGCTGGCTCCGAAGAACATCAGTATCGGGTCGAGGAACGTGAGCGCGACAACCGCAAAGAGAAATCCTATTATTATGTTGAGGGTCACGATATTGCTAAGGACCTTGTTGGTTCCCTCATAGTTCTTTTGTCCGAGCAGGATGGAGAGAATAGTCGCTCCTCCCACGCCCACGAGCGTTCCGAATGCCGTTGAGAGGTTCATCAGAGGGAAAGTCACCGCAAGTCCGGAAATTGCAAGCGGTCCCACTCCCTGTCCCACAAAGACACTGTCCACCATGTTGTACAGCGAAGACGCCGTCATCGCGATAATGGCCGGAAGAGCGTAGTTCTGTATGAGTTTCCAGATTTTTTCGGTGCCTAATTCAGTCGGTGCGGATTTTGTCTCAGCCATTGATTCTCCTCCTATTTCTTCTCCTTGCCGCTTACGATTTCAATCTCGAAAATAAGCGGTGCATATCCTGGAATCATACTTCCGCTCCCTGAACTTCCATAGCCGAGGTCGGACCAGAAGATGCCGATGCCCTTGCCCTTGTTCATCTGCCAGAGGGTCTTGCTGAAACCGCTGATGAGCGAGCTGCTGCCCATCTTCAGGTCGCTGAATTTCTCGCCCCAGCTTACGGACTGTGTCGCGTAGGTTTTTGATGATGACCAGATGTCATTGTCCTTCGCGTTTTTTTCTATTGTGGTGTCGAATGCCTGCCCGTCAAGCCTCCGTCCCGTGTAGTTGATCTTTACGGTGGTGTCAGTAGGGAAGGTCCTATGTCCCGTGGTATCCGTGACCGGGATGAAATAAAACCCTTTGCAGGCCCCGATTGTTGCCGTGGTGTCAGGCATCGTCGCAGGTCCTTTGTCAGTCGTAAGTTTTCCCACAACGTTTTCTCTCAGGTATTTCTCTATTGCGTCAACCTGATATTTGTTGACGTCCTCTATGATTTCAACGAGCTTTATATTATATATGGTGTTTGATGCGGACGACGAGCTGGCGAGATATGCATCCTCGCTGTCGTTGTCCTGCGTGCTCATCAGCCATTTGGGCACGAGCACCGTCCTCTCGCCGCCGACTTTCATTCCGGCCACGGCATCGATTATCCCGGCATAGTTTGCTCCACCTGCAATTGAAATCAGGTGCGGCCCGTAGAAGTTCGGGTCCTCGTATTTTCCGAGCCTTTCAGCCGTTTCCTTTTCCGTGTATGACGAAATGCTTCCGTCAAGGCTCATGGCCGTATAGCTCACCCTTACGTAATTCCCTTTTTCAGCAAGCCTCTCTCCTGTACCTTCAGTCTCTGAAAGTAGGTAAACGCCGCGTCCTGTTTTTGGGGGCAGTCCGGTCTCCGGGTCTCTGTTTATCTTTATTCCGTGGGCCTCTTCCAGTTCCGGATGCTCAATCTTGAGCCACGCGGTGAGGTATCTCACTTCGTTGTCATATTCCCCGCTTTCAGTCGTCTTCGCGCAGCCTCCAAGAAGCAGCGCAGCCAGCATCGTGCAGATTGAGATTCTCTTCATATATGATATATACCTTAATTATTTTCAATATTTTCCACCCAAATATGGTAGAGCAGGGCGGAGTTTGCAGGAATTGTGCCAATGGGTTTGGACCCGAATCCGTACTTTCCTGAAAATATGATGTAGCATTCCTGCCCCTTTTTCACCCCGAACAACCCCATCCTGAGGCCTTCGACGATGTCCGCATTGTCAAGTTTCAACGTCACAGGATCCGTACTGAGCCCGGACAATGTCGTCCATCCGCAGTCGGCAATCGTCTGTTCGTGGTTTGTGGCGAACAGATTGTTGTTGCTTATGCTGCCGCTGAAAGTGTAGGCGGCGTAGTGGAATGAGACGGTGCCTGAGGTCGACAGGCTGTCCTCGCCCTCGCCCTCGACAATAACGAGCCTGTTGCTGCCGCCGTTGGGGTAGGTCCTTATGGCTTTTGAACTGCTCAACTGGCTCTGTATGAACGAGTCAATCCTCTTGTCCTGACTGTCGTAGGTAGTTTGTAGCTGCTGTTTCGAGCATGATGCGACCATCATTGCCAGCAGAGCCGCGGCAATCCCCGTGAAACGATATATTCCAGAAGTTCCTTTCATCGCACATCCTGTTTTTCTGCGCCGAAGAATTCCTTCACGCATTTTTCTACATATTCTTCCGCTTGTTTCGTTCCGGCGACATCCCTCGGGACCAAAAGCCTCCCTCCCGCAGCCCGCTCGTGTCCGCCGCCGTTGAAATACAGCCCGGCAAAGCGGTTTGCAGATGTCCCTCGCCTGGAGCGCACCGACACTCTGAACCGCTCCCCGTTGTCTTCCTCCTTTATGAACACACTCATCCTCACCGTGTCTATTCCGAGAGGCATGTTCACGAACCCTTCTGTCTCTCCGTCCTTTATGCCGAAACTCCTGATCTCCTCAGCGCTGATCACTGCGTAGGCGACTCCTTCCTCCATAATCTTCATCTTCTTGGAGAGGAAATGCCCCATAAAGCGGTAGCGGTTCTCTCTATACCTATTGTAGAGATTTTCGAGCAGCGCATCCCTGTCCACGCCAGCCTCAATCAGCTTTCCGGCCATCTCCAGCGTTGACGGGTAGGTCGAGTTCGCAAAGTTGTTGCTGTCCGTTGTCATCCCGAGCATGAGGTCAGTCCCTATCTCTACGCCGAGTCTTTCCGCATGGCCTCCGATTTCCGGCATACTCATGAGCACATTGTAGAGCAGTTCGCAGGACGATGACACTTCCGTCTCCGAGAATATGAGGTCGTAGAAATCTGTTTCCGGAGATATGTGATGGTCAATCAGCACCTTGCGCCCTTTGAACCCACGAATCGCCTCCTCCAGAGAGTCCGTTCTGCCGGGGCTGTTGTAGTCTATGCTTATGAGCGTGTCCGCCCCGTTCAGAGCGGTTTCTGCCTCATCTTTCTTATCTATGATGAAGGATTCTGCAACTCCGTCCACGGCGAATGAAAGATTCTCCGGATACGGATCCGGCAGGACTATGCGCACCGTCGCCCCGCGTCCGTTCAGGTAGCGTGCCAGCGCGAGCGAACTCCCGATGGCGTCACCGTCCGGATGCGCGTGGGTGGAAATCACCGTTTGTGCGGTACTTCCTGCGATCTTGTTGAATTCAGCCAGTCCGGCTTCCGACAATTCCTTCATCTGTGTATTTTATTTTTTCCGCCCTGCAAAATTACACAATTAATATTGCAATTCATAAATCTAATTCATAACTTTGTCAAGTTTTTGGAAATTTTGATAATTATAAAAGACCACGATATGAACAAGGCAGTTAAGATTACTTTGACTTACATCCTTCTTCCGCTCCTTATCATCTTCCTTGCCGTGATTACGGTGAAGAGCGTCATGGAGCCGGTTGAATTCAACAAAGAGAAGGCGGCGCGTGAAAAGGTTGCCATTCAGCAGCTTAAGGATATCCGCGATCTCCAGGTGGCTTACAAGAGCGTTAACGGAAAGTTCGTCTCCACTTTCGACTCCCTCCAGACTTTCTACAACACCGGAAAGATGAAAGTTGTGATGAAGGTCGGTTCAATGGACGACTCCCTTGCTGTGGCCAACACCAAGGCTCTCAAGAAGAAGCATCCGAAGATTACTGCGGCCGAGATGCTTGAGATTTCAAAGACGGGACAGAGGCTCGTGTTCACGATTGAGAGCGAGGTTCCGGTGAAGGACACCCTTTTCAACAATCGTCCTGACTTCAATGTCGCAACAATCGGAACGATTCCGTTCAGCGGAGGAAAGCCTGTCGAAATGGCATGCACGGTGAAGACGGTTTCCGGCGTGCAGGTTCCTCTTTTCGAGGCCGAGATGCCATATAAGGCACTTCTTTCAGGGATGGACAACCAGTTGAGAATCAACCTTGACGATGAGCGCATCAAAACAGACCGTTACCCGGGTCTGAAAGTGGGAAGCATCACTGCACCTAACAACAATGCAGGTAACTGGGAGTAACGGGATATTCGTCCAGGTAGCCTTGGACGGATTTTCCATTCAGACAGAATCTGACAAGGCCAGGCATTCATCCGGTTGGATGGATGCCGGGTCTGTTTTTACTGCACGCGAACTGCAGTGCCGCTATGACGATGTGGAGATATCTCTCTTCACACCCAAAGTCACTCTTGTCCCTTCGCAGTTCATTATGCCTGGACGTGAACGCGAACTTCTCTCATCCGTCGCAGATGTTGTCGGCTCTGACAAGGTGTATTCTGTTGACATTCCCGAATTTGCAGCGACGATGATTTGGTCTCCGTCAATGGGTGAAAAGCTCTCGGAAACTCTGCGCGACACCGTTCTTCGTGTGGACGGCAGCCGGGCTGATATCCTTCCGGAATTGTACTATATGCTGAAATCCCTTTCCGGGATGAGCCAATACAACAAGATTGTGGCCTCGCGTGCCGATTCCAAGCTCTATCTTGTCATTGCGGAGGGACGCAGCCTGCGCCTGTGCAATGTTTTCGATGCCGCTGACTTCACGACAGCCGAGTACTGGATTTTCTCTGCGATGAAGAGTCTTCAGCTCAATCCGGATGTCTCGGAAATCATATTCAGGACGCCGTTGACCGAGGATGAGGAAATATCTCTCTGTAGTTATTTCCGTGCGGTTGAGGTGGCCTGGCAGCAGTAAGGCTTTGTTTGATTATTATTCAGATGAGAATTATCGGAGGAAAACTGAGGGGGCGTTCGATTGAACTGCCCGTTGGATATGCAGCTCGCCCGACGACAGACTTTGCCAAGGAGGGGCTCTTTAACATCCTTGACAACGAATATGAATTTGACGGGCTCAAGGTGCTTGATCTTTTCGGCGGTGCCGGCTCAATCTCGTTTGAGTTCGCCTCACGCGGAGCAGGTATGGTCTATACGGTGGAGATGGCTCCTGCGAACGCATCCTTTATACGTTCGCAGGCGGCGAAGTTCCATCTGGACAATCTCACCGTCGTACGCCACAATGTCTTTGATTTTCTTCCTCTTTGCCGCGAAAAGTTTGACATTATCTTCGCTGATCCGCCATACGCCATTGACGGCCTCGACACCATTCCCGACAAAGTCCTGAACAGCGGAATCCTCAATCCTGAATGTTACTTCATTCTTGAGCACCCTGCAGAATATTCATTCTCCTCGCACCCGCACTTTGTCAAAGAACGAAAGTACGGCAACGTACATTTCAGCTTCTTTACATAGGATAATCCAACGCGGCAGACCGAATTGCTTGGAGACGGGGATGCATAAAAGGATGGGATGCAAGGCGGACGGCGAAGTCAAATACCGCAGCAACCTGTCGGTTGTGAGGATTTTGACAAGCCGTCCAACGCGGCAGGCCGCCTTTTAGGCGCCCCGTCATATCCGTCTTATGGCGATGCAAGCGTTATGCCCCCCAAATCCCAGCGAATCCGAGATTGCGATTGTGAGCGGGGTCTCCACTGCCGTGTTCGGAGTGTAGTTCAAGTCACATTCCGGATCCGGAGTGTCGAGATGTATGGTCGGAGGCACGATTCCATCTCGTAGCGCCATCACTGCGGCGATGGCTTCAAATCCTCCGGCGGCTCCGAGTGGGTGGCCGGTCATGGACTTTGTCGACGATATGTGTGCCCTACGGGCCTCCTCCTCGCCGAGTGCCAGTTTGAATGCGCGGGTTTCGCACTTGTCGTTCATCTGAGTGCCGGTGCCGTGGGAGTTGATGTAGAGATTGTCCTTTCCCGTCTTGTAGTTTGCCTCTTGCAGGGCATCTTCTATCGCCCTTGACTGTGTGACCCCGTCAGGATGCGGTGCTGTGATGTGATAGCCATCGCAGGTGTTGCCATAACCGCAGATTTCTCCCAGAATTTCGGCTCCTCTCGCCTTCGCATGCTCATATTCTTCAAGCACAAGCACTCCGGCACCTTCCGCGAGCACGAATCCGCTTCTGTTGGCGTTGAACGGTAGGCAGGCATAGTCCGGGTCATCAGAGCCCGTGAGCGCCTTCGCGTTGGCGAATGCTGCCACCGCCATCGGGATGAGGGGGGATTCCGTGCCGCCGCTTATTATTGCGTCCGCATAGCCGTGCCGGATTGCCCTGTAGGCTTCGCCGAGCGAGTGGGTCGCAGTAGCGCAGGCTGTCACGACGGGTACGCACGGGCCGTTGGCATGGTGACGGATGGATATGTTGCCTGAAGCGATGTTAGGAATCATTGTCGGCACATAGAGTGGAGAAATCCAGCGTGGTCCGCTTGTAATCATCTTTTCTACTTCTCTGTAGGTCGAAGGGAAGCCACCGATGCCAGACCCGACGTAGACTCCGAGTCTGAATGGGTCTATGTTGTCACCGGAAACGAGCCCGGACTGATCCATGGCCTGTTTTGCCGCTGCCACGGCGTAGATGGAGAACAGGTCCTGCTTTCTTGTGAATGCCGGTTCAATGCCGAAATCCGCCGGGTTGAAGTCGGTGATTTCGCCTGCTACAGATGCTGCAAGCCCTTCGGTGTCAAATCTTGTCAGCTTCTTTATTCCGTTTACTCCCTTCTTGAGGTTTTCCCAATACGTTTCTACATTATTTCCGACCGGGGAGACAATCCCCATTCCAGTCACAACAACTCTCTTGTCCATAATCATAAATGTTTAAGTCAGTCTGCAAAGATACTCAAATTTCGATAGCTTCCTCTTCTGTGGCCCAAATTTGTCAATTTGCCGCAAATTTAATACTTTTGTCCATCCAATGCAGGAGACGATAATATGAAAAATAACTTACCCGGGAGTTTGACACTTTAAAATCAAAAAAAAGTTAAAAATATTTGATAGAGTTCGTTCAGAACTCTTTTTTTTGTCAAATTTAATTTCTATATTTGTGGTATATATCAGTAAATACCGCAAATATGAGACTTGTAATTAAACAAAGCGGACGCTTCACATACTTGTATGCCATCAAGGGATACCGCACAGATGAAGGAAGAAGCACCACCAAAGTCGTTGAGAAGTTCGGAACCGTCGAGGAACTTCGTGAGAAGCTGGGCGGCGAAGATCCTATTGAATGGGCTCGTGCCAGAGTTGCGGAGATGACAGCCATTGAGAAAGAAGAGAACAAGAATGTCGTCGTGGAATACAATCCGAAAGCGTACATACAGAAGGGGGAGCAGCGCAGCTACAACGGCGGTTACCTGTTCCTGCAGAAGATATACTATGAATTGGGTCTGGACTATATCTGCAAGAAGATAGCCAAGAAGCACAAGCTGCTCAAGTATGACCTGAACAGCATTCTGTCGATGCTGATATATACAAGGATACTTTATCCCGGTTCGAAACGTTCCTCTCTTGAGGATGCCGGTAAGTTCTTCGAGCAGCCGGAATGCACTCTGGAGCAAGTGTACAGGGCTCTGTCGCTGCTTGCCGAAGAGTTTAATGAAATCCAGGCTGACGTGTACAAACGTAGTCTGAAACTTGGGAAGCGCAATACCGGTGTCATATACTATGACCTGACCAATTACTTCTTCGAGTGGGAGGAGGAAGGAGGTCTGGTGCAGTTCGGTCACTGCAAGGAGGGGCGCCCGCTGCCTGTCGTTCAGATGGGGCTGTTTATGGACCACGACGGCTTCCCGCTGGCGATGTGCATCGAACCGGGGAACAAGGCGGAGACCAGCACGCTCAAACCCATGGAGGAGATACTCAAGGACAAGTTCGGTCTGTCAAAGTTGGTGGTGTGTACTGACGGCGGTCTGTCATCCTACGATAACCGCAAGAATGACAGTGTCGGGGACAGAGCGTTCATTACAGTACAGTCTTTAAAGAAGTTGAGGCAGGACCTGCAAGAGTGGGCATTGGACAGCGAGGGCTGGCACGTTGACGGTTCCGATAAAGAATATGACATCAGCACATTAGGTGAGAAGGAGCACTATGATACCCTCTTCTTCAAAGAAATCTGGGACCCTACACCGATGTCAACGGGTGAGACACTGGAGCAGCGCATCATCGTAACCTTCTCCGTTAAGTACAGGGATTATCTTGCCCGTGTCCGTAACCGGCAGGTGACACGTGCAATGGCTCTGTTGGAAAAGGGTAAGGGAGCGACATCCAAACGCAAGAGCCCGAATGACGCGAAGCGCTTCATTAAAGCTGAGCATTGCACCACGGACGGGGAACTTGCCCAAATTGAGAATTTTTCCCTCAATCAGGAAATGATAGGCCAGGAAGCCCGCTTCGACGGCTTTTATGCCTTGTGTACGGTTCTTAAGGATCCGGCACCCGTCATCATCAAACTGAATAGCGGTCGATGGATCATTGAAAACGGCTTCCGCATTATGAAAACCGACTTTGAGGCAAGACCGGTCTATGTGAGAAGGGACGACCGCATCAAGGCGCACTTCCTCACTTGTTTTTTGGCACTGCTTATATACAAGTATTTGGAAAAGAAGGTTAACCGTGGCGGCAGGCACTTCACCATAGAGGAGATAGTCGATACCTTGCGTTCAATGAACTTCCTCAGTGTAGCCGGCGAGGGGTATGTCCCGACATACACCCGAACGGACCTCACCAACCACCTTCACGGCAGTGCAGGGTTCAGAACCGACACGCAGATAGTCACCAGACAGAAGATGAGGAGCATCATCGCCCAGACTAAGAACCGCGAGAAAGATGAAGAGGAAAACAACAAACAGTAGAGCCGGATGGTCAAGGGACTTCGGACGGCGTAGCCGCCCGTGGCTTCGTGAACGGGAGGGACCCGCGCCAAAGGCGTGGGAGGGATAGCACCGACAGGTGCGTACCGGTCCGAAGTCCCTTGACCATCCGGCGCCCCAAAGGCTTATCTACTACAAAGTCCGAAAAAAATCATAATCCCCAAATCGCCATTACAGCGGTCTGGGGACTTGATATATCATAGATATAGCCCTATCTAAGTGTCAAAGACAGGAAGGTAGGCAAAAATTTTTTACCTGCAAACTTTTTATGCAAAATCTGTCTGTTTTTTCACGATTATTTAACCTTTTTATGAAAGTTGGAACTTTCGTGATGAACGCACCATCTGTTTGAGGACTATCGCCATCTGCTCGGACTCCTGCAGGACATTGAGGTAGAGATAACCGGTGCTCATATTTACGGAGTTTGCCCTTATGTCCTCCATCAGTGACTTCCGCATGTTTGAAAAATCTTTCTGTACGGTCTTCAGCTTTTCCTCCACCTCTTTTAGCGCTGCATATTCCCCGTCTTCGCAGTGCATCATGATTTCGTCCATATAGCCGATCAGACGATCCCTTTCAGGCACGAACTCGGAGACGTATCGTCCCGGAATTGGTGTGAAGTGGTTGTCAATGTGCTCGTAGGCCGGCTCGCAGATGCGTCGGATTGCATAGTAGAGTTGTTCCAGGTCATTGAAAGATGCGAAAAACCAAGCACTCTTGCGCATAGCCGTTTCCTGGTCGAGATGACGGATGCAGACGGTTTCCTTGCGACGCATGTTCTTGAGCTTTCCCTTCTTGTCCATAAGCTCATTCCCGGATTTGCGCAGCAATTTGACGTTTTCTGAAAGAAGCCCGTCGGTGACGTTGCGGTAACTACGGATTATGTTGCTGAGAATCTGGCTCTCATTTGCTGCAACATACTGACATACAAGCTTGTCGGTCTCTTCCTGGTTGGTTGAGCGGATGATGCTGCGGAACATCTTGTCCCCGTTCTCCTCGTCATTTTTGCTCTTGTAGCGTATGTTGCTGTGAATCATGACAAGCAGGCCGGCAACAACGATTATCACCATAGCGACCATGCCTCCCCAGTGCATTATCAGCGCAATCAGGAATGCGGCGGCAAAGGCTATCGCGGCCGTCAGGAACCAGCCTCCGATTACTGAAAGCACTCCGGTGATGCGGTAGACGGCGCTTTCACGTCCCCATGCCCTGTCGGTGAGCGATGTCGCCATCGCGACCATGAATGTGACGTATGTCGTGGAAAGAGGAAGTTTAAGAGACGTGCCGAGCGCAATCAGAAGCGATGCCGTGACGAGATTCACTGATGCTCTCACAAGGTCATACTGGGCTCCGTCCTCGATTTCGATATGGCTGCGGTCGAAGCGTTTGTTGACCCACAGTCGGAATCGTTCAGGGGTGACTGCAATGGCCGCATGGGCTACCGAATTTCCGAAGCGCACGAGGCTGCGTGCCACCCATGATGTCCCGAACATTTCCTCTCCCTCCTCCTGTTTGGCGAGGTTAAGTTCCGTCTTCGTTACGTTGTGCGCCTTCTTTGAAGTTGCGAGGGCGAGCACCATTATGATTCCGGCCGCAATCAGAAATGCCACCGGTGTATGTGCAGGTCCGTTCAGCACCTCCATAGTGTGTGCCGATGGATCACCGGCCCCGGATGCGCTCCAGTCCTGATAGGATGCAAATCCCGTGAGAGGCACACCGATGAAATTCACCAAGTCGTTGCCTGCAAAAGCTGTCGCGAGGGCGAATGTGCCAATCAGAACAATCACTTTAAATACGTTGCCCTTCAGCGCGTGGAGCCCTTGCATCAGCAGCGTGAAGAACACCAGGCAGCACCCCAACACCTCCAGAGTATGCGCATCAAGCCACTCTTTGACCCCGCTTGTCATGAATGACATTGACGACAACCCCTTGAACAGCATGAAATAGATTATGGCTGTCACGGAAATGCCGCCGAACAGTCCGATTTTCCACTTTAGCGAACGATTTCGATAGTTGAACGTAAATAGTAGACGTACAACCCATTGCACAAACACTCCGACAACAAATGCTATTGCCACGGAGATGAATATTGCGAGAATAACCTGCAGGGCTTTCGACGTGTTCATATAGTCGGAAAATCCCAAGGCATCGTTTCCTGCGGCATTCATTTTTATCATCGTCAGCGCACACGTCGCGCCAAGCAGTTCAAACACAAGCGAAACCGTTGTGGACGTTGGCATTCCGAGCGAATTGAATGCATCGAGAAGTACGATGTCCGTGACCATCACCGCGAGGCATATCAGCATGATTTCACTGAACGCGAATTGTTCCGGACGGAAAATCCCATGTCTCGCTACATCCATCATTCCGTTGCTCATCACCGCCCCACAAAACACTCCGGCGGCAGCTATCATGATGATTGTCCGGAATTTGGCAGCCTTTGAACCCACTGCCGAATTGAGAAAATTGACCGCGTCGTTGCTGACTCCAACCCATAAGTCCGAAATTGCCAGCAGAAAAAGAAAGATGACGAAGCCCAGATATACCAGATCCATATGTTTATGTATATTTTTTCGACTGCAAAAATATTCCGAATATGTTGGGTGTATATTACGTAATTGTTAAAATTCTGTTACATCGTCGAAAAATCCGTAATCTTGGCACATGAAAAAAGTAAAACTGCGTATATTTGCGCAAGTTAACATTTCATCGGAATATGGCAGAGGCTGCAAATTCAACGGGAGCGCGAATTCTTGTCGTCGATGACGAGAAAGACATTTGTGAAATTCTTGAATTCAATCTTGAGAATGCCGGGTATGTCGTTGATACGGCATCGTCGGCGGAGGACGCTTTGGAAAAACTGACGCCGGAACATAGGCTGATTCTGCTTGATGTGATGATGGCCGGAATGTCCGGATTCAGAATGGCGGAAGTTGTGCGAAAAGAGAGGCATCTGGAGATACCAATCATATTCCTTACGGCGCGGAGCACCGAAAATGACATGCTCACCGGTTTTTCGGCCGGCGGTGACGACTACATCAGCAAGCCTTTCTCTATTCAAGAAGTGCTGGCTCGGGTGAAGGCCGTGCTGAAACGAAGTTCCCCTCCTTCGGGAGAACAGCATGCAGACATCCTTGAGACGGGGAGTCTCCAGATTGATACGAAGTCCAAAATGGTGTATGTGTCCGGCACACCGGTGACGCTTTCAAAGAAGGAATTTGAACTCATTTCTCTTCTCGCCGCCCATCCGGGAAAGGTTTTTTCGAGGGAAGAAATTATAGACAGGCTGTGGAAAGACGCACCGTATGTGCTTGACAGGACGATTGACGTGCATATTGCGAGAATACGTGCCAAACTCGGACCGATGAAATCGTGCATTACCAACCGTTCCGGATTCGGATATAGTTTTCATCCACTGCCATGACGGAAGATAGGAATAAAGGCTCCATCAGGAGGATTTACAGCCGCCAACTGATTGTCAGCTTTGCGGCGGCGTTTGCCGTGTTTGCCTTCGTTCTCGTTGTGTTTCAGGTCCGTATCGACACACAGACTAAGGCTCAATATGTAGAAAATGATCTCGCATCGTATGCCGGAATTCTCGAAAAGACAGACGATTACACTTATGTGACAACCTTGTTTCCCAAAGACCTGCGAGCAACGGTGCTTGACACTGCCGGCAATGTTCTTTTCGACAGCATCGAGAAACTTCACCTTGAAAATCACTCCGACCGTCCTGAGGTTACAGGCTCGCTGCGTGATTCGGTTGCAACTGCGGTCCGAGTGTCGCTGACGACGGGAACGAAATACCTCTACTATTCCAAGATTCACGGGGACAGGATTATCCGTGTGGCGCTACCATACGATGCTGACGTGAAACCACGCCTGCGGCCTAACAATATCTTCCTTCTGGCGTCCGCCCTGCTTTTCGCCATCGCCCTGTTGGCGATCATCCTCCTTTCTTCCCATTTCGGTTCAGACGTGCAGAGGCTTCAGACGCAGTATGTTCGGGACAGCGATAAGGCAGTGGCTACTCTGAAACAGCAACTCACGGGAAACATTTCCCATGAGCTCCGCACTCCTGTGACCGGCATAATGGGCTATCTTGAAACGTTGGAATCCTGTCCGGACATGGACGAGGCGCGCCGACGGAATTTCATACACCGGGCCTATGTCCAGTCCGTGCGCCTGTCGGACCTCATCCGTGATGTGTCGCTCATCAGCAAGATTGAAGAATCTCCCGAAAAACTTGTCCGCCAGAGCGTTAATCTTAAGGAAATAGTGGATGAGGTGAGTTCTGAATTCTCTGAACGCCTGTCTGAGAGAGGTGATGTGATGGAGAATTCATTGCCTTCCGATCTTACGATATATGGCAACAGGACGCTGATTCACGCGATATTCCGTAACTTCGTCGAGAATAGCCTGAAATATGCCGGAGACGGCGTGAGGATCCATGTCGAATGCCGCGATGATGTGCCTCAAGACAGGAAGAAAGCGGGAGACATGATCCACTTGAGCTACTATGACACCGGTTGCGGAGTTCCTCAGCAGCATCTTTCTCGTCTTTTTGAACGTTTCTACCGTATTTCCGAAGGCCGCACCCGCGATGACGGAGGCTCTGGCCTCGGACTTTCCATCGTGCGCAACGCCATCGCGTTCCATGGTGGCGAAATTCGCGTCGTCAATCGTGCTCCCCACGGTCTTCAGTTCTTCTTTTCGTTGAGAAAACGGTAAACGAGAAAAGCGGAAAATCCTCGGGCGGCTGCCCAAAAGATTTTCCGCTTTTTCCGAATAGGTATTCGTCTACATCTTTGCGAGTTCAGCGTCAACGCATGCAAGCCCGGCTTCTCCTGCATGCTTTACCTTGGCAACGAGAGCATCGGCAATAGCCTCTTCCTCGACCTGCTCGCGGACAAATCCCCAAAGGAAGTCCTGAGCCGCATTGTCTTTCTCGTCATGGGCAACGGCAACAAGGTCGTCAATGAGTTTTGACACATGGCGTTCGTGTTCTGCGACATGCTCGACAACCTCAAGAACGCTGCCCCAACCGCAAGGAACGACGTCAATCATCTGAAGCTTGACCTCACCGCCTCTTTTTATGACAAAATCAGCCATAGAGCAGGCGTGCCCTCTCTCTTCCTCGGACTGTTTCTCCATCCAATGTGCGAAACCGTTCCAACCCTCTTTCTTGAGGAAGAATGCCATTTGGAGATATAACTGTGAAGACCACAACTCAGCGGTAATCTGCTCGTTGAATTCTTTCTGAAGTTTTTCTGTAATCATAATATTATAGTTTTAAAAGTTTAACATCAAAACCACAGAAATCCGGAGCAAATCAAGTGCCATTCAATCATAATGTGAAACCTCTGAATTATTGAGACTTTGTCGCGACATTTCGTCCCGTTTCCCTGCAATATTGTCACTAAACGATGACATCCTGTCAAAATACCGACATCTTGGTATTGCCCGCTTCCCACGCCCTCACTACCTTTGCAACATCAATAATCGTTTAGCCATTTTTATGAGATTTGCCGGAAGGCAAAAAAGAAAGGACCGCAGCCGATGCAGTCCTTTTTCTCTATATCCTCTCCCACTTTCATCTCAGAATCATTTTCCGTCCAATGAAGCAGGTCGCCTTTTCTGCGCCCCGTCACTCCCAACAATCGCAGAGGCAAAGGGGATGCAGAATAGGATGAGATGCAAGGCGGACGGTGAAGATGAAACCGCAGCAGCCTTGGCGGCTGTGAGGATTTCATCAAGCCGTCCAACGAAGCAGGTCGCCTTTTCTGCGCCCCGTCACTCCCACTCTATGGTAGCAGGTGGTTTCGATGATACATCATACACCACGCGGTTAACCCCATTGACCTTGTTTATTATCTCGTTTGAGAGCCGCGCCAACACCTCATAGGGCAGCCGAGCCCAATCAGCCGTCATGCCGTCGACTGATGTCACCGCCCGCAGTGCCACGCAGCTTTCATAGGTCCTTTCATCGCCCATGACTCCTACGCTCTGAACCGGGAGGAGTATGGCTCCGGCCTGCCAGATTTTGTCGTAGAGACCGGTCTCCCTGAGAATGCTGATGTAGATGTGGTCAACCTCCTGAAGGATATGGACTTTCTCCGGAGTCACCTCACCGATGATACGTATTCCAAGTCCCGGACCCGGGAACGGATGACGCCCGATCAGAGTCTCGCTGATGCCCAGTTGGCGGCCGACCCTGCGCACCTCGTCCTTGAAAAGCAGACGCAGCGGCTCCACAATTTTCAGATTCATCTTCTCAGGCAGGCCTCCCACATTATGGTGAGACTTGATGACCACAGCCGTGCCGTTCACCTGGGCGGATTCGACCACATCCGGATAAATCGTGCCCTGTCCGAGCCATTTCACGTCATTGATTTCGCCGGCAGCCGCGTTGAAAACCTCAATGAAATCCTTGCCGATAATCTTTCTCTTCGCTTCAGGGTCGGTCACTCCACGCAGGTCGCCGAGGAATCGTTCTGCAGCGTCAATTCCTTTGACATTCAGCCCCATACCCTTGTAGGACTCAAGTACTTCAACGGCCTCGTTCTTTCTCATCAGACCGGAATCCACAAAGATACAATGGAGGTTGTCGCCGATGGCGCGGTGCAGGAGCATTGCGGCGACTGAAGAATCGACTCCGCCGGAAAGCCCGAGCACAACCTTGTCATTGCCGAGTTTTTCCTTAAGCTCACGGACTGTTTGCTCGATGAAGCCCTCGCTGGTCCAGTTGCCGGAGCATCCGCAGATGCCGAGCACGAAATTGCGCAGGAGCTGCGTTCCTTCGGAGCTGTGGTAAACCTCCGGGTGGAACTGGAGTCCCCATGTCTGCTCACCGGAGATTCGGAATGCTGCTATGTTCACGTCCTCCGTTGATGCTATGATCCGGTAGGTCGGCGGAATGGCGGTTATAGTGTCACCGTGTGACATCCATACCTGAGAGCTTGCGCTGAGTCCCGCCATGAGAGGGTCATCGTCATCACGGACATTCATCATCGCGCGGCCGTACTCCCTGGTCGGGGACTTTTCCACACTACCACCGAAGAACTGTGCGAGATATTGAGCTCCGTAGCAAACTCCGAGAAGGGGAAGCACTCCCTTGATGCCTTCAAGATTTACTCGCGGCGCGTTTTCCCCTCTCACCGAGCAGGGGCTGCCGCTGAGAATCACTCCCTTTACTTCCTGACCGAAAGGGGAGTGTGTGTCCTTTATGTCTGCGGCCGATCGGGAATCCTCCTGTCTGAATTTGTTGTAGGGAACAATCTCGCAATAGACCTGCATCTCCCTGATTCTTCGGGCGATGAGCTGGGTGTATTGCGAGCCGAAATCAACTATTATAATCTTTTCTGTCATATCTTACTTAAGTTTCGCAAGTATTCTAACATCTTGCGAATATTAAACTTATCTCATTTATCAACCTCTCAAATCCCACGCACTTTTTCTGTCCACGTTACCCCTCTCCTAAATCCCCTCCCTCGGGGAGGGGACTTA
>UQYV01000030.1 GCA_900545245.1 uncultured Bacteroidales bacterium
ATAAAATAACAACATTCTTAGGGTAGCAACTAAATCTTAAATGAAAGAGCCGTGTACTCTTGTCGCACTTGCGGTGAAATAGTTCTGTCTCTCTTCTAATATTTATTACATTTGTGTCGGATTTCGAAAGATGTTAGCGGAATCCGGCACAAATGCGTATGAAAATTTCCGAATCAGCAACTTCAAGCTTTTTCTCGTGCCCTCTTTTTGAAACAGTATCACTTTGAGCCGCGCCAAACCGGACAAATTGAAATATGTCACTCTTATTTCTCACGGCAGATGGAATAACATCCATGCCAACAATCCTGATGGACCATTTTGGGACAGGCACACCGGTTGGACCTGGGAAATGCTTACATCACGTTTCAGAGGCAAGGAATAATCCGCTCTATAAAAGGGATAGTTGGAACTGGCTCTATTCCAGACTGGCCGTATGTATTAGAAGAGATGGTGTAAATTTCGACTGCTCAGACTCCGGAATGGTGATATATATGCTGACGGGAGAAGAAAAGACCAGCCCGGCTATGGCAAGAGAAATTATGGAGAATCCGGTGCCCAAGATTCAGTAATGTGGCAGAAATACGGTTGAAGTTAATACACGCTTCCCAACAATTCAATTGGCAATATGAAAAAGATCGTTATATTATTTCTTTCATTCTTTTGCGTTTGCGCTATTTCCAATGCGAAATGCAAAATTCTGGTTCATCCAGAAAACCGCTTTCTAATGTACGATGATGGAAGGCCTTTCTTTTGGCTTGGAGATACAGCTTGGCAGATGTTTCACCGGCATACTAAAGAGAGTGCGAAAATATATCTTCAGGATCGGGCATATAAAGGATTCAATGTTATTCAAGGCGTTTGTCTTGCTGAGCATGGCGGACTGTCTTCTCCTAATGCTGAGGGCGCATGGGCTTTTCTCGATAAAGATTTCACTATTCCCAACGATGAATATTTCAGCCATATCAGATACATTGTGAACCTTGCAGATTCGCTTGGCTTGATGGTTGGACTTCTTCCAACTTGGGGCGACAAGTTCAATCTTAAGTGGGGTCCCGGTCCGGTCATATTTGATACGGAAGAAAAAGCGGAAAAATATGGTGAATACATAGGAAAACTTTTTGCTGACAAGGATAATGTCATTTATATTCTTGGAGGCGACCGCCCGGCGGATGGTTGTGAGAACATAATTAGAGCTATGGCGAAAGGTATAGCTATCGGAATATGTGGAAGAGAGGATTACGACTGTTGTCTTATGACTTACCATCCTTGGGGAGGAACATCCTGTACCCGATGGTTTACGGACGAAAAGTGGATTGATTTTTATATGCAACAAAACGGACATCCTTATGATGTCCCACTATGGGAACGCATCAGCGGTGATTACCACAACATAAAGCCGGTTCGCCCTGTGCTTGATGGAGAGTCATTGTACGACGAACATGCCATAGATTTTGATATGGAGAAGAATGGTGTTTCAACGGACTACCATACAAGAAGATACTTTTATCATGAGGTTTTTTCCGGGGCCTGCGGCCATACTTTCGGTAGTACCGGTGTGTGGCAGGTCTGGGATCCCGATAAATATAAACCGGCAGGCAATGTCTTTACCGGTTGGCAAGAATCTTTGGGCAGAATAGCCTCCTATCAGATGGGATACGGGAAAGAATTGATGCTCAGCCGTCCATACTTTAGCAGAATTCCTGATCAAAGCATCCTAAACGAGGAATATGACCACCTGGAAAGGATAACGGCCACGAGGGATAGGGATGGGAAATACGCATTCATTTACACTGAACGAGGAAAGCCAATTGATGTAAATTTGACGACTATCGGAAAAGGGGAAAAAGTAAGGGCATGGTGGTTTGATCCAAGATCCGGACGCAGTATAAATCTGGGATTGTTCAGGAAATCAGAATCAGTAGTGTTTACCCCAATGACTCAAGGACAGGGCAATGATTGGGTGTTGGTTCTTGACGATCCCGCTATGATGTATGGCCCTCCGGGTCTTGGTGTCGTGAAAAAATAGCTTATCTGTCATCGAAGGCGCAAGTGAATCGACCTCTACGATCCTCCTGCCTTCGTTGTCTTTAAAGTAGAAACTCCTCAATGTTGTCCGGTGTAATTACATTGTGGTCTTTTGTTCTCCAAAAATAGAATTGGGCGAAGCTGGAGTCGAATTTGTTTTTTAATTTTCAGTCTTTCTGATATGATGAAATTTTCCCACAATGCGCCGCTGCTCAACGGTGGCCGATTTGTCGGACCGAGATAGCCATGATCAAAAATACCCTATATTTGCATTATGGAAACAAGAAAATATTTGGCGGCAGAAAAGAAACGCTGCAATTCGCATAATTGTGCGCAGGCTGTTGTCTGCACTTACTGTGACATTGTCGGCCTTCCGGAGGATGTGGCTATGGACATTGCCGGAGCTTATGGCACCGGGATGGGGAATATGGAGGGGACTTGTGGGGCGTTGGTGGGTGCCGGGATGATTGTCGGTCTTGCCACTAAAGACAGAAACCTCTCTCGTAGCAAGATGAAGCAGATAATGACTGATTTTCAACAACGGAATGGAGCGACCCGCTGCTCTTTGCTTAAGGGTGTGGGCACAGGAAAAGTCCTGCGCGAGTGCTGCGACTGCGTGGCCGATGCTTCCGAATTTCTTGAAAAGGTTTTGACGCCTTTTCCGTTCATTCGTGATGAGTGATCGCACATAGAATCGTTCATTCATAATGAAAGTTTGTAAGCAGAAGTGCTCATTAACAATGAATAGATGTTTACAAAATCGTTCATTCACAATGAGCGATTTTGTAAATAATGCTTGCAGATAAATTCTTTTATATATACCTTTGTTGAGGAGAATTGCATCTCGTTTGAAAAGTTATATTTGGATAAATAGATGTATATGAAAGATTTACTAAAGCAGATAATACTTGAGCAGCAGGAAATACTGCATTTGTCGGATAGAGTTTATGTTCAGCGTCATATAGAGGACGAATGGCTCAGGACTACGGAAATTCTGATTTTGTCCGGCATACGCCGCTGTGGAAAGTCTGTCCTGATGCAGCAACTCAGAGACCGTCTTAAAGAAAAGGATTTCTTTTTCAACTTCGATGACGAGCGTCTCGCTAATTTCAAACTAGAGGACTTCCAGACTCTTCAGGAGTGCTTTTATGAATTGTTCGGCGAACAGCATACATATTATTTCGATGAAATCCAGAACATCGAGGGTTGGGAGCGCTATGTTCGTCGTCTTTATAACGAAGGCAACAAAATCATCATAACAGGCTCAAACGCCCGTATGCTCAGTCGCGAACTCGGCACGCATCTCACGGGACGTTACATACAGGCTGAAATATACCCCTTTTCGTTTAAGGAGTATCTGCAGATGCGTGAGGTGGCGCTCACTGACAAAACTCTATATACTACGGCAGGCCGTGCGTTGATAATGAACGAGTTTTCGAACTATCTCGCGAACGGCGGTTTCCCGAAATACATTCAGGAGGGCTCAACGTCGTATCTCTCATCGCTGTACGAAAGCATCATATACCGTGACATTCTGACCCGCAACGGATTGACCAATGAGAAAGAAATGTTGGAACTAATGTTCTATCTCGCGAGCAATGCCACGAAGCGTGTAACCTATTCGTCACTTTGCAAGATTGTCGGCATACAGCATCCGGAAACAATAAAGAACTATCTTGAATATATACAGCAGACCTATCTCATATTCCAGTTGTTCAGATACGAAACATCCGTGAAGAAACAGATGGCGAGCCCTAAGAAAATCTATTTTGTTGATAACGCAATCATTAACCGTATCGGTTTCAATGCGACGGAAAACAGAGGCGTGTTCCTTGAAAATATGGTCTTCGTCGAATTGAAGCGTCGCGGTCTTGATGTCTTCTACTATTCCGGCAAAAAGGAATGTGACTTCATTGTGAGACAGGGCGTAAACATAACCGACGCATATCAGGTGACGTGGAGTATGTCGGACGATAAGACACGCGAGCGCGAGATTGCCGGTCTGAGAGAGGCAATGCGGGCATATTCACTGTCAAAAGGACACATCATCACATTTGAAGGAAAAGAAACAATATCCTTTGAGGACGGCGCCGTTGTGGAGGTCATACCTGCGTGGGAGTGGCTGTATAAAGGACCAGACTTTTAGAGCGTGATGTATATTACTTCAAGAATAGCGACGGATATGAAGCAGATTTTGTTGTCTGCAAGGTAGATAAGGTTGAGGAGGTGTATCAGGTCTGCTGCGATTTAACCAAGGAGATTTGTCTGTTCTGTGATTTTTTCATACCTTTACTTCCATAAAGGCAAGAAACTAATACTATGACAGACAATAAGAAGGAAGTGGAGCGTGCAGAACTCCACCGGACCATCTGGGCTATAGCAGATGAGATGAGAGGTTCTGTGGATGGATGGGATTTCAAATCCTACATCTTGGGGATGCTCTTTTACAGATATATCTCTGAAAATATCACAACATATATCAACAAGGGTGAATGGGAGACTGGTAACAGGGACTTCAATTATGCCGACCTTAATGATGCACAGGCAGAAGGCATAAGGGAAGAGATGGTGAATGTCAAAGGGTTCTTCGTACTTCCTTCCCAGCTTTTTGAGAATGTCTGCAAGGTTTGTGATGCTGATCCCAACCTGAATATGACACTTGAAGGTGTCTTCTCCGCCATTGAGAACTCCGCAAAGGGAACTGCAAGTGAAGATGACTTCAAGGGATTGTTTGCAGACCTTGACGTGAACAGCAACAAACTGGGTGCTACCGTCATCAAGAGGAATGAAAAACTGGTCAAACTTCTGAGGGGTATCCAGTCAATGAAACTGGGAGATTATCAGGACAATACCATTGATGCCTTCGGTGATGCATACGAATACCTGATGGGAATGTATGCTTCAAATGCAGGAAAGAGCGGTGGCGAATACTACACTCCGCAGGAAGTAAGTGAGCTTTTGACAAAACTTGCCACTGTTGGCAAAACTGAAGTCAATAAAGTTTATGACCCGGCCTGTGGCTCAGGCTCACTGCTCCTGAAGGCTGCAAAGATACTTGGCAAGGACAATGTCCGACAGGGGTTCTTCGGGCAGGAAATCAACCTTACTACATATAACCTGTGCAGGATCAATATGTTCCTTCACGATATCGACTATGATAAGTTTGACATAGCTTGTGAAGACACACTTCTTTCTCCGCAGCACTGGGATGATGAGCCTTTTGAGGTAATTGTGTCAAATCCCCCTTACTCAACCAAGTGGAAAGGGGATGATGACATAACCCTCATCAATGACCCGAGATTTGCGCCTGCAGGTGTGCTTGCACCAAAGTCCAAGGCTGACCTTGCATTCATTATGCACTCTCTTTCCTGGCTTGCAAGCAATGGCACGGCTGCCATAGTATGCTTCCCGGGTGTGATGTATAGGGGTGGCGCAGAGAAGAAGATAAGGCAATACCTGATTGACAACAACTATGTGGATTGCATTATCCAACTCCCTGACAACCTTTTCTTTGGGACCAGCATTGCCACCTGCATAATGGTTTTGAAGAAGGCAAAAAAGGACAACTGCACCCTGTTCATAGATGCAACCAAGGAGTGTGTCAAGGTCACCAACTCCAACAAACTCACGGAGGAGAACATCCAGCATATCCTTGACATCTTCACAGACAGGAAAGATGTGCAGTATGTCAGCAAGCTTGTGGTCAATGATGACATAGCCAAGGCTGACTACAATCTGTCTGTATCCACCTATGTTGAACAAGAGGACACCAGGGAGAAGGTGGATATTGTGAAGCTCAATGCAGAACTTGCAGAGATTGTGGAGAGGGAGAATGTGTTGAGGGCTGAGATTGACAGGATAATTAAGGAAATTGAGATATGATGTCATTGTGCCATTTCAGAATGGAAGGTAATGACGAAGCCGCTCGTGTGGGGAGCGGCTCCGATACTGGCGGGTGTTCAGACAAGGCTGTCCGCCTACCGCTTACGGTAGTGGGCCTTCACGTAAACCTTTTTGCCTTCAACCATTCTGAAATGGCCTCTGACATAAATTGGTTTGTGAGCTGCTCTGCACTCTGTGTCAGGGCGCTCGTCAAACTTAATAATAATGGAAAGTTTCATATTGGATAAATGATTTATTAGCTTGAGAGCTGAGAGCGGCCTTTGAGAGTACTTCCGTCAGTATATCTTCTAAAGGCAAAAAGCACTCACCCACGGGCGAATGCTTTTTAAAATTAGTTTGACGAGCCCCTCAACCATTCATATGAAAATTTCCAATGCAAAGGTAAGCAATTAAAAGGGAAAAGCAATACTTGATAGAAGAAAATATGAGTAAGTTGGAAGAACTGATAGAACAATACTGTCCGGATGGGGTGGAGTGGAAAACATTGGGAGATTATTTATCATATGAACAGCCAACATTATATCTCGTGGCAAGCACAAAATATGATGATAGTTATCCCACCCCTGTTCTCACAGCAGGACAGTCATTTATATTGGGTTATACCAATGAGGAAAATGGGATTTTTCAAGCATCAAAAGAGGCTCCTGTCATAATATTTGATGATTTTACCACTTCGTTTCATTGGGTGGATTTTCCTTTCAAGGTCAAATCATCTGCAATGAAGATGTTAAGGCCTACTGACGAAAAAAAAGCTCTATTTAGATACCTTTACTATTGCATGAAGAACATTCCATATGTTCCGGGAGACCATACAAGACAGTGGATTGGAACCTACTCTCAATTTGAAATCCCCGTTCCGCCACCCCCTGTTCAGGAAGAGATTGTGAGGATATTGGATACTTTTACAGAACTGCAAGCAGAACTGCAAGCAGAACTGCAAGCAGAACTGCAAAAAAGAAAGCAACAATACAACTATTATCTCGATAACTTGTTGAACTTTAATGATATAAATCGGGGGGGGCAAGCAGAAGTAAGATGGATGAAGATGAATGAAGTGTTTGAGATACGAAATGGCTATACTCCGTCAAAGGCAAAAAAGGAGTTTTGGGAAGGAGGAACCATCCCGTGGTTCAGAATGGAGGATATTCGACAGAATGGACGTATTCTCTCGGATTCGATACTACACATTACTCCCAAAGGGGTCAAGGGAAAGGGGTTATTCAAGGCCAATTCCTTTATACTTGCGACAACCGCAACCATCGGCGAACACGCTCTTATAATTGCTGATTCGCTTGCGAATCAGCGATTTACGAATCTTTCAATTCGTAAATCGCTTGAGAATGAGTTATCTGTAAAGTACGTGTACTATTACTTTTTTGTTATTGATGAATGGTGCAAGGCAAATACAAATGTCTCCAATTTTGCTTCTGTTGATATGTCGAAGTTCTATAATCTTCTTATCCCAATCCCATCAATATCCGAGCAGCAGCGCATCGTCTCCATCCTTGACCGCTTCGACACCCTCACCACCGACCTCACCCAGGGTCTCCCAGCCGAAATAGAAAAGAGAAAACAGCAATACGAATACTACAGAGACAAACTCCTGACCTTCAAAAGAAAAGGAGCATAACAAAACACAAGGAACATAATAATGGCACAATACAATATCATAGCTGAAAGTCAGGAATACACTGTGGTCGCGGAGTATGACCACGTGGCGACTCCTGCCGAAAGCTTCCAGAGTGAGGCTGATTTGGAGAAAGAGTTCATTAGGCTCCTTGGGGAGCAGGGGTATGAATATCTCCCTATCCATACAGAGGCTGACCTCATCTCCAACCTTAGGACCCAGCTGGAAAAACTCAACCACTACCACTTCACGGATAGTGAGTGGGAGCACTTTTTCAATGAGTGCATAGCCAACAAGAATGATGATATTGTAGCCAAGACACAGAAGATTCAGGATGACTATATCCAGGTCCTCAAAAGAGACACAGGTGAAAGCCGGAACATCAAACTCATCGACAAAGACAATATCCACAATAACTTTGTCCAGGTCATAAACCAGTATGTGGAAGAAGGAGGAAACTATGATACCAGATATGATGTATCAATTCTTGTCAATGGTCTCCCACTTGTGCATATTGAACTCAAAAGAAGAGGTGTCCAGCTCAAGGAGGCATTCAACCAGATAAACAGATACCAGAGGGACAGCTTCTGGGCAGGATGCGGATTGTATGAGTATGTGCAGATATTTGTCATTTCAAATGGAACAAATACCAAATACTACTCGAACACCACCCGTGCCAACCACCTCAAAGAACAGGAACCGGGAGGCCGGAACAAGTCAAAAAAGACCAGCAACTCATTCGAGTTTTCATCTTTCTGGGCAGACAGCAACAATAAGGTCATCACAGACCTTCTGGACTTCACCAAGACATTTTTCTCAAAGCACACCCTGCTGAACATCCTTACCAAATACTGTGTCTTCACTAGTGAGAAGATGCTTATGGTGATGAGACCATACCAGATTGCAGCCACAGAAAGGATAATCCAGAGGATAAATGTTGCCAACAACTACAAGTTTTATGGCAGCATCAAGGGTGGAGGATACGTCTGGCACACAACAGGTTCAGGCAAGACATTGACATCATTCAAGACAGCCCAGTTGGCGTCCAGGCTCCCTTACATAGACAAAGTCCTTTTCGTCGTGGACAGGAAAGACCTTGACTACCAGACCATGAAGGAGTATAACCGCTTTGAGGAAGGGGCTGCTGACGGAAACACTTCCACGGCAGTGCTTCAAAGACAATTGGAGAATAAGGATAAGAATGGCGGTTATCACGATTACCGAATTATTGTCACCACCATTCAGAAGCTCTCCATCTTTGTGCAGAAGAACAGGAACCATCCTGTATTTCAGCAGAGGGTGGCGATAATCTTTGATGAGTGCCACAGGAGCAACTTCGGGCAGATGCACTCGGCCATCACCAAGAACTTCAAGAAATATAATCTGTTTGGCTTCACCGGCACACCGATCTTTGCACAGAATGCAGGGACTGGTGGGGATATGAGACTGAAAACCACACAGCAGGCATTTGGGGACAAACTCCATACATACACAATAGTGGATGCCATCAATGATGAGAATGTCCTTCCTTTCAGGATTGACTATGTAAACACCATCAAGGAGAAGACAGGCATTACGGACGAACAGATTTCAGCCATAGACAGGGAAAAGGCAATGGCTTCGCCGGAAAGAGTGTCGCAGGTGGTGAAATATATCCTTGACCATTTCGACCAGAAGACAAAGCGGAGTTCGTACTATTCTTTCCGTGTGCTGGATGATATTCATAAGGTGGCAAGTGCCAGAAAAGGTGCCAAGGTTTTTGAACACAAGACAGAGCAGAAATTGAGTGGCTTCAATGCTATGTTTGCAGTGGCTTCCATTCCTATGGCCAAGGCATACTACAATGAGTTCAAAAGGCAGCAGGCTGATGTTCCGGAAGCACAGAGATTGAAGATAGCTACCATATATAGTTATGGCGCGAATGAGGAAGAGATTGACGGAATACTCGCGGAAGAGAACCCTGAAAGCACCACTCAGCTTGACCAGCAGTCAAGGGACTTCCTTGAAGGAGCTATCCAGGACTATAATAAGATGTTCTCCACCAATTATGACACTTCAAGCGACAAGTTCCAGAACTACTACAAGGATCTGTCACTCAGGATGAAGAACAGGCAGGTGGACCTGCTGATAGTAGTGAATATGTTCCTCACCGGCTTTGATGCGACTACGCTCAACACCCTGTTTGTGGATAAGAACTTGAAACAGCACGGCCTGATACAGGCATTTTCCAGAACAAACAGAATACTGAACTCTGTCAAGACCTTTGGTAATATCGTATGTTTCAGGGATCTCCAGCAGGCTACTGATGATGCCATTGCTCTCTTTGGCGACAAGGATGCAAGCAGTATTGTGGTGTTGAAGGACTTCCTGTCTTATTATGACGGATACGACACGGAAAAGGGGAAGCACTGTTATGGTTATAAGGAACTTGTGGAGCAGCTTCAAGATGAGTTCCCTGAAGGACAAGCTATCTTGGGTGAAGATGCGGAGCGGAGGTTTGTGGCGTTGTTTGGAAGCCTTCTCAAATCCATCAACATACTTTCCACCTTTGACCAGTTCGAGGGACAACAGATCATCACTGACAGACAGTTGCAGGACTACCAGAGCAACTATCTTGACCTTCAGGAAAAGTGGAGAAGACGCAGACTCGGGGACAAAGAGAACATCAATGATGACCTGGTGTTTGAGACCGAGCTTATAAGACAGGTGGAGATAAACATTGACTATATTCTCCTTCTTGTCCAGAAATATCACGACAGCAACTGCACAAACAAGGAGATACTTGTGAATATCTCAAAGGCCATAGGTTCAAGCATCCAGCTCAGAAGTAAGAAAGAACTTATTGAAAACTTCATTGGAAGCGTGAATGCCGATACTGATGTAGAGAAAAGTTGGAAAGACTTTGTTCAGCAGCAGAAGGATGAAGATTTGAAAGAAATCATAGACAGTGAGCATCTCAAACCGCAGGAGACAAGGGCATTCATCGACAACAGCTTCCGGGACGGGCAGGTGAGGACCACGGGAACAGACATTGACAAGATACTCCCGCCGATGTCTCGCTTTGGTGGTGGCGGTAACAGACAGGAGAAAAAGAAAACCGTCATCGAGAAACTGCAGACCTTCTTTGAGAGATACTTCGGGTTGTAGGTCCTCTACTTTTTCCTGCCCGGGCAGAGAATCATAAAACAGATGGCGAAGACGGAAAGTACGATGCCGATGGCTATGTTCCACGACATCTTTTCGCCGAAGACCAGGGTGCCAATCAGAATGGCTGTGAGGGGTTCGAATACTCCCATCACCGAGGCCTTGGTGGCTCCGATGATTTTGGTGGAGGCTGCAAGAGTGGCGGTGGAGATGACTGTCGGGATGACTGCCAGCAGAATGAGATTGAGCCACAACGAGCTGTGGGCGCAGATGGTGTTGAAATCGTTGAGAAGAGAAATCTTGCCGCTATGGTTGCCGACAAAAGCTATGCAACCGAAAACTATGCTTCCGGCGATGAGGGCATAGAAAGTCAAAACATCGTTTGAAAGCTCTTGGAGGCACTTTTTTCTGTTAATCAGCACTATGAAAAAAGCGTACGACAGGGCAGACAAAAACGCCAGCACCATTCCTTCATAATGGACAGGCTGCGAAGAATCGTAGTTGCAGAGGAAAAGAATCGCAATGAAAGTCACCGCAATCGACACCCAAGTCTGCCAAGTGGGGAAGACCTTGAGGAAAACCATAATCAATGCGACCAGAGTCGGGTAGAGGAATATGATTGTTGTCGCGATTCCCGACGGGATATAATTGTAGGCGAGAAAAAGGAAGAGGCTGCTGCATGCGAAAAGCACTCCCAGCATCGCCAGCCATCCCAATTGCTTGCGGCTCACCGCAAAAGACTTGTGTGTTGAGAGGATGACCAACCCGAGCACCAGCACCGCCACGGCATAACGCACGAAAAGCACCGTTTCCACTGAGACGCCTGCGCCAAGCACCGGCATCGCGAACAGAGGGTTCATCCCATAAGTGACCCCTGTGATGATTCCGGCCAGATAACCCCATGCCCGGCCGCTTCCGCTTCCGTGGAAGGAAAGTGATATGGATTTTGCACTCATAATCCTTTTAGTAAGCGTTAAAAAATAAGTTGAACTAAATTTGTATCAGATTTATGAGGATAGATTTCTTTTGGAAGAAGGAGTGTACTGGATGTACACGACTGATGAGAAAATAAATATAGACCATAAAGATATGCAAATTGTTCAAGTTATTTTTTAACGATTACTTATTTTTCGGGCGGCAAAGGTATCAATAAAAGTTTGAAAAACATATTTTTTGGATAGTTGCAGCTTTTTTGGCAACTTTGCTGCAGATTCTTAATTGGAACAAAATGAAAAACGGAACTCTTGACGGGAAAATCCTGTGGAAAGATAGAGAACTATATTTGTAAATAACTGATAACCACAAACATAATGAAAATATTTATTTCGATTGAATACAAAACACAGTGGGGTGAGTCCCTTGTGCTGTGTCTTGACGGGAAAGAAATACCGATGACTCCGGGCGATTTCGGAATCTGGACGGCAGAGGTCTCTAAGGTTTCGGCAGCTGCTCTCGGTCACTACAATTTCAAGCTTGTCCGTAATGACGGCAGTTTCAGGCAGGAGTGGAGACACCATTCCCTTCCGCTTGCAGGCGTCTCGGCGTCCACGACAGTAGTCATCCGCGACCGTTGGCAGGACGCTCCGGAGGATGCACCTTTCTATTCTTCGGCTTTCACAAAAGGCATCTTTTCTCGCGAAAATGTAGCCACATCGGAGGCTTCGGAAGCTAAGGCGAAAACCTCCGCGAAGACAAAACTCATCACAGTGAATGTTCCGGTTGTCAGCCGCGACGAGGTTCTTTGCATCACCGGCGATGGAGAGGGGATGGACAATTGGCATAAACTTATCCCGTTGGATGACAGCAATTTCCCTCAGTGGAAAATCGCTGTTCAGTCTGAGGACGGCTTTGAATACAAATTTGTCATCGCAGACCGTAAAACACTCGCAATCAAAGAATGGGAAGGCGGCGAAAACCGCTGCTGCCTCGCTTCAGACAATAAATTCACTGTTCTTTCCGACATCAGCCACCGTTTCGGACTCCGTCGTTGGAGAGGGGCCGGAACAGCGATTCCTGTTTTCTCTCTTCGCAGTGAGGACGATTTCGGCGTGGGAGAGTTTCTTGATTTGAAAAAAATGGTCGACTGGGCAGAAAAGACGGGGCAATGCATTCTCCAGCTCCTTCCGATTAACGACACCACGATGACCGGCACCTGGGAGGACTCATACCCCTACAAAGCCAACTCAACTTTCGCCCTCCATCCTCAGTTTGTCAATCTCAAGGCTGCGGGAGTCGTGGAAAGCAAAGAGTACAAGGCCCTTCAGAAAGAGCTCAATTCTCTTTCTCAAGTGGACTACGAGAGGGTGAACAACGCGAAGACAAAACTGCTCCGGGAAGCATTTGCAAAGACATTCGCAAAACTCTCCAGGACCGCGGCTTACAAAGCTTTTGTCGCAGCCAACAAAGAGTGGCTTGAGCCTTATGCCGTTTTCTGCTGCCTTAGGGACAGCTTCGGCACTGCCGAATTCGCAAAATGGAAGACTTATGCAAAATATTCCGCATCAAAAGTGGAAAAATACTGCGCCGAGCATCGCGAAGATGTGGATTTCCACTGCTTCGTCCAGTTCCATCTCGATCGCCAGCTTTCAGAAGTTCGCGAATACGCACATTCCAAGGGTGTGATTCTCAAGGGTGACCTCCCAATCGGCATTTCCCGCACGAGCGTGGATGCGTGGCAGTATCCTCAGCTTTTCAATATGGACGAGTCTGCGGGAGCACCGCCTGACGCATTCGCTGCCGACGGACAAAACTGGGGCCTCCCGACCTACAACTGGGATGAGATGGCAAAGGACGGTTTTGCCTGGTGGAAGGCAAGGCTCAGGAAGATGTCGGAATATTTCGACGCATTCAGAATCGACCACATCCTCGGATTTTTCCGTATATGGGAGATTCCTCTCAAGTATAAGAGCGGCCTTCTGGGACATTTCTATCCTGCGCTCCCATACCCTGCGGAGGAACTGGCATTCTTAGGCTTCGATGTGGCTTCCGGGGCATTCGTGACTGCTTCTGAGAACGACCCGACGGATGTTCTATTCGTTGAGGACCCGCTGATGAAGGGATATTGGCATCCACGCATCGGTGCGCAGAACACATCCACCTTCAGACATCTCGACCCTCATCGTCAGAGGGCGTTCAACCGTCTGCACGACGATTTCTTCTTCCACCGTCACAACGAGTTCTGGAGAGAGTCGGCAATGAGAAAACTTCCGTCCCTGCTTCACGCCACCGGTATGCTCGCCTGTGGGGAGGACCTCGGAATGATTCCGGACTGCGTGGCATCGGTTATGGACGAACTGAAGATTCTTTCGCTTGAAATCCAAAGAATGCCGAAGAGTACGAGTGTAGAGTTCGCAGACCCGAAATACTACCCATACTTCTGCGTCTGCACAACTTCAACTCACGATATGAACCCGATTCGGGCTTGGTGGGAAGAAGACCGGGAGGTTTCGTCGCGTTTCTATCACCAGCATTTCGGAGGCCAGGCTCCATATTTCTGTGAGCCGTGGCTTTGTGAGCAGATTGTTCGTGAACACCTCGATTCTCCTGCGATGCTGACTATTCTCCCTCTCCAGGACTGGCTCTCCATCGACGGTTCCCTCCGCTTTCAGGACCCGAACGCCGAGCGCATCAATGTCCCTGCCAACGGCCGCCACTACTGGCGCTACCGTATGCACCTCACTCTCGAATCCCTCCAAGCCCACGCGGACTTCAACGGTGAGATTTCGTCTCTGATAAGCTCCTCCGGGAGATAACTCTTAAAAATTTTTCGTGTCTACTTTTCGGAGTTGGTATACGCTCTACTTGCGAAAAATCTCAAAAAGGTGTATATTTGTATAGTAAAAAATCTCAAAAAGGTGTATTATGCAGATGCTGAATATCTCCAAAAGGTGTAAGGTGTTACTATGAAACGAAAAATATACCAACAGCTCCTTGACTGGAAGGAGAAAAGAAACGGTGAAGTGGCATTGCTCATCGAGGGTGCACGACGCATAGGTAAAAGCTATATCGTAGAGGAGTTCGGCAGGAACGAATACGAGTCATATATCCTTATCGACTTCAATAAGGCTCCCCAGATGGTCAGAGACTGGTTCGACATCTATCTGGAAGATCTTGATATGCTGTTTCTCTATCTGAGTCAGCACTATAAGGTGAAGCTACACGAACGCAAGTCGCTTATAATTCTTGATGAGGTACAGTTGTGTCCCAGGGCGAGAGCTGCTATCAAGTTTTTGGTGAAGGATGGTCGATATGATTACATTGAGACCGGATCGCTGGTAAGCATCAAGAAAAACATGCAGGGCATCGTACTCCCATCAGAAGAGCGCCCTATACAGATGTATCCAATGGATTTTGAAGAGTTTCTTTGGGCTACCGGCAACGATATGCTGATGGACTTGATACGGAAAATGTATGCAGAAAAGAAGCCTATGGGACAAGTTTTCCATCGTCAGGCGATGGATGCATTTCGCCTCTATATGATAGTGGGAGGAATGCCACAAGCCGTCAAGAAATATGTTGAAACGAAAGACTTCGATGCCGTAGATGCCGCCAAGCGCGATGTGCTGACCATCTACCGTAACGACATCTTCAATTACGCGAGCGAGATTGCCGACAAGGTGGTGTCTATATTTGATCAAATCCCTCCTCAGCTCTCTAAGCACGAGAAGAAGTTCCGACTGTCAGCTCTGAAACCGGGTGCTAAATATCGTGATTGGGACGATGCTTTCTTCTGGCTGAAGGACGCAAGAGTCGTCAACATCTGCTACAACTCGACTGAGCCGAACATAGGGCTGAAGATGAACGAAGACCGTACTACTCTGAAGTGCTATATGAACGATACGGGCTTGTTAATCAGTCACGCTTTTGATGAAAAAGGTATTGTTTCGTCGGAGATTTATCAAAAACTGCTCTTTGGAAAACTGGAGGTGAACGAAGGGATGCTCATTGAGAATACTGTGGCACAGATGCTGACAGCCGGCGGCAACAAGCTCTTTTTCTATAGTAAGTCATCAGTAGAATCCGAAAATCGTATGGAGATCGACTTTTTGCTCCCAAAGGACAAAGTGACCACTCGTCATAATATCCGCCCGATAGAAGTAAAAAGCGGCAAGAACTATACTTTGTCCTCCATAACAAAGTGTATGAAGAAGTATGGAGAATACTTGATCTCTCCTATAGTTCTGCATACAGCCGACTATAAGGTAGAGAATGGCATCACCTATCTTCCGCTTTATATGACGCCTTTATTGTAACTATAAGTAAGAACATCCTGCTTCATTACTGCGCAATCCAGACCATAAAATCGTCGACTCTGGAGCGTGAGACAGTCATTTCGAAGTCGGCGGCCGGTTCCGAGACAATAAGGAGTCGGCCGCCGGCTTGTTTCACAATGCTTTGGATGGCCTTGATGGAGACGATGCAGCTGCGGGAAATGCGGAAGAATGTCTTCGGCTGGAGTTCGCCGGCAATGATGTCGAGCGACGAGTCCACGATGTACTTCTTCCCGTCGAATGTGCAGAGGAAATTGCTCTTCTCTTCGGAATAGAAATAGGCTATATCCTCGATTTTCACGGGGACGATGCGGTCGTTCATCCGCACAATGAACCTTTCCTTCTGTTTCCCGGATTCCAACGCCTGTAGGACTTGGCTGAAATCCTGCGACCCCCGGCTGTCGCGAATCACCCGGTTTACGGCGCGGTCGAGGTCCTCGGGGCTAATTGGCTTCAGAAGGTAGTCGACAGAGCCGGCTTCGAAAGCCTTGATGGCGTAACTGTCGTAGGCTGTTGTCATAATCACCTTCGCCCGGATGTCCACCTGACGGAAAATCTCGAAACAATCCCCGTCTTCCAGCTCCACATCCATAAATATTACGTCCACTCCGCTATCCTGCGTCCAGCCGCCGTGCATCCCGGCTCCGTTTTCCGAAGAGTGTTCCCTCAGCCAATCTACCGTGCCTGCGACCGAACGTGTGCATCCGACCACCTGCATTTGCGGATAACGGCTCTCCAAAGTTCTGGAAAGGGAGCGTTGCGCCATAATCTCATCTTCAACTATAAGTACTCTCATATCTTAATTCTAATCTTTTATTGTTCAATCAGCGGCACCCACACGACATATTTTCCATTTCCGTTTTCAATGCGGACATCTCCTCCTCCGAGGTCAGTGTATTGCTGCTTTATATATTTGAGTCCCACCCCCGTGGATGGGGATTTCGACTTTTTCGGAATCAATTCGTTGCTCACTTCCAGCCCGGCATCCTTAGAGCGAAGCGAAATCCGGAGCGGACGTGTGGACGATACGGCATTGTGTTTCAGCGCATTCTCAACCAGCATCTGCACCGCGCAAGGAGGCACCATCTTCTGCAAATCCGCCTCGGCAATTTCCTCCACCACCTCAAATCCATCCGGAAACCTCGTCCTCATAAGCAGAACAAACGAACGCACGAAATCCATCTCCCTGCCAAGTGTCACCAGCCGGCTGTCCTCCGTAGAGAGCATATAACGGTAGAGCCCCGCCAACTTGTGGATAAACTCGCTTGCCTGCTCCGTCCGGGAATCCAGCACCAGAGAATCCAGCACATTCAGCGAATTGAAAAGAAAATGCGGGTTTACCTGCTGCTTGAGCTTCTCGTAGCGGAACTGGGCATAATGACGCTTCTCCTTCTCGATAATCATCTGCTGCTGGACCTCAAGCGAATGATTTGCGAGATAGATGATGCAGTAGACCGAAACCTCCACAATCAGACAGAGCATGCACAAATGTACAAACTCCGCCGAAACCTCCGGTCTTATGAGCCCGTCCGGTGAGAGACAGACGATGTAGGCACTCAGTTGCGAGGTTATGAGCAGATAGAGAGTGAATATGAACCAATAGACCTTCGTTCCCAGACTGTCGCGAATCTGCCGTCTGAAACGGACGAATATGATGTTGATGCAGACAAGGGATATGATAACCGCCGTGTTGCTCAAAATCATCGAAAGGATTTCTATTGTGCTCCACGGATTGTGACCGGTCGACGAAAATACGAAAACCAGAATGCGGAGGAAGAAAATCAGTACGAAGGATGTAATCAGAATCCTCGTCTGGGACTTGCTGACGGCCTGTGTGTCCGTTTTTCCTCCGGAACCGGAGAATATCCTCGTAATCCAAAATGTGCCCCATCCGAGAATAATCGTCGTGACAAAAGTGACTATCGAACTCACCATCGTCGGCTTGTGCAGAGCCTTGGAAAGCAGCGCCGCCCCCTCCGTTCCGAGGAGAAAACCCGCCATATTCACCACAATCACGCAAGCTGCAGTCACTTCGATATTGAGCCCGTGCCTGAGACAGAGAATCACCGTCATCGCCATCGTGAGCAGTGTCAGCATAAGCTCGTCGCTGATGTTGAATACGCCGAGCATCATCGCCGTAAGCGCGTGTGCAACGGCGAAGCCAGTTATTATAAGGCTATCGGTTCTAATGTTTTTCTTCATATATGCGGTCATCGGTCGAAAGTTAGGAAAAAACTTGTGAATATCCTTTCATTCGTCGGGGAAATATCGCCATTCGTCAGGATTTATCGTCCGTTCGTCGGAGAATGGGATATATTGTATTATATATTTCATATATTCGCAGAACTAATGACAGATAAAAACTAAAAATTGTACAGTCGCTTACAGATTGTAAGAAATATAACCACATCGGGATGAAAACACCAAAACCAAAACTTTCTTTTTGGCAAATCTGGAACCTCAGTTTCGGCTTTATGGGCGTCCAGATAGGATACTCGCTTCAGAATTCCAACACATCCACAATACTCCAGTCTTTCGGCGCGGACCTCGGCTCGCTAAGCTATTTCTGGCTTGCAGCTCCTATTGCCGGACTCATCGTGCAGCCAATCGTCGGAATGTTTTCTGACAAGACCTGGACAAGACTCGGAAGGCGCATTCCGTTCATCCTCATTGGAGCAATCATTTCGACTCTCGCACTGCTGCTGATGCCGAACTGTCCGAAACTCCTGGCTTTCGCACCGCTTGTGATGGGAGCCTTGATTTTCCTCTTTATGGACCTTTCGTTCAATGTCACGATGCAGCCGTTCAGAGCCCTTGTGACCGATATGCTGGACGATAGTCAGAAGACGGAAGGTTTTGTGGTTCAGACACTTCTGATTAATTTGGGCGCAGTTGTCGGAGCGCTTCTTCCTCTTATAATGACTTGGTGCGGGGTGAGCGATGTCGCACAGGAGGGACACGTTGCCGACCACATTGCCTATTCCTATTACATCGGCGGAGCAATCCTTCTCCTTTCTGTCCTTGTCACCTCATTCAAGGTGAAGGAGTATCCGCCGAAAGAATTCGCGCTCTACAACGGCACCGCTGAGGAAGCAAAATCTTCCGAAAAAGAGCAGCAAAAGACAAGTTTCATCCAGCTTCTGAAGGGTACTCCGAAGGTTATGATTCAACTCGGCGTGACTCAGTTTTTCTCCTGGGCGGCACTCTTCCTGATGTGGAACTACCTCAAACCGGCCATCACCGGAGTAGTCACGGACAATGCCGGAGTAGTGCTTGCTGAAGGCGCAACTGCAACCTGGGTAGGCGTTCTCAACGCAGTCTATCCGATCCCTGCCTGCATCATTGCACTTTTTATGACCCAGATTGCCAACCGCTACGGCAACAAGACCGTCTATGCGGTGACTCTCGCCTGCGGAGCTCTCGGATTCCTCGGACTCTCATTGCTTCACAACCAATACCTTCTGATGATTCCGATGATTGGAATCGGCATCGCCTGGGCAGGAATCCTCGCAATGCCCTATTCAATCCTCTCCCGTGCCATCGATGCCAACTGTGCCGGGGCATATATGGGTATTTTCAACTTTACGATTGTCATCCCACAAATCTGTATGGGTCTGATTGGCGGAGTGATTGTCAAGTACATCTTCGGCGGCAACGCCGTCGCTATGCTTGCCCTCGCCGGAGCGATGATGCTCTGCGCCGCTGCCAGCGTGGCATTTATCAAGGATAAACCTAATCATAATATTTAATATCAATATGAAGCGTATAATCACACTATTTGTACTTCTCGCGTCGGCATTCTCGCTTTTCGCACAGGAAAAGTTTGAAGTGAAGGGTGTCGTTGTGGATGCATTAGGACCGGTTATTGGCGCTACAGTGATTGAAAGCGGCACGACCAATGGTGTGTCTACAGGCATTGACGGAGAGTACACAATCAAGGTGGCTTCAGCCGGGACTCAGGTGGAGATTAGCTGTATGGGCTATTCATCGCAGATTTTCAGAGCCGATGAGGTTCCTGCCACAGTCACACTCAAAGAGGATTCGGTTTTCCTTGAGGAGGCTGTCGCAATCGGTTACGGCTCGCAGAAGAAGAAGGAAGTCACCGGTTCTGTTGCCTCACTTAAGGCAGAGGATTTCAATGCCGGTGTCAAGGCAAGCCCTGTCGGCCTTCTTCAGGGTAAGGTTGCCGGCCTTAACATCAGCCGCACTACAAGCGACCCTACCAGCACGGGGTATAACATCCAGATACGCGGTTTCTCGACTCTTGGAAAAGGAACAGGCTCGACACCTCTCTATGTTGTGGACGGTATACCGACAGACAATATCGACAATATCCCTCCTGAGGATATCGCTTCGATGGATGTCCTCAAGGACGGTTCTGCTGCTGCGATTTATGGAACAAGAGGTACCAACGGCGTCATTCTCATCACAACCAAGCGCGGCTCAGCTGAGAGTACGGGCGTCGTAAAGACTAATGTAGAGTATAACGGCTATCTTTCCGTCTCCGCTCCGCGTCTCGAAACAGGATTCGCCACTCCGGAGGAATATCGTCAGCTTGAGCAGCTCTCCGGAGGAATGGTAAAGCCGGTTCTCTATGATGATGATACGCATACGGATTGGATGAAGCTTGCAACCAAGCCGGCAGCAGTGACCACAAACCACAATGTGGCTATTTCCGGAGGCTCTTCCGATTTCAGTTACCGCGCTTCCGTTAACTATAAATATGCGGAGGGTATTGCCAAAAACACTGACCGCGATGAAATCAGCGCGCGAATCGCAGCGGACCAGAAGGCTCTTCAGGGTTGGCTGAAACTGTCGTATGACTTTTCTTATATGCATTATAAGAACAATTATGACTGCGGAGATTTCAAGCAGGCCGCTACTCTGAACCCGACATATCCGCTTATGGACCCTTCTTCGGTTTCAGGTTATTTCTATCCGACCGGTTCTGGCCAGTCGAACCCTATTATGGCAACAGACCTCAAGGAGTCAAACAAGACAGCCGACGAGTTCAGAGGTTCCGTAAAGGCCACTATTGACATCAAGTCGGTGCCGGGGCTTAAGATAAACGGTTTTGCGGCTATTGAAGGCAATAACTATTCGTCTTATGCCTACGCCTCCCAGAAATACGATGCGGACAAGGAGCAGGCAGGAAAGGCTTCCCAGAACCGCGACAGCAATTTCAAGCAGTTGTATGAGGCTACGGTTGACTACACCGGCAGCTGGGCAGGACATTCGCTTACCGCAGTGGCCGGCTGGTCTTACCAGAAGTTCATGTATGACGGAAACTGGATGGAAAACAGCGGCTTCCCGACTGACAGCTATAAATATTTCAGCATGGGTGACGGACTTACCGACAAATCAAAGCTGAATGTTTCATCATATCGTAACTCCAATGTACTTGCGGCAGGTTTTGCCCGTGTAAACTACAATTATAAAGAGAAATACCTCCTTTCTGTTTCAATGCGTGCCGAGGGTTCAAGCCGTTTCGGTGACAATCACAAATGGGGACTCTTCCCGGCCGTGAGTGCAGGATGGCGTATATCAGGCGAGCCGTTCATGGACGGCCAGGACTGGTGCGACGACCTTAAGATACGTGCAGGTTTCGGTGTCACCGGTAATAACCTCGGCTCTGACCTCCAGTCAAAGCAGCTTCTCACCAATGGCGGCGCATTCTGGTATAACGGTCAGTGGGTGACTACTTACGGAATCAATCAGAATGCCAACCCGGACCTCCGTTGGGAGAAGAAATACGAGTATAACATCGGTATTGATTTCTCTTTCCTGAAGAACCGTCTCTATGGTAACATAGACTTCTACTATCGTGACACCAAGGACCTTCTCTGGGAATATGATGTGCCTACTCCTCCGTTCCCATACAATAAGCTGCTTGCCAACTGTGGAGAGATAAGTTCAAAGGGTATTGAAATCGCAATCTCCGGTGTCCCTGTCCTGATGAACGGATGGAGCTGGACTACAACCCTCACTATGGCTTTCAACAACAACCGTCTTAACAAACTTACGGGAGACGTGACCTTGAATGGAGAGACTTATGACCTCTCTTATTCGGAAATGCTTTGCGGCGGTGTCGGAGAGAACGGACTTATGGGTGTGAATACTCAGAAGATTGTCGAGGGAGAGTCTGTCGGCACTTTCTACGGCTATCATGTCATAGGTCTCAACGGCAAGGGAGGCCTTGTTTACGAGAAGGACGAAAACGGCAGGAACAAGCTTCAGAAAATCGGCTCTGCCCAGCCTGTCATGACCTATGGCTGGAACAATACGGTCCGCTGGAAAAATCTTGACCTCACGCTTTTCTTCCGCGGAAATGTCGGAAACAAGATTCTTAATGTGAAACGTTGGGCATACGGTCCTCAGAAATCCCAGGGTCTCAACTGCTTCATGTACGATGTGAAGAAACTTGCCAAGGGAGCAGGTGCATACCGTCAGGGAGTCTTCTCGGACTACTATCTTGAAGACGGTTCCTTCCTCAAGCTTGACAACATAACCCTCGGTTACACCCACCATTTCAAGAACAACGCCTACATCAGTTCGCTGCGTGTCTTCGCTACGGCTGAAAATGTGTTCACTGTCACAAAATACTCCGGAACAGACCCTGATGTCAATCCATCCGATGTCTGGAGTCCGGGTATTGACCCGGCGGGATTCTATCCTTCAGTATGCAATGTGATGGTCGGTCTTAATCTTACATTCTAATCAGGATATATCAGAATTATGAAAAAGATATTGAATTGTTTACTTTTGGCCTCAGCTTTTCTTGCAACTTCATGCGAAGGGATGCTTGATGAGGAAGTTTTCGGAAAACCGACTTCAGAGGAAATGCTTTCCAATGCCGAAAATGTCGCAAAGGTCGTCGGACAGGCCTATGCGGAGGTCGCATGGCTTCATGACCATTGGGGATACTGGGGAATCAACACGATTTCATCGGACGAGTGCGTGAACCCCGTGAGAAATCCGGGCAACGACTGGTCGGATGACGGTTACTGGAAGGGTTTCAACGACCATTCGTGGACAGCGAACGACCTTTCGTTCGAGTTTGTATGGCAGTATTCCAATGCCGGTGCCGTGCTCTGCAACAAGATTCTCAGCCAGCTTGAGTCGATAAAGGAGAGTCTTCAGCAGGCAGGTCTCTACGACCGTTTTAGTGCTGAACTCAAGGTGCTCCGCTGCTACTACTATTACACTCTTTTCGATTCGTTCGGACGCATCCCTTATCTTGACAGCTATTCTTCTGCCGCTGTACCTCAGAGTGAACCTTGGGAGGTGTGGAACAAGCTTGTAACTCTTCTTGAAGAAGAGGCACCGAAGCTTCCTGCCATCACGGATGCCAACCGTGCGGAGAACTACGGCCGTTGTTCGCAGGGCATGGCCTACACTCTCTTGGCCCGTCTTTACCTCAACGCCGTTTCTTATGGTGTCACAGCCCAGAACTGCGGGATTGAGGGCATAAATCAGGAAGAGGATTTCTACAAACGCTGTCAGGAGTTCTGCCAGAAGGTGATAGATTCGGGGTCCTATAAGATTGAGGATGATTTCTTTGCCAATTTCAAGATTCAGAATGAAGGCAGCCGTGAGAACATTTTTGTGATTGTCGAAAACGGTAATGCGGCATTCAACTATCGTGATGTCGCCGGCAAGATGAGTAACAAGCTCCGCATAACCATGCTTACCCTGAATTATTGCCACCAGACCTGCTGGAACACTATCGACAAGCCTTGGAACGGCTTCTGTGCTCCTGAAGATTTTCTCGGAAATTATAAGGAAGGTGACAGGCGCGGACCATGTCCTGCAGATGCCGGAACACATGGCTGTGACGGTTGGGGCTGGTTCCTCGGCCCGGTTTTCGAAAGCGACGATTCAGATGTGATTCTTGAGATGACTGACAAGCAGAAAGGACTTAAGGCCATTATCGTCCCTCAGGTTACTTCTTTGACGGACGCTACCCACAACGACGGAGCCAGATTCCTCAAATATGAGGTCGACAAAGTCGGAGCTAACAAGTATTGTGAGAATGACTTTGTACTCCTGCGCTATGCTGATGTGCTTTATATGCAGTATGAAGCCGCTTATCGTGCCGGCAACACTGCAAAGTGCAGTGAACTGCTTGCCAATCCGGAGTTTATGAAAATACGTTCACGTGTCGGATGTGCTCCATATACATCTCTTGACCTTGACGAACTTCTCGTAGAACGCGGACGTGAATTTGCATGGGAACTTGTCCGTCGCCGTGACCTGATACGCTACGACCGCTTCGCAAAGGGAGAATGGGATTTCAAGAAGCCGGACATTGACAATCATCGCGACTGGTTCCCGATTCCTCGAAAGATGATAGAGACATCCGGCGGGCTTTGGACTCAGAATCAGGGATATGAGACGGACAAATAAATGTTTTATCAGATAAAAACTTATTAATCATTTAATATTTTAAGTTATGAAAATCAATAAATTTTTCATGGGCGCAATGTGCGCTGTGACTCTTGCAATGGTCGGTTGTGAGAAGACTCCGGATATCATCAATCCGGGTGATAACAATGGTGGAAACGGTGAAGACATCGAATGCCCTATTGTCAACGCTCCTGAAGCAGGAAAGACCACTATGGTCGTTTATGTTCCTGAAAATACACATTCAAACGGAATCTATGCTGTCGGTACTGTGAATTCATGGTCAGAGAAAGACACCGAGACATGCAAGTTCACCAAGGTTGAGGGTGACGATACAGGCCGTTGGTATCAGCTTACAGTTGACTATGCCGCAGACATGGCAATAAAGGTCTGCGCTATTCCGTCAAAGCCGGCGCTTGCAGGCTGGTCATTCCAGTGGGGAAAGAACATTGACGACAACGATCCTGACCCTGCAATTACAGAAGACAATGTGGTTACGCTTAAGGGAACCGTTACCATTGAGCTTGAGAATCAGGGACAGCCTAAGGCAACCGGTTTTGAAGACGGTGGCGTTGTGTTCATGCAGATTAAGGCTTGGGCAGCTGATCCTAACATCAAGGAAGAGCCGGCAACTGCAATTTCCTTCAAGCACCCTTGGGGTGGTGGCGAATGGGTCTATAAGGACGCCGTAGCAAAGGGTAACAATGTGTTTGAACTTGAGGATATGTTCGGAAACAACGGTTTTAATGTCAAGGATGAGAATGGCGCCGAGTCATGGTTCGAGACTAAAGACTGCCAGATCTACGAAGGTGCAGCAACTGGTGACAAGGTTATCGTGCGTTTCACATCCCGTGCAGGTGCTGCAGAGGGTGACCTTGAGGTAATTCTGGTCGAGAAAGGTGAAGTTCTTCCGGGGCCGGACCCTGTGATTGTGACTGTACGTGCAAAGTGGCCTGCAGCATGGACTGCAACACCGACGGCTTGGGTATGGCCTACAAATGGAGAGGGTTCTGAGGTCAAGCTTGTGAAGGACGGTGAGTTCTACAAGTACACTACTCCTGAAGCTGTTCCGGGACTCAACATCATCTTCAAGAACGGAGAAGGTTGGAATGGAGACAGCAATCAGAGTGTTAATATCGAGAATGTTATTGTTGATACAGATTACGAGCTAACAGCCTCTAAAAGCGGAAAGGCAACAGTTACTGAAATCAAGTAATTTCTTTTGATAGAAATCTCTTTTATCGGCCGGTGGCTCCTGACAGAGCTGCCGGCTGCAATGTCAGAGGACTTCTGCCCTTTTCCTGTTCCGGGAGCGGACAAATGCCGGAGGGAGAGCCTCTAAAACGAAAACTGCTTGAAAATGAAAAAATATCTCCTTCTCTCTGCAGCGGCGACGCTTGCCCTGCTTTTTTCCTGCACACCGCAGGACAATCCGTCGGAACCTGTCAATCCGCCGGCAGTCTTCGACATCAACAATCTTCAGCCGGGATTGAGCAGCGACCCTCTCAGCCTCTCTGCTGACGAGCCGTGCACGCTCTATTTCAAGGCCGGCGGGAAATTTCCTTTCTCTGGCTACGATGGCGAGCTTTATGCCCACATTGGAGTGGTGAACTTCGAATGGGAGCACGTGCAGGCCGACTGGGATGTGAATCTTGAAAAATGCCTCTGGCAGAAGACCGAAGTCGCTGATGTGTGGAAACTTCCGATTGAGCCGACCATCCGTCAATGGTTTGGAGTGGATGATGACGAGCCGCTCACAAAAATCGGAGTCGTTGTTCGCAATGCCGGTGGAACAGAGCAGACAAAGCCTGACTTTTTCCTCAGTGTAAAGGACGAAGGCCGTGAGTTCAAGCCTGCGGATGTGGAGATGGCGGCAATGCCTTCCGGAGCGCAGTACGGAATCAACATCACCGGACAGGAAGTCACACTTGTGCTTTATGAAAAGGATAAGGACGGGAAACACTATCCGCATTGTTTCCTTGTCGGAGACTTCAATGACTGGAAAGTTTCCAACCGCTTCCAGATGAAACGTGACGAAAATGCGGGTTGCTGGTGGTACAAACTCTCGGGAATGGATGCGGACAAAGAATACCGTTTCCAATATCATCTCATTGATTCAGAGGGCGATGCGCTACGCATTTCCGACCCATATTCCGAGATTGTCTATAGCGGAGAGGACAAATGGATATCCTCTTCGACCTATCCTGATATGCCGGCCTATCCTTCCGGAACTTCTGGACTTGTGTCCGCATTTCAAATCAATCGTCCCGAATATAACTGGAAGATAAAGGATTATAATGTTGCGGACAAAAACGACATTGTGATTTATGAGCTTCATCTGAGGGATTTCAGTGCCACTCACGACCTTTCGGGTGCGGAGGAAAAGCTCGATTATCTCGAAAATCTCGGCATCAATGCCATAGAACTTATGCCTGTCCAGGAGTTTGACGGAAACAACAGTTGGGGATATGATCCTTGCTCTTATTTCGCCCTTGACAAGGCTTATGGCACTCGTGAGCACTATAAGGCATTTATCGACGAATGTCACAGCAGGGGAATAGCCGTGATACTCGACGTTGTCTATAACCACGCCACAGGCTCTCATCCTATGGCGAAGCTCTATTGGAATTCGGAAAAGAATCAGACCGCAGCCAATAATCCTTGGTTCAACGAAGTGGCTCCGCATCCTTATTCCGTTTTCCACGACTGGAACCACGAAAATCCGATGGTGCGGGAACACATCAAGAGGAGCCTGCGCTATCTTTTGGAAGAGTACAAATTTGACGGATTCCGTTTCGACCTCACGAAAGGATTCACCCAGCGCAAATGCACAGACGCGACTGTCGGCAACTACGATCAGGGAAGAATCGATGTTCTCAGTGAATATGCCAAGGCGATCTTCGATGTTCGGCCGGGTGCAGTGGTGATTTTGGAGCATTTCTGTGAAACTCGTGAGGAGAAGGCTCTTGCTGCAGCAGGTATGCAGATGTGGCGCAATGTGAACAATGCCTACTGCCAGACTGCAATGGGATGGCTCAAAGACGGTGACGACTTGAATCAGATTTGGACCGGAAGCACTATGCCATTCGGCTCCTGGGTGGGTTTTATGGAGAGTCACGACGAAGAGAGGACTGCCTACAAGTCTCTTAAATGGGGAAATGGAATCACAGGAAACCTTGCGGCAAGAATGCAACGATTGAGACTCAATGCCGCATTCTCGCTGCTTGTTCCGGGACCTAAGATGATTTGGCAGTTCGGTGAACTGGGCTACGATGTCTCAATTGAAGAAAACGGACGCACGGGAGAGAAGCCGCTCCATTGGGACTATTATGATCTTCCTGAGCGCAGGGCTCTCTACGACACATACGCGAAACTTCTCAAATTCCGTCGGGACAATGCGCGTCTGTTCGATATGGACGCAAGCTTTGAGATGTATGCAGGCAGTGGAGTTCCCGCCCGTACAATCTTCGGTTCAAACGAGGGCAAATCATTCACGGTCATCGGCAATTTCCAGACAGTAGATTCTGACTTTTCCTATAACCTCAAGTCCGGCGGAATCTGGTATGACCTTTTCAGCGGGGAAAGCTATGATGCCGGTTATGACGGCAATGTTCACATCCCTCTGAAGGCAGGAGAGTTCGTTGTGCTGACAAATTTCAAATAGTTCTGTTCCCGGCAAATGTTGTCTGATTTATGGAAAGAATAAAACTTGCGGCACTGACCGCTCTGGCAGTTCTTATCTGCGCCTGTTCGCCGGATTTGGGCCCCGACAATCCTCAGACTCCTTCCGGAGGGGATGGGGGCTCGACGAACCAGGGCAGCGGGAGCAGTTCTGACGGTGGCTTCAAGGCGGAGGAAGGGCTTGAGTGGCTTTTCTCCGGGGCCGACATTCCGGAGTTTCATCTTGAAGTTTCGCTCGCGGAGTGGAACCGGCTGCTTGGGGAATTTGACAAGAATAGGAATACTTCCGAATATATCCACGCGGATGTACTTTGCAACAAGGGAGAGGAAAAAATCAGAATCGGAGACGTCGGCCTTCGTCTCAAGGGCAACACGTCCCGTCGCAGGCCCGAGGGGAATGAGGGAATGATGCACACGGCTGGGCAGACGGGCTGGCACCACTGCCACTACCAGCTTAACTTTACCAAATACAACAAAGACGTGGCGCACGAGCTGCACGGGGTCAAGAAACTCTATCTCAAATGGTTCAAGGACGATCCGATGTATGTGCGGGAAGTTTTCTGCTTTGACCTTTTCCACCGCGTCGGGGTGTGGACAGCTCCTCATTCTGCCTACTGCCGGCTTTGGATTAAGGTGGCGGGTGATCCGTCCGAGACCTATCTCGGTGTCTATAATATGATTGAACTTGTTGACGGACGCTACGCCAATGCCAGGGCCAAACAGTTTGCGTTCAAGGACGGTTTTCTTTGGAAATGTTCTTCGGGGGCGTCCCTTTCCGACGCTTCTGACCATCTTATCGGCAACGATGGCTCAGACAAGATCTACGAACTCAAGACCCAGACTGCGGAATATGCCGCTGCCAAGGCCCAGTTGCAGGATTTCATAAAGAAAGTAGCCGGCAAGGGAGACGAGAATTTCAAAAACTGGATTGTTGAGGTCTGTGATGTGGAACTTTTGCTGAAAACCTACGCCGTCAATGTTGCAGTGGGGATGTGGGATGACTATTGGAAGAATAAGAACAACTACTACATCTACTTCAATTCGAAGGACCTCTACACCTACAAGTTTTTCTTCATCCCCTACGACTACGACAATACTCTCGGCACATCCCATCTGGATATGGATGCCGGCCGCCAGGACCCTCTAAATTGGGGAGATAATTCCAACCCATTGATCTACAAACTTCTCAAATACGAGGAGTTCCGGAAAATCTACAAAGACGCACTCCTTTCTCTCGTCGACCCTGTGGCAGGAGAATTCTACTACACACGCTCGATGGCGAGAATCCGTGAATGGCACTCAAAAATCGGGGATTATGTTTCCAATGACACAGGGGAGGATATGTCAATCGAGGACCGTCCTGCCTCTTGGAGCAACCACGGGGAATATCGTCTTTTGGAAGATAGCAACAATTTCTTTAAAATACGCGCAGAGGCGATAGAGCGCCATTGCAGATAGATCCGGACACCACGAATTAATAATATGAACTTGATGAAAAAGACATTTTTTGCGGCTCTCGCACTTCTATTGCTGATTTCCTGCTCGGAAAAGACTCCTCACGCAGGATGGACTTATGACACGGTGGTTTATGAAATGAACCTGCGGCAGTACACCCCGGAAGGGACTTTTGCTGCGGCCAGAGAGCAACTTCCTCGTCTGAAAGAACTCGGAGTGGACGTCATCTGGCTTATGCCGATTTACCCGATTGGAGAGAAAGAGCGCAAGGGAACTCTCGGCTCCTACTATGCGGCTAAGGACTATTGCGCGGTGAATCCGGAGTTTGGCACGATGGAGGATTTCGAAGCTTTTGTCGCCGGGGCAAAGGCTCAGGGCTTCCGTGTAATTCTTGACTGGGTGGCAAACCACACATCTCCTGATGCTGTCTGGATTGACTCCAAGCCTGCCGACTGGTATGAGAGGGATTCGCTGGGAAATACCATTGTGGAATATGACTGGACTGACATCGCCGCCCTGAACTATGGCAATAAGGATGTTTGGGACGCGCAGGAGAATGCTATGCGCTTTTGGATGGAAAAGGGCATCGACGGCTTCCGCTGCGATATGGCTTGCGAGGTGCCTTTCGAGTTTTGGACCAGGACAATAGCTTCTCTGCGAGAGGATTGGCCGGGGATGTATATGCTCGCAGAGGGCGAGGACCCGCAGTTGCACGCATCAGGTTTCGACGCATCCTACGCTTGGGAACTCCACCACCTGTTGAACGACATCGCTCAGGGACGAAAGAATATCCCCGAACTTCTCGACTACATCAGCCGTGACTCGGAGCGTTTCCCTCAAGATGCTTTCCGTCTTATGTTCACTTCCAACCACGACGAAAATTCCTGGGCGGGGACAGAGTTTGAGAGAATGGGCGATGCGGCGCAGCTGATGGCGGTGCTCACATTCACGCTTCCTTCCGGACAGCCGCTGATTTACACCGGACAGGAGATGGGTTGGAACCACCGTTTCCTCTTCTTTGAAAAAGACCCGATTCCTGCTTGGGAGGAAAATGATTTCACCAAGTTCTACCAAAGCCTCATCCGTTTCCGTCACGACCATCCTTCGCTCCGTCCGGGCGAAAAAGGCGGCCGTTTCGAAGTCGTTTCCACCGAAGACAGCACACTCGTTTTCCGAAGGGTGCTTCCGAATGACGTTGTCACCGTATCCGCACAGCTCTGCCCACCGTGGAACTGGAATCTGGATGCGAAATAAGTTTTAAAATTTTATTCAGTAATTTTGAGATGAAAAAGATATTTGGAATTATTATGACGGCAGTTATGCTTGGCTCTTGCAACTCTAATTCGGTTTTTGTTCCAGAAGAGGTAACTGATGCCGATTTGACTCAGATTCGCAGAGTGGAACCCCTTTCCTGGTGGGTGGGGATGAACACTCCTCTTCAACTTTTGATTCAGGGAGAGGGGATTTCGGAATATGATGTCGTTTTTGAGGGCGGAAACGGAGTGAAGGTCAGCGGAGTCCACAAGGCGGACAGTCCGAACTATCTTTTTGTCGATGTCGCCATATCAGCGGATGCGCAGCCGGGGACATATTATCTCGTGTTCACAAAAGGGGAGGAGAGTTTCAAACGTGCCTACGAAATCGGAGCGCGAGTTGAGGGCTCTGCGCAGAGGAAAAGTTTTTCGAGTGCGGATATGATTTATCTCATTATGCCGGACCGCTTTGCAAATGGCGACCCGTCTAATGATTCGACACCCGACACCGCTGAAAAGGCGGACCGCAGCGAATTTTTCGGAAGACACGGCGGTGACATTCAGGGGATTATCGACCATCTCGACTACATCGCGGAACTCGGCGCGACAGCAATCTGGCCGACTCCGCTTTTGGAAGATAATGCGGAGCACGAGTCCTATCACGGTTATGCGGCATCCGACTACTATCACATCGATTCCCGTTTCGGCAGCAACGAACTCTATCGGGAGTTTGTCTCAAAGGCTCACGGGAAGGGGCTTAAGGTCTTGATGGACATCGTCACAAACCATTGTGGCACATCGCATTGGTGGATGAAGGACCTGCCTTTCGCCGATTGGATTCATCAATATCCGCAGTACACCGGGACCAATGTCTGCTTTTCCACGAATATGGACCCGAACGCTTCCCGAAAGGACCTCGAAATTCAGGAAAGCGGATGGTTTGTCCCTTCGATGCCGGATATGAATCTCGACAATCCTTTCGTGCTCAGCTACTTCACTCAGTGGGCAGTCTGGTGGGCGGAGTATGCGGGACTCGACGGTTTCCGGGTGGACACCTACCCCTACAACGAGAAAGAGCCTATGTCCCGCTGGTGCAAGGCCATCACAGATGAGTACCCTAATTTCAATATAGTGGGCGAGTGCTGGACTTCATCCATCCCGCAACTTGCCTATTGGCAGAAGGATGCGCTTGTGAACAACTTCAACTCTAATCTCCCGTCCGTGATGGATTTTCCTCTTCACGACGCCCTGCGTATGGGACTGAATGAGGGTGCGGGTTGGGGCTGCGGAATGACGAGGATATACGAGATTCTCTCGCACGATTTTCTCTATCCTGACGTGAATAATCTCCTGATTTTTGCCGGCAACCACGACACGGACCGAATCGGGGATGTGGTCGGGAAGAATCCGAAGAAACTCAAGCTTGCGATGACTCTGATGGCGACAATGAGGGGTATTCCACAGATTTTTGCCGGCGACGAGCTTATGATGGTTTCGGCAGACCGTTCGCAGGGACACGGCGGATTGAGAGTGGATTTCCCGGGCGGCTGGCCTGGTGACAAGATGAATCTTTTCACTCACGAAGGCCGCGAGGCACAGCGCCTCAACACCGACGGCAAAGCGGTCTATCCGGGACAGGCGGAACTGCTTTTCGACTATGTGAGCCGTCTTTTCAATTGGAGAAAGTCAGCTGAGGTCATTCACACAGGACGCACTCTGCATTTCATCACCCGCGACAACACATACGCATTCTTCCGCTACAACGACAGCAAGGCGGTTTTCGTCTTTATCAACAATTCCGAAGAAGAGAAAACCATCCCGTGGAGCTATTATTCCGAGATTTCCGAAGGCTTGAAAGAGGGCATCGACGTCCTCACCGGAGCCCCCGTCACCATAGACGACAGCACCAAAGTGGCCCCGGAAACAGCTCTCGTGGTCGAATTTCAAAGAGGAGCGTAACGAAGCATACTCACCTGAGAGGTACTGAAATAATCGCCGGCCAAGACGAATCTACAGCGTCTGCCCTCCGATAAACTCGCGCATGATTGAGGTCGGCGGTATCATGGCGATTTCCTCCGGGCTCAGGGCCACGATGTAACTTAGGAACTTCAGCAGGCGCACGGCCTCACCGTAGGCTGGAGATGTCGGGCTGATGCGGCGCAGAAGCGGTTCTGCGTAGTATTTCAGCATTGGGAGTTCGAACACGAGAGCGGAATTGAACATCACGTCGGCATTTTCCTGGAACGGGAAGATATTGCGGTTTTCGCCACGGCGGACGCTCGACCAGCGGAGAATCGTCTCCTCCGGGGATATACCTCTGACGCGGTTGTCACGCACCATACGGCGCAGAATCCTGTTGTCTGTCGTGGAGATGTTGTTGTTCTCGTCAAGCGAAAGGGACGTGAGCGCGGATGCATAGACACGGAAAATCCTCGTCTGGTCCACTCCGGGCACCATTTCCGGGTTCAGAGCGTGGATTCCCTCCATAATGAGTATATCCTCCTTTTCGAGTTTCATCCTGTTGCCCTCGAAAGTGCGGACGCCAGTCTTGAAGTTGAATCTTGGAATCTCCACCTCCTTGCCCGAGAGCAGGTCGTTCAACTGTGCATTGAGAAAATCGAGGTCCATCGCATGAAGAGACTCGAAATCATAGTTCCCGTTCTCGTCCTTCGGTGTGTGCTCGCGATCGACGAAATAGTTGTCAAGTTCGATGACCTTCGGGTTTAGCCCGAGAATCTTGCACTGTTGCGCGAGACGGAGCGATGAGGAAGTCTTTCCAGACGATGATGGGCCGGCAATGAAAACAATCTTCACGCTTTCGTGTTTCTGCCAGATTGCGTCTGCGATGGCGGCATACTTGCGTTCATGTCGCGCCTCGGCGAGGTTTATGATTTCGCGGGCATGTCCTTCGAGTATGGCCTTGTTAAGCGAGCCCACGCTGCTGACTCCGAGCACACGGCTCCATTTTTCGTGATCGTCGAGCGCGGCGGCAAGCTTCGACTGCTTCTTCATCGGGAGAATCCTGTCCTTCTGCCCGAGCCCCGGATATTGTAGGCAAAGACCCTTGCCGAACGGGCGCAGTTCGAATGTCTTGAGGTAGCCTGTGGACGGCAGCATCGGCCCGTAGAATGAGTCTGCCGTGTCTTCGAGGAAATAGACGCTGTAGGTGTATCGGCCAAGTGTTTTCAGCAGTTCAATCTTCTCCGGCTGGCCATTCTTCGCGAAAAGTTTCTCTGCCTCGTCCTCTGTGAGTATCGCTTTGCGGAACGGGATGTTTTTGGCGATAATCTCTTTCATTTTTGCTTTGATCAGTCGCAACTCACCGCCAGAAGGCACATGTACCTCATATTTCCCTCCTTCGGGATTCTCGTGCAACTCGCAGTAGAGCCCGCTCGGAAGTGCATATTTGATATTTAGGAATTTATCCGGAAAAACGTCCCTCACCGCCTTCTGAAGCACGAAGCAGAGCGACCGGGCGTATGTGCGGATTCCGTTGGGATGGCCGTAGCCTATGAACTCGATTCTATGTGGTCTGCAAATCTCGAAGCCCAGTCCTTTCAGCGTGTTGTCCACCAGCGCCGCCAGAATCTGCTTGTCTTCCGTCCCCTCCGTTTCCTTCGGCATCATATCCTTTGCTATATCAAGCAGCGTGGTCCCAAATTCGACGTCGCGGTAGCTGTCTGTGTTTTCGCAATAAATTCTGATCTTCTCCATATATATATTGTCATATTTTATTTGTCTTCTGAACGTGGTTGCACCAAGCGCCGCTGATTCCCTACAAATTAGTGACCGAAGGTGCTCGGGACGGACATATTTTGTATAAAATTAGTAATTTTGCAGTATGAAATCGACCGGAAAATATATCGAGATAAGGGGCGCGAATGCGCATAATCTGAAAAATGTTTCATTAGACATTCCGCGCGGGGAGTTCGTTGTGATTACGGGTTTGAGCGGGAGCGGAAAGTCGTCGCTTGCATTCGACACTCTGTATGCCGAGGGACAACGGAGGTATATGGACACGCTCTCAACCTACGCGAAGCATTTTATGGGAATACTCGAAAAGCCTCAGGTGGAGAGCATAGAGGGACTCAGCCCCGTCATCGCAATCGAGCAGAAGACGACGGGAAAGAACCCTCGTTCGACTGTCGGTACGATTACGGAAATATATGATTTCCTGAGACTTCTGTACGCCCGTGCATCGAAGGCCTACTCCCCGGCGACGGGAAAAGAGATGGTGCGCTACACCGATGACCAGATAGTCTCTCTGATTATCGGAAACTACGGCGGGCGCAAGTGCATGCTTCTCTCTCCGCTCGTCCGGGGACGCAAGGGGCACTATAAGGAACTGCTTGCCCAGATGCGAAAGAGGGGATATACCCAGGCGCGGATTGACTCTGAAATCGTCGAACTCTCGGAAATTGAGGCGCTGGATCGCTACAAGCCGCATTTTATTGAACTTGTAATTGACAGGCTCAAGCCGGAAGTGAAGGACGAAAAGCGGATTCGGGAGTCAGTGATGGCGGCTCTGAACCTTGGCAAGGGCTCGCTTGCGGTTTTGGACATGGAAACGGGTGAACTGCACCACTATTCGAAGCATCTGGTGTGCCCGGACACGGGTCTGTCCCTTGAGGAGCCGGCCCCACATACGTTCTCGTTCAACTCTCCGCAGGGCTATTGCCCCCACTGCAAGGGACTTGGAACCATCGTGAATGTCGATGTGAAGTCCATAATTCCGGACCCGTCAGTTTCGATTGCGGACGGAGGAATCGTGCCTCTGGGGAATATCCGCCAGACAAAGAAATTTGACATAATCCGTTCCATTGCAAGGAAATATGACTTTTCATTATACGACCCCATAGAACTCGTGCCGCAGGAAGCTCTGACTCTGATAATCTATGGCTCTGACGAACTTTTCCGCGTTGGGGAGGGGGCCATGTCAGAGATGGTGTCGTTTCCGGGAATTGTGGGCGACATTGACGACAAGATTGTGTGTCCGGAGTGCGGCGGGACAAGGCTGAAGAAGGAATGCGGTTGTTTCAAGATTGACGGAAAGCCTATCTGGGAGGTCTCGGCGATGGAAATCAGCGCGTTGAAGGAGTGGCTGCTGAGCCTGCCGGGAAAACTTGACAACAGGGGGAACGCGATTGCCAGGGACATTCTCAAGGAACTTGACGAGAGGGTGCAGTTCCTGCTTGACGTGGGTCTTGACTACCTTTCGCTCGACCGTGCCACCGCGTCGCTGTCGGGAGGGGAAAGCCAGCGCATCAGGCTCGCTACGCAAATCGGGTCGAAGCTTGTGAACGTGCTCTACATCCTCGACGAGCCTTCAATCGGGCTGCACCAGAGGGACAACCGCAAACTGATTGCTTCCTTGCAGGAACTTCGTGACAGCGGCAATTCTGTGATGGTTGTGGAGCATGATGAGGAGACGATGAAAGCAGCCGACTGGCTCGTGGATGTCGGTCCTGGAGCCGGTTCCGAGGGCGGGCACATCTGCATGAACGGCCCGTTCAAGCTGTTGGCCGCACATCAGGTGGCGGTGGAAGGAAAAAATCCCGGATTTGTCGATTCGGCGGGTGAGGAAGATGTCGTGGAGCACTGCATTTTCGGCAACTCGGTGACTTTGGATTATTTGCGTGGAATCAGACGTGTTGAAGTCCCGGCCGTGCGCCGTCCGGGGAATGGTCTGTTTCTGACGATAAGGGGGGTGCATGGCAATAATCTGAAGAATGTTGATGCGGCATTCCCTCTCGGATGTTTCATCGGAGTTGCCGGAGTCAGCGGCTCGGGCAAATCGACTCTGATTAACGAAACTCTGATGCCTATTCTGAAAAACAAGTTCTTCAGAGCCAAACTGCCGGTGCTTCCGTATGGCTCGATTGAGGGAGTGGAGAACATAGACAAGGTTATAGAGATTGACCAGTCACCGATAGGCCGTTCTCCGAGGAGCAATCCTGCCACCTTCACGGGCGTGTTCGACGACATCAGAAAACTGTTTGAGGCGACTCCGGACGCAAAGGTCCGCGGGTTCAAGGCGGGCCGCTTCTCTTTTAATGTCGCTGGGGGGCGTTGTGAGGAATGCAAGGGAGCCGGGCTGAAGGTTATAGAGATGAATTTCCTTCCGTCGGTGAACGTGGTCTGCCCGCAGTGCGGCGGTCGTCGCTACAAGGAGGATACGCTTGCTGTCTATTATAAGGGGAAGAATATCAATGACGTGCTTGAGATGCCGATTTCAGAGGCATACGAGTTCTTCAGACCGGTGCCTGCCATTGCGGTGAAGCTCAAGGCCCTGCTTGACGTCGGCCTCGGCTACATAACCCTCGGTCAATCCTCCGTCACGCTTTCAGGCGGTGAGAGCCAGCGCATGAAACTTTCTGCAGAACTCTCCAAGAAATCCACAGGAAAGACTCTCTACATCCTCGACGAACCCACCACCGGTCTCCACACCGAAGACATCAAGGTTCTTCTCGGTGTCCTCCAGAAACTCGTTGACGGCGGCAACACCGTCATCATCATTGAGCACAATCTCGATGTCCTCAAGTCCGTCGATTACCTCTTCGACCTCGGTCCCGAAGGCGGCCGCCGCGGAGGTCTCATCGTTTCGCAGGGCACACCCGAGCAGGTTGCCGCCGACCCCGCCTCCGTCACCGGCCCCTACCTTCAGCCCTTGCTATAATGCTAAAATCTATACTCCGAGAATTATGTTTGCGTCAATGCCCAGCTTGCGATTCATTTCTCTCCCGACTTTCAATGTCGGCTCACTTTTCCCATTGAGGTATTCACTTACGCGCGATGCACTGATGCCCAACAGTTTGGAGAGACTTAACTGAGTGAGCCCCAGTTCGTACATCCTGAGCTTAAGAACATCGGCCAGAGTTGGTTGCCCGACAGAATAATGTTCGTCGGAGTAGTCTGCCACCATATTTGAGAGAAGCTCCAATTCAATACTGTTGGGGTCATCTTTCGGCGTGTCGTCCGTCACAAGCGGAAGAAGTTCCTCCACTCTCGCGACGGCCCATTCATACTGTTTTTCATTTTCTATCCTTGCCATTTTGTGCCTATTTAGTTGTCTATATATTCCTGCAATCAATTCTGTCATATTCCGAGTGCGTGCCGATAAAACGGATGTAAACGAACTTTATTGTGAACTTAATCACCGCAACTATCCTATAGCAGTTCCCCTTTATGTTGAACACATACCGTTGGTTTCCGACGGCATCTGCACTATTGAATGTTCGCCTGACATCAGCAAAGCAAGTCCATTCGCTCCGTTTAACAATGTCAACCCATTCCTGAATTGCGGTTTTCGCATCGGAATGTATCTCAATGTATTCTTTCAGGGTCTTTTCCGTAAAAATTCTCATATCCGTTTGTTTGTTGCATGAAGTTATGAGAAAGGTCTAAGATATTGAAAATGAGCATGCATTATCCGCTCATTATGGTAATAGGTTACGATTTAGTTAGTTATCTACTGCATCATCCTTCTGCACGTTGCGTAACCTTCAAAGAACTCTTCAAGTGCAAAAGTACAAATAAAACGGGAGATTAAGACAAAATCTCCCTGATTTTTTCACCTTATTTTTGCGGGCTTTTCCGTAAAAGCGGTTTTGTCCGTCGGTACACCATCGCCCAAAAGGATTTTGGACGACCGTATGCCGACTACCGCATAAGCGGAGAAAAGGGCTTTGCGTCACGCCTGAACGAGCGATTATCGTTTCAGACTTATGACGCGAGGCCCATTTCTTTTTGCGCTTATGCCAAGGAGGTGCTTTTACGGATTTTCAGAGGACTTTTTCTTTTTTGCTGTTCCTTTGAGCCGTAAGCGGAAAGCCGTGCATGACCGCTTGCCCATGAATGGCACAAGCCGTCACCCACAGCAGGCAAACCGGGAAGAATGATTTTATCCGCCCGATCTGACAAGTCTGGCCGAACATATAAAATCATACTTCCTTGCATGTGGTTTGCCCGGTTTCACGCTTCCGGCGATATTCCTTTTCCTTTGAGGCTTCTTCTTTTTACGGATTTCTCTTTTGAAGTTTTTCCTGTCTAATCTGCCTCCACTTCCGTTTACCTCCATTTTCGCGCCTTTCAGTGGGCCGCATCAGGCAGTCATTTCCGTTCTGGGCGCAAAGGTAACTCCGGGATTGGACGGGAAAGCAAGGTCAAGCCTCCTGTTTCCGGCAAAAATCTCCAGCCCTGCGGGTAGTATTTTGGCCGAAAAACCTTGCATTCCCTAATCCCTACCTTTTCAAGCACCCGAAACGAGAACGACCGATGCGACAGAAAGACGCATTAAAAAAATGTCGGATAAACGAGAGGCAGATAGATAGTTTGAAACTCAACTCCCTCAGCTCTTGAATCCGCATTAAAAAACAAAAAATCAAAAACAGCGAAAATATGACGGCAACGGCAAATTTCAGACAAATGGCGCAGTACATAGGGCTTGCGATATGCGGCTTGATGGTGCGCACCGCCTTCGGGATGTTCGGCATCCTTTGGGACATCATCATGGAGATTGTAAACGGAGTGTTCCGAGTGGCGATAGGCGTAATCGTGGCTATCCTTTCCACTATCGCCTTCTTCGGATTTATTCTTTGGTTATTTACCCTTTAACCCCTACCGACATGGCAAAGAGAAGCAGCAAGACAGTAGAACAGCAGTGCAGATATTACGAGGTGGGCAACATCTTCGTGTATATGGTGGAAACGTACATCAACGGCAACATATCCGTGTTCCGTGAACTCTACCGAGAACTGAACAAGGACGCACGAAAGGACTTCATGGACTTCCTTTTGAGCGAGGTTGAGCCGACCTATTGGAGAGGAATACTGAAACAGACAATCTAAAATGACAGCGATATGAACAAGACAACGGAAAAGATACCTACATGGAGCTTGTGTTACCTTACGGGCGGTGACCGGGCGGGGCTGACGGAGGAAGAAGTCCGCTTGATAGACAAATGGACAAGCGATTGGCAGGTGCAAATCGTTTCGCCCCTCACGGACATGGACGGCAACGCACAGCCGTACTTCTCATACTATCCACTTTTCGGACTACCTGCCGAAGTGGAGGACTGCGACATACTTTATCTGAATGACAACCCAGCTAAAATTTGACGATATGAAAGGAACAGACCATTTCAAGAGAACGATACAGATGTATTTGGAGCAGCGTGCAGCGGAAGATGCGCTCTTTGCCAAGAACTACCGCAACCCTGCCAAGAACATGGACGATTGCATCACCTACATTCTGAACTATGTGAAGAACAGTGGTTGCAACGGCTTCACGGACGGGGAGATTTACGGACAAGCCGTGCATTACTATGACGAGAACGAGATAGAGGTGGGCAAGCCTATCCAATGCCAAGTGGCGGTGAACCACGTTGTGGAACTCACGGCGGAGGAAAAAGCGGAGGCACGGCAGAAAGCCGTCCGCCAATACCAAGAGGAAGAACTCCGCAAGTTGCAGAACCGCAACAAGCCGACAGCGAAGAAAGAAACCAAAGTAGAACCCTCATTATTTGACTTCTGACCATGAAACCGAGAAACAAGTTTGAAAAGGCTGTGCTTGCCCAAAGCAAAAGCCTTCGTCCGATAACCAAACGGCAAATGGATTGGGCTTTCCGTGAGTGCATAGACCATTACGCCTATCGACTGCCGAAAGGTCGCACCACCTGCATGGACTGCGGACACGGCTGGCTTATGGCAGAGCCAAGCGACAGCTGCACCTGCCCCAAGTGCGGTGCAAGGCTGAAAGTGCGCCAAACTTTCGAGCGCAAACTTCCGCAGAAGCAGTATTTCACCGTCCTCACCACGAGCGGAGAATACCAAGTGCTGCGCAAGTTCCTGCTTGTCGTGGAGATGGAGAAAGGCTGTAAGGCAAAGCCTTATTCGCTTGAAATCGGGCAGTATTGGTGGAACGCACAAGGGCGCATGGCGGTGGTGGGCATACAGCGTGTGTTGGGTCGCTACATCGACACGTTCTCCTTCGGCTCTCCGCTTGCAGTCCGCAGCGACAATGCGGCATACCGCCACATCGCCTATTCCCCGATATATCCCAAGTCCAAGGTTTTGGACGTATTGCGCAGGAACGGCTTTGACGGTGACTTCCACGACATAGTGCCGACCAGGCTCATCCCTGCCTTGCTTTCCGACAGCCGAGCCGAAACACTTATGAAGGCAGGGCAATACCCGATGTTGCACCACTATCTGACATCACGTTTCGACATGGAGAGGTATTGGGCATCCGTGAAGATATGTATCCGCAACGGCTACACCATTTCGGACGGCTCAATGTGGTGCGACACCATAGACCTCCTGCGGCATTTCGGCAAGGACACGAACAGCCCGAAGTACGTCTGCCCCTCCGACCTCAAATCCGAACACGACAAGCTGGTGGCAAGGCGCAACCGACAAAGGGAACGTGAACGGACGGAACAGCAACGCATGAAAGCGATTGAGGACGAGAAGAATTATCTGAAAACCAAAGGAATGTTTTTCGGACTTGCATTCTCTGACAACCTTATACTTGTCAAGGTCATTGAAAGCGTGGAGGAAATGGAAACGGAAGGAAGGCTAATGCACCATTGTGTGGGCGGCTACCACAATCGGAAAAATTCCCTGATACTCTCCGCACGGATAGACGGCAGGCGCATAGAAACGGTGGAGGTGTCACTGAAAACCTTTGAGGTGGTGCAGTGCCGTGGCGTATGCAACGAGAACACCGAGTACCACGACCGCATCATCGCCCTTGTGAACAGTAACATGAGCCTTATCCGTCAGCGGATGAACGCAGCATAATATCAACCTATAATTATAATATTGAACAACATGGAAGTAAGATTTGAAAGCATGGTTTGCTTGTGGGACGATAAAATCCCCACGATGTTTCTTGAATTTGTGAACCTCCTCACTCTGACAACGAGTGAGGAGCAGTTAAGACGGGGTGTAAAGGAGTTTGCCGAAAAACACGAACTTGACAAGTTCTTCCATTACGGCTACGGACGCAGGCACTTTTGGATTCACCAACGCTATACGAGCAACCCCGAAATGGTAATGAAAAACAGAGTCCTGTCAGTACATTTTTAACGACCATTAAAAGCAACGATTATGGACAGAAAGAGGAAACTTCATTACTACAAGTATATCGTCAAAAGACATTTGAACGATATAAGGGCACATATCGGACTATCCAAGAACGGAATGGAGAGAAACTATTACCGCACCCGATATGCCGCCCAGTTGAGTGCCTATGCCGAAGCACTCGGCGTACAAGAAAAGTATTTGGCAAGATTTATTCAAAAATAAACGATTATGACTACAAGAATGACCATTAACGGAGTGAGTACCTGCCAGACGGCAGGTACAGAAAAGTACGAGAGTTTCCAATCAGGCATTGGCAGACGTAAACGTACGCTCGTGCAGTACGATTATCGCCACCATAGCAATGGGGAACTGTTCTCATGTGTCTGCCCCACATTGGAGGAGTGCAGAGCCAAACGGGATGAATGGGTGAACAAACGGTAGGGAAAGGAGGACAAGCGATGAGCGCAGGTTACATGACGCTGATAGTCAAATTCAGTGACCCTATTTGCATGTTAGACCGCATGTTTTACAACCCAACATGGGGAGCAGGAACTCTGAAGGAATGGATAGACGGCTACGAAAGTACACGCATGACCCCGATAAACAGCCATACGGCAGTCATAACGAGCGAGTATAATATGGAGTGTGTGAAAGAATGGTTGCAACGATATACATCCATTGCCGAAATAACAGAATTGTGAACAAGTTGGCGGTGTCCGCACCGCCAACACTAAAAAACAAAGCATTATGATAGCACAGACGATTTTACAGC
>UQYV01000031.1 GCA_900545245.1 uncultured Bacteroidales bacterium
AAATCCGTAGACTTTCTTTTTATTTCAACTCAGACACACTTTTTGAAACAGTATCCAAAAGAACCGGAATTATCGTATGCAATATTGAAAATGACAAAGTCTTGACTGAACTCAGAACACAAGTCTCTCAAAATAATATTATTCTCATTTTCAATAAATTGGTTTAGCATTTTCTTTTGTAATTCTTTATATTCTTTTCCGTCTTTTGTCATAGGAATGTTCCTCTGACATTCTGCAATGCTGTAATTTCGATTAGTATCCACTATATGTATAGAATGCTTTTCTCTTATAAAAACTGCTTTATCTTCGCGGAGAAAAGGGTTTGTTCCACGAAAAAAAAGAGATGTCAAGCATATAGATAATAGTGTTAGTATCAATTTTGCTTTCATAATATACATAATTTATATAAACAAGACTTATCGATGATTATCTTCCCACCATTCGTGAGCTGCTACCCAATCCCAAACAAAACCATCATCATATCCTCTTCCATTTCCATCAGAAGCATGTAAAGCATCCCATTGCTCAAAGTAATCTCGATTCCAATTATCGAAAAACATTTGCCAATCGCCTATACCGGCAAAACATATTCAGCAAAATACATAATACTAAATCAATATACTATCTATCATAAATGAGTTTTTCACTTTTTTTAACGATATTCTTATTCGATGAGATACCCCATATCCAATATAAGAAACATCATATTCATATTTATCGATTTGTTGTATGTTAAGCGTATATAGCCATATAAAATCAAAATCACTGTTATCTATCAAAGGATCATAATAGAGCAAGCCATCTCCAAATGAGTTATGTTTCATTTGTTCATACTGTTCATTTGCTTGATTTGTAAAATATTGCGTTCGTTGATCTCTTAGTTTTATATCAATATTCTCAGACAGATTGCAGTAAGTATCCAAATACTGTTTGTAAAAAGTAACTACAAACAAATAACCTTCATTATCATCTACACTATTGTTTATTCCACATATGGGACTATCCACAGAATAATCATACCACGGAGGTGTTATGTAGTCTATAAATTCCCGATTATCTACTGTTGTCAACTTTACTGGGATTGATATTTTAGTTTTCACATCAGACTCTTTCCAAAAATAAACAACTAAATACCAATCATTTCCAATATCTTCAACACTTAGAGTTTTTATTGCACACTCATTCACATCTTGAGAATGGATAATTGCGTCACAATCAATAACTTCTGAAACTCTTTGCATTTTCTGCATCAATGAAAGTTGCATATATTGTTCACACAATTCTACATTTGCACTATCATGTCCAGTTAACATGTTTTGCATATAAGCCTTATAGAAATTCTCCAAAAAAAGGGGAGAAGCATAAAGACTTAAATTAAGAAAAAAAAGAAAAAATATGAGGTAAATTCGTTTCATTGTATATTTCAATCTGTTCGATAACTGTGAATTTACAGGTTCTCCTTCAGGAATAAAACAGACTTGCTTAGGTCGATGATGATGGTAAAATGCTGCCATATTTCATTTCCTGCGACAGCTATATACTCATCGCTTGCCATCGCGCCTGCTTTGTCCGTGCTGTACCGGGCTTTACCTTGAGACAACAGGACACTATCCACAGTCACTTTATAGACAGCAAACTCATAACCGCCTGATTCTCCGCCCACGCCACCATGCTTGTAGTAGAATGGATTCTTTTCCTGAATCTTATCCAATCCATATTTAGCAGCGGCCTTGCTGGTGAATTCGAGGCCCTTTCCTGAGCCGGTATCCAGCAGTGCCTTGCCGGAAATAACTTTACCCGGAATAACTGTGACATCAATGGGAACTAAAATCTTTCCGGGATGGTTCGAATCAGTCTCTATCGGTATGCGAGAAAAGCCCTCTGTCTGAGCCAAGGCGAGTTTATCTGACAATGTTAATTTTTCATTCTTATAATCAATGACAATAATCTTTCCTTTCAAATCTTTAAGGCCGAAGATTCCATCGGCCGTGTCACCAAGGATGGCACGCAAATCAATAACAGGAACCATCTGGGGAGAGTATTGCCTTCCATTCATCGAGACATTGACGCCGGAGAAGATAAGCGTCGTTTTCTTGGCTTCATTTCCTGCTCCCCGCACCATCGCTTTGCCCATCCGTGCATACTTGATTCCGCTTTCAGAAAGCCAGGTACTGTCCAGATATACATCGGAGGAACCAGTATCGAAAACCAGCCTTGCAGGCTTACCGTTCACTTCTGCATTCAGATAGATGTGATTGAAAACAAACTCAAAGTTATGCTCCTGGGCGTGGAGAAGTGTACCAAGAAGCAGCATTAACGAAAACGAAAAAAAGTGTTTCATATCCGAGGATGCGAGCAAATTACGGTTTATATGTCGACAAATATACTAAAGTCTTTTATATAGACAACGAGTAGGAAGAAAACAACTTCGATTTCCTCCCACTCGATTATTTGCGTTTTGCCTGACTACTTGAGCTCGGCGATAGACTCCCGAATCAGTTTGTAGAATCTGTTCGGCTGCCACCTCCACCGAGGGCACGGTAGAGGTTAATGACTGCTGTGGCTTTTTCCAGCCGGTCTGCTGATCGTCCTGTTTCTGCTCCAAGAAGAGATTGTTGTGCTGTGAGCACTTCCAGGTAGGTGGTTGAGGTGTAGCGCATAAGCATCTCGGTGTTCTCGAGGGCTGACGACAGCGACTCAATCTGACGGTTGCGCCATTGCTCCTTGACAATCGCTTTTTGGTAGAGTGAGAGGGCGGTGTTGACCTCGGCTCCGGCATTAAGGATGGCCTGGACGAGGCTCAGACGGGCTTGCTCCATCTGCGATTTGGAAATGCGCAGTTGGCCGCGCAGGGCTCCTCCGTGGAAAACCGGTTGGAAGAGCGAGGCTGCGGCGCCTAGAACAAGACCTGTCGGATTCATAATGGAACCGCTGAGATTGTTTGTCCAGCCGGCCTGACCGGAAAGGCTGATTGAGGGCAGAAGTGCGGCCTTCGCTACATTGACCCCGTAATAGGCGGATGCAAGCGCATTCTCCGCAGACCGGATGTCCGGGCGGCGTTCAAGCAGCTGGGCCGGGACACCTGTCTTCAGCTCTGAAGGAAATTCTGAATCTTCAAACTTACCCCGTTCTATATGCTGCGGAGTCTCGCCCAGAAGGGTACATAGACTGTTCTCGATCTCTGTGATTGACTGGGCGATGCTTTCCGCTGAGGCTGCTGCCGAGCACAATGCCCCTTCCATCTGTGAGACAGCCACCTGATTTGCCATACCTGCTGCCATCATCGCTTTAAGCACCTCGACGCTGCTTGCGTATTTCTCCACTGTCTCGCGGGTGTAGGCGAGTTGCTCGTCAAGCATCAGAAGAGTGTAGTATTGTGTGGCAATCCCGGCGATAAGTCCCGTGCGTACAGCGAGCGCATAGTCACCAGCCATATCGTAGTTGACCTTTGCCTGACGCTTGCGGTTGGTCAGTTTGCCGAAGATGTCAACTTCCCAGCTTGCGGTGAAAGGGACTGTCCAATTCCAGGCCGCTCCGGTGTTGATGCCGCCATCGAGAAAACTGCTGTTGAAGTTTCCGACAGAGCCCTGCGGGGCAAATCCTATGGTCGGGATGTAGGCGAGGCGGGCCATACGGAGCCCCTCATAAGCCTGCTCGACGCTGAGTTGTGCCTTCTTAATGTCTGTGTTGTTGTCGAGAGCCGTCTGAATGAGACTCTGCAACTGCGGGTCGGTGAAGAGTTCCCGCCAACCGAGACTCGCGAGCGAAGTCGTGTCAGTGACTATCTCTCCGAAGAGCGTGGAGTCGGCGACGACATTTTCCGGACGTTCATATTTCTTGTATATTCCGCAACTGACGCTTATCATCAGTGCAGCAAAATATAATATTATCTTTCTCATATATTACAATCTTTCTGTGTTGTCGATCTCACCTTTGCGACGCTTCATTTCCCGGACGTCCTCTATCTCTTCGGATATTGACGAATCCGCTGATTTCTCGAACTCTATCGGCTTTATGCGTTCCTCAAGATTCTCGAAAGTCACGAAAAGCGACGGCACGAGGAAGAGGAGAATCAGCGTACCCATAAGCATACCGCCCACAGCACCTGTTCCAAGGGCGGAGTTTCCGTTCGCTCCTACACCACTCGCAAACATCATCGGTATCATTCCGAAGACCATCGTGAGGGCGGTCATCAGGATAGGGCGGAGACGGACCTTTGCCGCTCCGATTGCCGCCTGTTTCACGCTCATTCCCGCCTTGCGCCTTGAGGATGCGTACTCGGTGATGAGAATGGCAGTCTTGGCGAGCAGACCGATGAGCATAATGACTCCCGTCTGGAGGTAGATGTTGTTCTCAAGCCCAAACAGTTTCGCAAAGAGAAAACTTCCCATAACTCCGCACGGAACCGAAATGATGACGGCGAGAGGAATGAGCAAGCTTTCATAGAATGCACAGAGTATCAAGTAGATGAGTACGATGCAGATGAGGTAGATGTAGAGCGAGTTGCTTGAGCTGCGTTCCTCCTCGCGGGCAAGTCCCGAAAATTCAAATCCGTAGTTTCTCGGCAGAGTCTGTGCGGCGACCTCCTTGACGGCGCGAATTGCGTCTCCGGAAGAATACCCGTCGGCAGCGGAGCCGTTCACCGCGATGGCATTGTACATATTAAACCTCGTAAGCGTTTGAGGACCATAGACTTTTGTGAGTTTGACAAACTGGCTCAGCGGAGCCATCTCACCGCTGTTTACGCGCACCATTGTCGCGTCAAGCGTCTGCGGAGTCATTCTGTATTTCGGGTCGGCCTGAATCATCACGCGGTAGACACGTGAGAAACGGTTGATATTGGAGATATACTGACCTCCGTAATATCCCGCGACGGTCGAGAGCACTGTGGCTGGGGAGACGCCGGCAATCTTGCACTTTGCCGGGTCGACATCGACCAGATACTGTGGGAAATTAGGGTTGAATGAACTGTAGGCCTCGGCGATTTCCGGTCTCTTGCGAAGCTCTGAGAGGAAGTCCTGCGAGACATTGAAGAATGTGTTCACATCACCGCCTGTCTTGTCCTGGAGATACATCTCGAATCCGTTGGTCATTCCGTAGCCATTAATCATAGGCGGCGCCATAGGGATAATCGTCGCTTCCTTTATATCCGCGGTGCGCTCCATAATCTTCCCAATCACAGCGTTCACATCGTGTGCCTTGCCCTTTCGTTTCGACCAGTCGGTGAGTTTTATCGTGAGGCTTGCGTATGATGAACCGGAACCGGATATTAGTCCATATCCTGAAACTGTCGATGTGATTTCGATTTCCGGAATATCCTTTATCCTGTCGTATGCCTTCATCAGAACGTCGTTCGTACTTTGGAGCGATGTTCCCGGAGCCATCTGCAGTTCGACCATAATGTTGCCCATATCCTCGTTAGGCACGAGTCCTGTCTTTGTCGTTGACATAAGCCAGACGAGAAGGACTATGCAGCCGGCGACAATCGTCCAGACAAGATAGCTTCGTTTGATGAAGAATTTGACTCCGTTCTTATATTTGTCAACAATTTTGTCAAAAACCGTAGTGAACTTTTTTCTGAACCTTGCGGAGAATGAATCGACCTCTTCGCCGTCTTTATTGATGTAAGGCTTCAGGAGTATGGCGCAGAGGGCAGGGGCGAGGGTGAGGGCGTTGATCGCCGAGATGCCGACAGCCACAGCCATTGTAATTCCGAACTGAGTGTAGAAAACTCCGGAAGTGCCGCCCATCATTGAGACCGGGATGAAAACCGCCATAAACACGAGAGTGGAGGTGAGAATCGCCGATGTGATGCCGCCCATTGCGTCTTTTGTGGCTTGTAGCGACGATGTATAACCGATTTCGAGTTTTGCCTGCACCGCTTCCACTACGACAATCGCGTTATCGACCACCGTACCGATGGCAAGCACGAGCGCAAAGAGCGTGAGCAGGTTGATTGTGAAGCCGGCTACGGCCATAAATGCGAATGTGCCGATGATTGCGACAAAAATGGAAATCGTCGGGATGAGCGTCGCACGGAAGTCCTGAAGGAAGAAATATACGACGAGTACCACAAGCAGGATTGCGAGAAGCAGAGATTTTATGACCTCCTTGATGGACGCGTAGAGGAAGTCGTTGACGCTCAGCATAGAGTCAATCATCAGACCTTCCGGCATAGTTTCGCGTGCCTCATCGATGAGTGCGTCGATGTCGTTCACGACTTGGGTGGCGTTGGAGCCTGCTACTTGGAACACCAGCATCTCCACGCCAGGATGTCCGTCGGTGGTTGATTTATATCCATACGACTCTGTTCCGAGTTCGATGTGAGCGACGTCCTTGAGTCTGAGAACTTCTCCTGTAGGGAGGGCGTTGATTACCATTTCACCAAATTCCTCAGGAGTCTGCTTTCTTCCGGAATATTTCATTATATATTCGAAAGAAGAACCGGAACTCTCTCCAAATGAACCTGTTGCGGATTCAATATTCTGCTCGGAGAGCACTCCTATTATGTCGCTCGGAATCAGGCGGTAGTGCGCCATTGCCGCCGGGTTGAACCAAACTCGCATAGCGTATTTGTCTGACAACAAAACAACGCTGCCCACTCCCTTGATTCGCTTGAGTTGAGGCTCGATGTTGAGGTCTGCATAATTGGCGAGGAACTTTGTGTCGTAGCCGCTCTCAGGCGTGGCGTGCAGGTCGAGGACCTTAATCATACTGTTCTGCCTTTTCACGGTAGTGACTCCAATCTGGTTGACCTCTGCCGGGAGCGAGCCTGTTGCCTGCGAAATCCTGTTCTGGACGTTCACCGCTGCCATATCCGGGTCGGTACCCTGACGGAAATAGACCATAATCTCGACGCTTCCGGAGTTGGTCGCAGTGGATGACATATAGTCCATATTCTCAACACCGTTGATGGCCTCCTCAATCGGTGATATGACAGATTTCTGCACGGTCTCCGCGCTTGCTCCAGGGTAGGATGTCATCACCATAATGGTAGGCGGCGCAATGTCCGGGAACTGCTCGACCGGAAGTGTCTTCACAGCGATGAGCCCGGCAAGGACAATGACGGTTGAAATGACCGCCGACAGCACCGGCCGCTCAATAAATGTCTTTATATTCATCTTGTTATATTATTCAAAACGATTGTATTCTATTTTTCTCTATTTCTATTCCCAGCTGTTTAACAACTTGAATTAGGGTGCAATAAAAAGATGGAGTGCAATCCGCTTTTTAGTGCGCCCGTACAGTTTCACCGTCGTGGATAAGTCCTACACCTTCGCTAACAATAGTGTCGCCTTCAGAAAGCCCCGCCTTCACGACATAAGACTTCCCGTCATCGGAAAGTTTTACAGAAAGTTTTGCCATAACAGCCTTGCCATCAACTACTTTCCAAGCACATACAAGGTCTTGAATCTCAAATGTGGCACTGCAAGGGATGACCACTGCGCCTTTGAGAGCTGTCTCCAAGACAACCCTTCCGGAAGCTCCGCTGTGAAGAATGCCACCCTTGTTTGGGAACACCGCCCTCACCGAAACGCTTGCCGTGTTGGGGTCGATTACACCGCTGATAGACTCAATCTTTCCGGTCTGTGGATATGTGCTGCCGTCCGCAAGGAGGAGACTGACCTCCGGAAGACCGGCAATGACCTCATCCATACTGCCGTGCTGCGCTGTGAGTTCAAGGAGTTTTGTCTCTGACAGAGAATAATATACATACATCTGTGAGTTGTCGGAAACCGTCGTGAGCGGAATTGCAATGCTCGGCGAAACGAGTGCACCTTCCCTGAATGGGAGCGTGCCTACGACTCCGTCAGCAGGACTGAGGACCTGAGTGTAGCTCATATTGTTTTCTGCGTTCACGAGTTGTGCCTTTGCCTGTGCAAGACCGGCATTTGCAGTGAGCAGCTGGTTCTTTGCAGTGAGCAGGTCAAATTCGGAAATCACATTCTTTGCGTAAAGCTCGACGCGACTGTTATAGACAAGTTGCGCTGTCGCAACCCCAGCCTCGGCCGACTCGACATTTGCCTGTGCCATCTGGAGGGCGGCTTTGAACGGCACTTGGTCTATGATAAACAGAGACTGTCCCTTACGAACCTTCTGACCTTCTTTAACATTTACTTTTGAAATTGTTCCGGAAACCTGTGGACGGATTTCGATATCCTGACGTCCTTGAATAGTCGCTGGATATTGTTCTGAAAGAACGACATCCGACGTCGTCACCTCCATTGTCGGAAATTCATTTCCCTGCGCTCCGTTGCCCGCACTGCCGTTTTTGCAGCCTGCAACAGCCAAAAGGCAGCCCAACGCCGCCACAAATACACTACTGCTTTTCATCATTATATAATTAACATAGAAACCTTCAAAAAACAACCTGCATCATCTTTTCTCATTCTTTTCGGTCTATATTTATTTTCTCATCAGTCGTGTACCTCCAGTACACTCCTTCTTCCAAAAGAAATCTATACTCGAAAATAATTGACAAATCTGAAGCAGTTTATTTTTTTCATGTTTCATATTTTCAGAAATCGGGCGCAAAGGTACGGTAAAACCCAGTGTTTAAGAATACCAAAATTTCGTAAGAATTGTTCAAAATCGGAACAAAATCTTTAACTTTGTTTTTGAAATAGCAGAATGGTTTATCAGATTCACAAACGGTTTCGGGAATATGAAAAAGTTGAAGGAATATATAGAGGACTCTTTGGCAGACAGTGAAGATTTTGGGGTGCGTGAGCTCAAATCCGAAGAGCTGACCTCGGAACCCATCCGCTTGAACTATACGATGATAGCTCTATGTATGAATGGGAATGCCGTCTTCAGTATAGATACGAAAGATTATGACATCGTTGTCGGAAGCGAGGCCTTTCTTCTCAATGACACTGTGTTTTCCATAAGACATACAAGCCCGGATTTTGTCGTGCGGGTGTTCGTTTTTTCGAGGGCAATTTCTTATCAGGCATTTATGCGTTTCGATTCCATATTCTTCAACCGTCTCTATGAAAACCCTATCTATCAGCACCGTAATGGTGAGGCGGCCACAACCCTTGCCTATTACACCATTCTGAGCAGCATACAATCAGACATTCACAACCGCTACAGCAGCCTCATCGCGATGAACCTCTTGCGTGGATTCAGTCTTGATGTTTATGACAAGGTCCAACGTTATGCCGACGATCTGAAAGCCGGTCCGAGTTTGCGCGGGGAGGAACTTTATGGACGCTTTATGAATCTCGTTAATTCCGAATGTCGACGTCATCGCGATGTCGCGTGGTATGCCGACCGCCTTTGTATCACTCCGCGCTACCTTGCCGGCATCACCCAAGCCGTGTCCGGGGACTCTCCGAAGGAACTCATTAATTATGTGACTGTTCAAGAAATCAAAATTCTGTTGACATTCTCCGAGATGCCGCTTGGGGAAATCGCAGACCGTCTCAACTTTCCGGACCAGTCCTACCTCGGCCGCTATTTCCGTCGTCAGACCGGAATGTCACTGTCCGACTACCGCCGCAGCCTTCAGGACTTGTAAACAAAAAAGGTTTCGAAATGAATCGAAACCTTTTTGTGGTACTGGGTAGGAGAATCGAACTCCTATTGCAAGATTGAGAATCTTGAGTACTAACCGTTATACGAACCCAGCATTTCTCGTTTGGGATTGCAAAGGTAGGCAAAAAATCTTATCCTGCAAACTTTTTCTGCACCCAAACGAAAATTTTTCAAATTTTTCTGTCTCGGAATCATCAGCGTTTTCCGTAGGTCCTGACACGCGAGTCGGATATGACCCCGCTCCAGTTCAGTCCAAATGCGAAATCGTAGGTGTTGCCGTCTGAGTCGCGGTAGCATTCCATGTCGAAAGGAACGTCCTCACACTGCTCCTCGACTGTCTTCATGCCAGAAGGTAGCTGCATCGGAAGGAGACCGTAAGGCTCGAAACGACCGCTGATTATGTCCAAAAGAGCGTTGTTCGACACACCGAAGGCCAGCAGTAGGGCGTCTGCGGCAGGCTCAATCTCTGCCGGCACGAACGGACGGTCGCAGGAGACGACCACAATCACAGGCTTGTCTCCCATTGCAGCCTTGGTGTCAAGCACGAGGCGCATGTCCCCCTCGTTTGATGTGCTCTCGGTGAATCCTCTGTAGGAGCGGTTGTCTGAAACTTCGGCGGGGTCACCTCCTGCGATGCTCCTTTCTCGTGCGAACTCTGCCGTGTATGGGGAGTATTGCAGACTTATCGGCTGGTAGTGCCCGTCGGGGTGTTCCTTGTTCGGGAGAATGTATCCCCAATGCCCGATCGGGCTCTTGATTGCCACGAGGGCGAAGTCGGCCTCTTCCGGAGTGGCTACAATATCGAAGTACTTGCCCAGCAGCTGCTCTCCGAACGGATATTCATCGTAGGGGAGGGTAGGCTGCTGCCAGTGCGTCAGGCCGGCTGCCACGTGCCTCATCGGCTGCCATACCTTTGCCCTTTCCTTCTGAGGAAGGGAGCTGGCGTGGTTCTTCAGCATGACGACGGACTTAAGCTGCGCCTCATAGCCGGCGGCTACATATTCCCGACATCCGACCACTTCCGCCGCTCTCTGCGGATCGACATACGGATTCTCGAAATTGCCGACTCTGAAAATGTTGGTAAGAAGCCTCACTGCCGACAACTCGAAACGCTCCCGTGCGCTCTCCTTCCCGTATTTTTCTTCCCAAAGCCTATATGCCTCAAGGCTTATTGAATTGTCCGCCGCGCCGCCGAGCTGATCCACTCCGGCTTCGAAGCATTTCAGCCGCCTTTCTGCCGGGGACTGCGTCTCCATTCCCCACGGCGTGCCTCTGTGCTCATAGACCTTGCTATAGTCATTGACGATTCCCCAGTCCGTGCAGACAACCCCGTCGTAGCGGTACTTGTCCCGGAGAAGTTCCTGAATTATGTAGTGGCTGAAACCGTTCCCGACATTCTCTCCGGAAGGGTCCTGGTCGTAGGAAATCGTGTAATATGGCATCACTGCCGACGCCATCCTTGTGCCACCGCGGAGTTTGAACGCCCCGTCGATGAACGGAATGAGGTTCTGTGCGAAATTGTCTCCGGGATAGACGGCATACTTGCCTGTCCCGAAATGCGCGTCACGTCCGCTCTCGCCGGTTCCGCCGCCGGGCCAGTGCTTGACCATGCAGTTGACAGAACCTCTGCCCCAGCCGTCCTTAGCCCCTTCAGTGGTCTGGAATGCGTCGCAGTACTCGCGCACAATGTCGCGGTTGAGTTCCGGACTTTCGCTGAAAGTTCCATAGAAACGCCTCCAACGGGGGTCGGTGGAGAGGTCAGCTTGCGGAGAGAGGGCTGTGGTGATGCCGAGGGCGCGGTATTCCGAGGAAACAATCTCCCCGTGCCTGCGGGCAATCTCGGGGTCGAAAGTCGCCGCCATTCCCACCTCCCGCGGCCAGAGTGAAATCTTGCTCGTCCCATCCGGGTCGAACTCTCCGTCAGGTTCCGGCTTGTAGGTGTTGGTGTTTGCCTGCCCGTTGGTGTAGTTCCTCGGGTCGGTAGAATTGTTGGATGGAATGCCGAACGGCTCTGCTTCACAAAATGCCTGCACCCGGTTTGACCATTCTGCCCCGGTCGCGGCGTCGGTGATGTTCCTCACCAACATGTGACGGATATAGTCGTCCCTGAGGTAGACTGTCTGCTTCGGAGTCAGTTCGGCTGTCATGGCATCAACGGCACTGGAGTAGAGCATCAATCCGCAGATGCGTTCTACCGGCATTTTTGACGCCAAATCCCTTGCCCTCTCCGTCACTGGCCTGCGCCAGTCTTCATATATGTCAAGTTCCCCGTCCTTGTCGAGATCCTTGAACGCGAATCCGTCAATGTTCAGAATTCTGACTCCCGAATCCTCGTTGTAGCCAAGTTCAGGTCCCCGTGTCTGGGAAACTATAGTGTATCCGTCGTGGTGAATGATGTTTATCTCGTTTTTTGCGCATCCTGCTGCGGCAATGGCGATTACGCCCAATATAAATGCTTTCTTTTTCATACTCGGTAAATCATTTTGTCTGACAAACAGACTTATGCCTCCTCCTGACGCAGCATGGCGCGGAGTCCGTTGAATGTGGCGTTGTCAAAATCTGAAACTTGGGATATGTCCACGAGGGATTCCACCCCAGAGAGCCCTTCGCGAAGGGCAGGTTCCAAGAATCGGAAGGATCGGGAAATCTGACCTCCGAAAAGAAGGCATTCGATTCCATATTCCTTGAGAATAGGGGATATTGTCCGGGCAATCGTGCTTCCGATGCTTCTGAATGTCTCAAGTGCGGCCTTGTCTCCGCCGGACGCAAATTCGGCAATATCCTTGACTGTGGTCGCTCCCTGTCCTCCGAGAGCCTGAAATGTGCCGAGAAACCCCCGTTTTGAAGCATAATCTTCGAGGATGCCGTCGCGATAGGGGAGACCGAATATGCTGACAAGCGGCGAGCCTGTCGCCTTTTTGAGGATATGTCCGTCTATGGACATCGCGAATCCGAGTCCCGTTCCGAGAGCCACGAGAGCCACACGGGAGTACCCGCGCCCGTTGCCGCAGAACATCTCTCCGGCGAGCATGACATTCACATCGTGGGTGAAGAGTAGCCTGGCGCAAGAAGGCACGTCTGCCACCTCTCGGAAACTCATTCCATAGACGGAGGAGAACTTGTGCTTCATCAAGAATATGCCTCTTTCGTAGTCGAACGGCCCTGGGATTGCCACGGCAATTTCGCAGTTCCGCTGTCCCTTTCCGCAGGCTGTTTTGGCATCATTCACGCAAGAATCTTCATTACAGAAAGCTCCAACAGCTTCCGCGAAGGATGATGAGATCTCTTCGCGAGAGCCGTCGGAGCGGATTGGTATCTCTCGTCCGTCGGAGCACTTTATGAAAGTGCCCCCGGCGTCGAGAAGCAGGGTTTTCATAGGCATCGTGTTAAAGAATAACATCTTGATAGCCGTCCCGCAACATGGTCTTGTGTACCATCACCGGTTCCTTGCCGAGGTTCTTGATGACATATTCCCCCATATCGGCAGGCACACAGACTATGTCAAGGTAATCCATGTCGTAGAACCTTTCCGGATGTTCCTTGCTGCGTACACGGACATGGTCACCATCGACAAGTGCGAGCACATGGAAACGCTCTCCGTGGGTGTCCTGTTGGCATTCTGTTTCGAATTCGAGGCGGCGGAGGCTGAAATAAAGTTGTTCGTTCTCTCCGAGAATCATCTCTTTCCAGCCCTCTCCGCAGGCCGCTACACGAGGTTTCTGTACGATGTAGTCCGGGCTCTGGGGGTCGTGAATCACGGATGCGCGGCGGTGCTGCGCAACATTCTCCTCGCCGAGGCGGGTGTGAATCGGACGCTGTTTGCCGTCGAAATCGAGGCGGAGGTAATCATACATCTTATAGGTGTAGGAGCCGATGGTGAGCGAGCCGATTTCCAGAATCACCTGGTTGCGGCCGCTGGAGTGGATGGTGCCGGAGGGGAGCATCACCTGAAGACCCGGCTTTGATTCCTCGTAATTCACATATTTCATGTAGTCGCACGGCTTGTGTTCCGTGTCGGCGGCCTCAATGTCTTTGAAAAACTGCGGGATGTCAGCGTCGTCACGGAAGCCGATGAAGGTCTTTGCATCGTGCCCCGTCACGCAGACGTAGTAGCTCTCATCCTGACGCCCGAACTCTCCGTAGTGCTCGCGGTTGTAGGCAGAGCCGGAGTGGCATTGGATGGACATGTTGCCGGTGGAGTGGTAGCTGTCATCGTAGTTGAAGCGTATCGGGAAGTAGCCGTGGAACTTCTCCACAGCGTCCCTGCTCATGAGGCGCTCGCCCTCCCTGCAGACAAAGGTGCAGAAGTTGATGTCAAGTTTTTCGCAGCCGGCCTCCACCACGACGCTGACCTCCATCGGGATAAAGTCGAATACCCAGGCGGCGTTGCGCATCTTCTCCGGAAGGTTGCGGTGCTTTTTCATGTAGGAGCCTCCCCAGACGCCTTCAATGTAGCATGGCTTCGCGCGGAACGGGTATTTCACGAGTTGCTCGCAGATGTCCGCGAATGCTTCGTATGGCAGCATCTGAATGTTCTGCGGATCGTCACTGAGGAACCAGAAGTCCGGGACGTTGTTCCGTAGAAGTTCGCGGCGGCTGCACACTGCCATCTCGAAATCGCAGTAGTAGCAGCGGCGGATGACGCGGTTGATTATGTCAGGGCGCTTCTTTCCGATGTTGACGTATTCTCCACGGCGAATCCTGAGTATGGATGTCTTCGGAGTGATGTCGAAGAAACATTTCGTGTCATAGAGAGCTCTGAAGCGAGGAATCAGCACTCCGTAGCCAAACACGGCGACAACCTTTCCGGCTCCTTCCCCGAGCGCAGAAACCTTTTTCTCGAACGCCTGTGTCTTCTCCTCGTCGAGCATACCCTCGTATCCGCCCTTGTATATCTTTCCGTAGAGCAACGTCGGGTCAATCTTCTTGTCCCAAATGAGCATAGAGTCTATCATCGCGTCAATTTCCTTCCCGCTCTTGAAGCATTCCGCATTGGCATTGACAGACTCGAACTCAATTCCGGCCGCCGCACATTCCCGAGCGAGCAGATTGAGGAAGACGGTCCAGTCCACCGTGGTGTATCCGTCGAATGCAACCACCTGGTTCTTCTCCCGTGCCTTTTCGATGATCGGGGCGGCAAACTTCTTCGCCACGTTAGGGGTGCCTCCGCCGACTATTGATGAAACTGTCTTTTCTGAAAGTTCCGGACGGTTCACCGGCTTGGGGTCGTCGAACGGAAACGGATTGTACATGAAACTCATATATTCCTGTATTTTAATGTGTTAAATATTGCTTTGAATGATATATCCTTATGATTCCGAAATATTTTGGTGGAGTATGACTATCGTATGTCATAGAATTCAAATCCCATGATTTCGGCGAACTCTCCGAGTTCCTTGCGATAGTCTCCGTCGGTAATCGCGTAGTGCTGCGTCACCCCTACCTTCAGCAGTTGGGCAAAGAGTTCCTTGACGGGAACCTGCGGACGGAAAATGCTGTGGGAATAGGTTGCCAATATGTGCTCGCCAGGCAGCGACTCGGCCATGAAGCAGACCATCTTGTAGCGCCCGTCTTCCTCGAAGATACCCGTCACGGTCTTCATCCCCGGACTGAAGCGGTACCATCCGAAAGGAGCGCCGGCGTACTTATAGCTCGTCTTCGCAAAACGGACATCTCTGGCAATCAGCACGTTGTCCTGCCATTTCGGATCGGTGTGATCGTTGGGGCCGGCATGACCTCCGGCAAAGGTGCCGAAGTCGTCTTCGATGTGGAACGGTTCAATGAAATTCACGTGCCCTCCGGAAATCAGTTTGAGAACGTATGTCGCGAGACCGGCTCCGGTGTCAGCCTCAGGCACGAGGACGGAGAGGCTTTCGTTGAACCAGTCGTGGTAGAACCCTGCCCTGCACCCGCTGACCTTGAATGTAGACGGGTCTATGTCGTTATAGACCATCAGGTCTATGTCCCTCTCCTGCGCCATTTTCTTCAGCGCGAGCGAAGCCATGACGCAGCCCAGAAACTTGTCCTGCTCCACGTCGTCCATCATGCGGTAGCGCGCGGTGAGGCTGTCGGCATATTCCTTCACTTCTTCATCGGTCAGTGAATCAAGTATTTCCTTATAGTCCGACGACGGAAGATAGTGGATTTCGGGACCTATTTTTGTGAATATGTCGTAGTTGTCGATGTAGGTGGACCACATCGCTTCGTTCATGTTCGCCATAAGCCCGACGTTCGATTTTCGGAGCACAGCTCTTGCGTAAGCGGCGCGGGAGAACGAACGTATCTCGTCCGTAATCTCTTCCCTCGTTCCCATGACAACCTTCACGCCCTTCCTCGGCACCCGCCGTATGGAGCCTGATGCTTCGAGAGAGCCAACGAGCGTGCCGCTGCAGAGATATTCAATGAAATCATCCTCGTCCAGCGTAGTCTCGAACGCCATCCTCTTCTTCGCCACGTTTGTGAAGAGGACTGGAATGTCAGGACAGTCGCGCAGGAAGCGTATCCATGCGAAATCCTCACTCCACGAAAGAAACTCCGCGATTATGAAATCGACCTTGGCGTTATAGAATTCGTCCATCGCCCTTTCCGCATCCTCCCTCTCATACACTATTCCCGGGAAAGTGATGTCGAGGAAATCGAGGGACGAGAGAATCTGTTCGGCGACGATGGCCTTTTTCTGCCCGTATGAGCCCTTTTTCGGGCCGGAAAGGTTCTTGAACCTCGGTGAGGCAACGAGCAGCAGTCCTGCCCGCGGCTTCCTTATCTTTTCTGATACGTTCATCTTATTTTGCTTACTTTTTCAAGTTTCGAAAGTATTATATAAACTTATCTCATTTTCAAACTCTCAAACCCCGCGGTTATGCCTGCCCTCTGTTTCTGTCGTAGTCCTTCTGATAGCGTCTGAACGCCACGGCCATCATCACGACTCCGCACACGATCCAGATGGCCGCGAGAATGGGGAAGGTTGCCTGAAGGCTGCCGAGGCTGTCCTTTAATGCTCCGAGAACGACCGGAGCGAGCGCACCGACGGCAAACCCGGTTGTAATCATTGCGCTTGAGCAGGATGCGTGCAGTTGCGGCGGCGTCACGTCATAGAGCACAGAGTATGTGTTTGCGTCGAACATCGCGCGGAAGAATCCCCATACGGAGAAGCAGAGGTAGAGCACCCACAGAGTGCTGACATGACCGATTACGAAGAGTGGAACGGCTCCGAGGAGGAGTCCGGCGGCCTGAAGCAACATTCTGTGTTTCGGGGAGCGTGTCGCGAGCCTGTCAGAAAGTGAACCGGAGAGGAGTACGCCTACGAATGCCGCGACATAAGTCCAGAACATCGAGTTGAATCCTGCCGATGCCTGACTGAGCCCGCATTCGTCCTGAAGGTATGCCGGCATCCAGGTCATATAACCGGTAATCACGAAGATGAGTCCGGAGAACCCGAAGGTGAGGCAGGCCGCGGTAGGGTTTGTGAAAACTGTTTTGAAACCGTCCAATATGCCGGGATTGTTTCCCTCTCTGGCCTTTTTCTCCTCATCGCTGAGCGGTTTGTCCTTGAGCCTGAACGCCATGAGTATTCCCCAAACGATACCGGCCGCGCCGAAGAAGATGAAGGAGTATTTCCATCCCTCTCCGGGGTGCAGCGCATCGAAACTGTCGGCTATCAGTCCGGCGAGCCATCCCGCCAGAATCACTCCTATATAATATGCCGTCTGATGAATCGACATCGCCCTTGCACGGGTGTCCGTGTGATACTGTCCGAGCAGCGAATAGTTGGCGGGGCCGAAGAACGCCTCTCCTCCTCCCGTCGCTACGCTGCGCATGAGCACGAGCATGAATACACTGTTGGCCACTCCTGTGAACATAGTCGCTGCGCTCCAGAAAAGGATTGAGATGGTCACCACCCATTTGCGGCTGAAACGGTCTCCAGCCCAACCTCCGAGCGGCACCATGAAGGCGTAGAACAAGTTGAATAGCGTCGCGATCAGTCCCACGGAAGTGTCGGTCAGGCCAAGGGCCTCGCGTATTGACGGGAGCACGGTGTTGAACACCTGTCGGTCTCCCTGATTCAACAGATAGGCCATCCACAATAGGAGCAGAACCTCCCATTTTACCCATCCGGCTTCTTTTTTTGCAGTGTTTTCTTTCATCTGATGTGGTGTTTCGTTCCGTCGCGGCGTCGATTTGCCGGTCCGCGGACGGTTAAGTTCTGCAAAATTACAAAACTTTTTCAAAATACCACACTATACTACACCTAATTTTCAACATATTTTCCGTATCAGATTTATTTTGTACTTTTGTACTCTCTTGCGGCATTGGACAAAACTTTTGTGAGCCCTTTGCTGCCTGCATGTGGGAAAGATATGGATCAGAATGTTGCAGTAGGTGTGTTCGATTCGGGAGTCGGTGGACTTTCGGTGCTTCGGAAACTTGAAAAGGCAGTTCCGGAGGCTCGTTTCGTATATTATGCCGACACTGCCCATTGCCCATACGGAGAGAAGTCCGCGGAATATGTTCTCGGACGTTCCCGGGAGATTACCGAGATTCTCATTCGAAAAGGCGTTCGTGTGATTGTAATTGCTTGCAACACAGCGACATCGGCTGCAATCGCAACGCTGCGACGGGAGTATGGGACAGCCCCTTCAGCGAGGGTTTTCGAACTTACCGATGGCCGACTCGACCACATTCCGTTCATAGGAATGGAACCGGCCGTGAAGCCGGCTGCGCTTGCCACCAGGACAGGCGTCGTCGGGGTTCTTGCCACGGCGGGAACGTTGCGCGGAAGCAAGTACATCGACATGAAGGACCGCTGGTCTGACGGCATTGAAATTGTTGAGTCCGTAGGACGCGGTTTCGTGGAGCTTGTCGAGGGCAGCGGACTGGCGGACAGGTACAAGAAAGGATGTCTGTTCCTAAGCAGCGTGGGAGAATGCTCCGGAAATGCCGCCACGGGTGAGACCTTGGCAGTCAATGGACTACAACAGCTAGGAGAGAAGACCGAAGTGAAGCCTGTGGCCGCTGCGTGGAACGAGAGACTTGCGGAGGATATTGTCCGGAAGAGTCTTGCACCTCTTGTTGAGGCCGGAGCGGACACTATTGTGCTTGGCTGCACCCACTACCCGTTCCTGCTTCCGGTGCTGGAGAATGTCGCGGAGGAACTGCTGGCGGAACATCCGCTGACGGGGCGTGACGGCTCTGAGGTGGAGCGCATCCGCTTTATTGATCCGGCACCGGCAGTAGCTCATCGGCTGATTGATATTTTGGATCGGATGAAGTGAATCGGGAAAATCCTTTCACATGGAGGTAAAGTGCAGAAAGCTTTTACATAAACGACTAAAGTTTAATATATTATAAGACAATGGAATTTAAATATGCACCTATGTTTCAGCTTGGCGAGGACAAGACTGAATACTACAAGATTCCGGGTTCGGAAAAGCTCGTGTCCACGGCAGAGTTTGAGGGAAAGAAGATTCTCAAGGTCACTCCAGAGGCTCTTACCCTCATGACAAACACGGCGTTCAGGGATGTGAGCTTCCTCCTCCGCCGCTCGCACAATGAGCAGGTGGCTAAGATTCTCTCAGATCCGGAGGCATCGGCAAACGACAAATATGTTGCGCTGACTTTCCTTCGCAATGCCGAAGTTGCCTCAAAGGGAAAGCTTCCTCTCTGTCAGGACACCGGAACGGCCATCGTCCATGGCGAAAAGGGCCAGCAGGTCTGGACCGGCTTCGAGGATGAGGAGGCCATTTCGCTCGGAGTCTACAAGACCTACACTGAAGAGAATCTCCGCTATTCCCAGAACGCTCCTCTCGACATGTACAACGAGGTGAACACCAAGTGCAACCTCCCTGCGCAGATTGACATCGAGGCCACCCATGGCGACGAATACCGTTTCCTGATGGTCACAAAGGGCGGTGGATCAGCTAACAAGACCTATCTCTATCAGGAGACCAAGGCCCGCATTCAGAACCCCGGCACGCTCATCCCGTTCCTCGTATCCAAGATGAGAAGTCTCGGAACTGCCGCATGTCCTCCGTACCACATCGCCTTCGTGATTGGCGGCACTTCTGCGGAGAAGAATCTTCTCACAGTTAAACTCGCCTCCACCCACTACTACGACTCTCTTCCGACCACCGGAGACGAGACAGGCCGCGCTTTCCGCGACACCGCCCTTGAAGCACAGCTTCTTGAAGAAGCTCACAAAATAGGTCTCGGTGCTCAGTTCGGCGGCAAGTATATGGCACACGATGTCAGGGTGATCCGCCTTCCCCGCCACGGCGCAAGCTGTCCTATAGGCCTGGGAGTCAGCTGCTCCGCCGACCGCAACATAAAGGCAAAAATCAATGCCGACGGAATCTGGATTGAGAAGATGGATGACAAGCCTTACGAGCTTATTCCGGAGGAACTCCGCAATGCCGGTGAGGGAGATGCAGTGAAGATTGATCTTGACAGGCCTATGACAGAGATTCTTGCCGAGCTCACGAAATATCCTGTTTCAACTCGTCTCAGCCTTAACGGAACAATCATCGTCGCCCGAGACATCGCCCATGCGAAAATCAAGGCGCGCCTTGATGCCGGAGAGCCTATGCCTCAGTATCTCAAGGACCATCCGGTCTACTATGCCGGCCCTGCCAAAACTCCTGCCGGAATGCCATGCGGCTCCCTCGGCCCTACGACCGCCGGACGTATGGACCCGTATGTCGATGAGTTCCAGGAGCATGGCGGTTCTATGATTATGCTCGCAAAAGGCAACAGAAGTCAGGTTGTGACCGATGCCTGCAAGAAGCACGGCGGATTCTACCTCGGCTCAATCGGAGGTCCTGCCGCAATTCTTGCCCAGGACAACATCAAGAGCATCGAATGCGTCGAGTTCCCTGAACTCGGAATGGAAGCCGTCTGGAAAATCCGCGTGGAGAACTTCCCTGCATTCATCCTCGTGGATGACAAGGGCAACAACTTCTTCAGCCCGTTCGGACTGTAGTGCTGTCAGCGGCGACTTTTTGGTCACCCTCCGCAGACGTTAGTCTGCGGAGGTCAGGAAGTCCGAAGGAGTGGGAACAAAAGACTTTGGTCCCACTCCTTTTTCAGTGTGTCTCGCCGAGAATCTTGGCGACACGGGCCGGATTCTGCACGGCACCGGTCATAGGGGTGTTCCTGTCAAAGGTACGTAGAACCTCCATATCGTCGTCTGTCAACTTGAAGTCGAAGATGTCCATATTTTCGGCAATTCTCTCTGTGTGCACGGACTTTGGAATGAGTATAACGCCTTCCTGATGGAGAAAACGGAGGGTTACCTGCCGAGGCGATTTCCCGTATTTCGCGGCCATTGCCGTCAGTCTGCTGTCCTCATAGAGCTGCGGCATCTTGTCTCGGACAAACGGTCCGTAGCCCATGTGCGCGATTCCGTAGCGGCGCATCCACTCCCTGCATTCCTGCTGCTGGCTTATTAGGCTGGTCTCTATCTGGTTCACCGCAGGGACAATCCTGTTGAACTTCACGAGATCGACGATCTGTGCCGCGCTGAAGTTCGACACTCCGATTGCTCTCGTCAGCTTTCCTTCATCATAGATTTCCTCCAACTCCCTCCAGGCCTTGTAGTAGTTTCCGAACGGCCAGTGCAGCAGCACGAGGTCTGCCTGTTCCAGTCCCAGCCTTTCAAGCGAGCGCATCACGGCACTTCTTGTGTCCTCGTAGTCGTCGAACCAGACTTTTGTCACGATGAAAATGTCCTCGCGCCTGAGTCCCTCTCTGAAAAGACTCTCAAGCGCACGGCCGATAATTTCTTCATTGCAGTATATCCGAGCCGTGTCAATCATTCTGTAGCCGCACTTTACCGCTGCTCTGACAGCCTCGGCGCATTCCTTCTCGTCCGTCGAATGAAACGTCCCGAGTCCAAAATCCGGCATCATCACGCCATTGTTCAGTCTGATCATATTCATAATGTTCAAAATCTGAGGTGTTTTTGAAGGTTTCTTGTTTAGAACGATGCCCGGCGGGTCATCCGGAAGTCGCAGTGGCGCTTAGCGAGGGAGCGTTCGAGAATCATCTCGCCGGCGAGGCGGCCCATTTGGGCGAAGTCAGTAGAGACTGTAGTGAGGCCGTTGAGGATAATCTCGCAGAGGGGAGACTCGTTGTAGGAAATCAGACCTATATCCTTACCCACCTCAAGTTTCTTCTCCCGTGCAATGCGGACAAGCTCTATGAGGTCGAAGTCGTACTGGCCTGTCAGAAGCAGATAGACCTCACCCTTGTGCACCATATCACGGCTCACCTTGTCCGCGAATCTGACCTTTATGCCGTTCTCATTGCAAAACCGCTCTACTCCCATACGGATGGATTTTGAATAGAGACTTGACGGGAGGGTTATCACATTGAGTTGCTTATAGCCCCTCAGCGTGTCCAGTCCCTCCGCGAGTCCCTTCGCCGTGTCGTTTTCCCAATCCTGATAGACGGCTCCGAAATTCCCGTGAATCTCCCTCATCCAATTGTCGAGCATAAGCAGTTTGCGGTTCGGAATCTTCCCGAGAAGGGCGCATACCCTCTTCTGCGTGGCCCGGTCGAGCGGGAAATGCGGAGTTATGACATAGTAGTCGAAATTGTCGAGGTTTTCGTGGATGAAATATTCGAGCATATCGACATTCTGCTCATGCAGGCGTATGGTGATTTCCGCGTGGTTGTCGAGCGTCTCCAGCATTGAACTGAAAAGTATCTGTTTGTATGTGCTGAGCTTGTCGAATATCGCCAGCACTTTCAGTTTCTTTGCCCCTCCGTCTGCCTTGACATAGAATCCCTTTCCCTGCTTCGATTCAATCTTTCCCTCGTCCCGCAGCACGAGATATGCCTTTTTCGTCGTTTCTTTCGAGATTTCGAGCTTCTCCGCGAGTTCGTTCATTGACGGGAGTACATCCCCCTCCTTCAGCGTACCCGCCTCAATCATGGAGTCTATCGCGCTGACAATCTGTCGATATACGGGAACCAGCGAATTTTTGTCGATGCGTATGGTGCTTTTCATGGTGGATATGTTGTTGGCTATGCTTAACTTTGCTCTGTTGTGGTGTGCGAGTTCTGCAAAATTACAAAATTTATGTGAATTACGAGGCTATATGAAAGAGGGTGACCAAAAAGTGTTTTGTTCACCCTCCTTCGGACTTCCTAACTCCCGCAGACTAACGTCTACGACCCCTATTAGGGGTATCTCGCGCCCCGTCGCGGTCCCTTCGGGACTGTTGAGTAAGCCTCGGTATAATATTTAGACCATTTTACTTTAGTTTCTGGCCCTCAGATAGCTTGTTTCCTCCGCCGTCTGTAACATCGGTAGGGATGCTTGCTTTGCATATAGTACCTCCCGGAATGGTGTTTGCCTCAGAGAAATCGCAGTCCTTGAGTGTCAACTTTCCCTTTGAATATACTCTGATGAGTCCTTCGCCTGTGACCGTGTTGTTTGAAAATACGCATCTTTCAAATGTCGCATTTGCAGATGTGCTGGATGTTGAGCCAATTCGCATTATCCCATTTCCAACCTTATAATTGTTGTTGAATCGGCAGTTTACGCAATAGACATTTTTTGACGCGCCAATCAATAGGCAAGTGCCTGCGTATAAATCATACTGAGCAGTTTCTACCCATTGATATGTGTCATTGAATCCGATGCCATCGAAAAGTGTTTCTGTTCCAGTTGCAGTGCCATTGTAAACGAATAGTCGCGCATTGTCTTTCTCTCCGTTCCTGTCTTTTCCAACGAAGGCCGTTGCGTGTTTGTTAATGTCGCGGTCTGTTGTCGTTACACCGGTCAGATTTGTCGGATAACCACCATAAATCTTGAATTTTGTATTATCCTTTAAGGCTATGGTACCTGTTGTTGGTTTTATATTACCCTCAGTTATAAATATCACGTGGTCAGTCAGAGCTGTTCCCTGAAGTTTACTTATAAGAGTCTGGAACGACCATGCGTTCTCCCACGAAAGCCCCTGTTTGTCTCCCGCTCCGTCCTTGGTGACGAACCTCTTGTTAGAGAACGGTGTGCTGCGGAGTTCTCCCAGATTCTTGATTGCCTTTCTCGGGGCGTCAAGGACATTGCTGGAGATGTTCTCGGCAAGGAGCGTGTTGTCAGCGGAGTAAATCTGCATCGAGAGTCCTGTTGTCTTTGTCGGGAGTATCGCGGCGTAGTAGGTGTTAGGGCCGTTTACGGAAACCTCCACATTAGGCTGATAGTCATGAACATCCTCTGAAACAGTGTAGGAAGCATCAAGAATGCTCGCGGATATGTTGACCTTTCCGTTAAGCGGAGCTCCGTTGCCTCCGATGAACACTTTGGCGGCTCCCTCATTCGCTACGGTGAACTTGAGCAGTGCACAGACATTCTTCAGGGCAATGGAGTTGTCCTCTCCGATTTCTCCGACCTCAATCGAGGCGTGCTCGAACTTACCGTCCTGCACCTGCGGAACAGTGACGGAAAACTTTCCGTCGCTCGTCAGCTCCGTTGCAATGTCGGATGGATATACCGCCCATTTGAGTGACTTGCCGGCAGTGACGGTCGCCTTGAATGTCGCCGTATTTCCGCCGTCCTTCAGGTCTGCCTCCGTGAGGGCTTCCGTGGTGAAGGGCGTGCCGTCTTTGCAGACGAGCTTCAGCTTGTCTCCTGCGGCCCAGCTGACGCTGCCTTTTTCATCAAGAGTGGTTTTGGTCGAGACTACGGCGGTCGCGCCGTTTTCCTGAGCCGCTGCGCCCTCCTCCGTCATCTCCGGGTGCGTGGCAGTGAGCGTTATCGTCGTGTATTCGGGAACGGACTCTTCCGGTGCGGCCGGTGTTTCCGTGATTTCCTTCGCGCAGGAAGCGAGCGCGAGTCCTGCGGCAAAAAACAGGGCAAGCTGCGAAATGCGGGATCTTTTCATTGTGTTATTCATTATATCGTTCATTTTTTTCGAATTTTTACGATTGCTTCATTGTTGGTTACCATGTGAATGTCTCGCCGTCGGTTATTGTATAGCTGTCGTTGGCGGTTCCAAGCTGCGTCGCGGTACTCGTGGCAAAACCGGTCTCTCCAGAAATTGGCAGAATCGCCAGAACGGGCGACCTGTACCCGTCAGTGCTGTGGGGGGGGGTATCAGTTCTGATAGTGTTTTGTTTCATAATTTCTGATTTTATGATATTTATTGATGTCGTCGGTATGTTCTCGATACTTTGGTGTGGTGTAGTTAGGTGCAAAGGTATTCTATATTTTCAAAATTCAAAATAGTTTTGAAATTTTTTTTTCAACTTTTCGCGCATCCGTGCCGGGTCGGCTGCAAAAAATCAAAATATTTTTGGAAAATAAAGGAAGAAAATTTTATCTTTGCAAAAGATTACACCACACTACACCACACCTCAAATAGACAGAGGCTTTTAAACCACAGAAAAACGGGATAGAGTGTAAGAAAGTAATCCCTTCCGACAGATATCTTTAACATAGATGTGAAATCGGACATATATAAAGAAGAGGAGATTTCCTGAAAATTTTGTAAATACATAATTTATTATGACACTGAACATTTTGACATCATCCCTGCGGGCTTTCGTCATCGCTTCCGCGCTTCTTTCCGCGTTCTCTTCCTGCGCCAAGGCCGAGACTCCGAACGGCTCGTCCACGGCTGACAACGGCTACATCGTCGTGACCGAATACGGAATCAGCAATGACGGTAGCGAAATAGGCAAAGAACTCAACCGTCTCGTAAAGGACGCCTACGGCAGCACGCTCTATTTTCCTGCCGGAACATATAAACTCACCGAGCCGATTAAGACCCCTTACGACTATGCCAAGAATGTGAATCTCGTCTTTGACAAGAATGCCCACATCACCTCTGACAAGCCTCTGGAGGCGCTTCTGATGATAGGTTTCACTGAAATGAAGACAAAGGATGCGGGGCTGAGGCAGTTCTCTTATGTCGAAGGAGGGCATTTTGATGCCACGAACACTAAGAGGGGCATCTGGGTGAACGGACTCAAGCAACTGGTCACTCTGCGGGAACTTTCGGTCTATTACTGTAAGGGGCGTCACATTGAAATCAGCTGTAGCAGCGACTTCAAGGGTACTGGAAGCAGCGACACGAAACTGGACAACGTCAGTGTTCAGGGACTCTCGTCCAACGACGACAATTATGGAATATACATCGGGCAGCGTTGCGGCGACTGCAAGATTTCCGACACCTTCGTCTATGGAACCCGTTGCGGGCTCTACACTGAAGGGGCGGGTCATATCATCAACAACTTCCACATACTCACCTGGAGAGTGGGCGACGGCCAGACCGGAGACTTCGCGGAGACGGTGGGAGTGAAGATTGCCCGTCAGGGGTTCTATCAGTTCAGTCAGGTCTATTTCGACACCACCAACCGCGATTTTGTCATTGACGGCGACATTGACGTGAACCTCGTGATTGACAAGTGCATAAGCCATTCCTATATAGAGAACTTCGGACGAAGCTTCATCTCTTGGGGCACGGGCAGCGGAAAACTTGAGGCAAAGATCACGAACTGCATCTTCAATCTTGACTACAAACCGTCTGGCTTCAAGATTTTTGACATTCCCGAAGACTTGATACTCAAGGACTACGATTCGAAGATAACATTCCATGACAACATCGTCCGCTCCGGAGTGAAACTGAACCCTTACGACCTGTCCCTGATGATGAAGTTCGACGGGAGGAATGCGGAATATGCCTTCTCTTCTCCGCTGCCAATCCCTGCTTCTGGACTAGTTGTGGGGGCTGTGGCTCCGTCCGCTTCATCCAACAGCCTACGCGTTGTGCATGGTGACGGCGGTTGTACCGACCTTGTCATCGGAGCTGACGGAACAGTGAAGAAGAACGATTCAAGCGCCGGCGCTTCATGCAGCGTTTCCGTTATCGGGAAAGACGGCTGGTCGGTTCTCGTTCTGAAGCCGACGGGCGGCGCGAAGACTCTGCTTCCGGAGGTAATCGACCTTGTCGGCAACAGCACCTACCTTTCGACACCGTCAAAGGACAAACTGTTCACGCTTGCTGACTATAATCTGTAAAGGGAAAGGCTGAAGTTTCTGGAATTACCAAGACTTTTTTGATGATGCGACACCACGGCTTTCTCTACATAATTGCGACATATTTGCTCAACGGCATTGTATTATGCCTTCCAGCCTTCTGTCTTTCAGTGACGGTTCTCGTTTCCTGCTCGGACGATCCGACCCTCGTCAGTCCGGAGGGTTTTGCAGGCAGCATCGGCGGCAAGGAGACAGGTCTTTGGACAATTTCCAACGGAGATATGGTCCTCCAGGCGACAAACTACGGCGGCAGGGTCGTGTCGCTTTGGGTGCCAGAGGGAAACGGCGAAATGGTGGACGTCGTTCTCGGACATGGGACTTTGGACGAATATGTGAACTACCGGCGCGAGAGGTTTCTCGGTGCTGTGGTGGGACCGGTCGCCAACCGCATAGTCGGCGCATCCTATTCCCACGGTGGCAGGACATATCGGCTTTCCGCCAACCACAACGGCACAGGCACTCTTCACGGCGGCTTCAAGGGACTGGACTCGGTCGTGTGGGACTTTGTCTCGCAGACCGACAGTTCGCTGACTTTCCATTGTCTCCATCCGGACGGGGCGGAGGGATTCCCGGGGAACCTGGATATCCTTATGACATACACGCTTAACTCAGACTGTACGTGGAAGATAGACTATCTGGCGACGACTGATGCTGTCCGTCCGGTCAATATCTCCAACCATCCCTACTTCAATCTTGGCGGAGAGGGCAGCGGCACTTGCGGAGACTATGTTCTTTGGGTGAATGCCGACTCTTTTCTCGGAACGAACGGTCCGGATGTTATTGAAACCCCGATTCCCCTTGAGGGGACTGCGTTCGACTATCGCACTCCACACCTTGTCCGCGACGCACTCGAAAGCGGTGACCCGCAGATTGTCCGGAGCAACGGTGGCTTTGACCACAATTTCTGCATAAACGGTGAGGGAATGCGCGAGGCCGCCTCGCTTTACAATCCTTCAAACGGAATCCTCCTCTCGGTGTGGACGGACCAGCCGGGCCTGCAGCTCTACAGCGGACAGTGGTGGACCGGCGAGGAACGTGGCAAGAACGGAAAGTCTCTCGACCGCTTCGGCTCGTTCACCTTCGAGACCCAGAACTGGCCGGACGCTCCGAACAAACCGTCTTTTCCCAATCCTTTCCTTGAACCCGGCGAAACCTACACACATCACTGTGAGTACCGCTTTAGGATTATGGAATGAGTTTATAATCTAAATGATTGATTATTATGAATATACGTGAAATCTTTATTGCATCGGCCGTCCTTGCCACGGCGCTTGTGTCATGCCGGAAGGAAGCTCCCGTAGAGAAACTCTCCACGGACAAGACCGTCGTCACGGCAGTTGCAGAGGGAGGACGACTGGCCGTCGAAGTCTATGCCTCAGGGGCGTGGACCGCGGAATTTGCGGAGGATACCGACTGGGTGCGGCTTGAAGGCGCGGCAGGAGACGGTGACGGTGAAATAGTTCTGGTGTTTGCCCCGAACGACAATCTCTACCGTTTTACGAAACTCGTCCTGTCTCTTTCAGGAAGTGAACTCAGCGTGGAGATTGAGGTGAATCAGGAATCGGTGAAGGGTTCTCCCGTGCTGAACCTGTTTCCGCCGGACGTGATTTATCCGGCCGCAGGAGGAAACTACGGAATCCCTTACAGCGCCAATGTGCCGCTTTCTCAGCTATCGGCCGATTGTGCGGCAGACTGGGTGGGCGCATTGTCAGTTGCTGAAGATGACGTAATCTTCACCCTTTCGCTCAATCCGGACGAGGCACGCCGCACGGCAGAAATATGGCTTGTCTGCACGGACGCACAGGGCAAGACCTACAGGACCCGTTGCACCATCACTCAAGAGGCCAAGGGCGACAGGACGGGTTTCGAGGGTGAGACCGGAAATGACAATTATGTTGTTGATGACGACAAATATAAATGGTAGTTTTGAGTGTCTTTTTGGCCATATTTCCCCATTTTGTTCGTCATTTAGCACCACTAAACTCCTCTCAAAATGAAAAAATCTGGCTCAAAAATACATCTCAAAACTGGTGGACAGAAAAAAGTGCGTGGGGTTTGAGATAATATTCGCAATAAGTTAGAATACTTACGAAACTTGAATTGGTTATTAATGATTATGAAACTTAATTTGAAACTGGCGGCGTTCGCGCTGCTTGCAGTCATGCCTCTGACCTTACGGGCGGAGACAGGCGGCGGGAACTTCGCGGCATCCTCAGGGACGGCCGCCGGGAAGACGCAGGCGGATGTGACCGTTTCCGTACGCGGAACCGTGCGCGACGCTTCCGGAGTGCCGCTGCCCGGAGTGGTGGTCCTTGTCAAGGACAGGCCGTCGTCCGGAGTGATGACGGATGCCGACGGAGTTTTCTTCATTACGGTTCCGAAGGGAGCGACGCTGGTCTTCACCTGTATGGGCTACAAGACCATTGAACTTCTGGCATCGGAGACTGCGATGGCGGTCAGCCTTGAGGAGGAGCGGCTCGAAATTGAGGAGACCGTGGTCGTGGGCTACGGCGTGCAGCGGCGAGAGAGCGTCGTCGGGGCAATCACCAATGTGAAGGCCGAAGATATTGCCGGCACGGGAACGAGCCTGCTGAACAACGCGCTTGCGGGAAAGGTTCCGGGACTGCTCGTCTATTCGCAGAGCGGAGCTCCGGGAGAGAGCGACGCGACGCTGATGATTCGCGGACTTTCCAGCTGGAACGGCAGCGAGCCGCTCGTGATGGTCGATGGCATAGAGCGTCCCATGAACTCCATTTCACCTTCGGATGTGGCCAGCGTGTCTGTCCTGAAGGATGCGTCCGCCACGGCGGTCTATGGCGCGAAGGGCGCAAACGGAGTGATACTCGTCACGACCAAGACAGGCGCGAAGGGTGCGCCGAAGTTTTCCGTCAATGTGAATCAGGGCTTCAACACGCCGCTCTTCATCCCCTCGCACGTGGATGCCGCGACAGTGGCGGGTATGGCCAACATAGCCCTTAAAAACACCGGCTCTTTCGGTTCCATATTCTCGGACGAGGTGATACGCAAATACGCCGACCAGTCCGAGCCCCTGCGCTATCCGGACGTTGATTGGTACGGACTCCTTCTGCGCGACTTCGCCTTGAGCACTGACGCCGACCTCACCATGTCCGGAGGTACGGAAAAGATCAAGTACTATCTCGGCGTGGGCTATGTCCACGACGGTTCGATAATCCGTGAAATCACAGATGGCACTAACTACAGTAGCGACAGGATTTCCTACCGCATGAACATGGACTGGAACGTCACCCGTTCGACCCTCCTTTCGCTGAAGGTCGGAGGCGTCACGAACATGGAGAAGCGGCTTTCGACCGCATGGAACTCTTCGACCGTGTTCAGCACCATCTATCAGGCCCCGACCATCTCCTATCCGGCCTACTATCCCGAATGGGCGCTTGAGCAGTTTCCGGACGTAAACTACCCGGGACTAAAGGGGATGCGCCTCGGTGGCAACCAGGGACACGCCTACACGAACCCGTACAGCATGCTTGCCGACCCGGACTATCAGCAGACGATGAACAACCGCCTCATGACGGACATAATCCTCAAACAGGACCTCGACTTCATCACAAAGGGCCTGTCTGTCACCGGAAAGTTCGGACTCACATCGACATATTCCCGAATCTCGAAGAAAGTCAAGGCCTATATGGCGCAGTATAACATCGACTGGAATATGTACGACGCGGGTTCCGACGACATCTGGGTTCCTGTGGGTGCTGCGTCGGACTTTGTCTATAGTCCTAACCCATACGCCGTTACGCAGGACAACTCCGCGACCAACGTGACCTACATCACCTATCTTGAGGCTTCGCTGAACTACAGCCGCAAGTTCGCGGACGCTCACAATGTCACCGCACTCGCGCTCTACAACCAGCGCCAGTACAACAACGGTGCGGCCTTCCCCAAGCGCAACCAGTCTTTCGTGGCGAGGGCGACCTACGACTACAAGGGACGCTACCTCTTCGAGGCTAACCTCGGAATCACCGGCAGCGAGCAGTTCTCGCCAAAGTATCGTTACGGCATCTTCCCTTCCGTCGCCGTCGGTTATGTGATGTCAAAGGAACGGTTCTGGAAAGAGGCAATGCCGTGGTGGAGCCTGATGAAGTTCCGCTACTCCAACGGCCTTGTCGGAAGCGACAGCTCATCGAGCAACTGGCTCTACTACTCCTCGTGGACGAAGAACAGCTACGGCTACATCGTGGAGGACGCCGCCGCCAACCTTGACGCCCGTTGGGAAACCGCGCACAAGCAGGACATAGGCGTCGAGATGGGCTGGCTCAATGACAGGCTCAGGCTTGAAGTCGATCTGTACGACGAGAAGAGGAGCGATATGCTTATGGCTCCGGTGGTGACCCCTTTCGTCGGCGTGAAATACAAGGATGTGAACACCGGTGCGCTGAAAAAGCACGGGTTTGAGGTCGAGATTAACTGGAAGGACAGGACGACCGGAGGTTTCGCCTACAATGTCGGGGCGATGATAGGTTTGAGCGAAAATAGGATAACGAGTTATGGAGACGCTCCGTATGCTCCTGAATATCAGAAATATACCGGAACTCCGCTAAACTCTGCGAGAACCGGCAGCACTCTTGTCGATGACCGCTATTTCAATTCGATTGATGAGATTCACGGCTACCCGCTCTATACTTCCGAATGGACCAACGTCGTTCCCGGCGTGTATAAGTTCCTGGACTACACCGCCGACGGAAGCATAGCCCAGAATGACCTCCACACGCTCAGAGGCTCCACCTATGCTCCGGGAGTGTATTCCTTCAATTTCGGCTTCAACTGGAAGGGACTCTCTTTCAGAACGCTCTTCACTGGAACGATAGGCAAGTACATAAACTACAGACGTGCCGCCATAATACCTTTCTATTCAGGTGATTATGTCGTCCACGCCTCCCACCTTGACTATTGGACTCCTCGGCATCGCAATTCTTCCGTCCCGGCGCTTTCGCTTTCGGACGAGATGTATTCGTGGGCCGGAGGAACTTCTGCGTGGCCGGGATATGACCTTGCTCTTGACGGCTACACATGGAAGAAGTCGGACTATCTGACGGTCAAGGAGATGTCCCTCTCCTACACCTTCGACGGGAAGAAACTCCGCAGGGCGCTCGGAGTCCGCTCGCTTTCGGTGGGAGTGATATGCAACAATCTCCTTACTTTCACAAGTCTTATGGAGCAGGATCCACAGAGGCTCACGACCGCCGAGAACTACTACCCGACGATGAGAATTGTGAAACTCAACCTTAACCTGTCATTCTGATATGCACATGAAGAAGATAAGACATATATTCAGCGTGTCGGCACTTGCGCTTGCTATCGGCGGCTGCGGCTATCTTGACGTCGATCCCGAACTCGGACTCGACGACAGCGAGGTATTCGGCACCTATTCCAATTTCCGCTCCTATTTCGACTGGCTCTACGCCTCCGGAAACGGAACCAACAAGGAGAACATACTCTATGCATTCCCGATGTATTCGGACTTCCTCCAGAAATATTCTTTCTCGTGGTACAACACCACGGACATGGCGGACGCCGGAAGAATGGGGGTGACGCAGCAGTACTTCAAGCAAGGGACTATGACCCAGGACTTTCTGAAGGCGGTGACCTTCGATTCGGGAAGTGCCGACAAACCGTTGGCCAAGGCAATGTTCGCGACTATCCGCCGCTGCAACACGACCATAGCCAAGATAGACCTCTGCGCAGATGCCACGCCTAAGCAACGCGCCGACCTGCTCGGCCAGGCCTACGCCATACGCGGCTTCTGCTACTTCTCTCTCTGCCGTTTCTTCGGCGGAATGCCCTATATGGACCATGCGCTTGAGGCCGAGGAGTCATGGGACCTTCCGAGACTCTCATCCCATGAGACATTTGTCCGGGCGGCGGAGGATTTGCGTAAGGGTTACGAGCTTCTTAAGGAGGCCGGCTATATGAGGAGGAACTCTCCGGCAGATCTGGCGAGCTCTACCCTTGACCAGATTGGCGGTGCGGCTGCAGCGGCGCTGTATGCGAGGTCACTGCTCTATGCCGCAAGTCCTCTGAGCAACGAGAGGGGAGAGGAAGACTGGAAGGACGCGGCGTCGGCCTGTGCACTTGCGTTGCAGGAGGCCCTTGACGCGGAGTTTTCGCTCACTCCTGCGGCAAGTTACACGACCAACTTCCTGAGCCAAAGGACGACCAATGAGAACATCTGGGTCTATGCTCTCCAGACTAAGGACAATCATGCGAACCTGAGCAGCATCATGGCCTACCCTCAGTCGGCTGCCACTTCCGGCTCTTCTGGAGTCTGCCCGACGCAGAACTTTGTGGACCGCTACGAGACCAAATGGGGCGAGCCGCTGCTCACGGAGGCTGACAGGGCTGAGGCTGCCGCCGCCGGGCACTATAGCGAACAGGCGCCCTACCGTGACCGCGACCCTCGTCTGGAACTTACCATTGTCCATGACGGACAGGCCAACAGCAATGCGGCGGAAGGGAAAATCAGCATATACTACGACCCTTCCTCCAAGTCCTGGCCGACGACCCGTCTGAACGGAGTGAACCTCACCTTCGGCATTGACTGGGGTACGAGGGATAACGACACATATGCCTATTCCAACACCGGCTACTACTGCCGCAAGTACTGGAACGGAGTGCTTGGACTCAAGCAGCAGAGCAACCACTATCACGAAGACCCGATAGTCCGTCTTGCCGAGCTCTATCTAAACTATGCAGAGGCGGTGAACGAGGCCTACGGCCCGTCAGGAAAGGCCGGGACTGTCGGTCTTACGGCGGTTGAGGCTCTGAATGCCGTCCGCAGCCGCATCGGGATGCCGAATGTGGCGTCGAAATACACCGCGGATAAGGCGAGCCTGCGCGAGCGCATACGCAACGAACGCTGCGTGGAACTTGCCTTCGAGGGACACCACTACTACCACGACATACGCCGCTGGAAGATTGCCCCTCAGACCATGGGAACGACACTCTACGGAATGTATGTCGAAAAGACGGCTGTGAGTCCTGAGCATCCTGAGGGAAGGATTTACACCCGCAAGGCGCTGCCTAACAACCGTCAGTGCGTGTGGAAGGACTATATGTACTATCTTCCTTTCCCCGATTCTGAGGCGTTTAAGATGAAGAACTTTGTAAACTGGAGCTGGAAATGATGAAAAGAGATATTATGATTGCGGCGCTTTCTCTCCTGCCGTGCCTGACCCTCATGCGAAGCCTTCCGGCAGTGGCTGCAGAGCCGCAGGGGCATTCTGACGGGAAGGCGAATGACAACAGCCTGCTGTGGAAGCGGGACAGCGTTGTCGTGATGCCATGGAATGGTCGCGCCACATGGACTGAATCTACGGGGAATTTCATCTCCGTCTCCGGCGATGCGCTCGAAGGCAGGATGCAGGGCGACCTGATGAACAGACTCACCGGCACAGTCCCGGGACTTGAGATTATAGAGAAGGCCGGTTTTGCGCTGCCTAACTACCAGTACCGTTCGCTGGATTCGGACCAGTTCAGCGTCAGAATGAGAGGACGGGGCAATGTGATGTGCATCGTGAACGACGCCTGCATTCCTTTCGGACAGTTGCAACTCGATCCGAACCAGATTGAGTCCATGACCTTCCTGACGGATGTTGCCGACCGTGCCCGCTACGGCGTGCTCGCCTCGGACGGTGCCATTCTCATAAAGACCCGCTCCGGCAGCTACGACACTCCGATGCGCATCAGCGTGAATGCGGAGAGCGGAGTCAGCTTCACGGACAGGGTCTCGGAGTGGGTGAACGGAGAGGACTATGCGCGGCTGAACAACGCCGCGAGGGAAGAGGGAGGCTATGAGCAACTCTACAGCCAACTCGCCATAAAGAACTTCGCAAACCGCGACCCATATAGCTCCGAATACCCGAATGTGGATTACAAGTCGCTGATGTTCAGGAATTTTCTTCCTGTTTCAAGTGCCGGGCTGAACATCTTCGGAGGCACATCCGGTGTCCGTTACAATTTTTCTCTTAACGGACTTTATTCCGGAGACCTGATAAAGAGTCCCAATGCCGTGGACTACAGCCGTTTCAATTTCACAGCGGGCCTTGGCGTGAAGGTCGGGAAATGGATGGAGGTCTCGGTCGATTTTTCCTCTATGCTATATTTCCGGCGTTCCGGAAGGACGTCCTGGTACGACTACAGGACGGTTCCGGCCGTGGCATATCCGCTTGAACTCGAACTTCCGGACGGAGCAGGCACAGCCTACGGGGTGAGCAAGTCCTGGACGCAGAACTACTATGCCCTCATGAAGGAGGGTGGCTTCCGGACCAACAGAATGCGTTCCGGCCTTATGGACGTTGCGCTCGACGTGGATTTCTCGTGGCTTCTCAAGGGACTTAAGTCCCGCACCTGGCTCGCCGCCTCCAACTTTGCGCAGACGACTATAGGAAAGAACGACGACTACATTGCCTGGTACTGGTCGTCTGATGCCGGCATTCAGGAACAGTCGTCACACAAGGGAGCCAAGGCTTCCGGCAAATCCACTCTCTCCAACTACACCTGGCAGTCTCTGTCGATGTATGAGAGGCTTTCCTACGACGGCTCTTTCGGAGACCACCTCGTGAGTGCAGGAGCGACTTTCTCGATTAACAGCGCTTCGAGCAAGGGCGAGTCGCAGAACCAGAGGCAGATGTATGTCGTTGCAGATGCAAAGTACTCATACGCAGGTAGATATGTCGCCGAGTTCGTCGCCCAGTACGCCGGCTCGTCCCGCTACGAGAGAGGAAACCGTTTTGCATTCTTCCCTTCAGCCGGACTCGCTTGGGTGGCATCTAACGAGGCTTTTCTCAAGGATGTCAGGTGGATTGACCGACTGAAGATTCATGCCCAGACAGGCCTGACCGGGCAGTTCGATGTATTCGGAACACCATATCAGTATCGTTCCAACTACTCCTACAACGGAGACATGTGGTACGGCCCGATTTCCGACCAGCCTTCGTGGTTCGGAACCAACCGCTGGATTTCCTACAAGACGACTATAAACCGTCTTGCCAACCACGATCTCGGCTGGCCTAAGGTGTTTCAGACCGACCTCGGGCTGGACTTCGACTTCCTTGGACTCTTTTCGTTCAGGATGAATGCATATTACAAGAAAATATATGACTCGATAGTGAACATATCCTCCACGATTCCGGGAGTATATGGACTTAATGGCATCGCACTTATGGACAACTACACCGCGCAGAGCCTTCGGGGAATGGATATCACTCTCGGATATTCACAGGCTTTCGGAGACTTCCGCCTCGGGGCATCGTTCAGCGCGACGACGTATAAGGCGATATACGAGCGGATGACGGACGACGACTGGCTCTATGAATATCAGAAGAAGACCGGTACTCCGGTGGATGCATACTGGGGCTACCGCTGCATCGGGAAATATGAGGACGAGGAGCAGCTGTCTTCCGTTCCGGCTATTTCCACTGCGGTGAAGATCGGCGACCTTATGTATGAGGACGTGAATGGAGACGGACGGATTGACGACAACGACAAGGTGATTCTCGGGAACACGGCTCCGCGCCTGAGCTATGCGCTTAACCTCAGTTTCGGATGGAAAGACCTTGAACTGAACATCGTGGGAACCGGCCGCGCAGGACTTAAGACAGCGATGACCAACAGCTATTTCTGGAACGGATGGGGTGACGGGAATTATTCAGCTTTCGTCCGCGACAACATCGGCGGTGACTATCCGCGTCTTGACTATGTGCATTCGGACCAGAGTTTCGTCGGTTCGGACTTTTGGCTCCGTAACGGCGCGTGGTTCAAGATTCAGAGCGCCGAGCTGTCCTACAATCTACGTCTGCGCCGGGTGTCATGGATTAAGGGAGTGAAGTTCTCGGTCAAGGGGCAGAATCTCCTGACACTTTCGGGAATAAGGGATGTGGATCCTGAGTGCATCGACGCGGGCGTCGCTTCTTACCCTCTGCTGCGTTCGGTCACCGGCGGCATAAAGCTGAATTTCTGACGCAATGTTAATCCTTTCAACTCAGACAAAAAATGAAACTCACAAAAATCATAGCCGTTCTTCTTCCGTGTCTCGTGGCTGCGGGATGCAGTTTTCTCGACCCGCTTCCGGACGGCAGCTACAACGACGACAACTACGACGAGAACGCCAAGTTGCTGCGGGGATATGTTGATAAGATTTACAACGACTTCATCCCGACCCTCTACGCGACCAACTACCTTCTCGGCATTTCCGCTGCAACGGACGATGCCGTGTACCGTTCTGAGGCGGCCGCATGGCGCAAGTTCTCGAACGGGACGGCGCTGATGTCAGGCAATCCTTTCACTTCCAAATGGAATACGGACTATGCCGCAATCAACTACGCCAACCTTTTTCTTAAGGACCGTGCCGGAATCAGCGCACGCTATCTGATTGACCTTGAGGCTGATGCTGCCTACCGCAAGACTATGCAGGGCAGTGCGTTCGGACTGCGCGCATGGTATGGTTTCGACCTTCTCCGCACCTTTGCGGGAAAGGGAACCGACGGGAATATGCTGGGCGTGCCGATTGTGACCGAACCGACCTCTACCGACAAAATCGATGTCGAGAGCATCCGTAGGGCAGGGGTGGATGAGTGCGTGAAACAGATTCTTGACGACTGCGACTCCGCATACTTCTATCTTCCGGACTCCAACCGCGACTATCCCGGCGATCCGGCTCAGAACCTGCCCGTGACAGGCTCCGTGCGCTACAAGACTCTCGACCGTGTCTGCATCGACGCCATCCGCGCCATGGTTTGGCTATTTTGGGCAAGTCCGGCGTTCAATCCGGAGGGCGATGTGCAGAGGTATGAGAACGCCGCCCTATATGCTTCCCGCGTCATGAAGCACAAGATTGAGAGGGAAGGCTCGCTCACGGGAGGTTTCAACCCGCTGTCGGGATTCAAATGGTACGACTGCAACAGCGCCGAGATTGTCTGGCCATCCAATTTCTCGAAGGCCACCGACACCGAGAAGTGCTGCTATCCGCTCGGTTTCGGCGGACAGTCCAACATCGTGCCGACGCAGGACCTTGTGGATGCTTTCCCTATGGCGAACGGCTACCCTATAACGGACTCTCGCAGCGGCTATGACCCGCAGAAGCCTTACGAAGGACGTGATCCTCGTTTTTATGCCGCGATTTACTATAACGGCTCGTCTGTCAATCGCCTGTCAAACGGCGCGAAGATGTATACTTTTAAGACAGAGACAGACGGCGCTGACGCTCCGGGCGGGACGATGACTTCGCCCACCGGCTACTATATCCGTAAGTTCCTCTACAGAGGGTGGAATTCCTACGACCAGACGGTTCAGCCCGGCTACCGTTGCGTCCACCTGCTGAGCTGGACACAGATGTGTCTGATTTTTGCTGAGGCGGCCAACGAAGTCGTGGGACCTGATGAAAGTTCGACTTTCGGCTATTCCGCAAAGCAGGCTCTCGCATGGCTGCGCGCACGAAAGACCACTGAGGACGCTGAAGGGCTCGGAGCGACGGGAGACCCCTATCTTGAGGAGTGCGCCTCTTCGGGGAAGGATGTGTTCGCGGCTCTGGTTCGGAACGAATGGAGGGTTGAAACCTGCTTCGAGGGAGAGCGGTACTATAGTCTCAGACGCTGGGCCACTTCCGTCTCCGACCTCAATGCTCCTATTCATGGGGTGAAGATAACGAGAGGATATTCCGGAGAGGAAGTCTTTGATTATGATGAGGTTGTAGAAAATCTTGCCTATCCGTCCCTTTGGGCTCCGCTGCCTTATATGGAGGTGCGCCGCTGTCCGAATCTTGTTCAGAACGAGGGATGGGAAAGTTGGAGATAGATTTGTTTTTATGGAAATTGAGAAGATGAAGAAGATTTTTGCATTGTCCGCCGTCTGCTGTGTCCTCGCCACGGGATGCTACGGTGACTACACGATGGATTACGAATACACGGGGGTATATTCCGCCTACCAGTACGACCTGCGCACGTTCGTGGTCGGGGAAGGGATGAAGTTCGACTTTACGGTGGCTCTCGGCGGAGTGGTGGACAACGACCGCGACAGAGCCGTTGAGGTCGAATCTGACGATGCGCTGCTTTCAACGGACCTTTCCGTCTTTTCGGAGTCGGACGGGACTCCGTCGTTCACCGCGCTTGACGGTCTGAAGGGTATGGGCAGGCTGGGCGCATTGAGCCAGTCCTATGTTAGCGACGCCTTTGCCTCCGTGACGGCGATAAGCCCGCTTCCGGCCGGGTATTATGAACTTGACGGCATTGATGGGCTGACCATACGCAAGGGACGGCACACCGCCGCAGTGACCATACGTGCCACTGACGAAATTCTTTCGGACCCCAAGGCATTCACGCCGTATTATGCGCTGGGCTTCAGGATTGTCAATGCCGATGCGGACGTCCTTGTGAAGGAAAAAAGTTTCGAGGTCATAGCCGTGAAATGTGAGAACCGCTTTTACGGAAACTGGTATCACGGAGGCCGGACGGTTGTGCGTTCTGACGCGACGGGGGAGGTGGTCTCCACGGACGAGTATGAACTCACGCTTCCGCAGGCTGACTCGAAGGTCTATAGGCTCACGACTGTAGATGCTGTTTCTGTCAAGACCGACCGAATGAGTGGTCGCACGGGTTCACTGCTTCTGACTTTCAATGGCGACGACATCACAGTCTCTCCTGCCGACGGCTCCGACATCATAATAAACCCGATTCAGGGCCACCCGAGCCGCTTCAACGGAGCGAAACTCCTTCAAGATAGGGAAATTTCCCTGAACTATTGCTTCAGCAATGGTGACGGAACCACGACTTATGTCTATGATGTGCTGAAGTTCCGTAACAGGGTCAGGGATGGAATTAACGAGTGGCAGGGAGAAACCGAGTAGAAAATATTTTTGAAGTACTCGAGTTTCGCAAGTGCGAAACACCACTTTTGAGCCCTTGTGGCGAGGGTAAGTCCTC
>UQYV01000032.1 GCA_900545245.1 uncultured Bacteroidales bacterium
TATAGACCATAAAGATATACAAATTGTTCAAGTTATTTTTTAATGATTACTTAAAGAAAGAATGGTTAGATTTGTGTGAAAATATCGTATATATAATATTTGTTACATAGATTTGCTTCAAATGAAAATCAAACACATCCTATTTTGCGTGGCGGCTCTTTCCGTCACATTTCTATCGTCCGCGAATGGCAATTCTGTTTCAGTAACTTCGGAGGACGAACCTCGTTCCGATGTTAGAAATACGGAGTTCAGACCAGGAGAGTCGTGGAAAGATACTGATGGCGTGGCAATAAACGCGCATGGAGGCGGAATCATGTTCCACGGTGGAAAGTATTGGTGGTACGGTGAGTACAAGACGGAGGGGGAGGCCGGCAATCTGGCTCAAGTGGGAGTCAGCTGTTATTCTTCTACAGATCTCTACAACTGGAAGAATGAGGGCATAGCATTGGCCGTAAGCGATGAACCCGGTTCCGACATTGAACGGGGCTGCATTCTTGAACGCCCGAAGGTCATCTATAATGCCCTTACGGGCAAGTTCGTGATGTGGTTCCATCTGGAGTTGAAGGGAAGCGGATATTCAAGCGCACGCAGTGGAATCGCAGTAGCGGATAGGCCGGAAGGCCCTTTTTCCTTTGTACGCAGCACCAGAGCTGTTCCGGGCAAATGGCCGTTCAACAAGGACGAGTTCCCTGATGAAAAGGGCTTTCTTGCCAGAGATTTCGAGTCTGGGCAAATGTCCCGTGATATGACCCTATTTGTCGATGACGACGGAAAGGCATATCAGCTGTCCGCCTCGGAGGACAACTGGACGCTGCATATAGCTGAACTGACGGATGACTATTTGGACTACACAGGAAAATATGTGCGTGTGTTCCCGGATCGTCTCATGGAGGCTCCGGCAATATTCAAGAAAGACGGAACCTACTATTTTATGGGGTCGGGATGCACAGGATGGGCTCCCAATGCGGCCCGTAGTGCGTCCGCACCGTCAATCTGGGGACCATGGACTGAACTCGGAAACCCGTGCGAGGGAGAAGGCTCGGAGCTTACCTTCAATTCCCAGAGCACCTTCATACTGCCGGTTGACGGCAAGGCGAACACCTTCATCTATATGGGCGATAGATGGAATCCGAAGAATGCCATTGACGGGCGCTACGTTTGGCTACCGATTGAATTTGACGGTGACCGTTTCAAAATCCGCTGGCGTGACAGTTGGGGATTTTAATGTTTCGTATTTCATACGCCACTTTTCTACGCTCGGCATAACTCAAGCGAGCTTGGTTCTGCTCTCGCTTATCGAAAAGGTTCTTAAAACGAACTTCCGCCGATGAAGCCGCGGAGGAGGGATGTGGCAGGGACATCCTTGTCGGAGACAGGGTGGAAGTAGTAGAGAAAGCGGAGGAGGCGGTGAGCCTCGCTGTACTCCGGGCAGTTCTTTGGGATTGTCCGGAGAATCTGTTCTGCGTGGGGGCGAAGAACGGCGAACTCCACGAGGTAAGCGGAGTTGAACAGCACATCGGCGTTTTCTTGAAACGGATAGATCCACTTCACCTCGGCGCGGCGCACGTTCGGCCAGTTGCTGATGGTCTCCTGCGGGCTGAATGCGCCTTTGTTGTAGTCGCGGACGATGCGGCGGAGGAGGCGGTTGTCGCTGGTCGGGATGCAGTTGTGGTCGTCAATGGAGATGCTGGTGATGGTGTTGATGAAAATGCTGAATTTGCTCGCTGCCGGCACCTGGTCGGTCAGACGCGGGTTAAGGGCGTGGATTCCTTCAACGAGGAGCACCGTGTCGGATTCGAGCTTCAGGGTCTTGCCGTTGTACTCGCGGATTCCAGTCACGAAGTTGTATTCTGGCACCTGCACCGTCTCGCCGGCGAGAAGCCTGAGGATGTCCTTTTGGAGGGCTACATGATCGACGGTGTCGAAGTTATCGAAGTCGTAGTTGCCATCGGGTAGCTTCGGGGTGTCGAGACGGTTTACGAAATAATCATCAGTGGAGAATGAAATCGGGTGCAGTCCGCAAGCCTTGAGCTGGACGCTGAGCCGCTTGCAGAATGTGGTCTTTCCGCTGCTTGTGGGCCCCGTGATGAGCACGAGCCTGACAGGGGAGGCGGCGTGGAAACGCCTGTCGATTTCTTCGGCAATCTGTACTATCTTCTTTTCCTGCAATGCCTCCGCGACCTGAATCAGTTCGCTTGCCTTGCCCTTCTGACAGGCTATGTTTACGTCGCCGACGCTGTCGAGCTTCATGATAGCGTTCCAATGTATGTTCTCTGCGAAAACTTCAAATGTCTTAGGCTGTTCGAAGAATGGGGCAAGCTGCTCCGGGTGATGGCGGTCGGGAACGCGCAGAAGCATTCCGCTGCGGTATCGTTCAAGTTCCCACACATCGAGATAGCCGGACGACGGAACAAGCGTGTCATAGTAGTAGTCGGCGCTGCCTCCAAGGGTATAGTAGTCCACATAGACCGGTCTCGTGGTGCCGATCAGTTTCGTGACATCGGAGCGTCCGTCCCTCGCGAAAACGGACGTTGCTTCATCCGCCTGCACTTCCTGTCTGTAGAACGGCAGGTCTTCCTTCACGATTTCGTGCATCCTTTTACGGATTCTCGCCACGTCATCCGCGTCTGTTCCGAAGCCGTCTGGCTTTATGAGCGAGCAGAAATATCCCTTTGAAATCGGGCGGCGCATATAAATCCTGCATCCTGGGAACACGTCCCTCGCGGCCTTGCTCAGCAGAAAGCAGAGCGAACGGCAGTAGGCGCTGCGGCCGCTGTAAGTGCGGTAGTCGAGAAATTCGATGTCCTTATTGTTGTAGAGCCTGAACCGAAGCCCTTGGACGACATTGTTGACCTTTGCCGCGACGATGGGGTAGGGTTTGTCGAAATTAAACTCATCGACCGCATCAAGCAGGGTGGTTCCCTCTGGAAATTCCCTGAATGTGCCGGTGTTCCTGCAGAATACCTTGACCATTTATATATTACGTTAAAGACTTTGCCGTGCCGGAGCGGATATTTCCGAAAAAATCGACTCCTCCGCTCATTTCCTTCGCAAAAATAGGAAAAATTATGCTAACTTTGCATCTCAGAACTGAAGAAGCCGATATTTTTATATTTCGAATCAGATCGGCCTCGGATGAATCCAAACTTTAAACATATTATAATGAGTACAGTCCACATTATCGACCACCCGATGATTCAGCACAAGCTGAGCATCATGCGTGACAAGAACACAGGTTCAAAGGATTTCAGACAGCTTCTGACGGAAATTTCACTTTTCATGGGTTATGAGGTCACCCGCGACCTTCCGCTCGACTACAAGGAGATAGAGACGCCTATCTGTAAGATGAAGGCACCGAAGGTTTCCGGTCGCAAGCTTGCGATTGTCCCTATTCTTCGTGCCGGAATGGGTATGTTGGAAGGAATGCTTACCTTGATACCTGTTGCAAAGGTCGGACACATCGGATTGTACCGCAATGAGGAGACACACGAGCCTGTGGAGTATTTCTGCAAACTCCCTGAGGATATCCAGCAGAGGCTTGTCATCGTGACAGACCCTATGCTCGCTACGGGCGGAAGCTCCATCGATGCGCTGACGCTCCTGAAGAAGCACGGTTGCACAAATATCCGTCTTATGTGCCTTGTCGCTGCTCCGGAAGGTCTTGCAAAGGTGCAGGAGGCTCATCCTGATGTCGATATCTATGTCGCTGCCGTTGACGACCACCTGAATGAGAATGCCTATATCGTGCCGGGTCTGGGAGACGCAGGCGACCGTATTTTCGGAACGAAATAAAAATGGAACTTTCATTCGTTTCATACGCAGATAACGACGAGAGTCTTCTTGAAGGCTTTCGTCGTATTTATATGGACGCGTTTCCGGACATCGATGAACGCGAGCCGTACGACAACATAAAGAGGAGGATTTCTTCTTCCGATTCTCGGCCGGGCACTGTGGCTTGCCTGCTGACGGACGGAGGGAAGGTGGTCGGCGGACTTTTGTCGGACTTCTATGTTTTCAGTGAATCTTCGGCCTTTGACCTTGAGGTCATATACATTGCGGTAGATAAGGATTCCAGAAGAACCGGCTATGGTAGGAAACTGCTTACTGAGGGGCTTGAACTCTCTGTTTCAAGGCTGGAGAAACTCACCGGGATGAAACTGCGCAACATCTATTTTGAAACGGAGAATCCCTTCAAGGTAAAGAAAGAATCCTTTGATCCGATTTCGAGACTTCGCTTTTTTAGCTCACTCGGAGCGATGAGGATTCCGATAGATTACCGCCAGCCACCTCTTGATGATGCTTCCGGGTGGGCTGACAACCTATTCCTTATGGTTTTGCCTCATCCGGGGAAAAAACTGGAACCTGCTGTAGGCGCGGAAGACCTGAAGGCCTTTCTTGCGGCTTTCTATCAGGGACTGGCCGTTTCCGATGAGTCTTGTTATGAGGCTTTTAGAAAAGAAATTGACAAGGTGGCGGAGGTTGACAAGGCGAAGAACGGCATCGTAAAGCTTGACGCTTTGTCGGAAACTCCTTCTTTCCTGATAAGTGATGTTTCTGTCCTGTCACACTATAGGATGAAGGGTTGCCGCTTCAGCGAGGAGGATGAATCCGATTTAAAGACCTGTCCGGTGTTTGAGTCGTATGAGTGCGACCTTATGGATTATGCTCATCAGGCGCGTGAGTGCAGACCATTTCGAACATATCATATAAAGTCATATAGGGATGTAAGGCTCAGCCTTCCTAAGTTTTATAGTTTCACATCCGAGGGCCATACGTTCTATCATCTGTCACATATTGACTCTATTGAAGTTGACATATCTCTGAACTGTTCTTCCCGAGGCAACGCCGTGGATGAGGATGAGCGTTATATTGTCTCACTTGCGGTGAGACCATCTGAGGGCAGCGCCATTGATGAATTGACGCTGATAAAGCTCGTGACGATGTTCGGAAGCCGTCAGGAGAATTATTTTGCCTACCCATACAACAATTTTACTGACTTATGTGTGAATGTCGGCGATGGCGAAAGGGCGATGAGCGTCTTTGAGTTTATCGGTCATTATATGGCGGACTGTGGTGAACGCCTTATTGGAACTCCGCAATTTGAATGCTGCCGCACTGGAACGACAGAACTTGAACTTTCAAGCGTACGGAGAGTCGGCGTCGGCTACGGACGTCGCGTGTTTACCGAATATTCCAAATTCTATGAGCAGGTTGCGTCCTCTTCCCCGGCAGAATCACTGTGGAACAAAACCTTATGTGGCATTCTCCTTGGTATATTCGATTTCGTAAGGATGAACAGCGCGGAAATTTTTGATACGATAAAGCCGATGGTTGAGAGGAAATCATCATTTATGCTGTCTTGTCGCGGGCATCTTATGAAAGTTTGCTTTGAACAGAACAAGGAAAGGGTTGAAAATATATTCATTTCTCCGTACCTTATGATTCCTAGCGTCGCTCTTGCCTACAATGAGATGATTCTTGATGGATGCGAGGCGTCTCTTGCTGCCATAAAGGCGGATGATTCAGGGGGGTACATCGGATTTTACGCAAAGATTAAAAATGACACATCCGCATTGCAGAATGTCCGGCATTCACTCTCCCTTCAGTATATACCGAACTGCTTCAATTACCAGAGTGAACGTGAAATCTTCCTTTCAAGGGAAAATAAGCTCGGCCTGCGCTTGAGGCTCGGCAAACTGAAGAAAGATATGGAGATGGCTCAGAATGAGATAAATCAGAGAAAGTCACGCTATTCCGTTTTCATCGAGACCATTCAGAACTGCATACTCGTCATCCTGGCGATACTTCAAGTCTACACGGCAGTAAACAAACTGCATTGGCTGTTCATCTCGTTTCTTGTTCTCACAATAATTTTTGGGGCAGACATTGCCTACAAGAAGCTTAAGGAATAGTCCTATCTGCCTATAATCGGTTGAAAAATCCCAGAAACTGCTGATAGTCAACTGTTTCTGGGATTTCTTATGATGGAGGTCTGAAGCAATGCTTATTTCCTGCGTTTCTTGCCGCCTTTTTTCTTGCGGCTGTTTAGAATCACGACAATGATGATTGCGAGGACAGCCACAGCGATGCAGATGTAGGTGAAGTAACCGGCGTTGTCTCCCTTGACACGAGACCACATCTTGAGGAGTTCTTCAGTGCGGTCTCCGTTGTCGTGCATCATGCCGCAGCGTGCCATGATGGATGCGTCAGGGTATTGAATCGGATTGATGCAGACTGCCTTTGCTTTTTCTCCAAAGAAGTAGCTTGCGTCAATAGGAGAATATGCGGCAGTGTCGATAATTGCATCAAGAATCTCGTCGCCCCCAACGGCGCTTACATATCCGATTTCATCCATATTTCTGATTGCGTTCTCAGGCATGCACATATAGTTGATGAAATATCGAGCCGCCTGTATATTTTTCGCATATTTTGGAATTACCCAACCATCGAACCACACGATGCTGCCCTCGTGAGGCACTTCATAATCAAGTTTTACGCCGATTTTCGCGGCCTCTTCGATGGCCCATTGCGCGTCTCCGCTCCAGTCAAGATTAATCCACGCCTTCTCCTTGGTCATTTCCTCTTTGCCGAAATCGGCTTCCCAACCGAGGACATTGCCTTTTACCTGATTGAGGAAATTCTCGACAATCGCGATGTATTCATCTGAAGCATTGAACGTTATATCCTTGATGTTGAGTTCGCCGGCATCAATCTCCTTCTTGTGAAGGGCGATTGTGAGAGCCGTGTAGACATCCCTGAAGGCGTCCTTGATAAAGATTTTATCCTTGAATTTCGGATCTTTGAGGCATTCCCATGTCGAAGCCTCTTCCTTCGTGACATATTTCGGATTATACAAGAGTCCTGTAGTGCCCCACATATATCCTACAGCATAGTCATTGGCATTTTTTCCGGAACCCTCGATTTCATTAAACTTCTCCCTGATGTACGGGGCAATGCCGCTGATGTAGTTCGGCGTCTTGCCGAAGTCGGTGTCTATCTTGAGAAGAAGATTCTGACGGAGCATGCGCTCGATGATATATTCTGAAGGGCACACAACGTCGAAATCCTCGTGGCCGAGCTCAATTTTGGAGAGCATGATTTCGTTGACGTCGAAGAGCTGGTAGATGATTTCTACCTCTTCGCCGGTCTGCTCCTTGTACCATGTCTTGAATTCATCGAGCAGAGCTTCGTCGATGTAGTCTGCCCAGTTGTAGATTTTGAGGGTGTGTTCCCTGTCGGCGGCACCGCAAATCATGGCCGCCCCGAAAAGCAAAGCTGCAAAAGCAGAGAAGAATTTTTTCATTTCTTTGAACTTGATTTAGCTGTTCTTATGTTTATGATAATCAGAAGAATGAGCACGAAAATGAAGATAAGCGTCATAATCGGGCGAATCTCCGGGGTGAGACCTCCTTTACGCGCATCGGCGTAGATGTAGGTCGATAGGGTTTCGAGACCTCCGTTGCCCTTGGTGAAGAGTGTGACCGCGAAGTCGTCGATTGAGAGGGTGAAGGCGAGAATGAATCCAGAAATCATTCCCGGCTTGATTTGCGGAACAATCACTTTTCTCATTGCCTGGGACGGGGAGGCCCCGAGGTCAAGAGCAGCTTCGTAGATGTTTGAAGGCATCTGACGTAGTTTCGGCATAATGCTCAGTATCACGTATGGTGTGCAGAACGAAACGTGTGCGAGAACTACCGTTGTGTAGCCCTGGCTGATGCCGAGTGCCACAAAGAGGATAAAGAGTGAGATACCTGTGATGATGTCCGGATTGAGCATCGGGATGTCATTGAGGAAACTCATCACTTTGCGTTTGCGTCCATGCAGGTTGTAAATACCTATTGCAGAGATTGTTCCGAGAATCGTTGATAGGAAAGCCGAGATAAGGCCGATGGAGAGCGTATTCTCAATGGCGCGGATGAGTGAGTTGTTCAGCCCGCCGCTGAAGACGTTCTTGTAGAGGTTCAGCGAGAAACCTGTCCAGTTGCCGAGCACTTTCGCTTCCGTGAACGAGTAGATTGCGATGATGACTATCGGCGCGTATAGGACTATCAGCAGAATCCATATATATGCCTGTGCAAAGAATTTTTTCATCAGAGCAGCCCTCCCGTTTCATTGGCCTGTTTGTCCTCGGAGTCGGAGAACAGGGTCGTTATACCTATGATAAGGAGCATTATCAGCGCGATAGTGGAGCCATAGTTCCACATTCCGTTGTTGATGTTCTCCTGAATCGTGGTTCCGAGCAGCTTCACCTTGTTGAGGGTGAGAAGTTCGGAAATCGCGAAAGTCGAGATTGTCGGCATGAAGACCATCATCACCCCACTCATCACCCCGTGCATCGACAGCGGAACCGTCACTTTTGCAAAAACCCTAATCGGGCTCGCCCCGAGGTCCTGAGCGGCCTCGATGTAGGAGCGGTCAAGCTTTTCGAGTGTGTTGTAGATCGGGTAGATCATAAACGGCAGGAAGTTATAGACCATACCGAAAATGAGCGCCCCCTCTCCGAGCGGAATGCGAAGAAAATCAAAGAGCGCGACGGTCGCGAGGGTGCGGATGAGCATGTTGATCCACATTGGGAGTATGAACAGCATCACCGTGACCTTCGAACGGTTAAGTTTCGCGTTGCTGAGTATCCATGCCGCAGGATAGCCGATAAGAAGACATAGAATAGTCGTAATCATCGCTATCTCAATGGAATATGCGAATGTCTTGATGTCTTCCGAAGTCGTGAAGAATCTCTTGAAATTGCCGAGGGTGAAGGCGCCGTTCGCATCGGTGAACGCATATATGGCAATCATCACCAGCGGCAGAACCACAAACATCAGCATGAAGATGAAATATGGCAGAGACCAGTATGACCTTTTGAATGTTTTCATTGCTTGCCTCCCTAAGCTTTCTTCATGCGGATGTTCTCCGGCTTCACGTTGATTCCGACGAGGTCGTTTTTGTCCCACACGTCGTCCGTCTGGACATATATCTTCTCGCCTTCGTCAGTCTTGACGGTAAGGAAATAGTGGTTGCCCTTATATAATATGAAGGACACCTGTCCGCTTGTCTTTCCTTCGTCGCTTTCGTCGAGAAGTTCGACATCGCGGAACTCGATTTCTGCCAAAACCTTGTCTCCTTCGGCGAGACCTTCGGGTACATTTGCGGCGTCCACATCCCATTCCTTCTCGAGGAACTTCACCTTGCCATTGCCGGTGTATTCTGCGGCGAAACTGTTGCGCACGCACTCCTTGTGCATGACGTGGATGTCGTTCGGACGAATCAGCATCCCGACCTCGCTGCCGACCTCGAAGGCGTTATAGTCTTGAATCATAATCTCATAGCCTTCCTTTGTGAGGACGGTCATCTCGTAGTGCACGCCTTTGAATATGCAGGACTGCACAATGCCGGTGAATTGTGCCCTATCGAGGTTGGTGTTGAAGATGTAGATGTCCTCCGGGCGTATGACCACATCGACATGCTCGTCGGGGGCGAATCCCTTATCAACGCATTCGAAGTCGTGGTAGATGAACTGAACTTTCTCGTCGCACGGGATGATCCCGTTGAGAATGTTGCTCTCTCCGATGAAGTCCGCGACAAAGGAGTTCGCTGGCTCGTTGTAGATGTCCGCAGGAGTGCCAATCTGTTGAATCACGCCCTCGTTCATCACGACGATGGTGTCGGAGAGGGTGAGAGCCTCCTCCTGATCGTGGGTGACGTAGATGAATGTGATTCCGAGCTCGCGGTGCATTTCCTTGAGCTCCATTTGCATATCCTTGCGCATCTTCAGGTCAAGCGCGGCAAGAGGCTCGTCGAGCAACAGAACCTTAGGCTGGTTTACGATTGCCCTGGCGATGGCGACTCTCTGCTGCTGTCCTCCTGAGAGCGAATCCACGTCGCGTTCCTCATAGTCGGTCATAGAAACCATCTTCAGAACCTTGCGGACTCTTTTCTCAATCTCGTTCGACGGCACCTTCTGAAGCTTTAGTCCGAAGGCGATGTTGTCGTAGACGTCCAGGTGCGGAAACAGAGCGTATTTCTGGAATACGGTGTTCAACTGGCGGTGGTGAGGCGGAATTTCTGTAATGTCCAGTCCTTCCATCGTGATGCGTCCCTCGTCTGGTTGCGTGAACCCGGCGAGCATTCGGAGCATCGTTGTCTTTCCACAGCCCGACGGACCGAGAAGCGTCACAAATTCTCCTTTTCTGATTTTCAGGTTGATGTCCTTCAGGACCTGCACTCCGTCAAATGATTTCGAGATGTGCTCGATGTCGATTATGATGTCGTTTGCCATTTCCTATTTGTTCCAGAAGTCGCTGATAGCCCAATTGTATGTTATGCCGAGATTTAATGACAGTTGTTTGTAGGCCGTGTTCGCGGCGACAATGCCGTGAATCCTCAGGGCCTGAGAATTCTTGAGCGGATACCAGTAGGCTCCGATACCGCCGAATCCCGTGTGGAGAGGCTTGGTTTCCGTTTTCGGGAAGTTCCCGAACATTTCCCATCCCCCTTTTACGAACAGTGATGCCCTGTCGCTGAAGTCGTATTGCAGTTTTGCCGTGACGAGGGCCTCCTGGACCGGGTTGGCCCATGTCGTGCCACGCATCATCGCGTCAAAGTTTCCGCTGAAACCTTCGTACTCAAAGCTTTCGCCGATGGTGTAGAACCTCCACCAACTCGTCCCGAAAGGATTTCCCTCTTCGTCCCAGTCTTCGTATCCGCCAACAACATTGACGGACGCGCGTCCCGTCCAGATTTCCTTTGCCTGCGAGTACATGAGACCAAAGGCCATCTTCGAATCCTGATATGGTCTTACGGAATACGGGGATGAACTCATCTGGAGCCTGAGGTTGATTTCCTCGCTTGGGGATGTCCAATCGACGCTTCCTCCCCACTGATAGACCTGCATCCCGGTTCCGAACCACGTCCCGTCTTCAAGTTCGAGCGGCGCTCCGTTCCAAAAGAACGAGGCGAGGTCAAAGTGCATGTCGACGTCGTTAGGCTCAAGTTCGCAGAGTCCGATTGCCATCATGTCCTTGCCGAGCGAGAACGTCCAGCTGCCTGCACTTTCGGTCTCAAGCGTGTAGCCGAGAGTCGCCCAATCGACCCAGTTGGTAGAGTCGGAGTGCCATGTGTTGGAATAGAGCGGGGTCATCTTGTCGTCAGGTGCACTCTTGCACCAGTCAACGCCCAGCCAGTGATTTGAGATGGAATAGGACCAACCACGACCAAATGTTCCGTCTATGAAAGTATAGACAGAAGTGTTGCCGAAACTGAAATCAGTTTCTCCGCCTTTGCTGAATGGAAAATAAGGATTTGCGTCGAAACGCGCCACTGCGCTGATCTCGACACCATTCGCTGCTGAGCTAACCTCTTGAGCGGAGGCAGCCAACCCACAAAGTGTAGCGGCAGTAATTAAAACTATGAGTCTTTTCATTTCTCATAAAAAGAAATTTTAATTAAACATACGATGTGGCTGCCTAATTGCCGCAATCGTTGATGCAAGGAGGGCTTTTGGTAGGACTTTCCGACCTCACCCACACTTTTGCGGCTGCAAATGTAGTATAATTTTGAATATATCCGTCAATTTTGGGATAAAATTTCGGTCAGTCCCGTTGTTTGTTCAAAATATCTTGCATATATTTGCATAGTCAAGTCATAGGAGGGTGACACCTTCCGGACGGACATATAAAGCATTGAGCTTTTTCTTTCTACTCTAAAGTTTGGCGACTGTAAGTAGCACTGAAAGATGAAGTTATGATGCTCGCGCATAAGCGTGGGCTTTATTTCTTCTCGTAGTGCAGGGTTACGCCAAACACCCGGAGTAGCGAGATTTAAAGTCCTCGCTTTTTTTTGTTGTGTGTAGCATTAGCATTAACATTAACATATGAAAAGATTACTTGGCGTCGTTTGGGGAATATTATGGGCCAGTCTAGCATATGCTCAGGTGGACAGTCTTGCATATTATCGTGTTCAGGAGTTGTATTCTATTTATGACGATTTTTTGAAATCTTCTCCTCCTGGAGAAACTGACAGAATTGATAGTCTTAGATTGATTTGCAGGTCATACGTGACGAATCTGGATGTTGTTACAGGAAAAACTGTAATAGAAACTATTATAGATGATGTCGTCGCTTCCTTTGGCACAAAGAGCAATGAGGACTTTCTTGTCGATGCTTCCCGGGCTGTTTTAATACTTCCAGATGATAATCCATATCGTTTTACCATATTGAATCTAATGGCGGATGTTTATGCCTATCATGAAAATAAGGCTCTTTTGCTTCAGACTATCAAAGAAATGAAAAAATCACCGGAGGCAGAGTTTTCGGAGAATGCGGCAATAATCACAGCATTGCAGGAGAAAGCCGATGCCCTGGAGTCATTCGAAGATGTTCTTAATGGTTATTGGGTTGCCGACAGAAGTTGTTTGTTTGGACAGAGAGAGGGCTATCCGATATTTGTATTAAATGTTTTTGACGATCAGGAAGGAAAAACCGCGCTAATGACGGATTATATATCAACCCCGGATTATGAGGATGACCCTATTTCCCGATATTGTAATCTTTTTCAATACGATGAATCACAGCGTACATTTTTGTCTCGTTTCAGCGACCGCAGAATTCGTTTCGGCAATGCCCAGCTTGCTGGTAGCATGATAGATTCAGCACAGGATGCTGAAGCGCATTTTCGTGCGTTGGCTAATGATAAGAGGGCGACATTGGGACAGGCTATGACATCTCAACTTGTCGGAACAGCTTTGTCTTTGGGATTTCAGGTGTTGGCGAACAGTGTCGCGGTGTCAAGTCTGCATGATGATGTTATTTATGTTACGGGTTCTTATTATTCTGAAAACATTTTGAAGGTGCACCTTGACTACCAGCAGTTGTCAAGCAATACGGGGAATATGCTTGTCAAGAGCAATGTTCTGTTTAACAATGATATGGAACTGTTGCGATGGAAGGAAGAGTATGGTGTCGTTTATGGAAAGCCGGATTGCAGTCCGGTAAGCCCTTTTGTGGATAAGCTGAGTCCGGATATGGAGTTGTATCGGATTAAGGATAGGATAAGCGTCAGACGACCGGAGTATTGGGCACCGATGGTTGCAGGGGCACTCGCCGGTATCGGTCTCTCTGCCTGGGGCATAAAGATGCTTTGTGATATCCCCGGTCGCAAAAAGTTAGAGGACGACCTTGGTCATAGTATATCTACAAAACGGTATGAAGAAATGAGCAGGGAGAATGGTTGGAATAAGAAACTTTGGTGGGGCATGGGGCTCGTGACGACAGGAGGTTTGGGTTGTATGTTTTCTTTTGTCATACCGTTCAATGTTAGGGATGCGCGGCGTGCAAAGGCCGTGAGGGAATATAACTATACGCAGACGGAAAGATTACAAAGTCTTGCACAAAAGAAATAGCTGTTTGTTAACTTTAAGATTAAATCATTATGAGGTGCTTACTTTATATGGTTTTGCTCTGTATCCCAATTTTGTCATTTGCTCAGAATTCCAGAGTTGAGGCAGTCAGAGCTAATTATGAACAAAAATTGAACGAATATCAAAGAGATTTGCAGCAGAAGAAAAATAGACTAAAGGAAGAAGAAAGAAAAGGCCCGGGTCAGGAGAATGAGTTCTCCTGGAATTTATGGATTAAAGATTTAAGACTAGATGTCGCTTTGGCTGAAAAAAACATAACGATGTTGAATGATTGGTATCAAAGGGCAATTAAGCGGGCTAGTGAGGAGGATGCTGTGGAGCAGTCAAAAAAAACAGAACAGCAAAGAAAGCGGCAGCAAAAGAGTCTGAACCGTCAGAGGCAGAGGAATGCAGGGCAGTCCGCAACCGCTGCGCAGAATGAGAAAGAAGAGGCTGCTCGTAAAGCGAAAGAGGATGCTGCTCGTAAAGCGAAAGAAGAACAAGCACGCAAAGCTCAGTTTGACAGCAATAAGCAAAAGGCTAAGCAGACTAGCGAGCCCTATTATAATACGCAGCGCGCCTATGTCGAACACACGGCTTCTTCTCAGGCGTTTGCGCAAGTGTCTGCCGAAATGTCTAATAATCAGGTGCAGCGAACTTTAAGTAATGTCCCTTCAGGCAAGAGTGGTAAGCAAATGCCAGGCAATAGTACTTTTAATAAACTGCAACAAAGAAATAGAGGCGAGGCGGTTAATGGTGTGTTTCGCTCCAACCATCAGGAAAATACAATACTTTTTGAACTGAGATTAGCCGCAAGAACAGCAGCTGTGGAGAGGCGATACGATAAAAACTGGTCCTTGGAGCAAAAAAAGGAGGCTTTGTCTATATGGTTAGGTCCAGATACTAAGATGCAGAAGTTGTCGGAAAATGCTGGCAAGAAGCGTTTTGAGAATGATGTTAAAAATGCTATTAAAACTGGAGCCTCAAACGCGCAACGCGATGCGATCTTATTTATGAATGCGAAGACGCAGTCCGAGAAAGATAAGGCATCCCAAAAGCAGTATGCTGATATTGTGCCTGACCAAGGATACAAGGAACCTCATTTCTTGTCACAATTGGATGCTTCAGAACAATCTTGGATTATTGATGTCTTGGTTGAAGAGTGCAAGGACCAGAGTGGTTTGGTAAATTCTGATATGTTGAAAAAAACTGTAAATAAGGTCGATGATGCACATATGAAGAATGTGAAAACTCTTGAAGGAAGTGATGATGTGACCGCGAGGGCAAAGAAAGTTTTGGAGGTTTTTCGTAAGATGTGTAATAAGGGAGGATTCTGCAAAAAATATCCGGATAAATAATGAAAAAAAAAGAGATGTTGGCTTTTGCCATAATTGTTTCCAGCATATCCACTTTGGCGTATGCTCAGAATTACGATGAAGTTATCAGTGAGATCATGTCTTATCAGGAATGTTTCAATGGACATTCGCATGGACTTCAGGAGGATAGTTACTATGTTGATGGTAAGGTTGTTAAGTTTAAGTCCGCTGCGAATTTCAGTACTGCAAACTTTTTTATTTCAGATACGGAATACGAAACGGAAGGACTTCCGAGCATTGATGCCGTGCAGAATTGGCTTCGTCTGGAGGACAATTCGTTTCATATTGTGGCGCATGGGATAGTCCCGAGTTTAAGGTTCTCTGCGAATGAGATAGAAATCGGCGGAAAACTCTTGAACGCGGAACAAGTTGCCGGTTTGATTCTTAAACATCTTAAGAGGTACGAGTTGATGCTGGAGATGAAAAAGCAGCCGTTTTCCATTGTTTTGCATAGTTGTAAGGCTGGGTATGGCGAGAATAGTTTCGCCGCACAGCTGTCAGCATGTCTGGAAGATAAAATCCGTGGCCTTACCGTAGTTGCAGCCGATGACATAGTGTGGCTTGACAGCCATAGCGGCAGTCTCTATCCATCTGAAAAAATTTGTTCTACTCGAGCGCAAGAACAAGATTCGTCATATCCGGGTAAGGACTGGCTCGTATTCAAGAATGGTGAACGCATTATGCGCGGAGGAAAAACTTGTCAAGAGACAATCCGGATGGCCAACGAATATCTCAAATATGTGTGGAAATAGATTTCCGGTAATCAGTTTGCCTATCAATCATCATTAATTGTCTGTCCTCCGGTCAAATTACTACTCAGCAATTGAATTTGTTATATAAACTCCAGGTAGTTCTCCCGGTTCACGACGTGGAATTCGGCTTGAGGGTAGGCGTCTTGAAAAGTTTTTGGGCTTTTGGGGTCTTGTTTTTTATCTCTAAAAGTCGTTACGACAACCTTGTATAGCCGCTGCTCTTTTTCAAAATAATCCTCACCTGCAGCCCTAAATCAATGGCCTAATTTTGCGAGTTCCTTTTGAAAGTCCCATGCCTGGACATGAGTTATTCCATCCTTGCTTGGAAACCTGAACTCATCCATCGTCACGACATATTTAGGATAGTTGTCCTTTATCTGTTCCAATGAATCATACTCCCGTTTCATCGTTTCCGGATTATCCATCTTGTATGATACCTGGACATAGATTCTCTTATCCCCCTGGACACCGACAAAATCCACTTCAAGCATTCTGGCTGCTGTAGAGTCGTGAACATTTCCGACATATACGTCATATCCGGCCCGCCTTAAATCCAGATAGACCAGATTCTCCAACTCATATCCGTACCCATACGCGAACCCTTTGTAGAGATAGTTGTGAAAGGCCAGGTCGTTGATATAATACTTGCAGTTTCCGGATATGGTCTCCTTTCCCTGGATGTTGTATCTCTCTGCTCTATGGACAAGATATGTCTCTGTCAAATATGTCAGGTATGCAGTAACGGTTTCATAATTGACTGTTTTGCCTTTACCCTTATAGTATTTCACGATGGTGCTCGGAGTGAAAAGTTTGGTCGCATTGTTTACAAGGTATACGAACAGATCGTCAAGAGTATTCACATCGCGTATCTTGTGCCTTTCAACGATATCCCTCAAAAGTACGGTGTCCTTGAGGCTGGACACATAATGCCTTCTGATTTCCTGGGCGGACAGATGCAGCATCTCCGGGAGTCCGCTTTTATGCAGGTATTCCTCATAAGACCTCATTCCCGCATCTTTCATGTTCGCCCCAATCCATTCCTCGTATGATAAAGGTAGAATCTCACATTCCACATACCTGCCGGACAATAGAGTAGCCAACTCTCCGGACAGCATTTTTGAATTGGAACCGCTGATGAACACTTCGCATTGGAAAGTAAAATCCTGCGAGAGAGAATTGACAACTTTCTCCCATCCTTCCACATTCTGGATTTCATCAATGAAAATATAGGCTTTTCCTTCGGGCTTCAGATGTTCCCTGTATTCTCTGATGATGTCATCCAGATCCGTATACGACCGGATAAAATCAAAACTTGTATACTCCTTGCTGATATAAAGAAGGTTGTTGTCGGCGACTCCGTCGGAAATCAGGTCCATCATTACCTGTCTGAGAATGTAACTCTTTCCGGCACGCCTCTGCCCGGTAAGCACCTTCACCAAGCTGTTGCCGGAGAACGCTTTGATCTTTGACAAATAGAAATCCCTGCGGAATCCACAAGGAACAGCATTCCCGTTCCAAGGGTTATAGCGGGATAAAAGTTCAAGATGTTCGGTCATATCCAAAAATTTTCTCAAAAATATAAATTGTTTCGGTTATAACCAAAATTTTTCATTAAAACTCAAAAAGTTTCGGATATACCCGAAACTTTTGGGGACGTCATATTTGTCAAAATATTTTTGGATAATACGCATGGCGGGGGCTATTGAAGTCCGTAGGATGGTGAAAAAAATACTTTTTGCTCATCATCATCTTATCCTCGGATTAAGTTACTCCTGCTGTGCGCGATTGGCTACAAGCAGGTCGCAGAGGACGCTGATGTCGGGGACTACGAAGTCGGGGGCATGGAACTCGGGGGAGTGTGGTTTGGGGGCTTCTGCGGAAGCGAGATTGTTTGCGGGGGCGCTTTCTGCTGGAAAGAGGCAGGCGGCCTCGTCGGCAGCGACTTTGCGGGCGGTTTCGAGCGTGGTTTCTCCTGATAGGACGAGGACACCGACAGCTCCGGCGTTATGGGCCATGGCGGTGTCTGTGTAAATCCTGTCACCGGTCATCACGATTTCGTCCGGAGCGAGGCCGTGGCGCTGCATTATGCCCGTGAGCATATTCGGGTCCGGCTTTCCGAGCGTGATGTCGGGGCGACGTCCTGTTGCATGCTCAATGCAGGCACATAGGGAGCCGCAGTCCACGAGCACTGTCGGCTGGTCGGTGGGGCATACGCGGTCCGGGTTGGTCGCGATGTAGGGGAGTCCCTGCGATGCCCACCATGCGGCGCGGCAGAGGCGGGAATATTCCAATGTCGGGTCAAATGCCACAACGAGAACGTCCGGTCTGTCGTCTGCGGAGTCGGCGCAGGCTTCAAAGCCGGCCTTTTCGAACTGTGACACCATGCTTGGCGTTCCGAGGAGGAATAGCCTTCGTGCAGAAGGATAGTGTGCCCTGATGTAGTCGATTGCGGCGAGTGATGTCGTGTACATATTCTCTTCGGAGGCTTCTATGCCCATTCCTGCCAGCTTCGCGAGGTAGTCCTTTACCGATTTTGTCGGGTTGTTCGTGAGGAAAGAGTAGCTGATGCCGTTTTCCCGCAGCCGTTTAAGTGTTTCTTGAGTGTAGGGAAAAAGAGTCGACCCCATATATATGGTTCCGTCCATGTCAAAGGCTACGTGTCTTATCTTACGAAGCTTTGCCCTGTCCGTTTCGGACAATTCTTTCGGGGTGGTGTTATTCAGGCATTCTGTCATGATGTCGTCAAAAGTTCTTGTCGCGGACAGCTCTTTTTCTCGGGAGTGCCTCGCTCTGTTTCATTGGGTGCAAAGATAGCACTTACTCATGATATATGGTTAGAGTTCGGTATAAAAAGCGAGTAGCTCCTGATTCACACCGGGAGCTACTCAATTCTAACCTAAAACTTAACCTATGAAAAAACTATTCGAGTAAAAGACTTTGCAATGACTGTGCCAAACTCGATAAAATTGCCATCGATTAATGAAAAAATTATGAAAATAATACAAATTTTGTAGGAAAGGCCAGTCTTTTTGTTGTGATAGCAAGAAAATCAATGTTTCATTTTCAGAAAAACTTGATAATCTCCGGAACATCTCTGATGGATCTTACCTCGAAGACCCTGTCGGATTCCGGCATTTCGGCGAGTTCGTGCGTCCAGACCATCTCGTGAGGAACGTGTATCGCGCGGCCTCCGATTTCAATCACCGGAACAATATCCGACTTCACGGAATTGCCGACCATGACCAGTTCTTCCGGAGCTATATTGAACTTTCCGCACAATTCAAGGTAGTTTCTCCTGTCCTTGTTCTCCAGGACTTCAATGTGGTGGAAGAATTTGTCGAGTCCGCACTGGCGGTACTTGCCCATCTGCTCCGTGAGGTCTCCTTTTGTTGCCACAGCCATGTCCCAACCCATTCTGCGGACAGTCTCAAGCGTCTGCTCCACACCTCTTATTATATGAAGCTCGTGAAATGCGAGTTCGGTGATGATTTTCTTTATCCCATAGTATGTGTCCCGGCTCATCGATCCTCCGCATAGTTCGATTGCGGTGTCCGTCATGCCAAGCATATAGGTCTTGGAGCCGTAGCCGAAGAGGGGAATGTTCGCCTCCTGCTTTTCCCAGAGAGTCTGCTGTATGGCTTGCGCATCGGCGTCCATGTGCAGGAGCTCGGCAAATTCCTTCTCGGCATTTCTGAAATATCCCTCGTTTTCCCAAAGAGTGTCGTCAGCGTCGAAAAAGATTATTTTTTTTGTCATGTTCTCTCCTCCGCTTCTTACTCCTTGACTTTCTTTTCTTCAGCGAGGCTGTCAACTGTCGTGGTGCTGTCTGCGCTCTGGACATCAGTACTGTCGGAGACTGTCTTTGTCTGAATTTCGACCGGCTTTATCGTGATGATTCTGATGTCTTTCACCGGCCTGTCCCGTCTGTCCGTGGGAGCTGACGCTATCCTGTCAATGACATCGAGCCCGTCAATGGTCTCTCCGAACACTGTGTACTGCCCGTCGAGATGGATGCAGTTCATCTCGTCCTGGACTATGTAGAACTGCGATCCGCTTGAAGACCTGCGAGGATTTGCGGTGTCGCCGCGTCGTGCTGCTGCGAGGGCGCCTTTCTTATGATAGTATTCATTGACGAATTCGGCCGGAATCGTGTAGTCCGGTCCGCCCTGTCCGTAGAGTTCGGCCTTGGAACTGTCGCGGGTGTACGGGTCGCCCGTCTGAATCATGAATCCGTTGATGACCCTGTGGAAAAGCAGGCTGTCGTAGTAGTGTTCGCTCACGAGCTTGCAGAAATTGTCCCTGTGTCTCGGTGTCTTGCTGTAGAGTTTCACGCGGATTGTCCCCTCCGTCGTGATGATGTCGAATTCCGGTTCGCTGTTCTGTACCATAGTTATACTGTCTTTTTGTTCGTCCGCAACCTTTTTTCCTCCTTTGCGATTGCCGCATGAGGCAGCACATAAACATATAGTTATGGCTGCCGCTAAGATGATACACGTTTTTCTCATATATGGCCTTCTGATTTGTGCGGAGGGACTATCCTCCGGATTTTGACGTGCAAAGTTAGAAAAAAGCATTTGCTCCGCAAGCGGTGGTTTGTTAAAATTATATAAAAATTGACTAATTTTGCGCCGCTGAATATATAATATTATTATAGGTATATATCATAATGGCAAAGAATCCTCTGAAACAGCTTGCCGGCGAGACTGCCGTCTATGGGCTGAGCACAATCCTCGCCCGCATAATCAACTTCCTCTTTGTCCCGTTTTACACGAGATTGCTCACCACAGCCAACTATGGCGTGGTGACTGAGTTCATGGCCTATATCGCCGTGCTTCAGGTCGTCCTTACGATGGGACTGGAGACCGGATGCTTCCGTTTCGCGAACAAGGAGGGGGCGCAGCCGAATCGGGTCTATTCGAGTGCGCTGGCTATGGTGAGCGGCGTGAGTCTCGGGTTTTTCGCACTGATGGTCGTTTTCGCAGAACCGTTGGCGCATCTTCTGGGCTATGACGGCTACGGGAGCTGCATGGCGTATATGGGTGGAATACTTGCCCTCGACAGCATCACGGCAATACTTTTTGCCAAACTTCGCCAGGAGCACCGGGCCGTGAAGTTCGCCGTATTCAAGACCCTGAAGATTCTTGTTGAGACTGGCGCGAACATCCTCCTGTTCTTCCCGTTCGTCTCGCTGTGTTCGCGTAGGGCCGCCGCTCTTGGAGTCGATGTGTCCGCTCTCACGCCTTCCGATGTTTGGCTGCTGCATTTCGTCAGCCCGACTCCGGATTTCAGTTATGTGATTTTCGCAATTCTTCTCAGCTGCATCGTCTGCGCCCTGCTCTTCATTCCGGACCTCGTCCGGCTGAACTTCGAGTTTGACGGCAAGCTGCTGCGCCGGATGCTGGTCTATTCGCTTCCGCTTATGGTTGCTGCACTTCCCGGCATAGTCAACGACTTCCTCGACCGCATCCTCTTCCGCTTCCTCGACACGAATGCGGAGCAGTGGCAGTCCAGTCTCGGTATATTCCAGGCCGCGGTGAAACTCGCCGTCATAATGAACCTCTTCATCCAGATGTTCCGCTTCGCAGCCGAACCATTCTTCTTCCAGCGGGCCAAGGACAAAGGCAGCAAGGAACTTTACGCGAGGGTGATGGAACTTTTTACGGCCTTCTGCGCTCTTGTGTTCCTTGGGGTCATATTCTACATTGACATCATCTCCCTTCTCCTCGGACGCGATTTTCGAAGTGGCGTGGGCGTTGTCCCTATAATGCTTTTCTCCTACATGGTTTTGGGCATGCTGTTCAACGTTTCGATGTGGTACAAACTTTCAGGCAAGACTAACATGGCGATCTGGATTACCTCCGCCGGACTGGTTGTCACCTTGGTCGTAAACCTTGTGTTTATGCCGAAATACTCCTACTGGGCCGCAGCCTTCGGACACCTTGCAAGCTATGTGGTCATGTTCATCCTCAGTGCCGTTCTCGGTCAGAAGTACTGGCCTGTACCTTACCGCTGGGGACGCATTCTCGGCACTCTTGCCCTGATGTTCCTCTTCTATGGCCTTGCGTCCCTTGCCGACACGCATCTTTTCCATTTCGCCGGATGGGACACCGACCGCGATCTTCTCTGGTGGAAGCTCGGGGTCCACACCGTTCTTCTTCTCGGCTACCTCCTCTCCGCGTGGGCGCTGCTTCGCAAGGGCATTGCACCGGGGGCAGGTGACGGCTCAGATGCTGGAGCGGTTCGACAATAGGAACATTCAAACTACGGCATCGATTATTCTTTGACTGTGAGGCTTACGCTTGTGACGCTGTTCAGGCGGATGGTGTAGGTGTTGCCCTCTTTAGTCATGTATTTTGTGTCTATTGGCATGTAGGACTCGATTCCCTCGCTGTTTTCCAGAATCAGATAGGAGCGCAGCATGGATTCGAGGTCGGGAAATTCGAGGCTGCCTGTGCTGCTTCGTGCGGAGAGTATTGCTCCGGCTCCGGCGAACATCTGACCCCAGTAGTTGCGTCCGGCGTTTATGAAACCGACGCCGATGTAGGCAAATCGCGGGTCCAGGATATTCTTTCGGTGTCCGGGGCTGTTCATCCATGCATCCATGACTGCCTCCGGAGTCTGCTGGCAGACAGCGATGTTTTCTCCGAGTTTTCTGTTCTGACGGAACGACTTGTCGAGAGCGGAAAAGCATAATTGTCCGTCAGGTCTGGTGTGACTATAGAATTTCGTGAGTTCCTCCGCTCTGACGTCCATCGTATTCTGAAGCTCTGCTGTCATGGAAAGCGGATATTCATGATTTTGGTAGCGCTCAATGTTGACGATGCGAAGTACATCCCATTCTGCCTGATTGACGGAAAGCCTGTCGGAAGGCAGGGTACGGCTTATTGATGGGATTACATTGCTGCAGCGTAGTTCCCGTTCCTTGCTTCCGAGACTGAGTTTCAGCCACGCCACCATTTTTCCGTCCTTGCCGAACATTTCCGCGTCTATCTTGCTGAATTTCGTGCAGATAACCTTTGAGCCGTTCTTTACACTCCCTCGTGCCACTGCCAGCACGTCCTCTTCAGTTGTGGCGTTTGTCATCGCCATCGCATCCACGGCACGGGACACGAGTATGTTGTCCATATCAAGTTTCGCGTCCGTCTTGTCTCCGGCCACGGGAAGTATCTTCATTATACCCTTGATGTTGTCCTTCGCTTCGCCGTTGCTGAGCAGCAGATCTCCCTTGATTTCGCCCTTTTCCTTGGATGTCGGAGCCTTGTAGGAGACCTGGTCGTTCCATTTTACTTCGGTTCCCCCGACGGCAGCCGAACTTACGGCCCGCAGCAGGTCTTCCTTGGTGGTCTTTGCGGTGCAGATGAAATTCTTGAGTATGTCCTGCATCGCGGCCTTGTCCTCGTAAATCTCGCGTCCGCCCGTGACATCCTTCAGGGCAGGAATGCTGGAACGGAAGCAGTAGCCGTCCACCGTGATGCCCTTCACCGTCACGCCTACACCCATTCGGACAAAACCTGCCTTTGTGTAGCTCGATCTCATCTTGTTGAACTGGCTTGCTCCGTAGGAGGGCCAGACCGAAGAACCGGAAGGGAGCTTTGCTCTGAGAAAGTCGAGTATGTCGTTGTTTTCCGTCGCATTTGAGGCGGGAAACTCCGCGGAGAGTTCCTCCAACTGTTTCTTGAGCCTATACTCCGGAGTATCCGGTTCGCCTCCGACCATTTTCCACGTGAATTCCACGATTATCTCCTTGCCGCTGCCTCTGACTACGCGGGCCGGCTCGCCGTTGACTGAGGCCCTGATGTTGTTGAGGCCGGCGAATTTCTTTTCAAGACCATCCCTGATTCCAACGTTCACCACAATGGTGTAGTCGTTTCCTTGAGTGAAGGTAAGCTCATCCGAAAAATATCCTCGCCACACTGTCTTGACCGCTTTTGTGCTGGCGCCGGAAGGCAGCACCGGCTTGTAATCCGGCTTGGCTCCGACCTGCGGCGGGGTGACGCTGAGTCTGACGATGCTTACGATATTGCCTGCCAATGCCGGCAGTGGCAGAATCAGAAGGGCGGCAATAGTGCCAAGCAATGCACGAAAAAACTTGCTCATACTTTTCAAAATAATCAGTAACCGGCGCACCGATGTTTCCGGCGCGTAACAAACATGCGAAATTACGAATAAAATCTGACAACATCGTTTGTGTCGCCTTAAATAATCTTGTACCCCAAAGGGTTGATTTTACCGATAATTTTATATATTTGTACCCGAAAGGGTTGATTTGACTCTTCGTTGGACAAAACTTTACCCGAACGGGATTATTTTATGGAATTAGGAGGATATGTCCGTAACAAACGGAAGACATTCAGGCTCACGCAGGTCGAGCTTGCGGAACGTTCAGGCGTCGGCATCCGTTTCATCCGCGAACTCGAAGCCGGCAAGGCAACGGTGCAGCTTGACAAGGTGAATCAAGTGCTAAACCTCTTCGGCGAGGAACTTCAGCCGGGAAAAATTGTTGAAAAATGAAAAAAGCGGGAATATATATCGAAGACAAGTTTTGTGGTGTGCTTACGGAAGATGATGAAGGTTATCATTTTCAGTATGATTCCGTGTATATGTCCGCGGAGGGTGCGAAAGCTTTGAGTCCAACAATGCCTTTTCAGACAGAAGAAACGCAAGGCTCTGAAAGGATTCGACCGAAAGTCATTCATTGATGCAATGTCCGGTTCCGGAATTTCGGAAAAAATCGGGAATAAGTTGATTGACCGTCTGATTGGGTGCAGTGACAAGTGGTTCGGGATTATAGATATATCTTTTTTGTCGGATTCACTGAAATTCGCCTACCGGAACTTGATTAGAGAGCGTTTGGGGAGAATCAGCTGAGTATGAACGAAGTCGCCGACAGGGGTTAGGAAGTTTTTGCACTAAAAAAGGACAGCGAAGGCTGTCCTTTTTTAGTGCAGGCAAATCCGTAAGCCGGGTTCTGTTTTAATCTGTCATTTATCTTCGCAACCTACCCCTCGGCATCGGGCGGGCAACCCTTAATTACCGATATACTTGGTCTTGCAGGTCCCGGACCCGTACCCCGGATGCGTCTCCGCATACGGTCGTGAGCTCTTACCTCACGTTTTCACCCTTACTGCGGTCGGGCCGTTCCCGTAGGCGTGCCCGTACCTTTGATGCAGCGGTTATTTTCTGTTACGACGGTCATAAAGTTACCTCCATCAGTGCTTTCCACTGCGGGATGCCCTTTCCTGTCCGGACTTTCCTCACCCTTTAGGGCGCGACAGAAGCGAAATGCCTGTCTTTGAATATCTTTCTGGTCCATATTTATTTTCTCATCGGTCACATACTCCCGGTATGCTCCCTCTTCAAAGATAAATCTGTCCTCAAAAATCTGATTCAAATTTATTTTATGTATCCTGCCTTGCGCTCGCGGCGGTCGTTGCGGGCCTCAATGCGGTGAACTTCGCGTTCGAGGGCTGGGGTGATGTCCTGGCAGCGCTTGTGGCACTGGGCCGATAGCGTGTACATTCGGCCTACGCAGAAGTTCGAATGCGTGCAGCCGCTGCAGTGGTTCTCGTCCGCCTTGAGTTTATTCACGAAATCCGGGTCTTCGAGTACGGCGCGTCCCATCTGGAAAAACGGAAAACCGTTTTCGAGCACCTTGCGGGCGTCCTCACCTGTTGTCACTCCACCGACATAGATGAACGGATAGTCTGGCATTGCAGCCTTGAACTTGAGCGCGTCCTCCAGGAAGAACAGATGCCTGAAAGTTTCGGTCGGGCAGACCGCCCAGGCGCCGAGGTGCAGGCCTATCTTGAGCCACCAAAAGGACTTTGGCATATAGTGCGCGATTGCCTTGGTCGGGAATTCGCCGCGCATCACATACATCGGGGCACGGCTTACGAAACCTCCTGAGAGCGTGATGGCATCGACACCGAGTTTGCGGAGTTCCTTTGCCACTTCAATCAGTTCATCAACCTCCTGGCCGCCCTTGAATCCGTCACGGGTGTTGAGTTTTGCCGTCACCGCAATCTTTCCATCAGCAGCTTTCACCACTTCTCGGATACATTCGCGCATGAAGTTCATGCGGTTGTCGAGGCTTCCGCCGTAGCGGTCGTGGCGATGGTTCGTATATGGGGAGAGGAACTGTGAGATGAGGTAGCCGTGTCCTGCGTGAATCTCCACTGCGTCAAAGCCGGCCTTCATCGCGAGCCTTACAGCATCGCCATAGGACTTCACCACGAAATCGATGTCCTCCTGTTTCATCTTTCTGTAGAAGGTGGGGGAGTAGAGGTTGAATCCGTTGACTGCTCCCATCGGAGTTTGGCCGCAGGTGCGCCTGTGGGTCATATTCCCGCAGTGACCGAGCTGGATGCTTGCCTTCGCTCCCTCTGCGTGAACAGCGTCCGTGAGCCTCTTGAGTTCCGGAACAATCTCTTCGCGCATCCAAAGCTGCGAGTCGAAACTGATTCCGCTCTGACACACAGCAGCATAAGCGACGGTCGTCATTCCAATGCCACCGCGCGCCACAGCCCTGTGGTAGTTGAAAAGTTCCTCGGTCGGGGCATTGTTCTTGCCCATTCCCTCGAACGCCGCCGAACGTATCGTCCTGTTCCTCAATTCAATAGGTCCGAGCTTATAAGGAGTAAATATCTCACTCATATTGTGTAATTTTTTATCATTCAAATCTACCATATATATGGTATAAGATTTTTCTTGTGTAACGAAGTATATTCCTCTCCGAACTCCTCCTCATACTTTTCCGTCAGCGACTTCGCCCTGGGACCGAGGTTCGCGAACGTCCACACCGCGAAGAGCAGGCCGGCCGGAGACCACGTGAGTATCGCATATCCAATCCATTCAACGAGCTCTCCGAAATAGTTCGCGCTCGTTACATATTTGTACATACCCTTTTTCGGAATATAGTGCTTCGTGTCGCCCGGTTTGCGGAGATGGCGGATGACGTGGTCCGAATAGAGGTTTATCGCCATTCCCGTGAAGAAGATGACCGTTCCGATGATAAGGCGCGGGTCGCGGAACCATGTAAGAGTGTAATATCCCTCCGGTGCCTGGGCTTCCATGAGTCCCGGGATTCCGAAAATCCATCCGGCTATGAGAAATGCGTTCACGGTGTTAAACACCATGCCCATGAGCATTATGGTAATCGGCGTCGTGCTCTTTCCCCTCATCAGAAGCGGGAATATGAACGAGCGCTGGAAATAGTGCAGCAGGAATAGCCCTGCCATGAAATAGAGTACGCCTGTGCTGTTGCCGTTCACAATGCCGTCTACGCCTAATCCGGCTCCCGGGCCGTCAAACGCGAATTTGAGCGTGTAGAACAGCAGGTAGAAGAAGGACGGAGCCTCCATGATTACCCATGCAGCCTTGTTGGGAATCGTCGGACCCCACTTGCTGTTTGAAAGATAGCCGTATCCGGCCTTGAAGTAAAAGAGCATTATGAACACGAAGACAGCAAGAACTGCCATGACGGTCATAACTGTGTAATACAAATTCATCTGTAATCCTATATGTGGCACAGCCCGTTTTTTCAGAGGTCTCTCCTCCTTCGGAACGGAAAATCGCACAAAGATACGAAAAAATAATAATCTCGTCCGACAACGGCGCGTTTGACGAAAAATTACAACTAAATGACTGAAATGTGTGTGGCGGCGTGGCGGCTAATTCGGAAATTTGCAGAGTAAAACCTGGATGGCGGTGACAATGGCAACACATATAATATAAACCCAATAACACTGATTTTTACTTAATGAGAAAGACAACAATGATTTCGACAGTTCTGGCGCTCGCCCTCGCAACGTTTTCCGCAGGGGCGCAGAACGGACCGGTGAAGGCATGGGAGGGGACTATTGACCTCCCCACCTACCGTGTGAGCGCCCCGGAGAAGGCGCCTCTTTTCGAGAGGGACTTCGCCTACCAGAGGGCAAAGAGGGGTGTCTATCCCTATGCGATGAACGACAACCCGACGAACGAGAAGGTGGATTCCACCCACCGGGCGCTCTTTATCGAGAATGATTATCTGAAGGTCTGCGTGCTTCCGGACATCGGAGGACGGCTCTTCTATGCCACCGACAAGACCAACGGATATGAGATATTCTACCGTCAGAGTGTCATAAAGCCGGCAAATGTCGGGATGCTCGGCGCGTGGATAAGCGGTGGCGTGGAGTGGAACGTGTTTCATCACCACAGGGCGACGTCGCAGTATCCGATAGACTACACCATCGTCGATAACGGCGACGGCAGCAAGACCCTCTGGGTCGGCGAGGTGGAGAACCGCCACAGAATGAGTTGGGCTATGGGAATGACGCTATATCCGGACAAGTCCTACATCGAGGTCACGGGACGCTTCTTCAACAACGCTCAAGACCGTAACTCCATGCTCCACTGGAACAATGTCGCGACCCATGCGAACGAAAATTACCAGATTGTCTTTCCTGAGTGCACCGACTTTGGAACTTTCCACCACAAGAACAGTTTCCTGCGCTGGCCTGTGCCTGACGGGGAATACTGCGGGAATCCGGACTATGCCGGAGTTGATATCAGCTACTGGAAGAATCTCCCGGCCCTTATGGGCGGCTCCGTGTTCATCTATGACCAGAAGGACGACTTTGTGGGAGGATATGACTACGGCAAGGACGCCGGAACCATGCTTGCGGGAAACCACAACATCAACAAGGGCGGCAAGTTCTGGACCTGGGGGCACATGAACTACGGACACTCCTGGGACTGCGAGGTTCTCACCGACACCGACGGAGCCTATGTCGAGCTTATGACAGGAGCCTACTCCGACAATCAGCCGGACTACTGCTGGATTAACCCTCACGAAACCAAGGAGTTCACAGCCTACTGGTATGGCATCCGCAATCTTCAGCATGTCAATCGGGGCAACGAGCTCGCGACGCTCAACATGGATATAGACCATTCCGGAAAGATTCATGTTGCGGCTAATGTCACCCAAATCCGCAACAATGCTAAGGTTGAGGTTCGCAAGGCCGACGGCACGCTGCTCTATAGTAAGGTTGCCTACATTGCCCCGGACAAGCCTTTCGCCGACGACTTCACGACCGATGCCGCCAATGTCGCCGAGCCTTCAGAGGTCACAATGACACTCTATTCAGCGGAAGGACAGGAGCTTCTGAGCTACCATCCTTACAAGCTCGACCGCAGCAAGCCGCTTCCGGAGCCGGTCGTGCCGCTCGACCCTGACCCTAAGTCGATTGACAACATCGAGGACCTCTACTACCTCGGAATGCGCAACCTCCAGTTCCATCAGGCACACGTCGATCCGAACATCTACTTCAAAGAGGCCGTGCGCCGCGACCCGCTCGACGTCCGCAGCAACACACAGCTCGGAATCTACTACCGCAAGGCAGGGGACTACGAAAAGGCGAAGTCACATCTCCGCAAGTCTCTCGTGCGCCAGACCTCTTCATACACTCGTCCTGCAGACGGTGAATCGATGTATAATCTCGGACTCATTCTCAAGGACGAGGGAAAATATGCCGATGCGGTCGATACTCTCTATCGTGCCGCATGGGATTATGAATATGCGTCAGCGGCATATTACCAGCTCGCGCAGATTTCGGTCGTGCGTGGAAATGCTGCCCAAGCTGTTCATGAAGCAGAAATGGCAGTGGCATACAACGGAATGAACATAGATGCGAAAAACTTGCTTACAACTCTGTCCCGTAAAGCAGGGGAGAGTGAAAGGGCCGCGATACTCAGCGGTGAAGTTCTTGAAATTGACCCGCTAAACTACTACGCCTCCGCAGAACAGCTCGCGCTTGGACTAATCAGCAAATCCGAGTTTGCCAAACTCCTGCGCGGTGTGAGCGAATCCTATCTTGAACTTGCTCTTTACTATCTTAACAATGGTTTCGAATCCGATGCTGAGGCCATTCTTAAAGATGCTGAGAGCGTAAAGCCTTATCCTACAGTGGAATACTGGCTGGGCTGGTTCGCGGATAGAAACGGCGACAAGGATGCGACCGCAAAATGGTTCGTCGCAGCCGAGGCAGGGGATATGGACTATGTATTCCCGTTCCGTCTCGAAACCGTGAAGCCGCTTGAAAAGGCAATAGAGTACAATCCGAACGCAGTCATGGCATGGTACTACCTCGGCAACCTTTGGTATCAGAAGCAGCCGGCAAAGGCAATGTCCTGCTGGGAGAAGGCCGTTGAACTCAAGCCAGACTTTGCGATGGCCCTGCGCAACCTCGGCTGGGGCTGTCACTACTTCACCGGTGAGCTCCGTAAGGGCGCTGATTGGTACAAAAAAGCAATCGCGGCAGACAAGGACGGTAACGCCATATTCCTCACCGAGTGCGACGAGATTCTTGAGCAGCTCAACGCCCCTCTTGACGAACGCTATGAGCTCTTCGCCGGCAAGGAGTCGCTCTACGAGAAGCGCTACGATTCCGAGACACGTGCCATTAAACTTCGCATACTCAAAGGTGAGTACGAGCAGGTGTTGGACAAGCTCCTGACCCGCTTCTACTCCCGCCGCGAACACATCGAGGACCTTCACGACATCTATGTCGATGCCTGCATGCTCTCGGGATTCCGCGAATGGAAGAACGGCAACAACGCGAAGGCTTTGGAATATATGCTCATGACCGACGAGTATCCTGCGAACCACGGATATGCCCACCTCGAATACTACGCACGCGACGCACAGGTATATTATAATATAGGTGTGGCTTACGAAAAGGTCGGCGATACAGCGAAGGCGCGGGAATACTACGAAAAGGCGGCTGCTGTTGAGGTGAAACCTGTCGATTGTGCCTACAATTACGAGAAGGCGCTCGCGATGCTAAAACTTGACCCGAAAGCCAATGTGAATCCGATGTTTAGAGAAATGCTTTCATTTGGAGAGAATAGCGTCACCGACTATGTGGAGCGCTTCTTCGAGAGCTTCGACTACGGTCCGCGTCCGGAAGACGTGAACACCAAAGCCTATTACATCCAGGGGCTTGCATGGAAAGCTCTCGGCAAAGAGTCCAAGGCACGTGGGTGCTTCGGGAAGGCTCTCGGTCAGCGGAACGACAATGTATGGGCGAATTATTATCTTAATAATATTAAGTAATCAAATATATGAGAATCAGGAATATACTCTTGTCTATCGCAGCCGTCGCAGCCCTTTCTGGCTGCTGCGGCAAGGCGGAGAACAGCGGCCGTTGGTCGGAGGAAAAGGCTAACGCATGGTGGGCAGCGCAGGAGTGGCCGGTCGGCTGCAACTATGTCCCTTCTTATGCCATCAACCAATTTGAGTTCTGGCAACCGGAGACCTTCAATCCCGAAATCATTGACCGAGAACTCGGATATGCAGAGAGCATAGGTTTCAACACACTTCGCATCTATCTCCATGAAATGCTTTGGTATGCTGATAAAGACGGCTTCAAGTCCCGCATCAACCAGTTCATGGACATGGCTGAGAAGCACGGGCAGAAGCTCATCATTACCTTCTTCACTAATGGCGGAACATTCAACAATCCCAAGCTCGGCCCTCAGCCTCAGCCTGTGAAGGGCGTGCACGGCTCGGGGTGGATTCAGTCTCCGGGAGCGCAGAACGTGAACAATCCGGAATCATGGCCAAGGCTTAAGGAATATGTTCAGGACATCCTTCGTACCTACAAGGACTGTGACCGCGTTCTCTACTGGTGCCTCTACAATGAGCCGGAGAACCCGAAAGAAGGCGCATATAGCCTGCCTCTTCTCAAGGAAGTCTTCAAATGGGCATGGGAGGTAAGCCCGTCGCAGCCATGCTCCGCACCGATTTGGATTCGTCCGGGTTCAGCGGGCACGAGAACCAAGCTTGAAATGGTCAGCTGGATTTGCGAGAATGTTGACATCATCACCTTCCATTGCTATTATGACAAGGAACTTGAGACTTTCATAAAGATGCTCAAGCCGTTCAACCGCCCGATGGTCTGCCAGGAATACATGGGTCGTCCGCGCTCGACATTCGAGTATAGCCTCCCGATTCTGAAGAAGGAGAAAATAGGTGCGATAAACTGGGGACTCACGACCGGGAAATGCGGCTTCTATATGCCTTGGGGCAGCAAGCCGGGCGACCCGATGCCGGAAGTCTGGTTCCACGACATCTTCACCGAGGACGGCGTCCCATACAGCCAATCCGAAATCGACTTTATCAAGTCGCTGACACTAAATAAATAGGCGATTGTCATTCAATGAGGCGGGGAGGAAGAAAAGGGTGGTATGCAGGCCGCCTTTTATTCGCCCCGCCTCTTCATGTACTCGATCGGTGTGATTCCGAAGTAATTCAAGAAACACTTTGCGAAGTAGGACGTGCTGTTGAATCCGCAGGAATAGCAGACATCGCTCACCCTGTCGGCACCCTCATCGAACATCTGGGCGGCCATCAGGAGTCGTTTAGTACGGATGTAGTTGTTCGGGGAGGTGTTGAGCAGACGGTTGAACTTGCGCAGGAGAGAGGATTTGCTCATGTTCAGGGCATCCTTCAAGTTCTCCACATTGAATGCCGCGTCAGAGAAGTTCTGGAGAATAACCTCGTCCACGCTGCGCAGAAATTCCCTATCGGTCTTGCTGAGGGAGGCTGCGCCTTCGTCCTCGGCACTCAGGCTGTTGCGTAGGGTCTTGCGTGTGAGGTTCATCTTGTCAAGGAGATTGGCGGCGCAGACCTTGAGATAGTAGATGTCGAACGGCTTCTCAATGTAGAGGTTCGCTCCGTTCTGCATGCACTCGATTTTCTTTGACAGGTCGTTCATTCCGCTGATTATTATGATCATCACATGCGAAATCTCTACGTCCGAGCGAACTTTCCGGCATAACTCAACCCCGTTCATCTCCGGCATCGCTATGTCCGAAATAAGCAGGTCTATGTTGTGTTCGTGGAGACACTTGAGTGCGGCAGCACCGTTTTCTATGCTGAAGACGCGATATTCCGAAGAAAGTTGCGAAACGATGTATTCTCTCAGTTCGGAGCTATCCTCCGCGACAGCGACGCTAAACCTCTGCGGGTCGGTCTCCACATTTCTGACAGCCGTATCTTCGGCTGTAGAAACATCACTGCACCCTGGCAACTTCAGCACAAACTCCGTGAGCTCTCCGCTGTTGTCCAGTTCCAATGTCCCTCCCTGCATTTGGGCAAGCGAGCGCGCCAGCGAAAGTCCGAGTCCGATGCCATCCACCTTGTTCTTTTTCACCCCGTCAATGCGCGAGAATGGCTTGAATATGCACTCTTTCCACTCGTCGCTGATGGCCTCGCCGTCGTTGCGCACAGAAAGCCAAACCATGCGTTCGTCTGATTTTTCGTTGCAGGAAGTCTCTGCGACCTGCCGCTCAGAAGAGACAGCCAGTCTCACTTCAATCCTTGAAGAACAGTATTTCAGTGCGTTTGTCAGCAGATTGTTGATGATTTTTGTAAGGCTTGAATCGTCAGCATAGACCCACACCGGTCCCAGCGGAATCTCTGATGACAGTTCTATCTTTCTGTCCTCCGCTGTCTCGCTGTAGTTGAATAGTAGTCCCCTAACTTTCTCGGCGAGGTCAATTCTCTGTGTCTCAAGGATGTATCCCTTTCTCTCGACCCTGATGTATTCCAGCAGTTCGTTTGAAAGCGAGGTGAGGTAGGATGTTGTGTTGTCGATGATGCGTATGTCCGAAAGCATCTCCCCGTCATTAGGATGGGAGCGGCGGATGTTGTTAAGAGGCGACTTTATGAGAGTCAACGGTGTCTTGATTTCGTGGACCACATTTGAGAGGAACATCATCTTCTCGTTCAGTATCTCCTTGTCGCGCTCCTGTTTCAGTGTCTCTTGTTTCTTCTGTTCCCGTTCCATAATTCTCTTGCGAGCAAACATAATGATGCCGACGACAAGTCCCGCTGCCGCAAGAAAATAGAGCGTCAGTGCCCACCATGAGGCGTAGGCCGGAACCGCGATGTGCAGCGCGACTCTTTTCTGGATTGGGTTGCCGCAGGACGGAGTGAGCGTGCGCAGTTCGAGAACATAGTCGCCAGAGTGGATGTTTGTGAACTCTATCCGTCCGTTTTCTCCGACACTTGTCCATTTGTCTGAAAACCCGCGCAGACGGTATTCCATATTGCTTCCGCTCTGGTGGGAGTTTAGCTGCGCCACATCGAAGCGGAAGTTGTTCTGAGAAGAGCCGAGGCTGATCTCGTCCGTGAGGTCTATGTTGCGTGCCAAGGGGGAGCCTGGCTGCGTTGTGGAAACCCTCTCTCCTCCGATGAAGAAGTCGCTGAGCACTATCCGGGAATCCGTCGTCTCCGCATACACTGCGTTTGCATTAAAAATCGTGATGCCGTTTGCCGTTCCGATGAAAATGTCGTCATTCGGGAATATGTAGCTGCTGAACTGGTTATTCTCATCGTTCAGTAGGCCGTCATTGCGGGTGAAGCTGATGACCGACATATCCGACGGGTTGAACCTAAGAATCCCTCGGTTCGTTCCCACCCAGAGATTGTCACGGCTGTCCTGCACCACGGAAACGCAGAGGTCGTTTATGAAATCCTTGCCGAGAGTCCGACTATTATAGGCAGTGAAACTGTAGTCTGAAGTGTCAAAGCGAACGATTCCGCTGCCGAATGTGCAGAACCATAGTGACTTGTCCCGACTTTCAAACGATGCGACAATCCTATTTTCCGGGATGCTCCCTGGAATTTCGTCAGAATGTGAAAATTTCTGTATCCTCCCGTTTTCCGGGAAATATCTCATCGCGCCGTTGGAATATGTTGACATCCACACCTCTCCTCCCGAAGTCTCGGTCACATTTTCCACGAATATGTCGCCCACTGTCCTAATTCCAGAAAGTGCCCCGCTCTTTTCGTCAAAAGTGTAGACCCCGTTCTGCGTCGCCACGAATATGAGGCCGCATCGCTCCGCATTACAGATATCCCTGACTCCTCCAATCCTGCTGCCGGTCTTGTCTGTCGTAAAATCCCGGACTGCACCTGTTCCCGTGTTCAGAATCTGGAAGCCCTCCTCGCTTAGAACCCATAGCCTGTCGTGGAAATACCGCACTCCCATAATCTTCTTGCGCAGGGCTGGGTTCTCGTAGTGCTTGAACGTGCCGTCCTTTATGGAGTACTTGAACAGCCCGACCTTTTCCGTGGAAATCCATAGGGCGCCCTTGCCGTCGTTTGCGAAACTGTTCACGTAGCTCATCTTCATCCCGATGCCGTCAATGGTAGTGGACTTCCTGAACTTAGAACTGAAGGTGTTGATGAAGTTCAGCCCGGTCTCCGTCGCAATCCATATTTCCCCGTCGTTTCCTGTGAATATGGCGTTCACCCTATTGTCCGAGAGCGAGAACGGGTCATCGGCGTCCTCCTGCAGCCGAGTGACGCTGCCGTCAGAAGAGTCGTAAATCCAGATGCCGTGCGACGTCCCGAGCCACATCCTTCCATCCTCGTCGATGTGGATGGTCCGGGGCCTGGTGCTCTTGAGTCGCTGCGCAAAGCCGAGCTCCTTTGTCATGTAGGCGAGTCTTTCCCGGTAGACCCTCTCCTTCGTCTCGAAGATTTCCGTGTCTTTGCGGATGAACCTGTCCGAGATGCGGTCATACACTGCATCCCCGTTGTCCGTGTGTACCCACATTTTTCCCTGACGGTCTATGGCAATGTCGAGAATCGCGGATGATGGCAGTTCGAGTTCACCTCTATAATAAGGTCTCACGTTTTTTCCGTCGTAGCGGTTGAGACCGTTGGTTGTCCCAATCCACACGAATCCGAGGCTGTCCTTGACGACGGAAGTCGTGAAATTGTGCGAAAGCCGGCTGTTGTCCGTGTTCAAACGCTTGAACTGCATGCTCTTGACGGGAGCGGCGCTGGCTGTGATGCAGAGTGCCGTCGTCAGCAGAACAGCGAAAACAGGGCGTATGAAAAGGGATATATGTTTCATAAAATTATTGAATCCTTATATATTGTGACGATGTCTCAGTGCGCAAAAGCGCTGCATGACGCAAATATAGCCATAAAATCACTCCATTTCCCCGCTTTTTTCGCTCTGGTGCGTTTGTTTTATCCTTTGGTGTGTTTGTTTTCGGCGTTGGGTGAATGTTTTTTCAAATTTGCATTCGTGATTTTCCGTTTTGTCGATTTGAATCACAGCTAAATGCATACAAATTAATAAAAATACTAACACAATGAAAATGACCACATTAAGCACGCAGTACAGCTCTCCTGAGCTGACGCAGCACCTTTTCTGCATTGAGGACGGTTTCGCCTCATCGCCGACTGGCATCAACGGAGTCTCGACCGGGAAAATCGATTTCATTGAGAGTGAAGACCATTACACTATCTAAAACCACGGAAGTCATGAAGACAAATCTTTTGAATATCATGTTGGGGGCAATGCTTGTACCCCTGGTAGCCGTCATTTCTTGCTCAAAGGAGCAGCTCGCGGAACCGCAGCACGAAACAGGGAAATATACGATTACAGTTGCCGCAGGGCAGACCGGCGGGCTGACGAAGACAACAGTTGAAGGTGATGGAACTGCAGATAAACCCTACAAATCCGTTTGGAATGTCGATGACTGCGCCGGCTTGTTCATCGGGAAAGACGCTAATGTCAAGATGACCATTGACCGCATTGAGGATGGCGTGGCATATTTCAAGGGCGAACTTTCAGAAAAGCCAGTTGCCGGGGAACAGATTTATCTTTATTACCCATATAATGAGGCTCAGGGAGAATCTCTGACGTTCGATGCTGTGTCTTGCCATTTCCCTTATGGGCAGAATCCTGCCGGACCCGGAACATACGACGACAGTGTTGATTATATGTGGGGAAATACTGTCGTTGGTGAGGATGGGACAGTTTCCGGGTTGAAGCTTGCCTATGCCGTCGGATTTATCAGATTCTCCGTGAAGTCAGTAGCTGGAACGGTTGATTTTGCTGATGGCGGCTCTGAAACACTGACAAAGGATGACAAGGTGCTGACAGTTTCAATTGAGGCGAAGCCGGCGGATGCTTCCTCAAAGAAACTTGTCGGAGACTTCACGATGAACCTTGAAAACGGCGAATGCTTGGTTCCGGAAAAGTCATCAGAGAACAATGTCGGTCCAAAAGTCATAATCAACTGCCCCGATGGCACAAATCTCGGCAATCTTGACGTCTGGACTTGTGTGCATCCGTTTGAACTGACTTCGCCTGATGATGTCTTGAGGTTTTGGATTCAAACTGAGAAACATTACATTATTCGTGAAGTCAAGGTTTCGGATCTAAAGACTACAACTTTCTCTGTTGCAGCCGGTCAGGTCAAGGCTTTCGACGTGAACATTACCAATTCGGCATGGAACATTTCCGTGAATCCTTACCGCGGCGGGGTCATCAAGACTCCGGAGCAGTTTCTGCGCTTTGTTCAGGATGTGAAGAACGGATCATATCTTGACGGAGAAAAGACAATCGGAGGCAATCAGTATGCGACACTGGCTCCGGATGCAAGTGTAGAGAACCGTGGCATTGACGAATGGCTTGATGAAAATGGCGTTGCTAAACTTGGTAATGATATCACAATTTCAACTTCGGCTATGTCAACTTACGGCAATCTCGCCAGCGTTCCGCTTTGGACGAAGACTTTCGACGGTCAGGGACATACGATAACATTTGAGGACGGAACACTGCTGCGCCCTATTTTTGCGAATGTTTTCAAGATTGACGAGAACAGTCCCGGCATAGTCAGAAATCTCAAGGTCGCAGGAAATATGACCTCTCCGCAAGTACCTTACACTCAGGGAACCTGCCCGTTGGTCGGAATTCTTCATGATGGGGAAGTTATTGGTTGTCAGTCTGATGTTAATATAAATATTACTTCCTATGATGCCTCTCTTGATGGCGGAAATATCGCTATGGCCGGAATCTGCCGGACTATGCAGGGTGGAAAGATTACCGGTTGCGTAAATAATGGTGAGATCTCATTCAACGCGGCATTGACAAAACCGGCAAATGTCTATGCCGGAGGAATAGTTGCCCTTGTCGGAAAGAATTATGGGATAGATGGTTTTGGACGTGCAACCTCTTGCACTTCAGAACCTTTCGCAGGAGCTGTAACAATCAGCGGCTGCACAAATAACAAACCTGTGTCTTTGCATAACACAGCAACAAATAACAATAATCGTCTGCAGTATTGTGCAATCGGGGGTATCGCCGGCTGGATTTGGGGCGGTGTGCCTGAAAATGACAGGTATGTTACTATCAGTGACTGTGAAAACTTTGGGGCACTTACTGTTGATGAGACGTCATTTACCACAAGAACGACGGGAATAGCCGGGGTCGGTGGTGTCATTGGATGGGCTGGCCCTGTTGTTTGTGATAATTCAGCCCCAGGTAGGATACTTGGCCCTGTTTACGGCAGCGGTGATGAAAGTCAGTGTGTAGAAGGATTTTATCTCAAGATAAATAATTGCCACAATCATAATGGGGCAACTATTTCTGCATCGCGAAAATGCGGAGGCAAGACTGAGGTCGGTTCAGCTGTTTACACGCACAAGGTGGGCTGCGGAGGAATTGCCGGGATTCTTTTCGGACAATACAAAGGTTCGATGGCTGAAATATCCAATTGTGTCAACGATGGAACTATTATAGGTTATGTGGGTGATACAGACAAAGATAAGTTGGGACAGGGTAGCCGCTATAATGTTTCAGGAGGTATTGTTGGATATGGAGGAAGCGTCAGAATTTCAGATTGCAGTGTGAGCGGTAATGTTGGCGTCGGCGGCTATAATTTTTCTGCCGCGGGAATTATTGGCTGTGCATACCAGAAATTTGCCATATCGGGAGCTAAGGTTAAGGATTTGACCGTATATCGTGGAAATAATAAGATTAATGTCATATATGCCTCATTGATTGCAAATTATGCAAGTTCTATGAAGCGTAATGATTATTCTGTTTATGCCGGAACGAGTGTTGTCTCCTCTAGAATCAGCGGGACGGTAGGCGGTTCGAAACTGGAATCCAAAGTCGTAAAAGACTATCCGTCATTGTTGAAAGACAGCGGGATAATGGGTGACGTTGATTACAAGGCCTATTGTGTCCTGTCCAATCAGGATATTGCAAAAGGCAATGCGGATAGTGGACCAATCAAACTCGGTTATATCACAATCTCCGGAACAACACATTACACAGAATAATATTCTCGGCTCTGCCATTTTCATGATATGACGGAGCCGGATTTGTTCCATAAGAAACATGAAAAAAATAAACTGCTTCAGATTTGTCAATTATTTTCGAGTAT
>UQYV01000033.1 GCA_900545245.1 uncultured Bacteroidales bacterium
TGCATAAAAGGATGGGATGCAAGGCGGACGGTGAAGATGAAAGCGCAGCAACCTTTCGGTTGTGAGCATTTCATCAAGCCGCCCAACGCAGCAGACCGCCTTTTAGGCGCCCCGTCCTATTTGGTGACGCGTTCCAACCACTTGACCATCCCAAACATCACACCCATAGAAATAAGGCAGACGCAAGCGAACACCGCCCAGCACTGCCAAATAGGCCATGCGTTATACATCTTCGGTCCAAGGAAGAGAAGCAGGTTACCGACGGCAGTAGCACCAAGCCAGAGTCCCTGGCAAAGACCAAGCATACTCTTAGGAGCCACTTTGGAAACGAACGAGAGTCCGAGCGGAGAAATGAAGAGTTCGGCGACAGTAAGGAAGAAATATGTCACGATGAGAACCCACCAGTGAGCCTTCCCAGCCATCTGCTCGTCAATCGGAAGAGCCTTGTAATCCGTTGCTGACGGATATCCGTGAACCATGGAGAACACCATAAGGAATATGAACGCGATAGATGCGATTCCCATGCCTATGCCGATTTTCTTCGGGGTGGAGACAGCCTTGCCCTTTTTTGTGAGGAACGAGAATATCGCCATAATCACCGGAGTGAGAACAATCACGAAGAACGGGTTTATGGCCTGCCATACCTCAGGCGCGACAGCGGATGAGTCCACGAAGTCACGGGCAAAGAAAGAGAGCGACATTCCGTTCTGATGAAACGAGAACCAGAAGAAAATGACTATTCCGAGAACGGCAAAGAGGGCGTACATCCTCTGTTTGATTTCCTTCGCCATCGCAGCCTTTTCCTCTGCGGTGTATTCCACGCCCTTCACGGCTTCCTTCTTCGATGGAGTAGGGAAAGTCTTCTGCGAACAGATGAAAATCACAAGGGAGATGAGCATCGCGGCAACTGACGCTATGAACGAGTAGTGGATGCCCTCGTTGAATACCTTCAGATACTTCTCGCATGAAACTGCCATATCGGATACGCTTCCGCCGGCGGAGGTCATGAGGGCATTGAGGTTGTCGAGAGCCTGTGCACTCATGGCCGAAGAGTCACTGAGGAACTGATGGCAGAGGGCAGGAAGCTGCGCATTGTACACAAGATCGTTGGCGTTCAACCACCACTCGCGCAGAAGCGGAGCGACGAACGGGGCGATGAGACCACCGACATTTATGAACACATAGAAGATCTGAAAGCCGGAATCACGCTTCGACTTGGCCTCGGCAAGCGCTTCCGGGCCTTTCTTTGCCGCTTCTGCCTCGAAGTTATCGTACATCTGTCCGACGATAGCCTGAAGGTTACCTTTGAAGAGACCGTTGCCGAACGCGATGAGAAACAGCGCAAAGCAGGTCAGAGGAAGAAGCCAGGTTATGTTGCCGGAAGTGGCAAGCACAGGAATGGATAGGAGCACATAACCGGAAGCCATGACGATGAGTCCGGTGCGGATTGTACCCTTATAGTTCTGAGTCTTGTCGGCAATGATACCTCCGACAAGGCTCAAGATGTAGATTCCGGCATAGAACACGGAATAGATGCTGCCGGCGGCGCTTTCACCGAGGCCGAACTTCGAGCAGAGGAAGAGAACGAGAACGGCGTTCATGATGTAGTAGCCGAAACGCTCACCCATGTTGCTCAGGGCTGCTGCCAGCAGCCCCTTTGGATGTCCTTTAAACATATTTATTTCTTTTTTGTTATTATTTCTCAGGTATCGCTGCAAGCACAGCCTTGAGGAAATCCCAAGCCTTGACCACAGACGGGATGTTCGCCCGCTCGTCAGGAGAATGCGGACTGAGGAGGGTCGGTCCGAATGAGACCATGTCCCAGTGTGGGTAGGCGCCGCTGAGAATGCCGCACTCAAGTCCGGCATGGATTGCCATCACTGCCGGTTCCTTACCATAGAGTTCATGATAGACCTTCTTCATAGTGGCGAGAATCGCAGATGAAGGGTTTGGAGCCCATCCGGAATAGCCTCCGGTGAATTCCGTGGAAATCCCCGCGAGTTTGAATACCGCGTCGAACTTTTCGGCAAGAGCCTCCTTCGCAGAATCGACGGAGCTCCTCATAAGGGTCTTAAGCGCGAACTCGCCCTTCTCTATCTTGACGACAGCCAGGTTGTTGGAAGTCTCCACAAGTCCCGGAATGTCGCTGCTCATCCTCTCCACGCCATCAGGGCAGGCAAGAATTGTACGAATGAAACGGAGCGCGTCCTCCTCAGGAACATAAAGACACTCGCTGTGGTCACAGCACTCCCCTTCCTCACATTTGTATGGTTCAAAGACCATCTGCGCGTCAGGGTCGGTCGTCGCATACTCGGCCTTGATTGCCGCAAAAGTCTCCTCTGCAACACGTTTTGCCTCAACCACCTTATTCTCAGGAATATAGACAGTAGCGAAGGCCTCACGCGGAATCGCGTTTCGGAGCGTGCCCCCTTCAAGGTCAAGGAGCTTCACGTCTGCCTTGGTGATGAGCGCATAGAGCATCCGCGCCATAACCTTGTTAGCGTTGGCGCGGTAAAGGATGATATCCATCCCTGAATGTCCGCCCTTGAAACCCTTTACGGCCAATGACCAACACTTCCAGTCCTTTGCAGGCTCTTCCGGCGCATATTTCGCAAGTGCTGAAGCGTCAAGCCCTCCGGCACAGCCGACATAGAGCTCACCTTCCGTCTCCGAGTCGAGGTTGATGAGGATCTCGCCTTTGAGCACACCTGGCTTGAGAGCCTGCGCACCGGTCATCCCTGTCTCCTCGTCAAACGTCACGAGAACTTCGAGAGGTCCGTGCTTGATGTCGTCGGATTCAAGCACAGAAAGCGCCATTGCCACGCCGAGTCCGTTGTCTGCACCGAGAGTCGTACCCTTCGCGCGAACCCAGTCCCCGTCGATTACCGTTTCAATCGGGTCTTTTTCAAAATCATGCACGGTGTCGGCGTTCTTCTGCGGCACCATATCCATATGTCCCTGAAGAATCACGCCCTTCATATTCTCGCAGCCCGGAGTCGCTGCCTTGCGGATGATGACGTTACCGATAGGATTGCCGTCGATAATGGTCTCGAAACCATGGTTTACTCCCCAGTCATAGAGATATTTTGCGATTTTTTCCTCGTGCTTCGATGGTCTCGGGACACGGGTGATTTCATAAAAGTTCTTCCACACAATCTGCGGATCCAAATCCTTTATTGTCATAGCTATAATATATTAATTATTTCTTTTCCACCGGTACGAGGTCGTCATATACATGTTCGTAGCCGAGTTGAGGAATGACGACATTGCCCTGAAGGAGCACATTCGCCCCGTCACGCATCTTGAGCACGCATTCCGCCGGGATAAATTCAGTCTTGGACTCCCATTGGAAGCCTTTCGGAGCCTTCTTCCTCTTCTTTGCAGGAGCGGCAGTCTCGTCCGACGGCTCCGGAAGATTTGTCGGAATCAGTTCAAGGGTGACCATCCTTCCCTCAATATGCTCTGCCGGGAGGAGACCATTCTCGGAAATGCGGAACGCCACATAGAGATGGCTGTCCTCACCGGCTTTTGGAAGCACTATGAACTCGCCTTCAATGCTGTTTGTGACCGTGTAACCGAGAAACAGCTTGAGCAGTTCATTCTCCTGGCGGGCAAACTCGTCAAGCGTGAGTTTAAGGCTCTCGCCGGAAAGGGACATGTCCGTGTCGCCGGTGAGAATCTGGTAACGCTTCTGTCGTATGTCCATAATCTGGTCGGCAGCACGTGCCGCTGAGAGCTCGATGCTGCGCTGTCCAACATTTGCCTTGAGCAGAGGGATTGCCGAGAAATCGGCCGTCTTCTTGAGCGGCTTCCCGGAAGTGAATCCCAGCTCATCCGATGCGGAGGGCACCGAAACCACCTTAACTGCGGTCATCACAGTCGATGTGGAAGAAGCCTGTTCGGCCTCAACTCCGAGATATTTGACTGAATATTTAGCATACGGGCCGGCATAGAACCGTTCCTGAACTGCGTTCACCTTGATTTTCAGGGCAACCGGAGACTGTGCCGCGGCGGGAAGCCCGAGGAGGCCCGCAAACATAAAGAGCAATATACGTTTCATATCCAAAACTGTTTTGTTTTCATTTCACATTTCATTCGTCACTTTTCAAGGTTCAGGCGCGGGTCTGAATATGAAAAGTCCTTCCACCTCTTGTGAGACCACAGCCAGTTGTCCGGATGCCGGTAGATCTCGTCTTCGAGACAGTCATAATACTTCCGGATGATTTCCTCCGGCTCCATTTCCGAAGCGTCCATGCAAATCGGAGTGAAGGAAACGTCGTAATGTCCGCGACTCATGCGCTCAAAGTTCATGTAGAGGACTGCAAAACCGAGTTTGTGGGCAATCTCCGCAGGTCCGAGGAAAGCCTTTGTAGGCTGGTTCATAAAGTTTCCTATCTCAACGGCAGAGACATACGGACTCTGGTCAATGTTCAGGAAATAGGCAAGACGCTCCTTCCTGTTAGTGAGCATGTAGCGCAGCAACTGCCTTGATTCCAGCATCATATCCGCGCTGACGCTCATAGATGTGCGGCTGGCCTTGAAGAAGTCGTCCCAAAGAGCGTTGTTCAGCCTCTTGTAGACACAACGTAGGCTTGACTCCGGAAGCGGAAAGGCCGGAGAATCGGCGCACGCGGAATGCGGTATGCCACCCATCAGTTCCCAATTCCCGCAATGGGAGTAGAGAATCACAACCGAAGGAGCCGAGTTCCACGCCTCTTCGAGCACTTTCGAGTTCGTGACCGTGACGAGAGAGGAGCGCATCATCTTCTTCGGATTCGCCCCGAAGAACCATATAGCCTCAACGATGATTTCCGCCATGTGACGGTAGTAGAGTTTTGAAAAGCGTTCTATATCATCATAATAGCATGCTGTGGAAGGGAACGAGCGTCCCATATTTATCGCGACAACGTCCCGCCTATAGCCGACGACGCTGCGAAGCACCCATGCGATGACATCTGCCCAAAAGTAGTGCACCTTCAACGGGAATATAGCGAGAAAGCGCACTGCTGCAGTCAATAATGTCAGCTTAAAATTCTTCATATTCTGCAAATATATCAAAAAACTTGCATAATTACGCAAAACCGATGGCAAGTTTGGGTGTCTTTTAATAAATTTGCGTTCCGAAACAAAATGCGGATATATGGACGAAAGAACAAGGGAGAGACTCATCGAATGGGCCGTGACATACAATGACAGGAAATATTTCACCGAAGACCCGATTGCGTTTCCGAGGCATTTTGCCGAAAACTATGCGTCGGGAAACTGCGGGCTTGCGGACGTGGAGATTGCAGCCGTGATTGCGGCGCACCTTGCCTGGGGACGAAGGGCGATGATTGTGCGTGACTGCGGACGTGCATTCGATGAAATGAACTGGAGGCCATACGATTATGTAATGAACGGGGAATACCGGAATGATGACGTGAGCCTGCACAGGACGGTGAAATGGAGCGAGTTTGCTCAAATATGTGCCCGGCTGCGCGAGCTATACTCAGAATGTGGGGAGGCGGCTTCGCCGAGTCTGGAGGGGTTGGACGATGAAGGGTTCAGAGTGAGGGTATATGGACAAAGACCTGATCGCAGGGCTCCGAACAAGAAGATAAACATGATGCGCAGATGGTTGGTGCGCGACGACGGGAAGGTGGACCTCGGAGTGTGGAAACATACGGACAGGCGCAACTTGATAATTCCGCTTGACGTGCATGTCTATGACGAGGCGAAGGCGCTGGGCCTCACGACGCGACGGCAGAAGGACATCGTGACGGCAACAGAGATTACGGACAGTTTTCGGGAGATATTCCCGAACGACCCATGTCTGGGTGACTTCGCCCTTTTCGGATATGGCATAACTCATTGATACATATTTTTATTGACATATATCTTTATTGAGACATATGAAGGAAGAAACGCATCTATTGGAGGATTAACAGGATGTCCATGCCAAAACTTTACATCGTATCGGGCTGCAACGGCTCAGGGAAGACGACGGCGTCATACACGCTGTTGCCTGAGATGCTCGAATGCGCACAGTTCGTGAATTCAGACGAGTTCGCAAAAGGGCTGTCGCCTTACGAACCGGAGAAAGTGCCGCTTCAGGCAAGCAGATACATGCTGATGAAGATTCAGTATCTGTTCCGCAAAAAGAAGGATTTCGGAATAGAGACAACATTGGCGACACGCACACTGCTGAAGATGGTGCGCAAGGCGCAGGCTGAGGGCTATTTCGTGACTGTCATCTATTTTTGGCTCGACTCTCCGGAGAGGGCGATGGAGAGGGTCAAGGCAAGGGTTGAGAAAGGCGGACACAACATTCCGGTAGAGACAATAATAAGGCGCTACTACGTCGGCCTTGAGTATTTTTTCAATGATTACATGAAAATCTGCGATCGCTGGATTCTCGCTGACAATTCCCAACCGCCGTTCAAGGTCGTGGCCGAGGGATTCCGGGAGACCGGAGAAGTGATCGTGAGGGATGCCGCAACATTCGAGCGGATAAAGAAAGTGTGTGAGGATGGGCGTGTAAGGCTTTCGGAGGAAGAGGGGGACGGAGACGCCATTGCCGGATAGAAGAGATTTATGGAGATGGAGAAAGAAGAAAATCATTACCTTGAGCTTTTCGGGGTAAGCATGGCAAATCTTGAAAGTCTCATGGCGGGAGCATTGTCTTCCGGAGCGGATTTCGCCGACATCTACCTTGAATGCACCAGCTATACAAATCTGCTGCTGAAGGATTCGCAAGTGACTTCCGGAGGCTACCACGAAGATTTCGGAGCCGGGATCCGCGTGCTCTGCGGTGAGCGGACGGGCTATTCCTACTGCGAGACGACAGAACGCCGGGATATGGAGGCGGCAGTGCGGGCGGCATCTGCAATTTGCGCGGCCGGAGGCGGCTCTCAAGCCATCAGAGCCGGAAGGCAGAGTGGGCGCCGCATTTGTGCAGACATGTATGGGAACACGCTGGAAAAAGCAGCGGCAGGCAGAAAGAGCCGAAGCGGACTCTACGAAATGATAGAGAGTTGGGAAAGTTGCAGCCGCCGGAAGATGGCAGATATGCTAAAGAGAATTGAGGAGGAACTACGCAGGCGCGAGCCGAGGACGGTGAAGGTCATAGCACAGATTTCTGACAGCGTGAGCCGGGTGATGATGTACAACTCGCTTGGGGAACTGACATTCGAGACCCGTCCGATGGGGAGCGTTTCGGTGTCCGCCGTGTTCTCGGGACATGGGCTTGACGGAAAGATGACCAATATCACGAAATCGGAGTCGCGCAGTTTCAGGGCAGGTGCTGAGATGCTGTCCGAGAACTTGGTGAAGGAACTCACGGACGGCGTGCTGCGCAATCTTGACGCGCGTTTTGAGGCCATACGTCCAAAGGGCGGTAGGATGCCTGTGGTGATGGGCGCCGGAGCATCCGGAATTTTGCTGCACGAAGCCATGGGACATGCCTTTGAGGCAGACTTCAACCGAAAGGGGCAGTCAATCTTTTCGGACAGGATGGGTCAGAGAATTTGCGCCACGGGGATCAGCATTGTGGACGACGGGACAATACCCGGCAACCGCGGGGCATGCGCATTCGACGATGAGGGCATTCCTGGACAGAAGACATACATGGTCGAGGACGGTGTTCTGACAAGCTATCTTCATGACCGCATAAGCGCCGCCTGGTACGGGGTATCCCCCACCGGGAACGGACGCAGGGAGAATTTCCGCGTCAATCCGATCCCGCGTATGAGGGCCACATACATGGAAAACGGAGACTGTGATGCTTCGGACATCATAGCCTCCGTAAAAAAGGGAATATATGTCGATGAGTTCTCGAATGGTCAAGTGCAGATCGGTGAGGGTGACTTCACTTTCTATGTGAACAGCGGTTTCCTCATCGAGGACGGCCGCCTGACTGCACCGGTCAAGGACATCAATATCATCGGAAATGGTCCCGACGCTCTCGCGGACATCACGATGGTCGGAAACGATCTCAAGATAAGCAACGGCACCTGGACCTGCGGAAAAGAGCAGTCCGTGCCGGTGTCAGTAGGCATCCCCACCATACTTGTCAGGGCATTGACAGTAGGCGGGGAATAATCAGAAGCTGTTTAAATTAATATTTCTGCCCCAAAACCTCAAAATAGGCTTTGCCTGAGACCACAGTCACACGGTAGACAGTGTTGTCAACCTGATAGTATTCACGACCGTTGAAGGTGAACACGTCATAGTCTTCAGGCAGGGCATCCACGAGGGCTCCGGCAGGCGGAACAATGACATAGTACTGGCCATTCACATTCTGATAGAACACCCCATCCTGACAGAAGTAGTCCGTGCCGGCAGCCGCATAGCTCTGGACAAGCCCCATTGCAAGCGCGAGCTGGTAGGCGTTGCTCGAACGGACCTGCATGTACTGCGCCTGGGCCGCAAGAGTCGAATTCTGCTGCGCCAGAAGCGCGTTGTTGCGAGCAATCTGTTCGTTCTGCTCAGCGATGTAGGCATTGTTGGAGTTAATCTTGTCGTAGGTATTGTTCAGCGTGTTGTAGTAGCTGATACGAACGGCAGTCCATGTCGCGTCGGCCACGATTGCGGCAGCCAGAGAAGTGCCGAAAGGCGGACGGCAAACGATGTAGCACCCGTCAATATAGCGGTAGTAGATGTCATTGTAGCAGTAGTAGCGGACGCCGTGCCAGTCGCGATACCAATAGCCGGCCGGGAGGGCGTGAACCCTGTAGCCGAAGCAGTGGTCGTGATGCGGGTCATAGAAGCGGTGAGGCGGCCTGCGGTCGAAATCTATGTAGCCACGGTCACGCGGATGTTGTGGGCGGAAGTCGTCGCGCGGAGGCTGCGGCCTGCCGTGGTGGTCATCAGGACGCGGATTGTTGCCAACGTTGCCTCCAGGGCGGTCGCCGTCTGCACGAGCAGCCGCACTTGTCGGAGGCAGGTTCCTCACGGAAGAGGATCTTTCTGACGTAGTGGCGTTACGGACAGAAGACGTTCCGTTGTTCCCATCAAGGGATTTTGCCTTCCTTACAGACGCTGAAGCTGCAGGCTGGCGCGTTGTGGTCTGGCGTCCGACGGTAGTCGTCCTGTCCGATGACGGAGTCTGTCGCGCTGATGAAGATGCGCTCTGCCTTGTTGATGATGAAGATCTTGCCGCGGAGCTGCTCTGACGTGCTGAAGACGTCGTGCTCTGTCTCGCTGAGGTCGCTGCGCTCTGTCTTGTTGAGGTTGCAGCGCTCTGTCTTGTTGATGTTGTTCCGGTCCTTCTGTCCTGCGATGCGGAAACGTTTCTGTTCGTCACTGAGGATGATGGCCTTGAGACTGATGTCTGACTCGCGGATGATCTATTGGTTGACGATGAAGTTTTCCTCGAAGTCGAAGAACTTACGGATGAATTACTCCTCGCAGACGACGAAGACTGCCTTGGCGTTGACGAAGACTGTCTTGCAGACGACGAAGACTGCCTTGGCGTTGACGAAGATTGTTTTGCCGACGACGATGACTGTCTTTCAGAAGAGGACGAGCGCCTCGCGGACGACGAAGACTGCCTTGCCGATGAGGAAGACTGTCTTTCGGATGATGAAGATGTCGATGTACGGCGGCTCTGGGCATATCCGTCTGTCTGGAATGCCGCCAGCGCGATGAGCATCGCCGCCACTGCTGCACGATATGTTCTCATAAAAATAGTTTTTGCGGAAACATATATGCCCGAAGCATTATGTTCCATGGTTATACATAGTGTCCACCGGCTGTCAGTAGAGCCAATATTTCTTTGACATTTCCCTGAATCTTTCCGCGTCAGAATGCCAATACTGCGAAATGTCATCAAACTCATAGCGACGGCCAAAAGCCTCTCTGACATAATTTGTGCCACAGACCTTATCGAATGCGCCGACAGCAGTCGCAGCCTCGAATGCACGGCGGTCCGGATAGAGCCTTGCAATAGCCTGAAGGACGCGGAATTGCACCTCGGTGATGGAGGCCTTCTCATAGTCAGTGAAAAAATATTGTACGCCCTTGACAAGTTTCCCCGCCTGAGAGCCGGAGAACGGCTTGTAGACTATAGTACGGAACGCAACGCCGGGAAGGTCATAGCTATCAAGTTCAGCCTTGAGCGCCGCCGGGTCAATCCACTGCGCGGCAAAGACCTGAAACGGAAGGGTATAGCCTATGCCAATCTGCAGGAAGTTAGAGAGTTCGCCCGCGATTCCTGCTGAGGCATAGTACTGCGGAGTGTCACAGAAAGGAATGTTCGGGGACGGAAGCACCCACGGGAGGTGCGTCTCGATGTAGAGCATATCCCGTGTCCAACCCTCCATGGGAATGACGGTGAGGTTGCAGCGAGCAGGTTTCTGCGTGCCGCGCTGTCCGCAATTGAGTCCCTCGCTATTGAGCATCAAGGCCAGTTCTCCAACGGTGAGCCCATAAACATAAGGTATCTTGTACTGGCTGATGAACGAATGGTAGCCGTCACGAACGAGCGGGCCCTCAACCTTGAGTCCGCCAAGAGGATTGGGACGGTCAAGCACTATGACCTCTATCCCGAGTTCGCCGCAGGCCTCCATGACAAGGCCAAGCGTGCTGATGAAAGTGTAGGAGCGCACACCGATGTCCTGTATGTCATAGACTACAGCATCAAGCCCCTCCAGCATCTTAGCTGTCGGCTTGCGTGATGCGCCATAGAGAGAATGGACCGGAAGCCCCGTGGTGAGGTCCGTCTCTTCCCCTACCTTATCTCCGGCATACTTGTCTCCACGGACGCCATGCTCCGGACCGTAGAGAGCGACCAGTTTCACACCTTCTGCGCCGTAGAGAATGTCTATCGTAGAATTGAGCTTGCTGTCAACACCGCTCGGATTGGTCACGAGCCCTATGCGTTTTCCCTGAAGAACGTCAAATCCACGGTCGCGGAGCACCTCTATGCCTGTCCGGACCAATGGCGCATGGACATTCATACAAACAGGCTCCGCAACCGGCGAATCCGTCGCAGGAACGGTGAGCGAGTCCGGATATTCCTGTCCCACAAGGATCTGTGATGAAAGCGCGGTGAATGCGGCGATGAGGACGGCGTATATCTTCTTATTTCTTACCATATTCAGGTTCTATTTTCAAGAATGTTGTCACAAAAACAGTTACAAGGCAGCAGAGGCCTACTGCCCAGAAAAAGCCGGTGTAGCCAAGAACCTCCTGGAGGTAGCCCGCAACCATTCCGGGCAGCATCATACTCAGAGCCATGAAGGCTGTGCAGAGAGAGTAGTGAGATGTCTTGAATTCACCCTGCGAGAAATATATCATGTAGAGCATGTAGGCCGTGAATCCGAACCCATATCCGAACTGGTCGAGACACACGAAGACTCCTACGGTCCAAATCGACGAGGGCTGCGCGATGCTGAGCCAGACAAATGCAAGACACGGAAGCGCAAGAGAGAGCGCCATCGGCCAGAGGCAGCGTTTGAGTCCCCATCTCGCGACGGCCATTCCGCCCAGTATGCCGCCCACAGTGAGGGCAACGACTCCGGCTGTCCCATAGACGGCACCGACTTGAGTCGTCGTGAGCCCGAGCCCGCCATCCTCAGCAGGAGCGAGAAGGAAGGGGTTCATCATCTTGATAAGGAACGCCTCAGGAAGACGGTAGAGCAACAGGAAGGCAAGAGCTGGAATGACGCGTGGCTTTTTGAAGAATGCCACGAATGTTCTGCCGAAGTCTCTGAATATAAAGCCTGTACCATTTCCATTCGAGTTGCCGCAATGCCCGGATGAAAACTCGCGAGAACTAACCGTTGCTGACCTGTCTGACAACGGGCGCGGAAGCACGAAACTGTGCCACAGAGTGACAAGCGCGAAGATTGCGGCAGTCAGGACTATTGTCCAGAACCACGACTTTGGAACATCGCCGAGGCGGGTCTCAAGGATGCCGGCAATCACAACCAGGACGCCCTGTCCAAAGACAGAGGCAAGACGATAGAAAGTGCTGCGTATCCCGACAAACAGGGACTGCTCACCCGGTGTTAGACCGAGCATGTAGAATCCGTCGGCTGCGATGTCGTGAGTCGCGCTGGAGAATGCCATTATCCAGAATATTATCAGAGTGACAGTGAAAAGCGAGATTGAGGCAGAACCGTCAGGAGCGCGGTGCGCGGCAAGCGTTCCGGCATTGGAAGGCAGTGACAGGGCGAGGGCAATGAAACAGACCGACATCAATATCTGCATCGCCATGACCCACCATCGCTTGGTGCGAATGATGTCGACGAAGGGACTCCACAGCGGCTTTATCACCCATGGAAGATAGAGAAGGCTCGTGAAGAGAGCCATCGTGCCGTTGCTGACGCCCATTTTCGTGAACATCGTGACTGATATGCTGTTAACGGCGAAATAGGGTATGCCCTCTGCAAAATAGAGCGTGGGCACCCAAAGCCACGGGGATATGTTCTTACTGTTTGTCGTCATTTCGAGAGCGATTCTGAAACCTGAGTGCCAGGATAATAATGTTCGAGAATGGCCCTGTAGCCATATCCCCTGTCCGCCATGACAGCCGCACCGATCTGGCACAGACCCACACCGTGCCCCCAGCCAAGGCCACGGAGGATTACCCTGCCGTCGGATGTGAACTCGGCGTCAAAGGCCGAGCTCCTTAGATGTGACGGGGAGAGTATACGTCTTATTTCCAGTTCCTTTCCGACGATGAAACTGTTCTTTGTCCCAACCACGCGAAGCCTGAATATCCTCCCGGAAGCCCCCTTCGCCAAAGGTTCGAGGGCAGTGAGTTCACCTATGTCGACACCGCTCTTTTCGCGTACAAGAGCCGAAAGTTCACAGAGTTCATACACCTGCGTCCAACGATAGAAGTCGGTGGTTTCACGGTCGTAGCTATTGAATACCCTCGCGAGAAGCGGACTGTCCGCAAGCGAGCAGAACGGGACAACGATGGTGCCATCGGCATTCGCTGTATCGAGAGGAAGATGTCCTGGTGTGTCGGGCAATGCCGGAAGATAGGCCTTGTCATCTGACGCCCAGCAGGTTGAGAAGAGTTCTGTAGTCCCGCCGCAGCATTTCGAGAAACGCGCGTCGCACAATTCACCTCCGAAGGTCAGGACCTGCCCCCATGTCGCGTCAATGGCCTTTTGGACAGAAGTCTCAGTGGCTCTGGTGAGTCCCTGATAGCGTTGGCAGTGGTCATCGGCGCAGACATCAAAGTTACGGTGATCACTTCGGTCGTACCATCGGATATATTCCGTTTCACCTGACGGGGCTTCCGGAACATGCGATTCATTCCCTACGGAATGGCGGTGCATAGCAAGCCAAGTGACAACTTCCGCTATATTTCTGCACTTCAGAAAACTTTCCCGTTCAGCGGCATCACAGGCAATTTTCCCGTGATGGGCGAGCTGAGCCATGACCCATGAACGGGATATCACGGCGTGGGCCTTCAGGAACTCCTCCGGCGAATTCTGGTTCATCTCGGAGGATATGACGCTGAGAAGATAGTCCTCGACACCGATCACATTGACAGCCGTGAGTTCGTTGTTCTCGACGATGATTTTCAAAGCCCCTGCAAACTTTTGTGTCTCACGGCGTTCCCAGTGAAATCCCTTGCCTATTGTGACATCGTGAAGTTCAAATGTCGGCTCGGCAAAGAATGTCGAAGGGGTCTGTTCCTCGAAAAAAAGTTCGTCATAGAGAGCGCCGTCATAGTCGATCTTGCCCTCGCGATAGGTTGCGACGCGTGTGCCTCCCCCGTCCGGATACATCTGAAACTCAATTCGTTCCGCTGACATTATGCCTACGCTTATATGAGGCTGCGTGCGTGTGAGACGACGGACAATCTTGTGCTGCGCCTCCTTGCTCAGGGTCACTTCATCCAGCATTTCCGTGAGGAGCTTCGCGTCAAGCTTCTCGAAGTCCTCCGGCACCGGGGCGATGAAGCAGCCTCCCATGTCGGCACAGCCGGGGCTCATCGTAAGGTGGTCCGGACCGTCGGAGAAGTAGTGATGCGAACGATGCGCGGTACGAAACACAACTATCGAGCAGTACTCCCCATCGGCATACCACGACATAAGATTGAACAGCGGTTCACTCTCCCCCTGCGGAGTGTCGGCACAGTCGAGAAGTCTGTAGAAAATCTTTGCGGCTGATTTTGAGGTCGCCGCGCGGAGGACGAAGACACCGTTCACGAACTTGTTGTAGTGGAAGAGCTGTGCATCCTGAACCGATGTGAGATAGGTCAGCTCCGGAACGGGCGATGAGGGTTCCTCATCCTTCACTGAAGAGACCCGCACCTGTGCAAGCATCCTCCGCACATCGTTCTCCAAAGGCATAAGAGCGTTAGGAGCGGCCTGAAAATGGTGGTGGTCAGGTGCGGAGGCTCCGGAATGGGGACCATTGTAGAAGAAAGTGTAGTCCTGATATTTTCTGGAAAGATCAAGTATGTCTATGTAGCGCTTCCAGATGGACTGGTCGCAGTGCCTTGTGCTCGCAATCACGAGATGATCCGGAAAAATCGGATAGGGGTTGAGCAGTATGTCGTATTTCTTGCCCTTGCGTCCCTCGAAGCGGATGTAAGTCTGTTCCGGGAAACGGTTGCAGAAGAAGCAGGGGCGCTTCGCGACTGAAGTCTTGTCGAGCTTTGCCGCTGAAGAAATCATCCTCGCCGGGTTGTGCTGCACGATAACATCCAGTCCTCCGATGTTGAGAGTCTTGGTCTTTACGTTCTTGAGCGCCCTGAAGTTTGCGCAGGCAAGCGGCCAGCAGGAGAGCTGATCGTTGACAAATTTCTGTATTTCGTTGTTGTCTCTCATTTTCATTCAGTTCTTCGTACCTCCGCCGTCAAGGCTGCCGCAGGAGCGCGACGTGCATTCCGTCTAATCCGCGAGAGAAGTTCCACCGTGCGAAGGCTGTCCTTGTAGAGATTGTTGACGTTCTGCCTCTCTATGCTCAGCGCAGCGTCCGAGTTTCCGCTCCAGCGGCGGCAAAAATAAAGGGATTCATAAATCCTGCCTATACGGTACTGCCCGGAAAGTTTCAGTCCTACCGCATAGTCCTCACCATAGCTCGTATTGGGAAAATGAATCCGTCGCAGTATGTCGGTCCGAAACGCACGCGGAGCGCCGAGTCCGTTGATTCTCAAGGCGTTGTTGTGCCCGTTCTCATCCGTCCACTCGCGGTGGTCGATAAGGCCTGGAGGTATGGGATTCAGGTCGAAGTCAGTAATCGTGTATGATCCGATGAGCATCGCGCAGTGCTGCGAGAGAAAGCCGTCCACGATTTTCGAGAGCGTGTCAGGAGTGGAATAAATGTCGTCACTGTCAAGCTGGACCGCATAGAGTCCACAGCAGGGACTGTCAATGGCTGCGTTCCAACAGCCACCGATTCCAAGGTCCATGTCTTCCGGGATTATATGAACGAGGCGCGGGTCATCCGAGGAGAGCTTTTGCAAAAGGCCGGTTGTGCCGTCGGTGGAGTGATTGTCAATGACAATGACATTGAAATCGAAGTCACACCGCTGCGACAGGGCACTCCGGACAGCATCCCCGATAGTCTTGACCCTATTGAACACTGGGATTATTACAGAGGCAGTAACAGGAAATCCGGCCTGTTCCGGAGCGTTGCCAACAGTCTCCGTATTGCCAGGAACACTCACAAAATGTGCAGGGGTGTCCGGCTCAGGGGCATCCGGAAGAGGTCCGTCAAGCCATGCCCCGACACGTTTAAGATGGGCTGTGCAGGCCTTTTCCATCTCTTTCTGCACATCACGGTTGGACGGGGCGACATAGTCAAACTGTTTCTCGCCGCTTCGACGCAAGTCATCCTCGACATATTCATATAGGTACTCCCTTATGTGGAAGATACTTCGCATGCGAAGGCGGAGATCATAAAGTGCGGCATATCTGTAGTTTGCCTCGCCAGTCTGACATTCCACGGCATTTCTGAACGAAGATGTGCGGAACAAAAGCGCCGGTCCGAAGTCAAAGTCGTTTCGCAGTGAGCCCATCTGACAGTCAATCAGAGGGTGGCGTGCCCCGTTCTCGATGCAGTCGGAGTAGAGCATGTCGGCTCCGGTGGCGTCCGCAATCTGCACAAAGCGCTCAAGCGCGTGCTGCACCACTGAGATGCGGTATTTCTCGTTGCAAAGAAGAAAATATTCCGTTCTCACCGCCGAGGCAATCCGGCACAGTTCGTCTGCAGCTCCGAGGGCATTCTCGTATATTACCGATATTCTGTCCATTTATTCACGTTTCGCAAGTATTCTAACTTATAATAATGCCAGCAGTTTGTTCCGGATTCTTCCGAATTCCATTTCAAAGTTAGGGGTAAGGACATTCTTTCCCATAGCAGCGTCTATTTCGGCTATGGTCCAGAAACGTCCGTCCGTGACCTCGTCAAGATCCGGACTTATGTCAAATGAGCCCACAGTTGCGAATATGTTGACGAGTTCACGCTCCCTTTCGGAATCATACGGATATGTCCCGATGTACACAGGATTGAAGCGCGTCAGGTGCAGTTCTTCCATCGATTCCCTCAACAACGCCTCGACAAGGCTCTCCCCATAGCCGACATGTCCTCCGACTGCGGTGTCCCATTTTCCGGGCTGGATGTCCTTTTTCATCGAACGTTTCTGGAGATATATCCGCTCCTCGTGGTCTATTATGTGAAGATGGACCACAGGATGCAGAAGGCGTGAGCCACCATGACAATATGAGCGAGAAGCACGGCCAACCACAAGTCCGCTCTTCTCGACGACAGGGAAAACCTCACCGTCAAGCCGCCCGTCACGAGGCGAATTTGCCGTGAGGGAGGGCAATATGGGAGCCGGGTCCACCGGATAAATCAGTTCAAACATCGATTCTCCGCTTTACAACCTATAATTGATTATGTAGAGTTCTTCTTTCGTGTAGAGCAGCGAGTCGAGGAAGTCCGGGAAGCAGTTGACCAACAGCACGAAAATGCCGAATAGGACCGCAGCCAGACCCAATAGCGAGGCAAGAGTTATGAGGACGATTTTCCCGGGGGACATTTTCCTCGTCTCTCCGGTCACCGGCTCGGCAACTGGCTCGGCAACTGGCTCGGCAACTGGCTCAGCAACTGGCTCAGCAACAGGAGACGGCTCTGAGACCGGCTCTGTAACTGGCTCAGCAACCGACTCTGCAACCGGCTCGTCCACCGTACCGGAACCAAGAATGTCCCCAAGCTCGTCCATGGTGGCAGAGAGTTCCTGTTCAGTTTCCTTGTGAGTCTTCAGAGACAGCGGCTCAAGACCGAAGCCCTCCGGATAGATGTCAAGAGCCTCATCCGCGACAAAGAAAAGATTGTTCTCCCTCGTGGCGCGAAGACGCCCGAGTCCTGGAAAAACAATCACCTTGCGGGTAAAAAGTATATCCCTCATCTCCGCAAGGAACTCTGTCAGAATCCTTCTGGCATCTTCTTCCGCGACGCCGTTAGACTTCGCATAGAGTTTCACAAGCAGTTCGCCGTCGTCCGGCTTGCTCCTGAAATAAAGCTTCCTATATGGAGGATTTATCGTGTACCCCTTGTCGGAGAAGCTCGCCGGCACAATCTCGGCCACAAAGCATCCCACTCCCGGCAACGCGACTCTGTCGTTGTCGAGAATCAGGTCATACACCATTTTTGAAAGAAGGTCAATGTCCATAATGGCAGTCTTGAGGTTCTGAAGAGCGCAAAATGACGCTCCTAAATTTCCTAACCTACAAAATTAAGCATTATAGAAATATGAAAAAAATAAAAGAAACAAAAAAGGCACTGAAATTTCGATTTCAATGCCTCTTCTTGGTAGCGGGGGAAGGACTCGAACCTCCGGCCTCCGGGTTATGAGCCCGACGAGCTACCAACTGCTCTACCCCGCGATGTTGCTCCTGAAGCAGGACTTGAACCTGCGACCCTCTGATTAACAGTCAGATGCTCTAACCAACTGAGCTATTCAGGAATCTTATTGTCTGTCCATCCGGAAGCCCCTTCAAATGCGCTTTTCCCGAATGGGATTGCAAAGGTACAACAATTTTTTGATGCCGCAAACTTTTATTGAACTTTTTGCAATATTTTCCAAAATTCCTCCGTTCGAGGCATCAAAAGTCATCTCTACAGCCCAAGGAACGTCATCATTCCGGCGATGTCCGTCCTGTCAAAGGAGGTCTGCTCCCCTGTAGACAGATTCTTGAAGTTCACCTTCTGCGCTGCGGCCTCGTCGCCTCCGCAGATGGAGATGAACGGAATGTGCCGGCGGTCGGCATAGTCAAACTGCTTCTTGAGTTTGCCGGACTCGGGGAAAATTTCACAGGCAACGCCAGACTCGCGAAGCGCCTTCACAACCGGAAGCAGATATTTAATCTCGTCCGTACCCATGTTCGCGAAAAGGACCCTGGCACTGTCAGTCACGCCCTTAGGGAATTTGTCCAAGCCCTTCAGCACATCGTAGATGCGATCGGCGCCAAAGGAAATTCCCACGCCGGACATGCCCGGGAGGCCGAATATTCCCGTGAGGTTGTCGTAACGCCCTCCACCGCAGATGCTCCCTATGGCAAAGTCAAGCGCCTTCACCTCAAAGATGGCCCCGGTGTAATAGTTGAGGCCGCGGGCAAGCGAAAGGTCAATCTCGACCTGCTGCAAAATCCCGGCAGCATCAATGTAGCCGAACAGTTCCTCCAATTCGTCAATTCCACGAAGTCCGGTGCCGGACACAATTCCCGATGCCGAGCCTCCGTCAAACAGGGTGCGCATTAGGGCAATTTTCTCCGCAGTCGTGCCGCTCATCTGAAGCACTGGCTCGATGACCTTAACCGCCGTCTCCGTCAGTCCCTTCTCCAGCATCTCCGCCTCGACTGCCTCAAGTCCAATCTTGTCAATCTTATCTATGGCAACCGTGATGTCCACGACCTTGTCCGGGAATCCACAGATTTCGGCAAGTCCCGTAAGCACCTTGCGGTTGTTAATCTTTATGCACACGCGCACGTCGAACAGGCCGAAAACCCTGTCCACAATCTGCACAAGTTCAAGTTCATTGAGTTGAGAGGTGGAGCCTATGACGTCTGCATCGCACTGATAAAACTCGCGGTAGCGCCCTTTCTGCGGACGGTCGGCACGCCACACCGGCTGAATCTGGAACCTCTTGAACGGGAAGGAGAGTTCATTTTGGTGCTGGACCACAAAACGCGCGAACGGCACAGTGAGGTCGTAACGCAACCCCTTCTCACACACGCGGTTAGTGAGCGCGCGGCAGTTATAGAAAGGCCCTTTCTCCGGATTGTCGGAGGCTGACGGGTCAACCTCATATTCTTTGAAATCGATTCCGTTGAACGCATCTCCAGAATTCAGGATGCGGAACAAAAGTTTGTCGCCCTCCTCTCCGTATTTTCCCATCAGGGTAGAAAGGTTCTCCATCGACGGAGTCTCAATCGGCGCATATCCGTAAGTTCTGAATACAGAACGTATTGTGTCGAAAATATAATTGCGTCCGGCCATTTCGACCGGTCCGAAGTCTCTTGTTCCCTTAGGTATGGAAGGTTTCTGTGCCATATATTTAAATTTTAAGCCTGCAAAGTTAGCAATTTATTCCTCAATGGAGCCGTCAGCCGTGAGTTTGTCTTCAGAGAGTGCCGCATCCGAAAGTTGAGGCAGAGGATTCTTTGCGCTCTGACTCGCTCCAAGACGCTGAAGTTTAGCGCAGGTCTGGAGTATGCTCTGTCCGGAAGGCTCAAGTTTCTTCCCGCCCTCGTCGTAGAGCTTCCGGGCTTTTGACAAGGCATCTCCGATGTCCCTATATTTTTTCATAAACTGACCGACACGGTCCATCATTTCGTCGGCAAGGGCAAAGACCTTCTGGTAACTTTCCACCTGTTTGATTTGCGTCCATGTCATATCTATTATGCGTAGCGCGGCGTAAAGCGTCTGCTCATCGGCGATGAACACATTCTTTTCCATAGCCTGACGCCACAAGTCCGGCTGAGCATTCAGCGCTGTCCAGAGGGCACCGGTGTTCGGAACAAACATGATTACATAGTTCATGCAGACTTTCGGAGGTTTTACATAAGAAGAGTAGTCCTTCGCCGAAAGTTCCTTGACGTGCGAGTTCAAGCTGACGAGATGGGCCGCAAGCGCCCGGCTGCGTTCCTGTTCGTCCGAAGCGTTCACATAGTCCATGAATGCGGTAAGGGAAACTTTTGAGTCTATTATGACGTCGCGATTCTGATCAAGGTGTAGAATGACATCCGGACGAAGGGTCCCGCCGCTTTCAGAACGCACGGTCCGGCCGTCAGCATCACGCAGAACTGTCTGTACGTCATAGTGGACGCCTCTCGTAAGTCCTTGAGACTGCAGCAGTTCATCAAGGACAGCCTCACCCCAGTCGCCCTGCACCTTGTTGCCATGACGGAATGCGCGGGCGAGTTCATCGGCAGACTTGCGGGCGGCCTCGCTCATTTTCATCATATTCTCGATGCCTGCCTTCATCTCCCCGCTCATTGCCGTCTGCTTCATTGTGCTGTCGTTCATGGCCTGCTTCATCCTGTCGATGGTGTCCTTGAGAGGTCCGACTATCTGCCCGATGTTCTCGGCACTTGACTGCGAAAACTCCTTCTGCCGCTGTTTCAACATATCCTCTGTCGCGACCTTGAGTTCGGCCGTCACCTTTGCCAAAGTCTGGGCGAAGCGTGCTTCCTGGGCCTCAAGGCTCTCCTTATGGTGACGCTCGTCATCCTCCCGCGCCGCCTTCTGCATTTCGTTCTGCGCTAAAAGCACATCAATCTTGGACTTAGACTCGGAAAGTCTGCCATGAAAGACTGCCCAGGAGATGGCTCCTCCGGCAACAAAAGAGAGCGATATAGCCAATATCAATATCCATGCGTCCATACCCAATAACCTAATAATACTTATAGAACAGGGCGAGGGAGCGGATGCCGGCGAAGAATTGGGAGAGGAGGTAGGACTCGTTCGGGGAGTGGATGGTGTCGCGTTCGAGGCCGAAGCCCATCAGGAGAGGGTCGATGCCGAGGATATGCTGGAGGTCAGCGAGAATCGGGATGCTGCCGCCGCCGCGAGACGGGACAGGGTCGGTGCCGTAGACCTCGGCCATCGCACGGGATGCGGCTTGATAGGCCTTGGATGAAATTGGAATGAGGAAACCGTTGCCGCCGTGGCATGGTCTCACTTCCACCTTTACATAAGGAGGGGCGATTGAGAGGAAATGCTCGGTGAAGAGACGGCTGATTGTTTCGCTGTCCTGGTTAGGAACGAGACGCATGGAGATTTTCGCGTGAGCCTCGGACGGAAGGACTGTCTTTGAGCCCTCGCCGGTGAAGCCGCCCCAGATGCCGCAGACATCGAGACATGGACGAATGCCGGTGCGTTCGAGGGTTGTGTAGCCCTTTTCACCCTTCACTTCATTGATTCCGAGGAAATGCTTGTATTCTTCGAGGTCGAATGGAGCGCGTGCAAGCTGTGCGCGGTCGGCGGAGGAGAGTTCCACGACATTGTCATAGAATCCTTTGACCGTGATGCGTCCGTCCTTGTCGATGAGTGAGGAAATCATGTCGCAAAGGACATTTATCGGGTTGGCTACCGCGCCGCCGTAATGCCCGGAATGCAGGTCCTTGTTCGGACCTGTAACCTTGACTTCAAGATAGGCAAGACCGCGCATACCGCAGTTGATGGACGGGACCTTGTCCGAGATCATCGTCGTGTCGGAAACGAGGATGACCGATGCGGCGAGCCTTTCCTTGTTTGCCTCGGCCCACTTGGCGAGAGACGGGCTTCCGATTTCTTCCTCGCCTTCAAATATGAACTTGACATTATGCCTGAGCTTCCCGGAGCGGACAAGATATTCAAATGCCTTCAGGTGCATGAAGAGCTGCCCCTTGTCATCGTTCGCTCCCCTGCCCCAGATTGCCCCGTCGTGGATTTCCGGTTCGAACGGATCGGATTTCCAAAGTTCGAGCGGATCTACCGGCTGAACATCATAATGACCATACACAAGGACTGTCGGAAGTTCCGATGAGACTATCTTCTGTCCGAACACAACCGGGTGTCCGTCAGTAGGATATACCGCAGCTTCATCAGCGCCCGCTTCTTTCAGAAGTTGCGTCAGCCTTTCGGCGCAGCGCAGCATATCTCCCTTATGATTCGGATCCGAACTTATAGACGGAATCCTGAGCAGCGAGAACAGTTCCTCGAACCATCGTCCCTCATTGTCCTTGATGTATTTTTCCATGTTAAATAATTTTATTCGCTCCGTAGTTTTGATTTTGCGTAATCCAGAGTCAGCCTGAAAGCCTTGCTCTTAGACGACGGAGCATCATACATCGCATCGGTCATGATGCGCTCACAGATGGCACGCAGTCCCCTTGCACCGAGCTTCTCGCTGATAGCAGTATCAACAATAAGCTCAAGCACTTCCGGTTCTATCTCCAGCTTTATGCCGTCAAGTTCGAACATCTTCTCGTACTGACGTATGATTGCATTCTTAGGCTCGGTGAGAATTCTCAGAAGAGCACTTTTGTCAAGATTGTCGAGCCAGGTGATGACCGGAAGACGTCCGATAATCTCAGGAATAAGTCCGTAGGCACGAAGGTCGGCCGGCTCAACATAACGCAGCAGGTTGTTCTTGTCCACCTTAGGCTTCGACGACACGCCATAGCCGATTATCTGGGTGTTCATCCTCTGCGCAATATGACGCTCTATACCCTCGAACGCGCCACCGCAGATGAAGAGTATGTTCTGGGTGTTGACGTGGATGAATTCCTGTTCGGGATGCTTGCGACCACCCTTAGGCGGAACATTGACGACATTGCCCTCAAGGAGCTTCAACATAGCCTGCTGCACTCCCTCTCCGGACACGTCGCGAGTGATGGATGGATTGTCAGACTTGCGCGAAATCTTGTCAATCTCATCAATGAATACAATACCTCTCTCTGCCTGCTCCACGTCAAAGTCAGCCTCCTGAAGAAGTCTCGTGAGTATGCTCTCAACGTCCTCCCCGACATAGCCTGCCTCCGTGAGAACGGTCGCGTCCACAATCGTGAACGGAACATCAAGCATGCGCGCAATGGTCTTCGCGAGCAGAGTCTTTCCTGTTCCGGTAGGGCCAACCATCAAGATGTTACTCTTTTCAAGCTCGACGTCGTTCTTCGCAGCATCTGGAGAAAGATTGTGCTCCAAGCGCTTGTAGTGGTTGTAAACAGCCACTGCAAGTTGTTTCTTTGCCCTGTCTTGACCAATCACATACTGGTCGAGGAATGCGGTTATCTCATGAGGCTTGAGGACCTTCTTCTTCGCGTCTGCGGCAGCCTTCGGAGCCTTCTTCTTCGCGTGCCCAAACGCCTCTTCCACATACTGATGCCCCATCTCCACACAATCCGAGCAGATGCAGGCGTCCAAACCCTGGAGCAGGAGAGGGACTTCGTTCTCGCTCCTGCCGCAGAACATGCAGTATCTCAGGCCATCGCCCTTTGTCTTTTTCTTGTCCATATCTTCTGAATCCTGTTTCACGGCTCTTTCAGCGTGCCTTCTTCACAAGAATCTCGTCAACCATTCCGTAAGCCTTGGCCTCTTCAGCCGTCATCCAATAGTCGCGGTCGGCATCGGCGGCAATTTTCTCTACGCTCTGTCCGGAATGTTCCGAAATGATGCGGTAGAGTTCAGTGCGCGTCTTCTCGATTTCCCTGGCGGCAATCAGGATGTCCGAAGCCTGTCCCTGAGCACCACCGAGCGGCTGATGAATCAGCACGCGGGAATGCGGCAGGGCGGATCTCTTTCCTGCGGCGCCAGCACAGAGAAGAACCGAGGCCATCGATGCTGCAAGACCTGTGCAGATCGTAGCCACATCCGGCTCTATGAGCTGCATAGTGTCATAGATTCCCAGTCCGGAAGAAACCTGACCTCCCGGGGAATTGATGTAGAGGGATATGTCCGCAGCGGAGTCGGACGAGGCAAGGAAGAGAAGTTGTGCCTGGATTATGTTGGCGACGTCGTCATTTATCGGAACTCCGAGAAAAATGATACGATCCATCATAAGGCGGCTGAACACGTCCATCGAGACTGCATTGAGTTTCCTCTCCTCGATTATGGTCGGGTTGAGGTATCCGTCAAGAGCAGCCGCGCCCGAACGGGACACGGCTGTCTGATAATCATGCATCTTCAATGAAGATATGCCTTCCGATCTTGCAAATTTTTCAAAATCAGTCATATTATTCATTTAAAGCGTTATAAATTTCTGAATTTTTCTACGGAAATTTTCTTATGCTTCAAAGTTATTACAGCCTTTACCGCGGCAACGGTCTTCTCGTTCTCCACCTGTTCAAGAATGCGACGGGCCTGCTCCTCGTTTGCGAGCACGCTCTTGGCATAGGAGTCAAGCTGCTCCTGAGGAACATTGTTCATTCCGTACATTGCGAACTGATATGCAGCAAAGCCTTTTGCGCTCGCGAGCAGATCTGCCTGCTCTATCTTCACGCCGAACTTGTTCATAAGGAAGCCGCGTACAAGCTGCCAGCGATAGTCCTCGACAAAGAGACCGAACTCCTTCTCGATTTCCTCCATGGTGAACTTACCTTCGTTGGCGGTGTGAATCCACCTCTTCATGAATGCCTCAGGGAGTTTGAGGTCAGCCTTTTTCACGAGATAGTCACGAACATCCTTCGAGAAGCGGAAGTCAGCCTCGTTGGTGTACTCGGCAGCGAGCCTCTCGGCAATCTTCGCGTCAAATTCCTCCTCTGACTTCACTACGCCCGGACCATAAATCTTGTCGAAGGTCTCCTGGGTGAGCGGAGCGGAAACGAAAGTCTTGACTGACTTCACAGTAACCTTGTAAACCGGATCAATGCCGGAAAGCTCCTCTTTCTTCACCTTGATGAGAGCAGCGCGGTCGTTTTCGTTTTCGAACGCCTCGTTAACGTTCACATCAAAACTATCGCCCGGCTTTACGCCGACAAACTGCTTCTTTGCAGCCTCGGCCACATTGCGGAGAGCGATGTATGTGCCTTCTATCTTGTTCTCTCCCTGCTCAAGGTCGGCAACGAGAAAGTCATCCTCCTTGGCTGAATCTCCGTCAGCGAGATCACCGTACTGCTTGAGAAGATTTTCCTTCATTTCCTTCTTGGCCTCTTCTGTCACGGTGATGTCATAGTAAACAACCTCGTCCTTCTTGTCAAGTTCGAGGCTCACCGCAGGGTTGCAGGCGATGTCAAACTTGAACTCGAAGCTGTTGCCGTCCGTCCATTCATTTTTCGGCTGCTCTTCAGCAGGAAGCGGCTCTCCGATGACGCTGAGCTTCTCGTCCTTGATGAAGGAATTAAGCTGTTCTGAAATCACGTCATTCACAGCGTCCACAAGAGCGCTGTTACCATACATCTTCTCAATCAGGGACATAGGAACCATCCCCTTGCGAAACCCTTTGATTTCTGCCCTGCGGCGGATGTCAACGAGTTTTTTCTTCTTACCCTCAGCATAATCGGACGGCTCTATCGAGAGCGAAACCTCGATATTAAGATCGTCAATTGCATTCTTTGTGAGTTTCATAACTATAAATTTAAATTTTACTTATTTTTCCTTTTCTTTCCGGACGGGTACACGACTCTCGCGTGATAGACCTGCCGTATATATTCCTTCAGATTCTCGCTCACGGTGTGGAGCTCCTTCAGCGAAATGTCTGCCTCGTTGAACTGCCCCTCGTCAATCTTTCCCTGAACAATCCTGTCCACAAGTTCGGAAATTCCATGAGGTGTGCGGTCTTTCAGAGTCCTCGACGCAGCCTCAAGAGTGTCGCTCAACATAAGTATCACCTGCTCCTTGGTCGTAGGACGCGGCCCAGGGTAGGTAAAGTCCGCTACATCGGCAGGATCTCCGCCGGCATTGACGTATTTGCTGTAAAAGAATGCCGTCTTCGTCGTCCCGTGGTGCGTGGCGATGAAATCCATGATGACCGACGGCAACTTATACTTTTCCGCAAGCTGCAGGCCGTCACTCACATGACGGATTATCTCCCGAGCGCTCTCCTTTGGATCAAGTGACTGGTGATAAGTCTCGCCCATCGTCTCGTTTTCAACGAAGCACTGAGGGTTGCATACCTTTCCGATGTCATGGTAGAGCGCCCCTGCACGCACCAGAAGAGCATCGGCATCAATGCTGCGGGCTGCCGAATCGGCGAAGTTAGCGACCTGGAGGCTGTGCTGGAATGTCCCGGGAGCCTTGCTTGCCAATTCACGGAGAGCCTTGTTGTTGGTGTCCGAGAGCTCCATCAGGCGAGAGGAAGACACCAGGTTGAAAATCTTCTCAAAGAGATAGATGACCGGATAGAGCGCTATCGAAATCATTGAGGCGAAAAAGAGCCACAGAAGCACCCAGTAGTCGACCGAGCCGCCAAGCCCATCTATGAAACGGAAGGCAAACCACACGACAGAGAGCGTGAAGAAGACAATCAGCGCGTTCACGAACTGAAGCCATCCACGGTTGAAGAAGTCGAATATGTAGATTGCAACAACCCCGGCAACGGTATGCATCACGAACAACTCCAGGCCGTTGTGCCCGAACACAAGCAGCGGAATCAACGAGACGATGTAGAGCGGGAGGATGAGCTTCTTGCGAAAAAATGCAAGGAGATAGTAGGCGAACAGCGGGAACGGCACGAGGTACAGAGTCTTCGGAGAGACTATCTCCACCGCGGAGGCCGTGAATGCCGTGAGCGTGAATATGAGAAGCAGGTAGACATACCTGTTCATCTGCGTAAAAATGTGCGGACTCGTGAACCAAATCACGAAAAAGAGCACCAGAACAATGGCAAAGGCCAGAAGGATATTTCCGCACCACATCACCGCCCTGTTTCCAGAGTAGCCGATACTCGAATCATATTCGGCACGGTAGGAATCCAGAATCTGCTCGACCTCAGCGGTCACGATTTCGCCCTTAGAGACTATGACGGTCCCGGCGGTGACTACGCCCTTGGTCGGAGAAATTTCCGGCGTATTCTCGGAGTTCACGAGTTCGGACATCTTTCTGTCCAAAATGAGGTCCGGAACAATGAGATCATAGACACCGAGCTCCCGGCAAAGGGAATCGGCAGCCTGCACACCGGAGAGAGAAGCCATAAGTTCAAACTTGGCCGAAGAGACGGAAAGAATCTCCTCGACAGGCTTCTTGACAGCCCGCTTGTCTCTCTGTACATAGACAAGATTCCAGTCATAGTCACCCGACTGACGACCTCCGAAATAGTCAGTGTCGTCCGCAACCCCGCGCTGGTAAATTGAAGAGAGCGAAGATGAAACGGCGGGCTTCATCGAGACAAAACTGCCGAAGTCAATGGCGTTAAGTTCCTGGATGACTTTAAGCCCCACGTTCCGATCCTGCTTGTAGTACGGAATTATGCTGTTCGTCTCCGAGTTCCGCTCCTGCTGGAGCTCCGAGGCAGTCTTCAGTATCGGGAAGTCAAACTCGGCGACAAGAGTCTCATACATCCACGGCGACCCCTTGCTGTAGCTGTAATTGAATTTCGTACTCCTCGGCATGAAGAGCACGAGAAGTACGAAAACAGCAGCCAGGGGTATATAAACCCTGTAATCCTTGGGAAGCCTGTCACTCATAATGTTACGTTATGCAAGACTATGCGTCGATGTTGGCATAATGCGCGTTCTGCTCGATGAACTCACGGCGAGGCGGGACGTCGTCACCCATAAGCATCGAGAATGTCAGATCCGCTGCAGAGGCATCTTGAATGGTAATCTGACGAAGAAGCCTCGTGTCCGGATCCATTGTCGTGTTGGCAAGCTGCTCCGCGCTCATCTCACCGAGACCTTTATAGCGCTGAACAGTCACGCCCTTTTCCGAGCCCTTACCGAGCTGGAGCGTGGCCTCGCGACGCTGGTCATCTGTCCAGCAGTAGATTTCTTCCTTGCCCTTTTTCACAAGGTAGAGTGGCGGAGTCGCAAGATAGACATAACCGTTCTTGATGAGGTCGAACATATAGCGGAAGAAGAATGTCAGGATGAGTGTGTCGATGTGCGAACCATCGACATCGGCATCGGTCATGATTATGACTTTATGATAGCGTAGCTTGCTGAGGTTCAGCGCCTTGCTATCCTCTTCTGTGCCTACGGTCACGCCGAGCGCCGTGTAGATATTGCGGATTTCCTCGCTTTCGAACACCCTATGGGTAAGCGCCTTCTCAACATTGAGAATCTTACCTCTCAAAGGAAGGATAGCCTGAGTCTTACGGTCGCGGCCCTGCTTGGCCGTACCTCCTGCGGAATCTCCCTCGACAAGGAAAAGCTCGCATTTCTCCGGATCCCTCTCGGAACAATCCGCAAGTTTGCCCGGCATTCCGGCGCCTGACATTACAGACTTCCTCTGCACGAGCTCACGCGCCTTGCGGGCCTCATGACGTGCAGTGGCGGCCAGAATCACCTTGTCAATGATAGCTTTTGCCTCTTTCGGGTTCTCCTCAAGGAATGCCTCAAGCGCAGAGGAAACAGCCTGTGAGACAGCAGGGTCGACCTCGCCGTTTCCGAGCTTAGTCTTTGTCTGTCCCTCGAACTGAGGCTCTGCCACCTTGACTGAAATCACCGCCGTGAGCCCTTCCCTGAAATCCTCGGCTGCAAGGTCGAACTTGAGCTTCGAAAGGAAGTTGTTCTTGTCGGCGTATGCCTTCAAGGTCTTCGTGAGTCCCCTTCTGAAACCTGTGAGGTGCGTACCACCCTCTATGGTGTTGATGTTATTGACGTATGAACGGACCTCTTCGGTGAATCCGGTGTTGTACTGAAGAGCCACCTCAATCGGGATTATCTTAGAGGTCTCAAGACAAATCACAGAACATATAGGCTCGTTGCGGCTGATGGAGTTGATGTACTCGACATACTGCTTCAGGCCATCTTCGGAATAGAATTCTTCGGTTCCCGGATGGATTGCATCCATCATCTCCTTTCCTCCGTCCTCGACAGGCTCGCGAAGGTCGGTCAGAGTAAGCCTGATCCCCTTATTGAGGAATGCGAGTTCACGGAGACGGTTTGCGAGGGTCTTGTATTTGTAGAGGGTCGTAACCGTAAAAATCTCGGCATCGGGATGGAAGGTTATGGTTGTCCCGGAGTCGTTTGATTCGCCTACCACCTTAACAGGCGTAGTCGGTTTTCCTTTGGAATACTCCTGGACGAAAATCTTGCCCTCACGATGAATCTCCGCACGGAGATAGTCAGAAAGCGCATTGACGCAGCTCACGCCGACGCCGTGCAGACCACCGGAGACCTTATAGCTGTCCTTTGAGAACTTTCCTCCGGCATGAAGCACAGTGAGGACGACCTCAAGAGCTGAACGGTGCTCCTTCTCGTGCATTCCCGTAGGAATGCCTCGTCCGTTATCCTTGACTGTAATCGAGTTATCCTTGTTGATTGTAACGTCGATACGCGTGCAGTATCCCGCAAGCGCCTCGTCTATACTGTTGTCCACGACCTCATATACAAGGTGATGAAGACCTCTCTCGCCAATGTCACCGATGTACATTGAAGGTCTTTTCCTTACGGCTTCAAGCCCCTCGAGGACCTGAATGCTGTTTGCGGAATATTGTTCTTCCGCTGCCTTGATTTCTTCGTTTTCAATCATCTCGTAAAATTCGTTTTAGCCTGCAAATATAGCGATTATTTTCCAAAACTCAAACGCAGTCCGGCGGTAAGTTCCGGACCTCGTTCGGCATAAAGGGGCGTGCGCTGAATGGTCTGCCCGGTGAGCCTGCTGCCACGCAGCCAGAATGCGAGCTGTCTGCTGTACTGGAACTCTGCGGAGAAATAAGGCTCGCCGAAGCCGGGTATTTTGTAGGAGACCATCGAGCCGGAATCCTGGGCAATACGCCCGTTGCGCACGGTCGAGAACTCGCAGCCTACTCCGATGAAAATCCTTCTTATGATGTTGAACTGCACGGAAAAGTCCCCCGTGAGCGCAGCTGGAGCAATGTACGGAAGAGCCTCGTCACGGACGAACAAGCCATTGTAGCGCAACCCGAGGTCCACACGTCCCCAGTCATCGGAATATCTCGCGTCCAGCCCGGCCGTCAGAAGTCCGGAAGGTGCGAAAGCGAGATCGTACACAGGAAGCTTCATGACGACTCCGTCAAACTCCAGGTCCTTGAGCAGGACACGCTCCAGAACAGAATTGGAACGCTCGGCGTAGGAGACGAATGCCTCATATCCGAAGACGGAACGTATACGGCCCTTGAGCCCAAATGATGCCTTCACACGCTCTACGGTATTGCCGAGGGTTGCATGGGAGGCAAGGGAAGAGACAGATATGCCATAGTGACGGAAGTCGTCCACTATCGAGGTGTATGAGTTCATGCGCTCTCCGCCATCGATTCCGAGCCAGAGATTCAGCGGGACGCGCCGGAAGTCATAGCTGATTTTCACCGAAGGATAGACATATTGGTGCGTCGCCGAGTTCTCGTACCCGGCGCTTCCGGACGTCACGGGAATGTCCGCCTTGACTCCGAGATCGAATGACCAGCGTTTCACGTTCAGTACATAGCGGGGGGCGAACTCAAAGACAGCCGCCCGATGGCCGAGAGCGAACATGTATGTCGCGACATCTGCGTTCATTCCGAGAATGAAACGGCCGGATTTTCCGGTGCGCACACCGAGGTCAACTCCTGCCTTGAAGCTGTTTTCTCCGACAGAGAGGCGCTCCGCAGCATATTTGGGCGTCATGCGGTCATGCCCGAAGCCATACTTGAGCCATGTTCCGAGCCCGATTCCGCTGCCGACAGTATCCTTCGAGAACACACGGAAGCCGATGGTCCCGCGGTCAAGGCTCCTGCGACTGGACCAGTCACGCTGCTGAAGTCCGCTGTAGGCGAGGTCTGTCGTGAAAACGACCCGGTCCCAATCATAGCGGAACGAGACTCCGGCATCATTGTCCATGTCATAGTTCCAGTCTTTCCAATACTGCCTCTTTCCGTCTTCCTTCACTCCGGTGAGTCGTCCGCGTCCGTCAAAAGCGACCTTGCGGTAGTCTCCGGCGTATGAACGGTGGTTTCCGTAGATGTCCAGCGAAATCCTCCCGTTTGAAACGGGGGTGTACACAACATCGAGTTCCGGATGAAGAGTGTAGCCAATCCCGGCGTTCATATAGAAAATCCCTGGTTTTCTGTCATCAAAGGACGGCCTCATTTCCACACTGTACGGCCTGAATTCGTATGCGCCTTTGTATGGTTTGTCAAAAACAGAGTAGTCAAAAGTCATGTTGAAATGACGCAGCGAATCCGGAACGGCCATCTCGATTTCGCCCTTCTGCGCGGTCTCGGTCGCGGCCTTGTACTTATTGGTCACGACAACTGTAGGATTATAGTTCTGAGCCGAGGCCGACAAAGCAAAGACGCACAGGCAAGCAGACGCGGCAATAACATATCGTTTCATAATATTCTCTCCTGCAATAAATTATTTCTCCCCCATCTCAGCAAGGCGCTCAAGGCGCATCTTCACATTATCCGGAACATCGTCCGTGTCGGATACCGGACTGTAACCGTCACGCACGCTCTCGAAAGTAGCTTTGGCCTGACGCAGATCTCCCTGCTCCGCAAATGAGTCTCCGAGGACGAGGAATGCCCTTGCGAGCCAATAGTTCTGCTTTGTCCCGGAATCCGAAAAGGCATAGACGAGATCCTCTACGGCCTTGTATTCGGCACGATCGAACTTGTCCTGAATCAGGAGATACTCCGCCTCTGCCCCGTACCGGTCGGTCGGATTCTTGGCAAGTTTCGTAAAGAGCTCATAAGCGGCATCACGCCGGCTGAGAGAAAGAAGCGACTTTGCACGGACATATTCGGCCTCGCGCAGAAGTTCCGCAGATGGAGCCTCGGAGGCAATCACAGAGGCGGCACAGTTCTCCGCTTCCGGATAGAGCCTTGCCCTGTAGGCCGAGCGCATTCGGCCGACAAGCGCTGTCTTTCCCGTGTCGGTGGAAGAAGCCTTGCCATAGAGGGATGTGTAGGCGAGATAGGCCTCCTGCCAGTGTTCAAGTTTGTAGGAAAGCTCAGCATAGCGCAGCATGGACGCCTCTACAAACAGGCCCTCGCCCTTGTCAATGACGCCCTCGTAGGCATCTCTTGCACGTTCATAATCACCGGACAGGCGGTAGCATTCGGCGATATAGTATTCAGCCTTGTCCCGACTCCGTCCGGACGGCCAGGCATTCAGATACTCTCCGAGCGTCACCCGCGCCTTGTCGTACTGACGGTCGAGAAAAAGCTGCTCCGCCGAAGCGAAATAGAGGTCGTCCTTTTCCTCCTCGGTCTTGGAACCGCCCTTGCCGATGTTCTCGATGTAGGCAAGATAGTCCTTTGCACGACCCTCTGACTGATAGATTGACTCTATCGCAAGAAGGGCATTGTCGGCATATTCTGTCCCAGTCATATTCTCCGCCACGCGCTTGTAGTAGCCGAGGGCTTCTTCCTTGCGCTTAGCATTCCTTGCCATCATGGCCTTTTCAAGCAGTGCCTGCGCGACATAGGAACTGTCCTTCACTCCCTCCACGACAAGGTCGAAGCAATCCGATGCAGACTTGGCATCCTTATTCTCGACGTAACTGCGTCCGAGGTCCAGCATTGCCGGAGCATAGTGCTCCGATTCCGGATTTGCGTCCTTCACCTCCCTTAGCCTCTCAATTTTCTTCTTCAGCTTGCCGTCCAAACCGTATGCGACCGCAGCCTGCCAGTATGGGTAGATGTCGTCCGGATCGTAGTAGTTGTCGGCAACCTCGCCATAAGAGCTGGCTGCCGTCTTGTAGTCCCCTTGGATGAAGCTGCAGTCAGCAACGCGGGTCAGCGCGTCCTTCCTAAAGTCGGTGGAGTTGCGGGTGTAGGCGCCGTTCTGCTGCCGTGCGTACTCGTTGAACCACTTGACGGCCTGGCTATAGTCGCCGAGGCTGAAATAGGCATATCCTATATTATATGGTATGAGATTTCCTTCCGGAGTCCCGTCCAAAGCGGAGATGTTGTAGAGCGACTTGGACACCGAGACAGCATCGGCATAGTTACCGTTCCTATAGTAGGTTTCCGAGAGCCAATATTTCGCCAGCTGATTGAAAGGGTCGTCGCTGTCGGAATAGAACGTAACCGTCTTAAGGCACGGCACAGCGGCACGCAGGGAACCGGCCGAAAGAAGTTGCTTCGCCCTCAGATAGTTGGCTTTCATATAGTTGCACTGCATTTCCCGGGTGAGGTCGTCAATGTTGTCGTAGGCATCTATCGCTCCCTGATAATCCCGGCTGTACAGTGCGGTGAGGGCGATGTAGCCGTAGATGTCCTGGCGGCTCGTGTCCGGGTAGCGCGCCAGATAGTCCCGGAACACGGATACGTCGGTGTTGAGGTCGAAGGCGAGCTTGGCATAGTTGAACATGGCATCCTTCTCTATGGTCTTGTCCCATGACTGGAGGGAGGCGTCGCGGAAGGCTCCCATCGCGGCAACCTTGTTCTTCGTCTTGATGTAGGAATATGCCATGTGGTAGTTGGCTATCTGTCCGAGGGAATCGGACCTGTCCTCCATTTTACCGAAATTCTCTATCGCGCCGGCATAGTCCCCGACGGCATAGAGCACAGAACCGGCGAAGAAACGGTCGGAACGATTCATTTCTGCCTTTCCGGAGGCATTCAGGTCGTAGTATTTCTTTGCTGTCGCTGCATCACCTGTCACGAGGGCGGACTCGGCAATCATCCTGTTTAACCTCGGCCGCCTGTCTTCCGGCACGGTCGCCGAAATCTTCGGTCCGTTCTTCAGGACGTAGTCGTAAGCGCCGAGCATGAAACGGCATTCGAGGGTGTAGTAGTCGGACATCTCAGCGAAACGTCTGTCCTTGCCGGACTTTGCGAACCAGTCAATCGCCTCGGAAAACTCATTGCGCTTGTAGCAGATGTAGCCAAGGGAATACTGCGACGGCGCCGTGTAGTCCGACTTCGGCAGCGAGACCACTTGGGAGAAAAGCTGATATGCCTTGTCGTAGTCGCCGGTTTCCTGCGCGGAGAACGCATATTTGAAAACATATTCCGTCCTTGATGAACGCCTCAATTGTTCGGGCGTCATGCCTGAAAATATTTCCGCGCACTCGGCGTATCTTCCTTGTTCAAAGAGGTTTACGGCATGGGCGAAATGAAGTCGCGGAAGCATCTCGGAATATGGATATTCAGTTTCGAACCATTCGATGTCATGGACATATCCGTAGGTTTCGAGAGCGGCGGAGCACAGAATCGAATATCCCTTAGCCTCGGAAGAGGCGGTTTCCGAATATATGTTCTCGAATTCAGTCCTCGCATTGCTGTACATCCCCTTGTCGTAGAGTTTCACGGCACGGGAAAACGGAGAGCCCAAAACTGCGATGAGCGTAAATATATATAAACCCTTCAACATAAGCCAAAAATTTTACAAATTTACTCAATTTTTCTCACTATCTTTGCGTGGTTACGGCACTTTTTGCACATATTACGCCATTGCACGATGAAAACATTAATCAAATTCAAGGACGCGGACATAATTAACGGGGAGACAACGGTGATTTACGGGCTGAACCTTATGGTGAACGCAGGCGATTTCATCTATATCGTCGGAAAGGTCGGCACGGGAAAAACGTCAATCATACGGACGATGATTGCGGAAAATCCGCTCGAAAAGGGCGAGGGAGAGGTCTGCGGATACGACCTCCGGACCATCCGCGAACGGGACATTCCGTTTCTGCGCAGAAAGCTCGGCGTAATCTTCCAGGATTTTCAGCTACTTATGGACAGGAACGTGCATGACAATCTGAGGTTTGTGCTTGAGGCGACGGACTGGAAGAATGACGCGGAGATGGAGACAAGGATTGAGGAGGTTCTGGGCGCTGTCGGAATGGCACGCAAGGCGCACAAGATGCCGCATCAGCTTTCTGGAGGAGAGCAGCAGAGAATCGCGATTGCAAGGTCTATTCTGAACAGGCCGGAGGTGATTCTGGCGGACGAGCCGACCGGCAACCTCGATGCGGAGACGGCGGACGGCATAATGCAGTTGCTGCGAAGACTGAACGGGGAAAACGGCACGGCAGTGGTGATGGTGACACACAATCTGCAACTATGCGAAAGGTTTCCCGGACGGGTCTTGGTGTGCAGGAACGAGGGATGTACGGAGGAAACGGAGAATGTGCAGGAGACGGACGAAGGTGGGGCGGAGGATTCCGGGGCGGAGGTGATGGATGACGGAAACGACACGGAGGCCATGACGGCCGGAATGGAGGAGACGCAGGAATGACGAAAAGGGAAAGATACGGGGCGGTGCTCGAAGCGCTTCGGACCAAAATGGGAAAGGTCAGCAGCGAGCTGATGTTCGCCTCACCGTTCCAGTTGATTGTAGCAGTCGTGCTTTCGGCACAGTGCACCGACAAGAGGGTCAACATGGTGACTCCAGAACTTTTCCGACGCTGGCCGGATGCGAAGTCTCTGTCAATGGCATCTTTTGAGGAGGTGTTCGAAACTGTACATTCCGTATCCTATCCCAACAGCAAGGCACATCATCTGATCGAGCTCTCTAAAATGATAGTCAGCGACTTCGGAGGCGAGGTGCCATCGGATACTGAAGATCTGGTGAAACTGCCCGGGGTTGGGAGGAAAACTGCGAACGTAGTCGCCGCGATAGTCTACGGAAAGCCTGTAATTGCAGTCGACACTCACGTTTTCAGAGTTTCGAGACGCATCGGTCTGTCGGACGGAACGAATGTTGAAGCTGTGGAGAAAGATTTGACACGGAACATTCCCGCGGAGCAGCGTGCTGATGCTCATCATTATCTGCTGCTCCACGGTAGATATGTGTGCACAGCCCGTGCCCCGCACTGTGAGGAATGTGTCGTAAAGGAATGGTGCCGCGGATACAAGTCCGGAAACACGGAAGTGGAGAAGGCTCATTAGCAGTCGGCTATATGTTAATGTAATCATTTTTTGAAATATACGCTTATGTTTTATGTAACGTCTGAAAACATCCTTTTTATCGGTTCTATACTCATATTTTGCAGCATACTCGTATCGAGAGCCAGCTCAAGGTTCGGAATTCCGGCCTTGTTACTCTTCCTTATTGTAGGGATGCTTTTCGGGAGCGACGGACTCGGGATTGTGTTCAACGACGTGAACAAAGCCAACTTCATCGGCATGGTCGCCCTGTGCATCATCCTTTTCACCGGCGGCATGGAAACCAAACTTTCCGAAATCAGGCCTGTGCTTGGCCCGGGGCTGGTGCTGTCGACCCTCGGCGTGCTTCTTACGGCGGCGATTACAGGAGGATTCATCTTCTTAATGAACGGATGGAAAGGCGTCGGACTCGGGCTGCCGCTCGTCTCATGCCTGCTTCTTGCGGCGACCATGTCCTCGACAGACTCGGCGACCGTGTTCGCGATGCTGCGCGGCAAAAACATGAGGCTGAAGAACAATCTCCAACCGATGCTTGAACTTGAGAGCGGGTCCAACGACCCGATGGCCTACATAATAACGGTGGTCCTGATTGAGATTGCCACATCGCTCAGCGGAGGAAAGGACCTTGCATTGGGGGTGAGCGCGGAAATGGTTCAGGAAGCCGGCTTTACGTCGATAGAAAGCTACACGAACTACATGACAGTGTGGAACGCGATTAAGGTATTTCTGCTACAGTTCATAGTCGGAGGAGCAGTGGGAATCGGTATCGGGTATGCAACGGTATGGCTTCTGAACAAGGTACAGCTTAACAATACCCCTCTCTATGCGATTATGCTCCTGAGCATCGTATTCTTCGCATATTCGCTCGCCGGCATGCTTTCCGGCAATGGTTACCTCGCCGTCTACATCGCCGGCATCCTCATCGGAAACAGCAAATTCAACCACCGCAAACAGATTCTCGCGTTCCTCGACGGGCTCACCTGGATGATGCAAATCGGGATGTTCCTCTTGCTCGGATTGCTGGTCAATCCGATTCAGATGCTGCACACGGCGCCAGTGGCGATACTCATAGGAGTGTTTATCATGCTTGTGGCACGTCCCGCGGCAGTTTTCGGATGTCTGCTCCCATATAGGAACATAAGTCCGAAGTCGAAACTGTTTGTCTCATGGGTAGGCCTCAAGGGCGCCACTCCGATTATCTTCGCAACCTACCCGATACTCAGCCACATCGAGGGAGGAGACATCATCTTCAACATAGTATTCTTCATAACCCTGATGTCTCTCGTAATCCAGGGCGGAACGCTTCCGCTCGTGGCCAAGTGGCTGAAGCTAAATGACGAATCCGCCGTGCAGGAGAAGGAGTTTGACGTCGACCTGCCGGAAGAGGCCGGAGATCTGACAGAGACAACTCTCACGGAAGAGATGGTGAAGGATATGGTCGAGGCGGGAGGCACCGCCCTCAAGGATCTGTCGCTGCCTGACGGAGTCCGCGTGCTGATGATAAAGCGTGACGGCAAGTTCATCGTGCCGACGGGCACCACGGAACTCCAGGTCGGCGACCATCTGCTGATTATCAGTGAATCGACCGAGGATGTGGGAAAGACGGTGCTGTTGGCCTAATCCTTATTGGCTCACATGCAAATATCCGTGTTTGGTGTAAAATAAAGGCAGAATCAAAAAAATCCGGGTAAATTTTGCCATAAAAAACTCTCTGAATTGAGATAAGTATCTGTAATTCAGAGAGTTAATCGTTTGTAGCGGGACCCAGGATTGAACTGGGGACCTCATGATTATGAATCATGCGCTCTAACCAGCTGAGCTATCCCGCCATCGTTTCTCGATTGCGGGTGCAAAGATATAGCTTTTCTTGAAATCTCCAAAACTTTTGCGAATTTTTCTGTGTTTTTCTTCTCTCCTCCTGGTTCTGATGCGATGTTTTACTTCTTTTCTCTCTTCTTATTTGTCAGATTAATAGTAGATTAATGTATTTGTTGACCTTTTTGTATTAATTTTGCAGAATAATATGTTTGATGAACTATGAATAAAAAAGGCAGGACTGCGGAATCTGGTAGATTAATATGCTTGTGGATAGGAACTTTCATTTGTACTATGGTTACAGGGGTGTATGTCTATATCTTCTATACTAGCTATAAAGAACAGATACCGGAATGGAATGCATTGGCGAAAGAAACATTCGTGGAGGCGCTGAATCTGGAGGTGCAGAAGCGAGGGGACATTGTTGTGCCATTTGTTGCTGGTGATTCTCCAGAAGTGAAAACATTGGAAACCCCATTCAAAAGTCCTGTGACTTTGGCGAGCAAGTATGGAACGCATAGATATGAAATACCGCGTGTGAAATTTGATAATAGTCTTATTAAAGATACCGAAAGGAGAATGTTGCTCAGCTATGTACTTGAGAAACACCCTCTGGATGCGGATGCGTTGAATCTATTTTGGGATAGTCTGTT
>UQYV01000034.1 GCA_900545245.1 uncultured Bacteroidales bacterium
CTTACCCTCGCCACAAGGGCTCAAAAGTGGTGTTTCGCACTTGCGAAACTTGAGTTAGTTTTCATTCGTTCGTTAATTATATCCGAAATTCTGCTTTATCGAACCGCCCGTGCGGTCAATCTCGCTTTGTGGGATAGGGAAAAATTCGTTTACTCCCTTGCGGAAGGCCGCTCCCCTTCCGTTAGAATACGGCTGGGCAGAAAAGGCGTTCATCGTCTCGACATAGCAGTTCCATCTCTTGAGGTCGTAGAGGCGATTGTATTCCATCGCAAGTTCAACCCGACGTTCGTGCTTGACCGCAGCAAGGAGGTCATCCGACTCTTTCACCGGCACAAGATGTTTGTTCGCAATCTTGAGCACTCTGGTGCTTGCATCCTTGTCTCCGGCGCGTGAATTGTCGGCACGTGTCCTCACGTCGTTTATAAGTTTCACGGCAAGAGCCTTGTCTCCGTCTGTTCTAATAAGTGCCTCGGCATACAGCAGAAGGATGTCGGCGTAACGGATATGGTGGAACGACCAGGCATCATCGCCCCAACCCGGACCGCGACGGCTCTGGATGAGGAAAACCTTGCGGCTGTGGTAGCCGGTGTTCGGATATGTCGAGAAATTAAGAGTCTCGGTGCCCGAATCTGTAGGGAATCTGTCTCCCGGTTGAATGATGGTGTACAGAAGCCTCGGGTCACCTTCTTCGAATTCATCGACAAGGCTCTGCGTCGGCTGGTCGAAACCGTATGCGCCTGACGACCTCGGACTTGCATAGCAAGGAAGGAAAGAGCCGTAGATGTACTCGGCAGGCATATCTCCACGTATGTTTACGAATATGGATTCTCGAGAGAGATAGCCGTTGGCACGATAGAGTTCCTGAAAATCCGGTTCAAGGCCAAAATTTTCGGAATCCACCACTCTTTTTGCCGCATCCGCAGCATCCTTGCACAGAGACTCGTCGTCTTTCGCAAAATACATATAAACTTTCGTCTGCATAGCCCAAACAGCCTCGCAGGTAACACGCCCGAGTTCAGCGGACTGCAACATCATTTTGGAAGGGAGACTTCCGTCATCGGCAATTGCCTTCAGTTCATCGATGATAAAGGCCGCTGTCTCTGCCTCGGAAGCACGGACAAGTTTCTTGCTGTCGGCAACGGTGAGAGTTCTGTCGACAATAGGCACCCCTCCGAAAATCTTGCAAAGTTCAAAATGGTAGAAAGCCCTGAGGAAGCGGGCCTCTGCAATATATCTGGCTTTCACTTCTTCCTTAAGAGGATAGCCGGCTGCATCAATCATTTCCGATGCGGGAAGTTTCTCAATTAGAGTATTGCAGCGGGCAATCCCCATATACATTCCCTCCCACAGATTGTAGAGGTCCTCGTTGGATGAAAGAGGTCTTCCGAACGAAAGTTCAGCAGCAGCCATACCGTCGCCGGCATCCGAGCCGCCTTTTTCCGCATCATCTGTAGATATGTTATAGAGGTCCATACGCGGTCTTTCAAAACGATAGAAATCATTAAGCGTCTGATAGCATTTTATCAGGGCCTTAAAGCCGGCGTCCTGAGAGGCGAAAAAGCGGTCCTCGTCCATAGTCCCCCGAGGATTCTTGGTGAGAAAATCCGAACAGGAGACGAGGGCCAAAACTGACATCAGGGCAAGTATAATATATTTCCTTTTCATAACTTTATCAGAATTTAAGATTTAAGCCTACTGTCCATACACGTGCCTGCGGATAGAATCCGGAATCAATGCCGTTTACCGTAGCATTTGAAGAACCTATTTCCGGATCAAGTCCGGAATAGTTGGTGAAGGTGAAAAGATTCTGTGCGCTCAGATAAAGCCTGCACTGGCTGATTATCTTATTTTTCTTGATTACGCGGTTGCAGAAGTCGTATCCGAGCTGGACATTCTTAATCCTTGCATAAGAACCGTCCTCAAGAAAATAGTCGGAAACAAGGAGATTGCCTTCCTGACGGGCGGAAATCCTGTGATAGCAGTCTGTAGAGCCCTCACCGCTCCATGCGCGTGAAAGATAGTCGGAACGGGCGTTCATATATCCTGTGCCGGACTCGAAATCGAGCAAGGTCATATTCATCACGTCATTTCCCTGCGAGCCCTGGATGAACAGATTGAAGTCAAAGCCTTTCCACGCCGCACCAAGAGTGATGCCATAGACAAAATCCGGCCACGGGCTTCCAATCATTGTCCTGTCTTTGTCGTCAATGACATCATCGTTGTTCAAGTCTTTGTAACGGACATCACCGGGAACGGCGGTTTCTCTCTGAGGACTGCCTTCAACCTGTTCTGCGTTCTGGAAAATGCCGTTGGTTACATATCCGTAGAAATATCCTACAGGCTTGCCTACTTCCGTTTTTGTCACAACATTCTTATTGTAGGCGTATCCGTATATGGCATCCCCGTTACCGAGCGACTTCACTTTGTTTCTATATGTGGATATGTTCGCAGATGCGGTAAGGAACCAGTCCCCGAAGCCCTTGCGATAGTTGATGCCGAACTCCCAACCTTCGTTTTTCATAGAGCCGACGTTCGCATAAGGATATGAAATCAGGCCGAGAGTCGTAGGTTGCGGCTCCTGCATAAGCATATTGTCGATATTCTTCACAAAGTAGTCCACGACAAAATCGAGACTGTTGTTGAAAAAGCTCAAGTCCAGACCGACGTCAAACTGGCGTGAGGTCTCCCACATAAGTTCAGGGTTTCCCACCGAGGTCACACCCGCGCCAATCACAGCCGTGGACGGACTTCCGAAATTGTAGCGGTCATAAATCGTACTTCCCCAAGTTGACATATATGCTCCACCTCCTATGTTCTGGTTGCCTATATGTCCGTAGCTCGCACGGATTTTTCCATCGCTGAGCCAACTGCCTGCAGACTTCATAAATTCCTCTCCGGAGAAACGCCAGGCTGCGGAGACTGAAGGGAATAGTCCCCACTTGTGACCCTTTGCAAATTTGGATGAGCCGTCATAACGGAGATTGGCAGAAACGAGATACTTGCTGCCATAATCGAAATTGACCCCGCCGAAGAAGGAAAGAAGCGAACTCGAATAAGGATAGCCGCCGACCTTGGCATTTATTGTTCCTGCCGCCATCACTGCCATATCCGGATTATTGTCCGGCAAACCCTCTACGGAAGCATCTACAAATGAGCCGTTTGTAAGTTCGGCTGAAGTGCCGAGCAATGCTCCCCATTTGAATTTCCCGGAGCTCTGCTCGTAGGAAAGCAACTGTTCCCAGACATAATAGTCGGAGCGTGACGTATTCGCGGTTACGGAACTTTCGTTTGTGTAATCATTGGCATTGAGCCTGTATTTCGGCTGGAATCCGTCCACCGCACTTCTGGAAAGATTCATTCCGAATCTCGAATCGAACTTGAGGAAATCGCAGAACTTGATTTCAAGGTCTGCGCCACCCATAATGTAGAGATAGTCATAAGTGCTCTGACGCATCCTCTGGATTTGGGCCACAGGGTTCCGTTTGTTCGAAAAGAGGATTCCCGAATACTGCGAATAGAGATTGTCCGCCTCATAGCCGTCCATAATCTGCGAAAGAAGAGCCGGGACCTCCACAAGGTTGTTTCTGAACACCGGAGTAATCGGGTCGGCACCCATAGCGGTAAAAATCGTTCCCGTGAAAGGATTGTTCTCATCGACGAGATGGCGCTTTTCGTTTATGATGCTGAAATTTCCCTTGAGAGATATGCGTTTGGAAATCTTCGCATTGAAATTGTTTCGCCAAGAAATGCGCTGATACATCGTGCCTTTGACTATACCGTCCTGTCCCGTGTATGCAAGGCTTGACATTATGCCTACATTCTTTGAACCGCCGCTCAGGCTGACGTTGTGATTCTGCATAAAGGCGTTGCGGTTGATGATTTCGTTCCACCAGTCGGTGCCGTTTTCACCGGTGTTTTTCCTGACGAAGTTCAACACGGCATCAATTCTCTCCTGCGTTGCAAAGGCCGGGATTCTCTCCTGGCCGGCATTGTCCGCAGCGAGGTTCTTGTATTGGATATATTGCTCGGCATTCAGCATATAAGGACGTTTCCACGGCGACTGCCAGGCGGCATATCCGTCATAGGCGACACTCATTCTTTCGCTGTTCTGTCCGTTTTTGGTCGTCACGACAATGATTCCGTTGGCACCCCTCGAACCATAGATGGCAGCCACGGAAGCATCCTTATGGACAGCGATGGACTCGATATCGTTAGGATTCAGATAATCGATTCCGTTCTGAGGCAACCCGTCCACAATATAAAGCGGCGAGGTGCTTCCCGTGATGGAGCCGATTCCACGGATTCTTGCAACGCTGCCCGCACCCGGAGTTCCGCTGGTGGAAGTGATGGTAAGACCGGCCACCTTTCCCTGAAGGACATCATTCACGCTCGTCACAGGCATAGCTTTCAATTCCTTGCCTCCGACAACTCCGACTGCTCCGGTCATATCCTTTTTGGCAATGGCACTATATCCCGTAAACACAACACCTTCAAGCTCATAAGAATCCTGCTGTGCGACTATTTCAATGTTCTGCCCGGGGACCGCGTCCACCGATGCCGTCCGGAAACCTATCATACTGACAGTAAGCACATTCTTTCCGGATGTAGCCGCGATGCTGAACTTTCCGTCAATGTCCGTCCCCACAGCGGAAGACGAATCTCCATTAATCATAACTATAGCGCCTGCCAATGGCTCACCGCTTTCATCCACAACCTTTCCGCTAATTATTCTGCCGCTATTCTGAGCCCAGACAGGAGCGAGGACAAATACGGCGAGTAGAGCCGTCAAGAGCCTCATTTTCCAAATGGTCTGTCGTTTCATTTCTATCGTGTTTTAGAATATGTTTTAATTTTTCTCACATTTATTTTACATGTTCGTTCTTTTGGTGTCTTTTTGGTCATATTTTCCCATTTTGTTCGTCATTTAGCACCGCTAAACTCCTCTCAAAACGAAAAAATCTGACTCAAAAATACATCTCAAAATAACTGAACAAAAAATTCAAACATCTTCTTATTTTTTACTTACTTTCTCGATGGCGAGCAACAAGGCACCCGCCTCGGCGTCATACCAACGCTCTTTCTGCTCCCCTTTTACATTAAGTCCGTAGATGTGGGTCAGGTAGGCATTGACTCTTCCCGCATCCCCCATCGCTGCGGCCGCATAAGCAATCATTGTCCACGGATGATTGGAATATGTCTTGCCGGTGGACCACTCAGGATAGGTGGAATTGAATTTCTCGTAAACCGTTTTTGACCTCATGTCATCGGCCGGCACGACTCCGAAAAGACAAGGATAAAGCTGGGCTGTCGCAGAAGGATAAAACTCACTCCATTTTGACGAATGGCCCTTGGCGTAATCGTAGTTCCCATCCGACTCATTGTAAAGCCCCAGAATTCCGGACTTGTTTCCCGACAGGAGAGCATCCAGATCTTGGGATGTCTCTATGAGTCCGGCGCTTTTCAGACGCATCGCCGCCTTCAGTCCCATATTGACCTCGCTGTTATCCATCAGGTATTTGATGGCATAGCCGTAATGGGCAATACTAAGACAGTCGTTTATGTTTCCGCCCGGCAGCGTATTAGAGGCACAGTCTATGGTCTTTATCATCGCGGATAGCACAAGGCTCAGTTTGTCCTTGTGCCCCATAAGCCAACTCTTGCATCCGCCGGAGATGTCAGCAAAGCGGGCTGCCAGTTCAAGGAAGGTCGCCGCATAGGAATCCACCGAATCGTATTTTCCCTTGCAGGTCTCGTTCGGAGCGAAATAATCATAAACGGAGCCGGCGATTTCGTTGCCCTCAAATTGGGTTGATGTCCCGTTCAGTTTGCTCAAATACCAAGAGATATACTTCTTCACGGCGGATACGTTCTGCTCCGTCGGTTCCGTCAAAAGGGCAAGCGCCGCGAAATTGGCAAAATATGGAGTTATCTTGCTGCTTTCTGTCCCATTGTCTTTTATCGCTCCGGACGGAAGTTGAAGCGAACGGATATATGATGTCTGATAGGAACGGACATATTCATACAGAGCCGTCATATCCGTCTCCGTCGTTCCTGAACCTCCCCCGGTTGAAGGAGGTGGCAACGTGCTGGTGCTGTCGCAAGAACAGCAAACGAGGCAAGGAAGGATGCAGAGAACCGTAATCCTTGAAATTATATTCACGATGTGTTTCATTGCTACCACTGCTTATATGCCTCTATTTCGTATATTCCTATTCCCCAATCTCCGCTTGCCTTCCCAAAGTCGAGCCGGATAATCCTGACAGGCCGGTCGGCAAAACTTACATCCATAACAACCTTTTTCCAAACGGTTTCGCCAGGCTCTCTCGGTTCCGCCACGGACGACCAGTCAGTCACATTGTAGACCTCTTCAAAGCTTGCTCCGTCTTCAGATACCGTGATTTTCATATCGCGTGCATAGGCACCGCCATCCATAGATATTACGATATTGTTGATTTCCGTAGCTTCACCCAAATCGACTGTCGCCCAATGCGTTTCGTGAGTCTTGTCACACTGCCACATATTCGCCAGTTTTCCGTCGACAAGATGGAACTTTGAGCCAGGATTGGCCTCGCAATCCGCATCAGCGACTTTCTGCAGAGCGACATTCACCGCATCCGGCGTGTTGTATATCTCGAACTCGCGCAGAGTCATATTATATGTGGTAAGGCTGTTATATAGAGCGGAGAGGCGGACAAACTTTGCTGTCACCGCGTCGAATTTGATTTTCTTCACGCCATTGTCGTCTCCGTTGGAAACCCAGGCCGTCTCTTCCTTTATGAGGGAGAATGAGACACCGTCTTCGGAATATTCGAGTTTGTAGTCGGTTCCGGCCGCATTCGGGTCCCATTTCAACACCACCATATTGATGTCCGAGAGTTTCTCAAGTTCTATCATAACCCAACGTTCGGTGGAAGCGTCATTGTTCGTCGCCACCCAAGATGACTTGTCGTTGCCGTCATTGACATTGCCTACAGCAAAGCCTGTATATGGCTCGGAGCCGGTCGCTTTGGCACCTATCGCCAGATTAGGGTTTTCAGAAGGAGCCACAGGCCAGATGTAGGTAAAGCCCTGCTTAGACCGTTCTCCCTTATGATTAGTCACGGCAACGGCGCCCGATTTGCCGAAAGGGCCCAGGACGGCGGATATTGTCCCGTCATCAACGATTTTGAAAGACTCGGCATCCATTCCTCCGAAAGTCACTTTCGTTGCAGTCTTGAAATTCTTTCCGGTAATGGTGATAACATCCCCGGCCTGTCCCTTTTCCGGAGCAAAGGACAATACTTTAGGCCACTCGGATACTGTCACAGGCGTAGAAGGGTCATAGGGATTGGCCCCGAAACTCTCTTTTTTGCAAGCCGACGCCAACAATATGATGCCGGCGAGCGGTAAAAGGATTCGACAGATTGATTTCATTATTGTGGATATTAGTTTTTCGTATTACGAAACGAAGGTTATTCTTCTCTTTCGGAACGAAGTTTCTCCAGATATTCTTTATAATCACTGAAGAGCTGCACCGTACGTTCCTCACCCACCCGGAAATTCCACTTAGGGTCGCTGAACACGCCGGGGAACTGATAGCACAGGACTTTTTCGAAATTGTCCAAAAGGTTCAAATCTCCGATGATTTGGTCTATAGGTCTCGGATACAGGGACATATCCGGATTGAAAAGGAAGGCTTCGAGGTCAAACCACAGGTGGGAACCGGCCTTGTCGCAGAAATTCTGAAGCAAATCAGCAGCCTCCTTACCGGTCAAATCACCCTCCGGCATACGCGCAAAACCGAAAGGACAAAGGATGTCAAGATTTTCCAAGAGAGCCGGATAGGCATCCGCACCATCCATAACCCCCATACTGTTCGTGGCGAGCATAAGGGGTTTGTCCGGAGCGATTTTGCCTGTCATCTCCTTAAAATCACGGAAAAAGTCGGCAATTTCTTTTTTCCTCACGGCTTTCATTTCGTCGGTCGTTTCCGAATTATACAGATTGCCGGCACATTCTTCAGAAATGTAGAATCCATAGAATGAGTTGTGATGCCCATACCTTTCCCATAATTCCGAAGCGACTCTCTTATGCCAGCTCAACGATTCTGCGGTAAAATCGAACCATGCAAACATTCCCACGCCCACAAAAACCGACATACCAAGTTCATCGGCTTCCGAAAGAATCGCCTCCACAGGGTCCTGCGAGGCTATCGGCATACGTCCAGGATAGAGCCTTGAAGGATAGAATGCCCGTCCCTGATAGTTCTCCACAGTTGTGCTGTGCTGACCGACATAATCGTTATTTCTGAAAACCTCCTGTATGACAATTACATCCATCCCGACAGAATGCATAGACTTCACCAACTCTCGCCATTGAGCCTCTGTCAATTCCTTGATGTCCTTGTTCCAATGCCTGCCTTCTTCTTCGCTCCAATGATAAAGCCCGGCCCACGCTCCGTCGATCTGACGGGTTGAGCGTATTTCGGACTTCACCACCTCGAATGGACGTGTCACCAGTTGCTTCTGTCCGCTTGCGCTTTCTATTTTGAGCGAAATCTCATTTTCGCCGGACATACCGTCAGTGTCGAGAATATATTTGCCTGCATAGCTTTCGCCAGGCTTTAAGGAAACGGACTCCTGGAGCAATATGTTTTCGTCAGCTTCGTCGCCAAGATACATATATATATTATATGTCTTGTCAGCATCGCCATTGTTCACCACCCCGGCCCTGATGTCCAAGTCAACTTTGTCTGTAACTCTCCCCGGAGGAACGAGCGTCAAACCGATGTAGTCGTGATTTCCGGAGCACGAAAGCAAAGCCAGCATCGCCGGCAAATTGAAGAATAATCGCCTCAGAGTTTTCATAATTATTTGAATTTATTGTCCTTAGCACAAGATTCAGCCAGTTATCACACCTGGTACAATACCTACAACACTTTGACAAAATTAAATAAAAATTTTAATAATTATATTAAAACAATAAAAATATTTTTATAAATATACGAAATTAATGTCTTAAGATTTAAAATGGTGCTGACCAAAAAGTCCCGTAGGGACCGCGCCGGAGGCGCGAGATTCCCCTAATAGGGGTCGCAGACGTTAGTCTGCGGGGGTTAGGAAGAAAAAAGGGTGGCCAAAAACACTTTTTGGTCACCCCGATTGAGATTTTGATTAAATGTGCCGAGTTACTCTACTTCGTGGCTTCAAAAACGGCTTCCTGAGCCTGGCGGGCCTTGATTCGCCCTTCAATAAGCCTTGTACGCCTTTCAATCAGCTTGTGCAGGCGAGACTCGTAGTGGTTTCGCTCGCGGTAGTCCATCAGGAAGGCTGCGACGCTGTAGAATGCGAACTGGGAAATCAAGCCTATAAGCTGTGGACGAATCATCGAAAGAGTGGCGGCAGCGTTGTTGACGGCATGGAAACCCTGGATGGCGAAAGTTGACGGGAACACCCACGAAACCGCTTTCCAGAACGGTGACATCGAACTTACCGGCCAGATGGTTCCGCTGAGGAAGAGGCAGAGAGAAGACATAAAGAGCAACTCCACAAAGACCGTCTCCCTATGACGCACAAAGCGGCTGAAAGTAAAACTGAAAGCCACGCAGTCTATCACGAAGAAGAAAATCAGCGCAAGCAAATCAGGGAGCTGTCCCCTCTGAGGCATCTTGAAAATCGCCGGAACCACAAGCAGACAGTAGCAGGCAATGCCGACATACACCAGAGCGTAAGCCGCAGCCCTTCCGATAAGCGAACCGTCATGAGTTGCCTTTCCCTCCCTCATCGAACCGTTCATCACGCTCACACCGAAGAACATAGTCTGCTGTATGACAAGAAGAAGCGCCGCCGAAAGGAAGAAAATCAGGAACGACCAGTTCGTGTTGAACGGGATGTTTTCCTCTGCCGGAATGGCCTCCACCATCTGTGCGATTGCCTCGTCCGTCATTCCCAAAGACGCAAAACGTGTAGTTTCTATCGTCCGGAGTTCGTCAATCATCACGTGGTTCACCGCCATCGTTATATTCTTATAATAGAGGAAACTGGCCATATCCGCATAGGTCGAAATCGTCGCCTGTTCCATCCTCGCGAGCCTGTCGCCGTAATCCTCCGGGAAAAGAACGATTCCGCGCACCTTTCTCTCCTCCATCAACTCCTGCGCCTCCGCCATAGAGACACATTTATAGGCCACATCCACCTCACGGGTCGCGTCAATCTTTTGGATAAACCTGCGGCTGTCCGAACTTTGGCTCAAATCGACCACCGCCACCGGCATCTCGTCCACCGTACCTTTATAATAGATGAGACCGTATATAATCGGATAGAGAAGTCCACCGAGCAAAAATATGATGAGGACGTATGAATCCGCGAATATGCGTTTTAATTCTTTTAACATAGTTGTATATATCTATATATCACTGACATATATCCGCCGAAACGGCTTTATCTGTCGAAATTCTGATTTACCCACGCTCTCTTCAGGCGTCCGCTCACACAGAGAGGACCGACAAGGAAGAGAAGAAGATAGACGAGATATGGCCACCAGTCGCCCAGTCCTGTGCCGTAAATTGCCTCCTGGACATAAGCGAGATAGTAGAATCGCAGCGGGAAAAGGACTGCAATGCCCTGGATTGCTCTCGGCATCGCCTCGACCGGGAATGTGAATCCGGAGAATGAGAATCCGAGAATCGTGAACAGAGCCGCGATGCTCAGGGCTATCCTCAACACCGGAACCAGTCCGACAATCGTCACCGCAACTGCCTCACAGGCAATGATGAAGACCAGCATAAGCAGAATCATATTTCCCACACTGCCCGCAACCGGGAATTTGCACACCCCATACATCAGAAGATCAAGCAACAGTCCCATAAGGAGATACAAAACCGTGTAAGGAGTGAGTTTTCCCAAAAGCGCAGTAGCGAAAGAGCCTCCCGCAGTCTCCATCAATTCGCGTGATGTGCCGTAGCGAAGTTCGGAGCAGAGGGCATAAATCAGAACGAAAACTATACTCAGGCACAACAGTCCGGGGAGTATGATATTGTTCAGATAGATGCTGTAGCTTGTCATCGGGTTGCCGATGTGGTGTTCGTCTATCACAATCGGCTGGATAAGTCCCATTATCTGCCCCTCCGCATAACCCTTGGCACGGAAGACCTCTCTCTGGACGGCGCCGCCCGTGAGGGTGACCATCGTGAGCACGTCTTTGTAGCTCAGGGCTCCCGCAATCATATAGAGCGAATTCACGTAATAGGTGAAAGTAGGGCGACGGTTTGCATAGACGTCAGCCGCCATATCTTTCGGTATCACGCAGAGGGAAGCCACCTCACCGGTCTGCATCGCGTCGCGGGCCTCAGAAAAACTGTCGAAATGGACAACCTTGCCGAGTTGGGTCGCGTCGAGCTGACTGCAAAAATTGCGTGAAAGGGATGAATTATCATAATCTACAACTCCGATCGGCAGTTTCTCAGGGAGTCCCGCCTTGAAGAATGTCAGGTAGAAAAGACAGCAGACAGCCATCATAACCACCGATCCGAGTACGTAGACAGGTTTGCGGCAGATAATCCCGAACTCACGCCGCACAACTTTCCAAAAATTTTTCATAATTATTTATTCCGTACCACTATGGCGGTCATACCCGGACGTAGTCCTTCCACCTTTGAAACAGGCACAGCCCGCACCTCAAAAGTCTTGGCATCATACTGGTCAGTCTCCTTAGTCGCCCTCCAAGTGGCGTAAGACTCGCGTGCCGCAATGTAAGTCACAGTTGCATCAATCTCTTTTCCGTCAAGTGCAGGAATGCTCAGGCGGAGTTTGTCGCCGCTCTTCATACTGTGGAGTTTATCCTCGCGGATGTTGAAAGTGAACCACATATCAGAAAGGTCAGTCACAGTCATAATCGGAGAGCCGGTTCCGACAAGTTCGCCCACGTGAGGGTAGCGTGCTGAAATGACTCCGTCAACAGGAGAAGTGAGTTTGAGCTCTGAAAGATAAGACTTCACTTCCATCACAGCGCCGTTTGCCCTGTCCACAAGAGCGATTGCGGCCGCCTTATCCTCCTCGCGTGCACCCTTCACCGCCATATCATACTGGGACTTTGCAGCCTCGGCTGTAGCGGCAGCGGCATTGTACTGGGCAGTCGCCTCATCGAATTTCTGGTCACTGATGACTTTCTGCTCGTGAAGACGGGTGGCACGGTCAAGGGTTTTCTTTGCTATATCCTTGCCCACAAGAGCCTTCTGCCAGATTTCGTAAGCACCGGCAATTTCTTCCTTGCGTGCCCCGGTATTGGCCTTATTGCGCTGTGCCGCAGCGGCAGCGTATGCTGCATTTGCCTGTGCGAGCTTTGCGCGAACCTCAGGAGAATCGATGAGAACGAGGGTGTCACCCTTATGAACCATATCACCTTCAGCGGCATAGAACGCCTCGATACGACCCGGAACCTTTCCGGAAATACGGTATTCGGCAGCCTCCGCCTCACCTTGAATTACAGCCTCTTTTGGCCGTGAGAATATGATACCAAGCACAGACACCGCTGCAATCAGTGCAACAAGAACTCCAATTCCAATCCAAATGTTGCCTTTTTTCTGAGTCTTTTCCATTGTATTATGTTTTTATTATTTTATTTCAACGAATTACGTATTTCAATTCTTACTCATTTATCTTGAATGTGAAGCAGATCGCTTTTTTGCAAACCTCGTCTACAGTCTTCCTTCGGCCTTGGCAAGGTTCACAGAGCACATCTGCAGTTCCACGCCGGTCTCAATATATTCCGAATGAGCCTGCAACCAAGCCGTCTGCGCCTGAAGCACCACATTAGAGGCAATCATACCCTCGTTCCATCCGGCAGTTGCGACACGAAGGTTTTCCTCCGCATTCTCAAGATTGCTCTCCGCCATTGTGAGTTTCTCCAGAGCCTCGCCTTCCTGCTGGCGGAGCTGTGCCACCTGAAGAGAAATCATCTCCTTCGCATCATCAAGCCTATATTGCGTGAGAGCCGCCTCGGCCTTTGCCTTCCTGGTCTTCTGGATGGCCTCGGTGCCGTGGAAAATAGGCACATTCACCAGCACACCCGCAGAGAAGAAACCTCCGAACTTGTTCTGGAAACCATTGAATACATTAGGGTTGGTCACCGCATAATTTGCCATAATCGCCACTGTAGGAAGTCCGTCGGCACGCACCACAGCAACCTTCTTGTCATAAATCTTCTTCGCCAAATCGAGGCTTTTGATTTCAGGTCTTGCGGCATAAACCTCCTCATCACTGATTACAGGACTCATCTGAGGCACAGGAATCGCATCGAGAGTCTCGTCCGCGAGAGTAATTTCACTATCGAGAGGAAGACCGCACTCCTTGCACAGAAGCATCTTCGCAAGAGCAAGTCCGTTGGTTGCCTTCGTGTAGAGCATCTCAGATTCGTTCATCTTCACCTTAATCGTGAGCGCATCCGAAGGAGTCGCAAAACCCTCAGCTACCAGCGCATCCACATCCTTTCCCATCTGACGGAGAAGGTCCGCATAGTTCTCTGCAAGATTCTTCTTTGCCGCGATGGAGACAATCTGCCAGTAGGCCTGTTCGATGTCGGCGAGAACCTGCGCATGTTCCGCGTCATACTGCGACTTCGCCAATTCCTCGGCATACTTTGCCATCTGGTTGGAAGCCACAATCTTGCCGCCCATAAACACCGGCTGCTGGACCGAAACCACCGCGCCGCACAGATTGTGCATGTCAAGCGTAAGCGCTTCGGTGATATGCTGTCCTATCGCGTTAATAGGGGTCGCGATGTCCGTCGTCTGAAGACCGTCTATCAATTTCTTGAAAGCGGCATCGGTCATATACTTTGTCATCACGTCCTTGTCCGACATAATCTGCATCATCTTGTTAGTCACGTCGTTCTGGAGAGTGGTCCCGGCATTCTGAATCTCAGCGGCCTTGTCGTCGTCGATAAGTTTCCAGTCGCGGCTCGTGTACATATAAGTGCCCGTTGCCGTAATCTTCGGGAAATAGTTTGCGAGGGCAATATTTCTGTCATACCCTGCAACCTTGATTTTCTGCTGAGCCGTCTTCAGCGAATTGTTGTTCTCTACCGCCATCTGCCTGCACTCGTCAAGAGTCAGAACTTGCTGCGCTCCGGCATAAATCGGGAGCACACAGAGTGCTGCGGCGATAATCCACATTGTCTTTTTCATTTTTCTATATCTTTAAATTATTTTCCTGACATTGCATCCAACCGGCAGAAAACCCGAATCGAATGCGGCGGGCTATAATTCAAAACGATTGCCAAACATAAGACAATATGTATAACAGATCGGATATATAAATATACATTTTGTCGCAAAAAACGACTTTTTAATAATTTTTGCGTATTTTTGTAATTCAATAAAATGGGAAAATATCGAAATTATATGGAAAGATATCACGAAGTCAACATCCGCGAACTCAAGCACTTGTCTCAGGGCTCGATAGTAAATGACAATTTGTCAGACGACCTCTTCATTGCAGAAATGCACTATGAATCGAAGATGGACATCATCGAATATCCCTGCCGTTTCCACGGCTATATGGCGTTTTTCTGCATAAAGGGAGAGTTTGAAGTGGAGATAAACCTCAAAAAATTCACCATCAGGAAAGATTCCATGTTCATCTACACTCCAGGCAACATCGTGAGAGTCACAAACATAGACCCGAGGGAAAAAGAATCCGTACACTTTGTCGTTGTCGCAATTTCGGAAGACCTGATGTCCAGCACACGCTTCGACTTCAGCAAGCTCTACAACGAAAGCCTGCGCCTGCTCGAATCGCCTTGCGTTGTCATCAATGAGAACGAGAGGGGACTCTACCGGAAATATTTCGATCTCATACAGGAAGTGTCAAAAATGAGGATGCCGAATATGAGAGAGTCCGTGACGGCTCTGATTTCATCCATCTTCTACCTCATGGGTGCCATGTGGACTGACAGACTGACTGCGGCGAAGAAAAACGGTGGAGACGAGATGTCCACAAGGTCAAAAATCGTCCTTGAGGATTTTCTTCTGCTCGTAAGGGACTATCACACAAAGGAAAGAAGCCTGTCGTTCTATGCGGACAAGCTCCATCTCACTCCGAAATATCTCTCCAAACTCATAAAGTCTGTCAGCGGCAAGTCGGCCCACGAATGGATTGACTCGTTCGTCATTCTGGAGGCGAAGAACCTGCTGAAATATTCGGACATGAGCATAAAGTCAATAGTCTACGAGCTCAATTTCCCGAACCAGACGACATTCTACCGATTCTTCAAGACCAAGACCGGAATGACCCCATCGGAATACCGGAAAATGTAGTGCGCTAATTTGCACCAAATCAAAATTATGCATAACTTTGGCGCCGTGTTTTTAAGGTTATTAGTGCATTTCGAGAACAGAGTCGGTTTCAATCTGAAACCAAATCTGGGATAAATGCGAAAATCGTTTACAATTTATGAAGAAATTAGACCTTTTGTTGTCTATTTTTCTCATTTTCGTTGCAAACAGCCAATATGTACAAGCACAGGATAAAGTGACGGTCAAGGGCACTGTTTCATCCGCAGAAAGCGGAGAGCTGCTCTACGGTGCTTATGTCCTTTGTGGCACAGGTGGAGGTTCTGCAACAGATGAGAACGGATTTTACTCCGTAAGCGCCACCCCGGGCGAACGACTTGTCTTCCAGTACATCGGTTGCAGCGCCGCCGAATTCATCGTTCCGGCAGGACAGAGCGAAATCGTTTACAATGTAGAACTCAAACTCGACAATGCCCTCGACGACGTGGTTGTCGTAGCCTATGGCGTGAGGAAAAAGGGTACCATTGCAGGTTCCGTTTCCACCGTCAAGTCAGAGGCTCTCGCAGATGTTCCTGCGGCAAGTTTCGACCAGGCTCTCCAGGGCAAGGCAACAGGCCTTATGGTGATGTCGAACACCGGTGAACCGAGCGCAACCGCAACCTTCCAGATTCGCGGAACGAACTCAATCAACGCAGGCACGGCTCCCCTTTTCATCCTCGACGGACTTCCTATATCCGCGAGCGACTTCAACGCCATAAGCCCTAACGACATACAGTCAATCTCTGTTCTGAAGGACGCCACCTCCACCTCAATCTACGGAGCGAGAGCGTCCAACGGTGTGGTGGTTATCACTACCAAACGCGGACGCATGGCAGAAAAGGCACGCATCCAGTTCCGCACCCAGCTCGGATTCTCACAGCTCGCACACGGCAATTGGAATCTGATGAACACCGCAGAGCGCATACAGTATGAAAAGGAAGTCGGGCTCACCGCCGGCAAGGACTATGCGAAGCTCGCAAAGACCGACATCAACTGGCTCGACGAGGTCTTCAACAAATTCGCACCTCTCCAGAATTATGAGCTCCAAATCAGCGGCGCAAACGAAAGGACAAACTACTACGTTTCCGGCGGCTGGTACAAACAGCAGGGTACGACTGCAGACTCGGACTTCTCCCGTGCCAATTTCAGGGCGAATTTCGAGACAAGGGCAAACGACTGGCTCAAATTCGGCACTAACACAATGTTCGCATACGAGAACTACGCCGAGACAATGTCCGGAGAGTATGCTCTCAACACCCCGATTGCGGCAGCCCGCTTTATGCTCCCATATTGGAACCCATACAAAGCTGACGGAAGTCTCGCTTCAATCAACGACGGAAGTTGGAAGGGACTCGGCCAGAACCCTCTCGAATGGGCAAAGACAAATCCTTATGTAACAAGGAAATACAAACTCATCTCAGGCCTCTTCCTCGAAATCAATCCGGTGGAAGGCCTCACGCTCAAGTCCCAGGCCGGTGTCGATTTCAGCCACGGAGCGGTGAAAACCACCGTGCTTCCGAGCTACAAACCGAACAACGGACAGGGTAAGGCGGCCAGGAGTTCTTCCGACGCACTGAACCTCACAATCTTCAACACCGCCAACTATGTCCTCGACATTGACGAGCACAAAATGAACTTTATGCTCGGACAGGAGGGTATTCTCTATAAGGCGGAAGGTTTCAGCGTCTCAACGGCGGGACAGTCCAACGACTTCCTCCTAGACATTTCCTCAGCCACACGTGCGACATCGTGGTCAAGCAGCACCACATCATATTCCTACCTCTCCTTCTTCGGACGCGGCGAATACAATTGGGCAAGCCGCTGGTTCCTTGAGGCTTCGGTCCGCGCCGACGGTTCATCCCGTTTCGGAAAGTCCGGACGCTGGGCTCCATTCGGTTCTGTGGGTCTGATGTGGGATGCGAAAAACGAAAACTTCCTCAAGAGAGTGGATTGGATAAGTTTCGCACAGCTCTCCGTCGGAACGGGAACATCCGGTAACTCCAGCATCCCGAACTACGACCACATCGCACTCGTTTCCGGAGGGCGCGACTACTTCGGCAATGCCGGTATAGGCCCCGCATCAAAGGGTAACGAGAATCTCGAATGGGAGAAGACCTGGTCGTCCAACGCTTCCCTCCACCTTGGATTCTTCAACCGAATCGATTTCCAGGTAGAGGTGTATAACAAGCTCACAACCAATATGCTAATGTCCGTTCCGGTTTCATACGCCGACGGAGGATACGGCTACCGTTGGGACAATGTCGGTGGTATGGTCAACCGCGGAGTCGAGCTCGACCTCAACATCGATGTCCTCAACCTGAAGGGTTTCACTTGGAACATCAATGCGAACGCATCATATAACAAGAACAAAATCACCGAACTCTACAACGGACTCAATGAATATGTCGTATCCACGACGGGAACAAAACTCGTGGTCGGACATTCCTACGGAGAATTCTTCCTCAACCGCTTCGCCGGAGTAAACCCGATTGACGGTAATCCGCTCTGGTACACCGCCGACGGAGAAATCACCGACGAGTTCAGAGAGGCTGACAAAGTGATGACCGGCAAGAGCTGCATCGCTCCTTGGCAGGGAGGATTCGGGACCACACTTTCGTGGAAGGGTCTTTCTCTCAGCGCACAGTTCTCTTGGGTTGCTGACAGATGGATGATTAACAACGACCGTTACTTCGAGGAAGGCGGCGGACTCTTCGACACCTACAACCAGTCCAAGAGGATGCTCTACGACCGTTGGAAGCAGCCGGGCGACATCACCGACATTCCTCGTCACGGAGTCTCACCGCAGTTCGACACCCACCTTCTCGAAAATGCGTCATTCCTCCGTCTGAAAAACCTTATGCTCGCCTACTCCATTCCGCAGGCAGCCCTCGCAAAGACCAGATTCTTCACAGGGGCAAGGGCATATCTCCAGGCTCAGAACCTTCTGACATTCACGCCGTTCTCAGGACTTGACCCTGAGTCTTCGAGCAACATCTACAAAGCGCAGTATCCGATGGCGCGTCAGTTTACTCTCGGAATTGAACTTAGTTTCTAATGACAATGAGATATATAGCAAAAATATCAACAATACTTGCGGCAGTCCTCGTCGCGACCTCCTGCCTCGATTTGTATCCGGAGGATGCGATTCCGGAGGACAAGGCAATCACCACGCTCGAAGAGGCGGACCAGGCCGTAATCGGCATCTACTCCGACTTCAAGAGCAGCGCCCTCTACAGCGGTCTTCTCACCCTTCTTCCAGACATCCAGGCAGACCTCGTCTATGCTGTGGACGGCTACACCAACACTCACGGAGATTTCTGGAGATGGGAGATACTTCCGACAAACTCCTCTGTAGAAGCAGTTTACGGCTCGCTCTACGGCATCATCGGAGACTGCAACTTCTTCTTCGACTACGCCCCAAGGCTCCGTTCCACGCTCAAGACAGACCAGGAATTTCTCGAAATGGACTCGCTCGAAGGAGAGGTCCATTTCGCCAGGGCAATCGCATATTCCGAACTCATCAAACTCTTCTGCAAGGCCTATGAACCTGAGACGGCGGAGAATGAACTCGGAGTCGTCCTCGTCACCAGTTACCATAATCCCGGAAAAATCACACGTTCATCACTCAAGGATTCATACGCCTTCGTTCTCGATGAACTCGACAAGGCTTACGAAAAGCTGGAACTCGAAAAAACAAACAACCAGATTTTCATAAGCAAGAGTGCAGTGAACGCCCTCCGTGCGAGGATTTACCTCTATATGCAGGATTGGGACAACGCCATCAAATACTCAAGCGAAGTGATTGAAGATAAATATCTCAGCCTCGCGAGCGCAACCAAGGCGATGACGGCAAAACAGTCCGAATACCTCTATATGTGGACAAACGACGCTGCAGCGGAAATCATCTGGAGAATCGGATTCACCCCGACATCCTTCGGCGGTTCACTCGGTTCGGTATTCCTCAACTACAACCAGATTACCTTCTATCCGGATTATGTCCCTGCCAACTGGGCTCTCGGACTCTATGCATCAGCCGACCTCCGCTACAACGCATTCTTCAGCCAGCAGCGCACAGGCTATGCACACGGACTGAGCTGGCCTCTGCTGGTGAAATACTACGGCAACGAAACCTTCATCCAAAACAATATCTACCACGTGAATATGCCGAAAGTTCTGCGCCTTTCAGAGCAGTATCTGATTCGCGCAGAGGCCTATTGCCGCAAGGCTGACTACAGCAAGGCTGCAAAAGACATAACCAAACTTCGCACAGCACGTTACTCAAGCTACGGCAACACGACAATCTCCGCCGACAACTGGCTCGAAACCATCAGCGAAGAGCGTGTAAAAGAGCTTTATATGGAGGGATTCCGCCTCCAGGACCTCAAGAGATGGCACAAAGGCTTTGAGAGAAAAGAACAGACAAGTTGCGTAAAAGAAGGCAGCACGCTCAAGATTGAGGCGGACAATCCGCTCTTCGTATGGCCTATTCCGCAGCACGAGCTGAATTCTCCGGACGCTGAAATCCAGCCGAACGAAAGCAACCGATAGAAAAGGAGACGAAAGATGAAAAGAACAATATATATAGCATTGGCTGCCATAGCGGCGACCTTCGCACTTTCTTCCTGCAAAAGCGAATATATCCAATTCGACGGCCCTTCGGTGGTGGCCTTCTCCGACACAAGTTTTGTCTGCCCCGTGCAGCAGAGCGTTGAAGAATTCGGAGTTGACATCGCCGCCACAAACGCCTGCTCTTATGACAGGACATTCGTAGTTGAAGCAATTCCGGGCAAAAGCACGGCTGTTTTCGGCAAACACTACTCAATCGACAACCAGACAGTGACAATCAAAGCCGGAGAACGCGCTGCAAAAGTATTCATCAAAGGCAACTACGACAGCCTCGAAGCCGGAGAGGACGATCCTTACATCGGACTTAAACTCATCGGTGTCGAAGACAATCAGTGGGAGTTCAACAGCCAGGAGACCAAGGTCTATCTGAGAAAAGTCTGCCCTTTCAACATCGACGACTTCACCGGGAAATGCACCGTTATGTCAAGCTTCCTGCTTTCCTTCCTGAAGGTTCAGGAGCGTGAGGCAGTGGCGGAGAAAATCGATGACGAGACAATAGTCATCCGAGGAATGTTCGAAGACGGCTATGACGTCAAATACCGTTTCGACCTTTCAGACGTACTCTATCCGACAATGTATATGGTCGAAGAAACAGTAATCGGCGACTCCCGTACATTTATGAACTACATCCACGGCAACGGACAACTGCTCGGAAGCGATGTCATGGGTTACACATCAGAACTCAATCTCTGTGAGAAATACCTCAACCAATATATGATGGTCCGCGTCGACGAAGTGGGAACTGTGGGTCTGTTTGTGAACATCATCCAATTCGGTGAGGACGAATAAATTGGAGGATGAGTAAAACGATTAATGACTTAATAGTTAAAGATATGAAGACATTATTTATCAAAGGCCTTGCCTTTGCCGCTGCCGTTGCAGCGATGGCGTCCTGCACGAAGGATGCGACTGAAGAAGAACCTGCTCCTGTGTTCCCACAGCTGCAGAGCGTTACAATTCAAGCCGGAGATCAGCAATCTCTGAACTTTACTGCCGACAAAGATTGGAAACTTTCTATAGACAAGACAACTTGGTGTACATTCCTCGACGGAGAGGTTGAAACCGCACAGCTTTCAGGACTCAAAGGAGAGGTGAGCGTGACTGTCCTTGTGAAGGACAACGGACTCGACTTCAATTCAGATGTTGCAAAACTCGACCTCACGCTCGGAAACAAGACCGAGACCATTTTCGAAATCACCCGTCCGGGCAAGGCCCGCGAAGTGAAGCTCTATGCCGCTGTGGGTGATGGAGAACTCACTGAAGTTGAGAAACTTGAGTTTAAGTGGAACGTTCCTGAATGGGGAGACCCTTATATGGACCAGATGAAATTCGCTGTGGTGGCAAACTACGACTGGACTGTGGCGACTCCGGAGAAATGCACATTCAGCGACAAAAGCTGGAATGAAATCCCGGGAGTGACCGGCAATGCCGGAGTGGGCCCCGAAGACGAAGGATTCAGCCTTACCTACATCAAAGTCAATGAGGATGCAAACGCATACGAAATCAACGGTAAACTTGTCGTGACCGACACTGAAGGAAAGAATCCTGTGGAGTTCGACATCGTCTATCCGGGATATCCTGAGAATAAAGTTGCCATTGAGCCTGCAAGTCTTCTGGGTATGTTTGGTATGAACTTCAACACCGACGGCTTTGTTATCAACAAAAACTTTGACCAAGAGGAAGTGACCACAGACAAAGAGGTAAACGTATCTGTCAAGGCAAGAAATATGGAGTACAGCGTCTACCAAATCGCCAACAACGAGGGAAAAGCTGTTGAACTTGGTGCGGACTCTTGGCTCAAAATCAGCGACGACAAGAAAGGCGGGCTCAAAGTTTCCGCAACGCAGAACACCGGTGGCGACAGGGAGGTATATATCCTTGTGCTTCCGAAAGCACTTGTAAAGGACTTTAAGATTGAGGATTTCATTGATCAGTATGGCTATGCAAATTATGACTACGACGGAATGTTCATTAAAGTCTCACAGAAGGGTGTCACAGTAACAAAGGACTTTAAAGCACTCTGGGGAAGAACTTATGCTGACATAAAGGCTGTCGAATTCTCTAAGTATCCTGATTTTAAGGATATGACTCCATCCGGTCTGGAATATGGCTCTTGCGATGACAACGCTTATGTGATTGAAATCACTGAAAATGACGTTATTGCCTACGGACAGAGCTCTGGAGCACTACAGTTCGCGCCTCTCGGCTTCCCGGACGGCTACTATGCTTTCGGAGGAACTGCAGATTCGCACCTCTACAGAATGGCCCCTAAATCCGGAGATTGGGACGAGAAATATATTCATGACGCAACTCTCTACACCTCAAAGGGTTCCATCCACGGACTCCAGATAGATCCTGAACAATTTGTCAATACGACTGACAACACATCAAAGAAATTTGAAGGAATGGTAGTCTTCCAGTTCTACAAGACTGCAGAGGATAAACAAATGTATAAATCTTCCGCAACACTTGTGATTGTTAAGAAATAGTTTTTCAAATAAGAATGAAATTATCTAATCGAAATCTGATTCTGCTGATTACGGCATTCGTTTCCACCGTGCTGCTCTTTTCGGGCTGCACGGCGGAAACCGCGCCGGAATCTGCCTCCGGATACGGCTACGTCCAGTTCCACCTCTATAAGGCGGAATCCTACGACGCCACGACAAAAGCCGGAGGAAAACTTGATTATCTGCGTGACGCAGCAAAAATTAGAGTCACCCTCCGCAGCGAGGACAACGACATCATCACCCCGGTGGCAGTGGTGGAAAGCGTGGCTGAAAACATCTCCGAATGGGGACTTCAGACAGCGAAAATCCGCCTTCTCGCCGGCCGCTACACCCTCACCGCCTACGAAGTATATGACGGTCTGGACAAGTCGGTGATGATTGGAGAGCCGTCGGAGACTATGGTCATCGATGTGCCCGAAAACGGGTTGGTGGCGAAGGATTTGACTCTGGATGTGACCGGACGCGGCTGGGCAAAATTCCGTCTCACCAAAGACCTTTCGGAAATCGTGACGAGGGCCGGAGTAAAAGACGGAGCGGACGAATATCCGTTCTATGGCATCCAGTCCGTGGACCTCACTGTGAAGAACAAAATCACCAACGAACTGACCGAAATCACCAATATCGAGGTCTCACACGAGTTCACCGAGGACGGTGAGGACGGCTATATCAGCGGTGTCTGCGTGAGCGACACGCTTGTTCTTCTGAAAGCCGGCACATACACGGTGACCAAGTTCAGAACCTATTTCGATTATTTCAGAAAAGTCTATGAGACATCGAGCAATGTCGCTGAAAACGAGTTTACGGTAAAAGACAACAAAGTCTCCGACGCTGATGTCCCTGTGACTCTCCACACCACTTCAGGACACATTGCGGACGCACTTGCCCTCAGGGAAATCTGGGAGGCGCTGGACGGCCCATCTTGGAGAATCAAATGGGAGTTCAACTGCGATGTAGATGCCTGGACAGCAAATGAAGGAGTCCAGATTCTCGGAAACGGAAGGGTTGCAGCCCTCGACTTCACAGGAACGGGTGCGAAGGGCGCCATGCCTGCCGCTATCGGCAAACTGACCGAACTCCGCAGAATCATACTCGGAACGATGAACTATAGTGCTGCTGCTCCCGGAATGCTCTCTACTTCAGCAAAGAGCACAAAGAAAGGAGCCGTTCTCTACACCCCTGAAGATCCCCAGAGCCACCGCCAGGGAGTCATCGGCAAACGCGACCCTCGCTCCATCTTCAGCAAAGAGCTTCAGCTCGGCTTTGAAATCGCCGGTAATCCGGTGCAGGAAGAGCAGAGCAGCCTCAGAGACAGATTCCTCAAGAGCGTAAGAGGCACATCGCTGCCGAGCAACGGTTCACTCGGCTCTCTCGGAAACTGGAGACCTGAGATTTATCCGAGCGAAATCACATCGCTCCCCCCTGAAATCAACTCCCTCAAGAACCTTGAGCACATCACCATCTGCTACTGCCCGTTCTTGAGCCTTCCGGAGGATATGTCAGGCTGTACGGCTCTGACCGACCTCGACATTTTCGCCTGCCCGGAGATGACAGTTTTCCCTAAGGGTATCGCAACCCTCCCAAACCTCGTGTCTCTCGTTTTCGGCTTCAACGAAAATATCCCAGCTTCATCCACAGAGGCGGGAATAGCGGCAATCAACGCCGGGGCAGCCAGCAAGACAGTCCAGCTTCTCTATTTCCCTAACCAGAGAATCGATGTGATGCCGGACCTTAGGAATATCACCCGCCTGTCTGTGCTCACAGCTCAGGAGTGCGGTCTGAAATCATTCGCCGCTCCATTTGGAAAAGACCATCCGCTCGTGCAGCTGATTGTCAACGACAACGAGCTCAGCGACCTTCCACGCGATGCAGAGGGCTATTTCGTAGGCTACAATGCCGAGACTGAGGATTTGAACTTCTCCAACAACAAGTTCACATTTATGCCGGACATATTCGACGCGAAATCCGCCTATACAGTGGGCACCATCAATTTCTCCAACAACCAAATCAGCAGTATGGAGAACGGAAGCGCCTACAAGGGTCTGAAAGCCACGACACTCGATCTTTCATACAACCGTCTCAGCGAGATGCCGGTCGAACTCTTCGGAACCAGCTCTTCATCAGTGGGTTATCTCAAGCTCGACGCAAACGGAATGGAGAAAATCAGCAAGGAGGCTCTGGACGGAGAATACACCTTCAGGACCACCACTATAAGTATGGCATACAACAAACTCAAATCCCTGCCGGAAGAATTCGACAGTCTCACTTTCCCATACCTCTCGGGAATGGATTTGAGTTACAACCGTTTCGACAATTTCCCATACACCGCTGTGAACAACCAATACCTCACAGTCTTCGTTTTCCGCCACCAGAGGGATGCGGACGGCGATCGTTGTATGAGGACCTGGCCTACGGGAATCGGACAGGCGCTCGCAGGTTTGAGGGCTCTCTATCTCGGTTCCAACGACATCCGCGTCGTCAATGACGAAATTTCGTTTATGATATATAATCTCGACATTATGGACAATCCGAACATATCCATCGACGTGAGCGCCGTTTGTCCATACATCCGCTCGGGATTTTACAACCTCATCTACAGCCCGGGACAGGATATCCGCGGATGTGACGATGCGCTTAAACTCTAAAAGTCTGAATGTATGAAGAATATTAAAACAATATCATTGATTTTCGCACTTGCTGCAGTGATTGCGGCGTGTCAGAAAGAGATTCAGACGAATCTGAAGTTCGGCGCGGACACCGAAACCATCACCATCGGTGCGGAAGGCGGTTCTGAAACCGTACACATCAGTGCGGAAGAAGGCTGGGTGGCAAACTCCACCTCTCCCTGGATTTCCATATCCCCTGCAAACGGCAACGGCTCATCTGATTGCCGGATTATCATCGACACGACCCTTCTCGCCAACGGCACAAGAGAGGGAACCGTGCGATTCACATCAAAGTCGGCGGAAGGCTCGACATCAGACATCCGTGTCATCCAGACAGGATATGAAAAGATGATTGTGCTCAACAAGACAGAGGTTTCCGTTCCGAGTTTCGATGAGTACAAAAGACGCTATATCGACATTGAACTCACTTCAAATGTGGAGTTTACGGCAGATATGGCAGCAGACAAGGAATGGGCGAAACTGCTCGACTACAAATTCACTCTCGACAGGGGTTCGCGTCCGAGAACGGTGAAACTCCGCATCAGATGGGAAAACAACACCCGTCCGTCCGAAAGGGAGGCTGTCCTCTCGTTTAAGGCAGCCGACGGAGAGGAACTCTCAAAGAACGACCGCCTTGTCATCAAGCAGACCGCCGCTGAAGAAATCGAGGACAGCCGCAGAGGCGACTCCCTCGCAATCGTTGGCTGCGCACGTGCAATCAACTTCGATATGAGCGAATTTGAAGGCGAGTCCATGGACCACTGGACATTCGTTTCACTTTGGGAAAAGGGTGACGAAGGCTACAGCGAAGACAAAAAAGGCCGGGTGAGGGCAGTGACTTTCTCATTCTTCTACACCCAGGACGGCATTCCTTATGAGGTGCAGTTCCTCCGCAAATGTGAAGACCTCACCTTCTTCAGCAACGCAAACTGGTATCGCATGAACTTCTCCACAGGAGAATACATCTCGAAAATGACCCAGCTCAAGAAGCTGAAAATCACGGCACTCGGACTCGTGAAGATTGACGACGACTTCGCAAACCTCAAAAATCTTGAGGAACTCGGACTCGTTTCCAACAACTTCAACATCCTCCCTGACGTGCTAACACCGGAGAATTTCCCGAAATTGAAGAAACTCGACCTCTCTTCCAACAGAAGGACCACCATCCTCGACCTGAGCACGACCACCTACGACCAGTCAGTCTGGGGAGGTTTCGTGGGCGAGTTTCCAAAGAGGCTTCTCGAATGGGACAATCTGGAGTATCTGAGACTCTCGTTCAACTACATCTACGGCAAACTGCCTGATATGAAGGATTATGGCAAAGTATATACTGAAGAGGACATACTTGCGGCAAAAGACACTCTTCCTAACGGAGTGAACAACCCTGCACGCTACAACCTCATCGGCAAGCCGAAGGTGCTTCCGAACGCCAAGTTCTTCGGAATCAACCTCAACCTTCTCGAAGGCGAGATTCCTGAATGGGTGCTCTACCACCCTCATCTCGGGGAATGGGATGCCGAGACTCTCGTATTCAACCAGTCTTCAGAGATCAACAACCTTGAAGGCAAAAGACCGGGATTCTCGAATGTTCCGGACAATCTCGACTACTACTACAAGGCCTACCCGCTCAAGAAGCCGGACTACTACATTGACGGAAAATAAGATAACAGGTGATTATGAAGAAGATAGAAAGAAATATATTTGCAGCTTTGGCCCTCGCGGCGGCGCTCCTTTCCTGCAGCAGGGAAACTGTTGTGGAAAATCCGTCGTCGGAGCAGCGCAAGGCCACAATTGTAAACAGCCCGGAGGGTGCGCAAAGCGGAGAGTTGATTGTCAAATTCTGTCCTGAGCTTTCCGACCTTCTGGACCAGGCGGCCATCACCAAATCCGGCGAAAGGGCAAATGTCCTGGAGGCGACCGGAATCAAGAACGTGGACGACCTTCTGAGCTACCTCGGAGGCTGCACTCTGGAAAGAGTATTCCCTGTGGATGCGAGAAACGAAGAACGCACCCGCAAATCGGGGCTTCACCTCTGGTATGTCGTGAGATTCGACCCCGATGCGGATGTGAAGGAAGTCGCTTCGCACCTCGCTTCTCTTGGCGAACTCTCAAAAATTGAGTACAGCAAAGAACTCAAAAAGATGTCCTCCGAACGTCCCGTAGCGATTTCAACAAAAGACCTAAGCTACACAGGCGCTTCAGCTTCCACCACTTTCAACGACCCTCAGGCAGCTTTCCAGTGGAATCTCCACAACAGCGGAACTCTCCCTGACACCCCTATGCAGCACCTCACGGCAGGACTTGACGCAGGCTGCACAGAGGCTTGGAAGAAATGCACCGGAGACGCGGACATCATCGTCGCCGTGATGGACGAGGGTGTGATGTGGAGCCATCCGGACCTCATCGCAAACGCCTGGACCAACCCTGACGAGATTTATCTCTCTACAGAGGACAACGACGGCAACGGCTACGCAGGCGACGTACACGGATATAATTTCGTGGCAAACAGCGGAATCGTAACTTGGAATGACCGTACGGACAGCGGACACGGCACACACGTAGCCGGAATCATTGCAGCCGAGAGCAACAACGGCGTCGGCATCAGTGGCATCGCCGGCGGAGACAAGGCCAAGGGAGAAAGCGGGGTGAAGATTATGTCCCTCCAGATTTTCTCAGGAAACAACGGTGTCACCATCCCGAACGAAGTACGCGCCGTGAAATATGCAGCCGACAACGGTGCGGTCATACTCCAGTGCAGCTGGGGATATAATTCCGCACTTTCAGACCCGTTCCACTACACTCCGACGAAATACTACACCGACGACGAATTCGCTGACGCACAGCCGCTCGAAAAGGAGGCATTCGAATATTTTCTCCACCACGCAGGCTCTCCTGACGGGGTTATCGACGGCGGTGTCATAGTCTTCGCTTCCGGAAACGAATATGCGGCAATGTCCTCATATCCGGGAGCCTACAGCAAATTCATCTCAGTTTCATCAGTTTGCGGCGACTTTACCCCATCGACCTACACCAATTACGGTCCGGGCACAGACATCGCGGCTCCGGGCGGAGACACCGACTATCACGAAGACGCACGTGGAGGCATACTCTCAACCCTTCCGTTTGAAGTCAGCAACGGCACAGGCTACGGCTATATGGAAGGCACATCGATGGCCTGCCCTCACGTTTCCGGTGTGGCAGCCCTCGGACTCGCCTACGCAAGCAAACTCCACAAGCATTTCAGAGCAGATGAATATCGCGAACTCATCCTTCGCTCTGTCAGCGACTTAGACTCTCACCTGAGCGGAAAGAAACTCTACCACTACCTCTGGCAGACAATCGGTGACTTCTGCCCTACTCTCGTGGACCTCGACTCGCAGTACAAAGGAAAGATGGGCTCAGGAGTCATCAATGCGGACATCCTGCTTCGCAACATAGAGAATGAAGCCAACGGAGTGCCGATGAAACTCACCAATGTCTATGTCGGAGAGGGTGCGACGAAGAGCATTGAACTCAAAGGCTGCTTCAAGGAGGGCGAAAGCACAAGTTTCACCGCAACTTGCGCAGACTCGGAAATCGCCACAGTCAAGGTCAGCGGAAGCAAAGTCATCGTCACAGGACTCAAACAAGGCCGCACCAAACTCAGCGTGACTTCCGGAAAGGGAGAGACGCAGACTTCCACCATCACGGTGAGAAAGGGAGCCGCACACAACGGCTGGCTGTAGGAAAACTGCAAGGGTGAGAAATTTGCTTGTCATATCGCTTCTGCTCGCGGGCACGATTGCTTCCGCCCAGGGAATCGTCGTCCCGCAGCACTTGCTCGACTCCATTGCAAATCCTCCGATTGAAAGGCTTGAAAGCCTCAAATTTGACAAGGAAACAGTGGATTTGGGTGAAATCCGCGAAGATGCGGAGCCGGTTCAAGCAGTTTTCACTCTCACGAACGAAGGAGAAAAACCTGTCTCCATCCTCAGAATCTCGACTTCTTGCGGATGCACGACGGCTCTTCACGAGAAAAGTTCAATCGCAGCGGGAGCCTCAACGCAAATCAGGCTTTTCTACAACCCAAAGTCCCAAAGCGGCAGACAGACAAGAAAGGCATACATCTACACGGACGCCTCCCCCACTCACCCTTCGGCGGTACTCTCTCTGAAAGTGAAAGTACTCCCGGGCGAACTCCCGCAAGGATTCCCTGTTTTGATGGGCAGTCTGGCACTCAGCCGAAAGGAGGTCTGCTTCAGATTCGCCCCCGGCGAGGAAAAGGCTGTTGAGAGGATTGTCTGCCGGAACATAGGCAGGAAAGAACTCAGACTCCGGGCACTGGATGGCTTTTGCCCGACCTGGCTGAAATTCAGGACTGAGCCCCAAGTGATTCTTCCCGGAGCCGAAGCGGAGATAATTCTCTCCGCAAACGCCCAAGAATTGCCTTCTGAGGCCCGAACGGGCTCCGCGCTTGTCGTTATAAGCGGAATCGGCGGAAAGCCGTCAGAAAGGACTTTAAATGTGAATTATGAGCTCAGCACTCGTCGATGATGCCGCGCTGCCACAAAAAGAATAAAAAAGACAGAACATAAACAGTTTGAATAGATGAAAACAATAAGCAGAATACTCATTATGCTCGCCACAGCAGCGACATTCTTCGCCTGCACGAAGGACCATTCCTACGAAGATGACTCAGCCCCACAGCTGAGCCTCTACCAGATTGCCGGCACTTGGCAACTCTCCTCGTGGAACGGAAAGGAAATCGCCGCTGACGAGGAAACATACTGCTACCTCATACTCAAGAGCAAGGACAGCTCGTTTGAAATCTACCAGAACGTCGACTCTCCATACTCCCGCCACCTCACGGGCAATTTCAAACTCAGCTACGACGAGGACAAGGGAATCAACAAGGTCAGCGGCTGGTACGACTACAACGCAGGCCTCTGGGCATCGGACTACATCGTGAGCGAGGTGAGCGAAAACTCGATGACCTGGACTTCCGGCAGCGAGGTCTGCATCTACACCCGCTGCGAAGCCATTCCTGAAGACATCCTAAGCGGCACCAAGGCTCTGTAGTGCCCCGGCAAGCACTCCTCGAAAGGAAAGCCCATAAAAAAGCTATACCCCGTTTAGCGTCCATCACTGGAGGCACCACGAGGTAAAAGCCCATTTAGAGAAAAATAGTTTAGTCTACTTTTTCATAGATTAAATCAAATCTGGGTATTGCAATCTAAAAATCGTTTTTAAGGTAAAAATTGCAAAACAGAACAAGTGTGTTTATTTTATAGTGTTCGTAACCTCCAGAAATCCGGAAGTGTTGCAAAAGTATAATCTAAAACCATAAGTGCAAAATAATAATTGTCACATAGGATAACATCCTGTGTGACAATTATTTATTATAACAAATCAGTCAAATGGGAAGTTTTACCGCAAATTTATCCCTATTGATTATCAAACACTTATAAATCCACCTAAAGCTCCGGATGTGACACGCCACGGTCTGAATTTTCCATCAAATCCTGCAAAAATTTGGATAATTCCCGCACATCATTGTTCAAACCGAGCTTTTTTCGGATTCTGAGCACAGCATTGCGGTAGGTTCCGTCGGTCACCCCGAGGTAAGAAGCGACCGTTTTTCCCCTCGCCCCGGAGACGACAAGACAGCAAATCGAAATCTCCTTACCGTCAAGCCCCTTATTCCTCAACCCTGCGAGGAACTCCGCATGAGAAAGCATAAAAGAAGCGCGGGTGGAGGCGAGGAAAATACTCCTGTCTTTCAGGACATCCTCCAATTTTGCCGTCACATTGGCCTTGTATCCGCCCATGTGTTCCACAATGCACTCGTTGAGCAGAGCAAGACGCTCTTCCACAAGATGCACCGACTCTTCGTCCAACTGCACCCTCTCCTTCCACGACAAAAGGTCGTCAATCTCCTTCTGAGCCTCGTCACGAAGCTGTCTCAAGTGTTCGTTTTCCGCTTTTCTACGACGAAGTTCACGCAAAACCACAAGCGTCACAAGAGCCAAAACAATAATAACCAGCGCGAGGCACAGGCATATCACCAGATTCATATACCACAACTGCTGGCTCCTCAATTCCTGTTCGAAAGATTCTTCCGCAAAACGCGCCTTCGACTCGAATATCCTCAAATCCTGTTCATCAGAGAGACGGACATATTCCGAATATGCATCCAAAGCCCCCTTGTAATCCCCTGATTGTTCAAGAATTTGCGAAAGCAGCGAATAATAAGAGGCCTCGTACAGACTGCGATATGCGCTGTTCCCCTCCCCGATATTCTTCATAAAACCTGTCCTCTCGAAAAAGACTTGCGAAGCCTTGTCATAATTCCCGGAAACGAAATATGCCTCCGCAATTGCGAGCCAATCGACAAGAGAGTCCCTTCCCGTCATAGCGCTACAGTAATCCGACACAATCGAGTCCACAAGTGAGTACTCCTCTTTCTCGACGGTGTTCTGCAATAAAATGGAATAGAGATTTGTCAACTGAACAGAATCCAAGCCTTCTCTTTTAGCCAGAACGCTGTCAATCAGAGCGGACGCCGCTTCATTTTCGTCCTGAATCATCTTGATATTGGCGGCATCCAGAAGTGTCGCGGCATATCTCGATGTTTCGTCAAGTTCCCGATAGATTGCCGCAGCCTTTTCAGCCTTTCTTTCCGCTGCATCAAAATCGTAGAGAAGAGTGTAGAGCTTCGCCATCTTGCCGTACAGTTGCGCAGCTGCATAGCGGTCCTTTGCTTTCGACACATACCTCGAAGCCTTTGAGAAATTTTGCATCGCTGTGTCGTAGTCGTCCGCAAGGTAAGCCTCCAGGCCTTTCTGATAGTAGGTCAGAAGATTTTCGTCAGGAGATTTGCCCCAGTTTTCCAAAGGCGTGCAGCCGGAAGAAGAGATCGCGGCTAGCCCCCCGAAAAGCAACAGAAGGAGTAATTTTTTCATAATCACGCGATTAAAAACTCCGCGACCTCGGAAAGCGTCTGCCCCAAAGTCGCGGAGTAAGCAAAACTTCAAAAATCATCTACAGTTTTTTCAGAAGAGTCTTGAGGCTGACTTCCTTGTCGATGATTCCCGGGAGGTCTTCAATCTTCACCCTCTCTTGAGCCATCGTGTCTCTGTGGCGGATGGTGACGCAGCCGTCGCTAAGCGAATCGTGGTCTACAGTCACGCAGAACGGTGTTCCGATGGCATCCTGGCGACGATAGCGCTTTCCTATGGAGTCCTTTTCGTCGTACTGGCAATTGTAGTCGTACTTCAATTCGTCCATAATCTTCTGTGCCAGCTCAGGAAGACCGTCCTTTTTGATGAGCGGAAGCACCGCAACCTTCACCGGAGCGAGTGCCGGCGGAATTGAAAGCACTGTACGTGTCTCTCCGTTTTCGAGCTGCTCCTCGTGGAAAGAGTGTGAAAGCACCGCAAGCACCATACGGTCGACTCCGATTGAAGTCTCGATTACGTAAGGTGTGAAACTCTCGCCGCTTTCCGGGTCGTAGTACTGAATCTTTTTGCCGGAGAATTTCTGGTGGTTTCCGAGGTCGAAATCTGTCCTGGAGTGGATTCCTTCAAGTTCCTTGAAGCCGAATGGGAAATTGAATTCGATGTCGGTCGCAGCATTTGCGTAGTGTGCGAGCTTCTCGTGGTCGTGGAAACGATAGTTCTCCGCGCCCATTCCGAGAGCCTTGTGCCAAGCCAGACGCTGAGCCTTCCATTTTGCAAACCAGTCAAGTTCTGTTCCAGGCTTGATGAAGAACTGCATCTCCATCTGCTCGAACTCCCTCATTCTGAAGATGAACTGACGGGCCACAATCTCGTTTCTGAACGCCTTTCCAATCTGAGCGATACCGAAAGGAAGTTTCATACGGCCGGTCTTCTGCACGTTCAGATAGTTTACGAAAATACCCTGAGCCGTCTCCGGACGAAGATAAATCACGTTTGTGTCGTCGGATGTATTGCCGAGCTGGGTGGAGAACATGAGGTTGAACTGACGCACGTCCGTCCAATTTTTTGTTCCGGAAATCGGGCAGACAATCTCGCAGTCGATGATGATCTGGCGAAGTGCAGTCAAATCATTGGCATTCAGCGCATCCGCCATCCTCTTGCGAGTGTCCTCGATTTTCGCCGTATTCCTCAACACATTAGGATTTGTCTCGCGGAACTTAGCCTCGTCAAAAGCCTCTCCGAATTTCTTGCGTGCTTTCTCAACCTCCTTGTTGTTTTTCTCTTCAAGTTTGGCGATATAATCCTCGATGAGCACGTCAGCCCTATAGCGTTTTTTCGAATCCTTATTGTCGATGAGAGGGTCGTTGAACGCACCGACGTGTCCGGAAGCCTCCCAAATCTTCGGATGCATGAATATGCAGGAGTCGATTCCCACGATGTTTTCGTTCAGACGGGTCATCGCAAACCACCAATACTGCTTGATGTTGTTCTTCAACTCAACACCAAGCTGGCCATAGTCGTAAACGGCAGCAAGTCCGTCGTAAATCTCACTCGAAGGGAATATGAATCCATACTCCTTGCAGTGAGCGACCAATGCCTTAAAAAGTTCATCTTGTGTCATAAATGATTATTTTTTAATATTTTACATTCAACTATCCTCATTCGTCCACATTCGCCGACCCACAAAATCCAATCTCCTGCAGACAAATCCCACAAAAATAATCATTTCCTCGCAAACCTCCCCAATTATTGAGGATAATCTTCCGATATTTCGACAAATCCGTTCTTCGCCAAAGGCTATTCGCCGCCCTTGTACACAATCTTTTTGTCCATATCTATGACTTCCTTAGCACTGTAGCTAAACTTTGCCAACCATTTTTTCCCTTCAAGTATGCTTGTCCAACTCTCTTCCTTGAAAACCTTGGCATCGAAGACATAGAACGGCACAACGTCGTCCTTTTTGTAGGACTCGAAAGGGCTGCCTTTACTCTGACTAATCCTCACACTCAGCCTATTATGAGCCTCTGTCTCAAACTGACAGTTTTTTGTTCCTTCCAGACTCTCAGGAAGCTGCTCCGCCGTTGACGATCCGCCTTTATGGAAAGGGACGAACCAGATCACATCCACATCACTCTGATTGTCGAGGGTGAGAAGATAGTAGTTCTGCGGCGTGTCAACAATGGTGTCCAAGCTGCGGTAGCAGGAGACACAAGTAAAAAATGCCGCGACAAAAAATAAAACTGAAAATATATATTTTTTCATAAGCCCTCCTTATTTTGAATATCTGCCTGACTGATAGCGGTTACGGCCCAAATACCAACCGATTCCGAAGTTAAAGTTCAAGAAATTGAACGGCAAACGCGTGCGTGATATCTTTTCGCTTCCCCAATCGATAATCTGCCTTTTTTCCAGCTCTGACAATCCCACAGCTTCGGCCCAATTGGACGGTTCGAAGGATTTTTTGAACTCATAAACATTTTTCGAATACCTGAGTTCATTCGGAAAGGATTTGAATCCACACTCTGCAGAAATGTAGAAATGCCTGTTGAAGGTGTAGCACAACTGTAGCGAGAGCGAGAAAGCCGGTGAAATATTCTTCTTGTCAAGCAAGTTAGGCTGCGCCAAATAGTCAGGATAGGAAGAGGCTATCTGCTTGAATCCCACAACTGTAGGATCGCTTCCATCACGAGGTATGCGTTGGTAGCTCTTGAAATCTCCGGAAAAGTTAGTGATGCCTACACCCACTCTTGGACACAGGCTCCAGCCTCCGAAATCATATCTGTAGGCTGCTCCAACAAGGAATACGGCCGCAGAAAAATCATTATCCACAGACAAGCGGTTACTTCCCGAGTAATAGCCGGAATCGGGCAACCTGCCATAACGGTAGCGTCCACCGTCAGCCCTGTTCACTGTCCAGAAATAAGCAACATCGTCCATATCTGCCGACAAATAAGAAAAGGAAGCAAACATTCCCCAATGCTTCCCGATGAAATAGGTGGAGCGCAACTGAAACTCCCCACCGGTTCCAATTCCGAGAGCAGTCCGCTTCTCTCCATAAAACGAATAAGGCATAAGAACATAACCGCCTTGCACATCCAAAGAGACTCCATAGGCATAAGCTTGAGGGACATTTGGTTCCCTCCGGGCCCAAAGCGGCAAGACCAAAACAATAGCCGCCAAAAGAACAAAAATGCGTTTCATAAGTTCAGTATTTAAATGCGTATGCAATTTTTCTCATCTTTATAGGGACAGAAATACTCACTCCACTCTATCCAAATCAACACCCCCTCTATCCACATCAAAGGTTACAAATTTAAAACTAATCTTTGATTATACAATCCCGAAACCCGCCAAATCTTGCATAAAACCTTCATTTCTCTTAACCTCATCAACGCGCGATATGTGACATATCGTTTCCCGCACACATCTGCCAGAAAAACACCGCAACTTTTCTCACTACTTCGTTAAAAATTAACAATATTTTAGTTTAATATTTAATATTCAACACTTTACGTTATATTACATCTGCCGGAGCTGACTTTCTGGGTCAACGGAAGGCAGGCTATTAAACCAATCACTCGTTTCTTTGCTCAACTCGTGCAAACTCATTAACTTTGCAACAGATTTTCAAGGTGTTTGTGGTAATAAAAGACGAAAACGCAAAACTGCCATATATATTTTGAAAGACGAACAGAGGACAATTACTATTAAGCTGATAAATAATTATGGCACTTGCTATCAACATAGACGACCTACTGAACAAACAGAGGATAGAGTCCAATCGGATTGAATTTAAGAAAGGTTGGAATC
>UQYV01000035.1 GCA_900545245.1 uncultured Bacteroidales bacterium
GGCCAACACCGGCGGGCTAGCCCGCCGGTGTTGCACTTCTATCTTGAATCTTCATCTGACCTCCCAATGCCCAGTCTTGTCACTTCCAACATAATGGATGAGATTCATGTCACGCAGAACATAGAGATTGCGTTTCGTAGTTCTAAGACTTATACCTAGGACTACGGATAGATTCTGGGCATTTACCGTGCCATTTACCGTGCCATTTACCGTGCCATTTTTTATTATCTCATATATTCTACGTTGTCTATCTGTGAGTTCTGTATTGTTCACTTGGGCATTTACCATGCCATTCTCTTGAACAGTACTTGGGCGGTCAAACTCCTTTTCTGTTGTCCACTCCGCCATCAATGTAGTTTTTAGGATGAATGCATCAGTGTGGAATGATGGGATAACGCAACCTTTTGTTTCCAACTCATTGCAGATACGATCAATGCCCTCGCCAAACTCCTTGACATACTTGTATGCCTTGAGGTACTGGGCTATCTTGGGATTGCGAGAGAAATGAGTGTGGCGAATATTGTCTGGTCGCACCAGTCCTGGCAAATTTCCTGGAGTCTCGAAGACTATACGGTCATCAAACATCTTTATCTGTATCTCAGTTCCCTTGATGTTATATGCTCTGTGGCAGCAACTATTAACCACCATCTCTTGTATGGCGTATTTAGAATAGTTGCGACGGGTGATAAAACGTCCATCTTCACCAAGGAAAGAGTGTTCACGAACCTGCGTCTCCAGATAGTCAATCGTGCGGCGTACCTGCTGAAGGATGGTACCCTCGAATGTCACGTCCTTGACTACATTCATCTCTGTTCCTACCTTTTCCTCAGTACCCTCATAGCGGATGAAGCGAGTACGAGCACGAGGGAAGAAGCGCTGGGGATTCTTTCCAAAGAGAAGAATGCAAGCAGTACTTACTTTCTGCTGTCCGTTTTTCTCAGTGATGAAGTTATTGTTCTCCCTCAGATACTCCTTGGCTGACTTACCATAGCCTATGACATTCATATAGTCGCCAACAAGATTCATGTCAACATCATTAATAGTTGCACCATAAACATCTTTGTCCTCGTAGTAGCGTTCGCCCTTGTCGTAGAGAAGTTGCATACGCTCGTCAAAGTTGAGTTTCTTGCTTTTGTCGCCCACACGCATGAAACATTCGTCAGCTTGGTTGGTATGAAGTTGAACGCTGGCTGGAATGTGAATAAGCAGAATACGGTTTTCACGACCTTCATAGTCGGTGCATGGCAGATATTCGCATCTTACTCTTACAGACGGATTGCAGAAGTCGAAAGGAACTCGAAGCAACTCATTCAGACGATATTCGTTTCCATCAACTCCTTCTATTCTGCGAGTTTTATCAGAAACACCTATGGCAAGCACACCACCATCGGCATTAGCCATAGCCACAATGGGTATCGCTAACGCTTTCGGGTCAATCTGTATGCTCTTGCAATCGAATGTCTGACATTCTTTGCGAGCCAGAATTTCTTCTATTGTCATATTCTGTTGATTTTTTCTTACTGAATGTCTCTTCTGTTTCCTCTGGAGATGGTATCTCTGGCAAGGCTTCAAAGCGAACGAGGTCGTTCATATCTACATGTTTATCTTGCCGTCCATATTGACACATCGTTAATAATATATAAATGCAAAACTAATAAAACATCTGGTGAAACGTGTAATAATATCTAAAAAAAGCATATATGATTCTTTTTTATTGCGTATTATGCACTATTGGGCCTAAATAAAGGAGTCTTTGTTGTAAGCCATTAAAGTATGTTCGTGTTGGACGAGACAACAGGCGGCGGGCCCTTTCGGACCCGCCGCTTGAATAATACTTAAAATGTCATCGTTCTACTTGAGCGGGCAGTGGAATGCCTCAATAGCAGAACTGTTTATGTCAATATAGTACAAATTGAAACCATCATCTGAAGGCTCAAGAATAATATCTGACGCAATGTCAATACCATTCAATGTTTCCTCCTCTTTAGGATATTGTGCTGTCGAAGCATTAAAGACTACACTTCCATCGCTAAGATTTGCAACTGCGATTACCGCAATACCACTCCACTGAGGATAGAATGGAGCCGCAAGAGCAGCGCCATATGGTTTTCCCTTAATTGTTCGAATATCCATAGCATTAAGACCATGATTACTATCCGCCACAGGGTCTTCAGAAATAAGTGTACAAGCACCGTCCTTATTAAAGGTGTAGAGTTTGTTTTCATCATAAACCCCCATCAATCCTCCTGCGCTGAAATCAGTTGAAAGGAAGCCCATCGCAGGAATATTGTTTGGAGCCATATTCCAAAAACCTTTTTGCCATGCGAGTCCTACAAAACCTGTAAGGTTGAGAGTTTCAGCTCCAGAGACTACACCTTCCTTAATTGTCCAATAACCGATACCATTTGCGCAAGATATACCAGGTATTCCCTCATAAGGAGTAACAAAGAGGCCATCTTTAGTCACATCACCGCGAGCAATAATTACAGAACCCGCAGGACCATACTTTGCACCGGAAACAAACTTGACTGGAGTAGCCGTCTCAGATGTCATATAATATGCCTCAAACGCTCCTGTCCACCAACTTGTCGCCTTATCGTACGCATTTCTATTAGACAGAATAAGATGCCCTGCATCATCGTTAGTTATAGAATAAACAGCAATCTCTCCGGTATTCAACGTTCCTTTCTTTTCGCCTGTTTTCTTATCAAGCAAGGCTAGAGGAGTTTTGCCATCACCCTGACATACAACCAACTTATCTCCCAAAACAGCAATAGAAACATTGGCTTTATAGTCAGTAACGGCTCCAATGGTAACAGCAGTTGACCTTTCGATGACACTTCTCAAATCAATACCCCAAATCTTGGTCTGAGGTCCATTCTGAGTAAGTTTGAAAGTAAGGTCCTCGAATCCGGTTGCAGAAATCTTAATGTCAGCAGTACGCACCCCGTCAAGTTCATCGAATGCTTCCACTGAGAGTTTCGTAACCTGCTCTCCGTATGCCTTGGTAGTCACTTCCTTAACCCACGTTGCCTCAGCCGGAATGGTCACGTTGTAAGGAATGTTCGTCATAACTTTAAGCGAAACTTCGCCACCCTTGCTGTCGATTGATGCAGTTTCTTCCACGAGAGAGAATGCGTCAACCTGACCTTGGATGACTTTGAATTCCTTCTTGGCAGTGCCGGCAGTCACGACAACAACAGCTGTGCGCGGGTCTTTCTCTGTGCTGGCTTCAGCGATGAGTTTGATTTTTCCCTTTTCCGGAGTACCCTTTGCAGGGGTGATGGTCAACCATTCTGCATTCTGTACTGAAGCAGTCCAATCGACGTTGGCAGTGAAGACGATGAATACATCCTCTTCGACATCTTCGGTGCCCGTAACAGGCACGTTGATTTCAGTCTTGTCAGCCTTGATTTCAGGAACAATCTGTTCCTCTTTTTTGCAGGCCGTGAGTGCAATGGCTAAAGCCATAAGCGAAAATAAAACCTTTTTCATAATGTTTGTGTATTAGTAGTGTTTAATGTTTGCAGATATTGGTCAAAAGCTTTTTTGAAATCGCCCCAATAATCGTACATTTTAATGTGTATGAGGTCGAAGATGAACAGACCGTCGGCGCTGTTGATGCAGGCGTCCACAATCTGTGGCATAAGCGCACCCTGTCCCCCGTTTTCAAATCCGGAGCCGTTGCCTACGTCCGGCCCTCCGTAGTAAGGCACATCCCCCTTGAAGAGATTTGCCGCCAGCTTACAGAATCCCTGCATAGTCCATTCCGTAGAGCCATAGATGCTTGAAGCTCCGGCATAAGCTCCGATGAGCATAAGGTCGCAATGGTCTGCATAGCCGTAGTTTTTGTAGTCATCAGACGCCCATTTGTAGCCGTCGGCCTTAGGGTCGTACTTCGGACTCGCCCAGTTTACGCCACTTATGTAATAGTCTGAGTACCAAGCTCCGACATAGGCCCCGAACTGGCAATTGGAATTGACAGAGTGAACCTTTGCCGAAACTTTTTCAATAAAGTCGTGGATTGTCTTCGCGCGGAAGGCAAGCCAGGACTTCTGCATCGTGGTCACCACAGCACCGAGTTTATCCTGTCCCGGAGAAAAAATGTCGGAAGGCCAGTTTTTCACCTTCTTGCCAAGATAGGCCTCGAACTTTTCGCGGGCAGCATCGGAAAAGTCGCTCTGGAGTCCGTGGTCGTCGAAACGGCAACGGTCGAGAATGATTCCGTCTACATTGTATGTCGCAAGTTCGGCGATAAGATTGAGAAAATATTCCTGCACCCTGTCGTTTGCCGGACTCAAAAATTTGGCCCCTGTATCATCGATGTCAAGGATATTCTTGAGTCCTTCGGATGTGTTGGCAACTGACGCCCAAGACTTGTCAACGCTTCCGTCGTAAAGAATACCGGCTTGTCCAAGTCCATACGCACAGTTACATCCACCCACAAAAGTATTCATCGCAGCATAGACTTTCAGCCCGTTTTTGTGGCCTTCATCTATAAACTTTTGGAGATAGTCAAAGTCCGCGGTCCTTTTCACCCACTTGTATGCGCCATTAATCCAGGCATCGACCTTCGTGAGAGGAGCCTCTGTCTTGGATTTGAAAAGCACTCCGGTATTGGTCGGACGCACATCCACCACAATGTGGGTGAAACCGGTCTCGGCGATTTTCTTCACGTCAGAGGCAATATTCGACTCGCTATTGGCGTAGTCATTGAAATTTGCCGCTGAGTCAATCCATACAAATCTCGGTTTACCCTTGTTTCCCGGCTGAGGCTCCGGTTCCGGATTCGGATTTGGTTCCGGCTGAGGCTCCGGATTCGGCTGTGGCTCCTGCCATTCGTCCCTCCAAATGAAACCGGAGTCAGGCTTCTCGCAAGCGAGAGTTCCGCAAACGAGCGCAAGGGTCAAAAACAAACAGTTGAAATTTCTAATCTTCATTTTAATCATTTACTTATTTTATAACGATTACTTAAACATAACCGTACTTGCCACAGCCCTCTGACGACCGTCAGAAAGCTTGATGGTCTCCTTTCCGCCGATGAGCATACAGGAAGAACCGCCGCCGTCGAGATTAATCGCGTCTTTGATTCCCAAGCTGTAGAGCACTTTTGCAACTTCACCTGTGGTGAGTCCCGTAACTCCCTCTGTCATCTCACGTCCTTCGCAAACAAAGAGCAGAAGTTTTGAGTCTGCAGAAATACCCACTGCCGTTCTCGGAGCATAGACATCAGGTCCGATGCCGGATTTTCCATTGAAAAGCTCCTCCACATAGCTGTCAATAATCTTGGAATCCTTCAGCAGAACAGGTCCTCCTCCGATGGCATTCTTGGCTTCAAACTCCACTGCATTCTCCGGGAATGTTGCAGAAGGCACTTTCTCCGGTTTTTTCTTCCATGAGTTCGGTGCCGGAATCTGATAGGTAAAATGCTTGCCGGCCGAAGTCCAATAGGTCCAGCAAGTCTCGTAACTGCCGTCGGAGTGCTCGATAAACGCAGCTCTTGTCGGGTAGTAGATTGTCTTCCAGTCTTCGGAAGCATAGTTGACATTCATCCCAAGAACATTCCCCTCGCTCACGGCAACCGATGCGTTGTAGTTTTTGCCGTCTGATGAGTAGAAGAATCCGCCGTTGACTATAACTGAGGATGAACTTGCCTCATAAACCTTAGATGGAGTCTTGAAGGCATCGTCAGAGCCCTGAAGTTCGGGGGCATTGATGCTCCAAATGCTGAAATCGGCAGCAGACGCATCTGCAACGGCGATATAGGCAATCGCCGGACGGCCGAAGAACTTGTCGGTGAAACGATAGATGCTGATACCGGAACGAAGTCCCGGATAGTCAGCTGTCACATCTGTCCACCCGGCCTCGGTCGGATTGACAAAGGCAGTGTGCGGAGTCTCAGGAAGCAAAGGAAATTCCGGCTCTGTCGGTTTGTCAGGAATTTCCGGCTCCGGCTCGGTCCAAGGCCACTGCGGAACAGTTCCCGTGTCCTTGGCACATCCCTGCGTCAGGGCAAGCCCCAATAGGGATGCAAGAATGAATGAGAATGTGCGGGTCATGACTAATTCCTTTTAATGCAGTCTGCAACAAAGCCGCCGATGGCTCCCGCATACTGGTCGTAGTAGTAGACAAAAATCTTGAATCCGTCTGCCGATTGGGCAACCGTGACATCTCCCGAAGAAATTGTAGCCTCCGCATTCACCGCATTGAATGATTTGATAGTCAACGATTTCGCATCATCAGAACAAGCGACGAGTGCCGGAGACTTTGTAAACTCACCCGTAAGGGAGGCCTTGTTGTTGACATTGTAGATGTAGAGAGTAGGATGGCCACCCCACTGCGGGAAATGTGCAAGGACAAGCATCGCAAGATACTCGACATTGTTGAAGAGTTTGCAGTCGAGACAGTTAGGGTTCCAAGCCCAAGCCTGGTCACTGGTCGAGGCAAGCGAACGGCCAATCTTAAAAGAGGAATCAAGCCAGTTGAGATAGTTAGGCTCGTAAGAATAAGAAGCTGTGAAAACGCCATCCTTTGGGTCTGAAGAGGCCGCAGCGAAACCTGCTGAACTTGCAGAGAATGCGCCCCAAGACAAACCGGCAGGAGCGAGGTCAACGACCTTTGCCTCAGTCACGTTTCCTGCCTCAACAGTGATGTGCAGGAACTGCAAGGCCTCGGTAACTTTCACCACTCCAGAATAAGGAAGGGTGATTATGGCCTTGTCATCAATGTTTCCGTTCACCTTGAGTTTCGCACCCACAGGAAGAGCAGTCTCGTTGTCATACTCATAGAAGAGTGTCGGAGCTGTCTCCACAGAAGAAGTCCTATAGATCCTGAGCTTACCCTTGCCCGAAAGAGCATTCGCAATAAGAAGATTTCCGGCATCATCATTCGCAATTCCACCCGGAGAAGCCTCGCCAAGTGCGATTTCACCGAGTTTGTCGCCCGTCGTTCCGTGAACATAGAACGGAGTTGCACCGGTGCCAAGACAAACCACGAGCTTTCCTTCAATGGAGGCGATGGAAGGATTGACATTAGGGTCGAGGTAGTCAGGAGTGCCGTAGCGGGACTTAGGGTCAAAGTTAAAGAGAGGCTTGATGGACTCCTTGTTGAAGCCGTTTCTGATTTTGACCGGTTCAGCCTTCTTTGTCACATACTCATACTCCTTGCCGTTATGTGCCTTGATGACAATCTTCTGAGGCTCGTTGTAGTTTTTCGCAACACTCAGGTCGGTCACAATTTCTGCATGTGCCGAGACCTGAGCCTCCGCCTTGCAGGACGAAAGGTCATCTTTGGTGTAGAGATAGATAATACGCTCATCATTGTCGACAAACCCATCAAACAATCCCACAAGCGAGAAGGAGACGAAACTTGCCTTGTCCGATTTGACTCTTTTTCCGGTAATCACAATCGGATAGTCATTTCCTTTGGCATCCGTGTAGGTGAACTCGTTTTCGAGATTCAAATCCAGGATGGTGAGCGGAGGGTAGATGCGACAGTTTTTATCGAGTTCCGCCTTCATCCTGAGATTTCCCAGATACTTGGTCGTTGCCTTGTCTGAACTCTCCGGATAGTAATAAGGCACCTTAATCACAAGACGGCCTTCGCGGAGCATATCGCCGGTCACTTCGAGCCGCGCCAACTCGAGATTATTGTATTCTCCCGAAGTAAAATAGGCACTGATACTGGTAAAACCCTCGCGTTCCGTGGTAGGGAGCACATACTGAGGCTCGCAGGCAGCGAAAATGAGCGCTGCCACAGCCGTAAGGAATATATTATTTGAAAGTATTCTTTTCATAATCCACTGTCTTTTGAGTCGTTATTTCCATTCAGGGAACTGATTGACAGAACCATTGTTGTTGAGCTCTGCGGCAGGAAGCGGGAAGCGGTAGAGTCTCTGTGGATAATTGCGGTTACGATCATCCACGCTGATGTAGTCGTAAGTGAAGTTACCATCTTCATCCTTGGTAATCTTGAAACCGTGCACCATATAGTCCGACAGCCCGAGAGGATATTTTTCGTGGGCTATGCCCCAACGGCGCAAATCCCAGTACCATAGTCCCTCAAACGCGAATTCCACTTTGCGTTCCTGACGGATTGCAGCCATAAGTTCCTCGCCGTCAACACTCAGAGCAGGAAGGCCGACTCTGTCGCGGATTTTGTTCACGATGTCGTTCGCCTCGCCTTCTTTTCCCGTCTTGTAGAGAGCCTCCGCCCTATTAAGGAGAACTTCGGCGTAACGGATGACAGTGAACGGCTGCACACCGCTGGTGTATTGGATGACATTGTGTGTTTCGTCCACCATTTTACGGAGATAGTAACCGGTGGTCGTCCTGCCGTCAGGCTCCGGCTCCACATTCCATTCGCAGAAGCCGTCCGCACCGCCGAGCCAAGGCTGAATCTCCCGTCCTTTCCATTGTGAACCGTTGTAGAGCACAGTTGCCTGGAAACGAGGTTCGAGAAGGGCATAAGGAGGTGTTTGGGTGACTCCCACATCGTGCCAGATGCTCCAGTCCGGGAAACCTCCGGTCGCCAATTCATAGGACTCCACAAGTTCCTGGGTAGGAGTTCCATAGCCTCCGCCGGATGCTCCATTGATGGTAAAATCACCTCCAGGAGTGTAGTAGAAATCGAATGTATGAGTAATATTCTCCGCACGGCTGAAAAGGTACTGGAGAATGGCTTCAATGTTTCCACCGGCTATGGTTTTGGAATAAGAGTCTGCGTAATTCTTTTCAAGATCATAACCGAGAGACTTGAGCTCATTGGAAGCGGTAATCACTGCGTCATACCTTTGTGCATAAAGCATCGCACGAGTAAGGAAGGCATAAGCCGCACCTTTGTCCAGACGCCCTTTAGCCTGAGACTTCTCAGGAAGATTGGCAGCGGCAAAATCGAAATCAGCCTGAATGAAGTCCCAAGCTTGCGCTTCTGTCGAAAGAGCCTTGTCCTTCACGATGGCTTCCATATTCTCGTCATAAATGATGACTTCCTTATAGCGTTTTACAAGGTCGAAATAGACATAGGCCCTCATAAAACGGATTTCCGCCTCAAGACGGGTTTTGTCTGCATCGGACATCTTTCCATATTTCTTCAGATTGCCGAAAGCCTCGTTGATGTTGGTAATCTGGCTGTAACGGGTGCCCCAATATCCCATATAGGAGTCGACATAGCCGGCCTTGATGGTGTGGTCCTCTCCGTAGGCGAACTCGCTCGGGATGAAGGCCAGAGAGTTGTAGTTGTAGGAGCCGTATTTCATCATATCGGTCAGCGACTCGGTGAGACCCACCACGCTCTGATTTGCCACAACGCTGTATACATAAGTATAGAGTGAGTTTATTGCCCATTCGGCATTCTCCGTTTTCTCCCACATCGTCTTGTCGGAAACAAGATTCGTAGGAGTCATATCAAGCAAATCCGTACAGGAGACGCATCCTGCCAGCACAAGCGCCGCAGCGCAGCATTTCAATATATTCGTCTTCATAATCATTGTCCCGTTTAGAATGTTAATGTCAAACCTCCCATAAGAAGCCTCTGCTGAGGATAGTAACCGTTGTTGGTGCCCGGAGACTCAGGGTCTATGCCCTCAGGGAGACCGTCTATGGTGAAAAGATTCTGACCTTCTACAAACAGACGGAGCGTGTCGACTTTGATTCTCTCCATCCATTTGCGAGGGAAGGTGTAGCCAAGCTGCGCAGTCTTGAGACGGATGTATTTTCCGTCACGCAGCCAGAATGTTGAACCGAGCCCGTTGGCACCTCCGTGTCCCGGATTGCTGAGTGTAATACGAGGGAAGGTCCCGTCAGGATTGTAGATGCTGTAGGCATTTTCAACGAGATAGAGCGGTGAATTGGCCCATTCCTTGAAAGTCTGTGTCCAGACGGTGTTGTCGTCATTGTGGTTGAAATATGTTCCGGTGAGGGAAACGTCAAAGAGCGCTCCACCCGTAAACTGTGCGCTGAGGTCGAAACCATACCAAGAGAAATTGAGGTTGAGACCGTAGGTGAGCTGCGGACGGTTGTTTCGTCCAATACGGCATTTGTCGTCGTAGTCGATTTTACCGTCACCGTTGGTATCCACATACTTGATGTCGCCGATACAAGGTCGTGTACCATACCAGGCGGAATTGTCGATTTCCTCTTCGGTCTTATAGAGTCCGTCAGCAATCCAAGTCATTATAGAGCCCACTTCCGTTCCGGTAACTTTCTGATATTCCGGAATATTCGGCTGGTCCGGATAGATGATGTAACGGGATTTCGCATAAGTGATGCTCCCGGCGATGCCGTAGGTGAATGGCTGACCGGCAAGCATAACCGTATTCTTGTGCGAAAGCATTATGTCTATACCTCCTGTGTCGATGGCGTTTCCGTTGATGTATGTCGGGAAATATCCTCCCATAGATGGAGGGAAATTCGTTCCCTGGGCAACGAGCATATCGTAGGTGTAGCTGTAGTATGCGTCAATCTCGGCGCCGAGTTTTCCGTTCCACATATTGAGATCGAGACCGACATTGTAGGAAGAAATCTTCTCCCACGAGAGATTCGGGCTTGCGATGACATTGGTGTAGTAGGAAGGGTTGACAGTATTTCCAAGAACCACCTTGCCGCCCTGTGCGTAGGTGCTCAGATAGGCGTAAGGGCTGACAGAGTCGTTGCCGAGCAGTCCGACAGAAGCGCGGAGTTTCAGATCGTCAAGGCAGGAAGCGTTTTCGAGCCAATGTTCTTTCGCCATATTCCAACCCAGCGAGAAAGACGGGAAGAAACCCCAACGTGTCTTGGTCATTCCTGCGAATTTGTAGGAGCCGTCAACTCTGGCAGAGAATTCAGCGAGATATCTCTCATCGTAGTTGTAGCGCGCCCTCAGCACATATCCGGCAGAACGTGTGGCATTGCTATTACCATAGACAGAGCCCTCTTCCTGACGTCCGTAGCTCAACTCCGGAAGCGAAGAGAAGGCGACATCCTTCACCGCGGCACCCAGTCCGTTTGCCTTCCAATCCCTGATTTCCGCAAGAGCGAGAAGGTCGAGATTGTGCTTTCCGAATGAATGGATGTAGGAGACGCTCGCCTGTCCGATGAGACTGCGCGACCAGTCGGCACTCTCACGGACAGTGTTTCCCGAGCCCACTCCGTTTGGTGAGTTCACTTTCTTCCAATCCCACTTCCCAAGCGCAGAGTCGTAGGACGAAGACATCAAACTGTATGGAGTGTAGAGAGTTTTTCCGTTCGCAGTGTAACCCATATATGAACCGGAAACCTTCAGCTGAAGTCCCTCAAGGAAAGGAACATCATAGGAAAGGGACGTGTTGACAGAAACATCGGCAGTGCTGTTCTTTCTGAAGCCCGAATCATAGATTGCGGCAAGAGGAGACTGCGGAAGACCGGTATTCTTCTTGGTGGAAGCGGTGTAGAGGCCGTCGTAGGTCTTCGGAAGGTAAGGATGCATCTGAATGGTCTGGTTGGCGATTGAGAGCCAGCCTGTCGCCTCACTTCCTCCGTAAATTACACTCTCGCCGGAGCCCGCATTATAATAAGGTGCGTCTTTCTTGCCGATGACTCCCGAAAGGCCGAGAGTGAAGTTGAAATTCTTGGCAATCCTGGATTCGAGGTTTGCGCGCACGTTGTATCTCTTGTAACCGAAATTGTCGATATTACCCTTCTGTCCGAGATAGCCGAAGGATGCGAAGTAGCGTGTCTTGTCGTTTCCGCCCTGAACGGTCACACTATGCTTCTGGTTGAAACCCGTACCGAAAACCTCGTCGATGTAGTTGACATTGTCCCATCCGTCAGACGGGTCGCCGTTGAGCATCATTTCCACCTGATGTTTGGTGAAATATGGTTTGTATTCGCTGTCGTCCTTAATGACCCCGCGGGCGAGCTGGTCCATCATCTCCGCCACATTGTAGTAGTAGGCGAACTGCGGACCGTTCATAAACTTAGGGAAATTGGCGTTCATCGACGCTCCGAAAGATGCGTTGTAGGTGATTTTGGTCTGGCCCTTCTGTCCTTTCTTGGTGGAGATGATAATCACACCGCCGGAACCGCCGAAACCGTAGACCGCAGCGGAAGCACCGTCCTTAAGAACGGAAATGCTCTCGATGTCTGCCGGATCGATGTCGTTTATGTCAGAAACAGGAAATCCGTCCACCACATAGGAGACACTGCGGATGTTGCCTCGTATGCGCAGGGAAGCCTGGTCCTCACCCGGCTGTCCTGACTCCTGAACGGATGAAATGCCGGGAAGTTTTCCGGCAAGCACCTGAGAGACATTTGTGGAAGGAGCCTTGAGAAGTTCCTCTCCCTTCATTGCCGAGACTGCTGAAGTCATCGAGGATTTCTTTTGAGTACCATAACCCACGACTATAGTCTCCTCAATGAAATGGGAGTCCTCTTTCATAGTGATGTTTATGTTTGCTGTCCTCGAGTCGCAGCGATGCGTCTGAGTGGCGAGACCAAGGCAGGAGAATTCGAGAACATCGCCCTCTTTCACTTTGAGAGTCCAGGTTCCGTCCATATCAGTCATCGTTCCGTTGGTTGTGCCTTTGACCATCACGGTAACTCCCGCTACGGGGCGCCCATCCTCGTCAACGACCTTTCCCTTCACCGGCGACTGTGCGTGGGCGGAGAATAATGCCGTAAATGTCAGCAGGACTGCCACGAACACAGACCTCGACCGGAGGCTCGAAATCAGATTCAATAAAGCTTTCATTATTGTCTTGTTTTGTTAAAAGTGGTATTTCGCAGTATTCATCGCCGCCGAGAGTTCATCCCAGAGATGATGCTTGTTAAGATGCACTATGTCGAAAATCATCACCCCGCCGGTGCTTCGGAGAGCCTGCTCGACTGCCGGACGGAATTTCCCGAAATCGTCCAGATACTGCTCGACATAGATTGAGCCCACAACCGGCACAACTCCTTTCGTGACGGCTTTGGCAAGTTCAGCACCTCCCTCAACACTGTAGCAGTAGGTAAGACTGTCGTCCATTCCGGCTTCGGAACGCTGCCCGACAACTCCGGTGGCATTGTCAACATCATCCTTTGTGATGAGAGAGTAGTAGAGACCCGTCATATAGAGGTCAAGAAGTTCGGCATAGGCTGTTTCACGATAGGATTCGCTTGCCCACTCGCTGTACTCCGGAACTGCTGAAGGGTCATATTCCCTGCTCGCCCAGTTGACACCAAGTTGCCAATAGGTAGGATACCACGCCCCGGTGTAGTCGCCGATGATGAGTTCGGGATTGATTTCCTTGAGAAGATTGTGTGCCTTTGCCACGAAATCGTGGATTACGGACGCTCTCCATTCCACCCATTTCTTTCCGTAAGGTCCGAGCACCCAGTTTTTCCGAAGTTCACCATTCCCGTCATACCAACTGAGCACATCTTCCGGGTATCTTTCGAGTTTCACTCCGGCATATTCCTCAAACTGTTTGCGTGAGAGTTCACTGAAATCGGAGGTGATGCCGTCGTAGCGCAAACGGTCGAAAACGAGTCCGTCCGTTTCGGGATACATTCTCACAAACTCCTCGAGAATGTCGAGCTGATACTGCTGAACTTCCGGATTGGAAGGGTTCAACATTCCGTTGTAGTTTGTCTTGATTGAAGAAATCGGGACAAGTTGCCCTTTTTCATAACAGATTGATTGCCAGGCAGCCTTATCCTGATAGATGATTCCCCTGTCGAAGTAGTTGTGTCCGCCGGCAAAAATGTTGAGGGAAGCGAAAACCTTCATTCCGAGTTCGTGACCATACTTGATGAAATAACCCATCATATCATAGTCCCGGGAACGCTCGACACCTTCCCACTCACCCATATACGGAGCGATTTTGCTGTCATACAGCACCTCGCCCATAATGGATTTCACGTCAACCACGGCATTGTTGAAACCGAGGTCACGGCATTTCTCAAGATAGAACCGGATGGAATCAGGATGTGAAAGAGTCGCGTAGTTCGCCTCGCAGTCGAACCACATATAGTTTCTGTTGCTGTCAGTCAGCTTGCCCCCCCCAGTGCAGGAAACAGCGGACATGGAAGCCACAATCGCAATGATTGTGATACGGAGTCGGCTCATAAATATTCAGTTATCAGTTCAGCTCCGCAAATATAAAAATAAATTTTGTAATAAAGCGATATGATTTATAAAATAATTTAAAAATCACACCGTAACTTATCAAATATTAAAATAATTCAAAAAGAAAATGCTTATTTCTTTATACGATTCTCCCAATACAATCCGCCCTCAATCGGATAAGAAACATGAAAAAAATAAACTGCTTCAGATTTGTCAATTATTTTCGAGTATAGATTTCTTTTGGAAGAAGGAGTGTACTGGAGGTACACGACTGATGAGAAAATAAATATAGACCGAAAAGAATGAGAAAGATGATACAGATTATTTTTTGAAGGTTTCTAAGTCAAATTATCGGCCTGACTTTTTCGCCTCGAATTTTCTACGGTATTCCTCAAAGACAGCGGCCTCACGCCGGGCATCCTTGATTTCAGCAGCAAGGGCCTTGCGCTTCTTCGCACGAAGTTTTTCGAGCTTCTTCCGCTCCTTGGCAGCCTCCTTTTCCTTCCTTATCCGCTCCTTCTCCTGCCACTTGGCCTCACGCTCGGCATCTTTTCTGGCTCTGGCCTCGGCACGAGCCTTCTTCCCAGCCTCCTTTTCGGCTTTTTTCAATGCGGCCCTGTAAGCCTTAGGGTCGGCAAGGGCAAGGGAATCGAGCGTTGCCCTCTCAGCAGCGAGGCTGTCACGGAAAGCCAAGGCGGTGGCGAGAGAGTCTTTTGTCAGAGCAAGGCTATCAGCGCCGGTGACTAGGCTGTCAGCCAATACTGTAGAGTCTTTCACTGTGGCAAGACTATCCCTGAGAGACAGGGAGTCACGCCCGGCGGCAAGACTGTCGCGAGTCATCAGGCTGTCCTTCAGCGCGAGGGAATCGGCAAGAGCCTTTTCCTTCCGAAGCTGCTCCCGGCGCAGGGCGTCCTCGGCAGCACGGACTTTCTGGAGAGAGTCTCGCACCTCCATTTCCCTATAGATGCCCTTCATGTAGCCGGGGAAATAGCGGTCGGTTTCCTTGAACTGTGCACGCGGACGGGCAAGATAGGCAGCGCGTTCGGGAGAGCGGTACTCGGCGTCGGTGACGGCATGGCGGTCGGCCGGACGACGGTCAGGCTGCCAGTTGAAGCCCTTGAGCGTGCGTTCCTCTTCCTTCATCTGAACAATCGGGTAGGCGTCGCTCTTGGCGGTGTCATAGTAGTAGATGCGTTGGATGCTGCCATCGGAGAATGAGGCTGAGAGCATCTTGGAATCGGTCTTGTTCACCGTGGCGAGGACGTCGTTTTCTTTAATGAAAAAGAGAGCCTGAGCACCTCCGAGGGCATCGAAACGCCTCAGGCCGCCGCCACCCTCGAAGAAGGCCATCATCTCAGCGGACTTTATCTGGTCGTAGTGGGTCGTGTCCTCCTCTATTGTTATAAATGCGTTGGACATAAGGCTCGCCCTGTCCATAGCGCCGTTACGCACAACAACATAAATACTGTCCGCGGCATACTGTCTGACGGTTTCCTGCCAGACTATCGGCTCGACATAGAGCCGCGCCAGGGAGTCGATGTCGCTATAAAGCAACGAGTCACAGACAATCTGCGCATCCTTTCTAAAGAGACGGACATTCTTGAGGGCTGTCATGAACCCTATTTTTGTCGAATCGAGTTTCACGGCCACAGTGCTGTCTGCCCCAGCTGCAAGTGTGTCGGAGACTGCCAGAGAATCGGTAACCGCCAAAGAATCTGATACCGTCAATGAATCGGAAACTGTCAGAGAATCAGACAATACCGCCAAAGAATCTGCCACTGCCAAAGAATCAGACAAAGCGACTTTATCTCCCAATGCCAGAGAATCCGCGTCATCAGAGACTGCTGGGCGGTCTGCCCCATTAAACAAAAGACTGTCAGACTTACCGCCCGGCTCTTCTGCCGGCGTCCCAGCTTTCCCGGCGGCCCTTTTCGCCCGAATCTCCTCCGCGGCCTTCTTCGCCGCATAGTTGGCATCATTCTCCATAGCCGACTGCTCCGCCGCCTTTGCCGCTTCCTCCGCCGCCTTCTTTCTGAATGTTCCCACGGCATCGACCTCAAGATTCTTTAGGCGTTCCTCCGACTGCGCGAGAGTCAGAGAATCAATCTGAAACTTCATAAGAGTGTAATAGTCAATGAAGTCAGCCGCCACATAGACCGTATCTGCCTGTCCCTGGTCGTCCGTCGTCTTCGCTATTATTGCCGGATTCCGCCGCATGCTTATCCTCGCGAGACTGTCCTTATATTCGGCACGTCCCGCCACGGCTGAGACATTCCTCGTCGTGTCGATGATCTGAACGTTCCCGAGCATAGTCACGTCATTCAGCGCACGATAGTAGTAGACAGAATCGCACCACGCCTCCTCATTTTCTGACATAAGATGCACATTGCGGTTGAAAAGGAAGATCTCCCTCGCCCTGTCGTACCATCCGGCATCTGAGGAAAGCATATTTTCCTTGTTCCACATGTCCGTGCCGCTTCCGAATGTCGCAAATGAAGTTTCAGACCTGTAGTCAAGTGCGTCCGTCTTCACGAAAACAGTGTCCGAGAACATGTTGACATCGTTCCGGAAGGTGAAGAGTTTGGCTTTGGAGTCGTAACTGCCGTTGATGCTCTCGATGATCTGTCCGTCCTTGTCGCGCATCGCGCCACCGTCGCGAAAAAGAGCCACACTGTCTTTGGTGTTATAGTCCAGATTTCTGGTTCTCAAGGTGTTATTATCCTTATCGGTAAGCTGCACGAGAGAGCCTCGGAACTGCGCGAGATTGTCGTCGATGAGATAGGTCAACTTGTCACCGGTGAGCACGGTCTCCTCCTGAAGAATCTGCACGTTGCCGATGGCGTCGAGATATTTTCCGTCCACGCTCCAGAAAGCCGTGTCACACAAAAGGTAGGTGTTGTTGTGAAAAAAACGAGCCGGGCCTATGACCTTTCGGTAGGCACTGCCCTCCACATCGACAACCTGCGCCGACTTTGAACTTATGAGTACGACAAGGCTGTCACTACCATCGGTCGTCTGCGCCGACAAGACCGCCGGAAACACGCCGGAGACGATGACAACTGCCGCAAACTTCCGAAGTGCGCCGATGCCAATTCCGGCTATATTTTCGAAAATATCCCTGAAAATACGCATCCGCCCTATTCCTCTTTCTTGATTTTTGCTTCAAGTCCCTTATGGTCAAATTCGCAGTCGGCGAAAATCGGGTCTATGGTGATGTAGGTCGTCGCTATCTTTTCGTTGAGAAATCTGTCAATCGCCTCCATCGAAAGCTTGTTCTTCGCAGCATTGAGCATAAGGTCATAGTCTTCACTGAAAGACGCCGGATGAGACGGAATTATCTTGTCGACCCGCACAATCTTGTAGACAAGGTTGCCGTCGCGTCCCTCGTTGTCCCTCGAAGCGACAGGTTCGGAAATCTGCCCTTCATCAAGTCCATTGATGGCGCGGTAATCCTCCGGCTTTATCTGGTCCTTTTCGAAATACGACGAGCCTGTGTTCGGATCCGACATCTGTCCTCCGTTAGTTCTCGTGGCAGGGTCCTGCGAATAGAAACGGGCAGCCATCTCAAAGCTGATGTTGCCGTTCTGAATCTCTGTACGGAGGCTGTCGAGGGTCTTGAATGCCTTTGCCTGGTCTTCTTCGGTGTATTCCGGCTTGAGAAGGATGTGCCTTGCATTGAACATGTCGCCCTTTTTCTCCAGAACTTCGATGAGATGGAAACCGTCCGGAGTCTCGACTATCTGGGAGACGATGCCGGGTTTGAGCGACATCGCCGCATCCGAGAATGCCGGCCAGAAAATTGATTTTGACGCCATTCCGAGCTCGCCGCCACGCCTTGCGCTTCCCGGGTCCTGCGAATAGATACGTGCCAGAGTAGAGAACTTCTCGCCATTCATGATTCTCTCACGCAGAGACAGCAACTTCTCCTTTGTTGCAAGAGCCGCAGCCTCACGGTCAGGATATATGCAGATCTGACTCAACCTATACTTTTCCGGAACAAGAGGAAGATCGTCTTTATCCGTATTTTCGATAAACTTTTCCACATCATAAGGAGTCATCTCCGGAATCGAAGAGGCCACCTTCTGCTGCATCTGTTGCGTAAGACTTTGTTCCTGAAAGGCCTTGCGCCACTCTTGACGAAGTTTATAAACCGGTTTGCCGAAGTATTTCTCGAACTCTTCGTCTCCGCCCAGACGAGTCTTCAGCTGGTCGATACGGTTGTTGAGCTCGCTCTCCACCATGTCGTTGTTGACACTAAGGGAGTCAATCCTCGCCTGCATGAGGAAAATCTTTGAGGTGAGCATCTGCTCCAAAAGCTCGCAGCGCATATTCCTGTCCGAAAGAATCCCGCTTGCCCTCGCCATCCGGAGCTCATCCTCGATGGTTGAAATTTTTATCATTTCCTCACCGACGACCGCCACGGACTTGTCGATAACCCCATTCCCATATTTCTGGGCAAATGCTGCATACGGAGCCATAATGGCGACAACCGTCGACAAAAGACATATTTTCCTCATTTTCATCATCCTATTTTCGTCAATATATTCAAGTTTCGCAAGTATTCTAACTTATTGCGAATATTAAACTTATCTCTTTTATCAAACTCTCAAATCCCACGCACTTTTTTCTGTCCACGTTACCCCTCTCCTAAATCCTCTCCCTCGGGGAGAGGACTTACCTTCGCCACAAGGGCTCAAAAGTGGTGTTTCGCACTTGCGAAACTTAAGTCAATATATTTCAAATTTCCCATTTTCCCGCGCCTGCTCAAGCAAGTCCTGTTCCAAGTTCGACACCAACTCACGCTTTCTGGTACTGAGCAGTATGTCACGAATCAGAGGCGTCGCATACCCAATCGGAGCGAGCTTTCCGGCAGGGACGAACTCACGGATGTAGGCTATCGAAAGGAGTCCGGTGTCCCCGCTGCGCTCAATCCACTCGCCTTTTCTGAACGTCATAAGCTCGGCATAGTCGAGTCCGAATTCCTTGGCAAGAACAGTCATGTCAATCCATCTGCCCCCGAAGTTCTCATATTTTATCGCCGAAGAATATGCCAGCGAGTCGGTAATCTGCATCTGCGGAACGTCGTCGGATACAATGTTCCTGCGGAATTCGGCAAGTGACGGCGATTCCGGAGATATGCACAGGAAATCCGCCCTGACCACAGGAACCTGCAGCACGAACTTTTCCGGGTGCTTCCTGTAGTATTCATCTATCTGTGCCTCAGTGACAAGGGTGTCAAGGCGGTCGTTGATGTAGCGCTGTTCATAACGATATTTCAGCAGCGACTTGCGGTAATCTTCAAGTTCCTTGGTGACATCGAGTTCCGCATCCGAAAGCTGTTTCTCGGCAATGTTCAGGAAAATCACATCCGACGCCCAAGTGTTGATGTATTGATGAGCAAGGCGGGTGCTGTCGTCCGCAGAAAGCCCGGAGGGCAGAACCTTGTTCAAGTCGCTGCGGTAGAGCCGAGATTTGCCCACCGAAGCCACTACTTCGCCGGAAATGACCTGCTCCGCCCACTCACAGGCAGAGGCAGAAAAAAGGATGGCAACAAGAGCCGTCAGTTCCAATATGTGCAGTCCGGTTTTCATCCCAATCAATCAGCAATAAAGTTAAACATCCTTCGGAGCAAGCCAACAATCCCTGTCGGGCAAAGTCCAAACTGCAAATATAACAATTTTTTCGTTCACCAGCCTAAAACGGGCGTCCTTGAGAGGTTTACATAAAGAATATCCACACTTATCTACTCCAAATTCCTCACCGCATCCTCAAAATCCTCGCGTGAGCCCTTCGCCTTGTTCTTGATTTTTGCCCTATAGTTGTAAATCGTGTTTGCAGAATAGTGCAGAAGCGATGCAATCCTGCTGGACTCCGTAATTCCCAATTTGATGAGGGCAAAAATCCTCAATTCCGGCGTCAGAATATCATCTCCTTTCGGCACAATCGCCGCCCCTTCCACAAGAAGAGAGTTAAACTTGTCCACAAAATCGGGATAAAGATTCACGAAAGTCTGGTCAAACATACGGTAGAATTCCATAATATCTTCATCCAAAGGCGCCTGAGCCTCGATTTCGTCCGTGAGGACCTTGGTCTTTCCCTGACGGATATATTTCAGTACACGATTGCGGTATTGCCTCGATGCGTTGATGTTGTCCGAAACCATCCCGAGAAAGAGCGTGATGTACTCCTGCTTGACCTTGTCCGATTCCTGCATCTGCGCATTCAGGCTCACAAGACGGCTGTTCACGGCCACCAGTTCGTGATTCCTGCTGTCAATCTCAAGATAGGACTCTTGAAGTTTCGCCCGCATCGAGTCCAAAATCTGCTGTCTCTTGTAGAGAAACGCAAGAAGGAAGAACATCATCACCAAGAGTGCTGAAATACAGATTAACAGACCCTTTGTGTAGCGGCTCTGACGCGCGTGCTTTTGCTGATAGGCCGCTTCAATTTCCGGAAAGAACATCAGAATCTGCCACGGACGCAGTTTCCCGTTGTAGCAGAGAGCATCCACCATACAATGGTCCGCCGCATAACGGAAAGCCCTGTCGATATCCCCTTTATCGAACATAATTCTTGAAACTTCGTTCAGCGAAGCATAATCCCTCGTCGCACACATCACATCCGCAATCGCTGAACGCAGCAGCCATTTTTCCCGTTCTACCGCATCCTCATCAGAGAAACTGTGAGCATAATAATAGGCCGCCTCAGCATATTCCCTCGAATTTTCCGGACTCACCTTCAGCATCCCGGAAGCATATTCTTTTATTCCCTCTCCATTCCCGGTCGCATCCGCCTCCTCCCTTTTGAGGTCATACCATTCCCAGCTTCCCTCCTCGGTCATCGGCAGCAACAGTCCGCGAAAAACGTTGCGCATCGAAAGTTTTTCCTCATAAGACCCGTGAGTCGGAGCATATGCCATAGTCTCGCCCCAATAGGTGTGTTCGGCGGCATAATAATCCCTGATGGCATTTTCCGGTATTTCGCGTCCGCGGTAGATGTTCAGGATATCATTCGCCTCAACCTGATAGCCGGTCTTCGCATAGAGAACAGCCATAGCAAAATCCGTCTTGGCAAGTTTTTCTTCGTCCCTCATTGCAAGGGCAAGCTCGCGGTTACGGCCCATATAAGCAAGGGAGGAATCTTTGCTGAATTTCAAGTAGCTGTCTGCAATCCGGAGATTAATCCCGTAAATGAGTTCCGGGTCGGTCTGATCCGAGAGCACATCTTTCAAAAGGCGCGTTCCCTCAAGAAAATAGTTCTCATAAACTGCCTTGTTTTCGAGAACCTCATCCAATTTCCGCAGAATATCCTCATTCTCCGTCTTCGAACAGGAAAAAATAATCGGAATGGTAAGGAGGAATAGGGAGAACGAAATCTTGTGCATATCCGTCAGAATCTGTGGTTTGAGACTGCAAATATATGAAAAATCGGAGATATGCCCAATGAGTCCGAACATATCCCCGATGCTCTCCCGGGACTTCGGATGAGCTCATCCCGGGAAATTGTAAATCAAAAGATTAGAGTTTGCGGAAGTCGATTGTGACGTCAAACTTGTTGTCAGCGTTGAGTGGTGAGCAGTCTGTGACTGTCATCCTGTAGGTTGCACCAAGTTCAAGCGGCTTGTAGATTTTTTGGCCATCGGCCTCCTCGCCTGTGACTACGAGCTCGACATTACCCTGATTTGAAAGATACTTCTGCGCCTCATCTGTCAAAGTGACATTGTTCAATTCTGCTCCCCAGCCGGCCTGACCGAAGAATTTGAATGAAATGTAGTTATAGCGCCAGCAATTGCCTACAAGTTTCTCGTCATTGTCTTCGCACGCCACACCGGTAAACTGGTAGACGCCGGTCTTGACCTGAGCAAGAGTGACGAGCATTCCTCCGTCCCAGGCAAGCTGTTGACTCATAGACGGGAAGCCTACTCCCCAAGCCATAAATGTGATGGCCTTTTCGTCAGCATAGGTCGCAGCCTTGCCGTCAGACTTGACGTGACGCACAATGACATACTTCTTTTCGACATTGAGTTCGAATGAATAGAAGCCGCTCACGGCCTTGAACTTGAGTCCCTCGCCTGTGATTTCGAAATGGTCGCCGTCCAGTTTCCACTCAAGCGGGTTGTCTATTCCCGTGAAACTGATGAGACTTCCCGCATCAACTTTCACAGCCGGAACTTTATAAACTTCGTTACTCATCTTCAGAGCCTTCACTCCGTTCACTGTGATTTCCAGACCGGAAACCGCCGCCTCAACTTCCTCGTAGGAAATTGCTGCCTTATTAATGCCCTCTGTAAGGTCGAGTATGATTTTGTAACCCTTTCCGGGTTTCACATCAACAGCCTTGATGTTTCCGGCATCCGTCATTTCAAAGGCCGGCGAAAGGTCGATTTTCTTAAAGTCCGGCTTTTTGAACTCTCCTCCCCAGCCTCTCTGATGGAAGAACTTGAATTCAGCGCCCGAAACTGCAAGCTGTCCCGGAACTGCGAGCGTGAATTCATAAACCTTCCGCTCAACCTGAGCCGCAGGATAGACTCCGGTTTCAGTGTTCCAGCTCGGACCGATTTCCGGTTTTCCAAAGCTTGAACCAATAAGCCAGACGGCACCGGAGCCGTCGTCTGAGAGAGACTGAGGAGTCTGTGCATCCTTCATCGGCTCGACACGGATAAACATACTCTTAGTGTCATATTCCATCTTGTACAATCCGTCAATTGCGCAGAAAGTGACAGCCTTGCTTTCTTTGTCCACATCGAAGAAGTCAGGGTCGATGGTCCAGTTGTTCAAATCCACGACATTTCCGAACTCCATCTTCTGTCCTTTCTTGTATTCAGCCACTGAAACCACAGCTGCGGAACCGGTAGGAGATATGCTCAAGTCGAAAAGGTTCAGTTTTATGGTGTAGTTTCCGGCAATGCTGGAACCGAAAGGAATGAGTTCGGTGCTTGATGCCGAGAGAGCCGAACCGTCCCAACCGAGAGTGATTGTCTCACCGTCATTGAACTGAGGAGTCACAACAGTCGAATTCACATAAGACGGGAAATTGTCGGTACGCTCATAAACATAGTTTTCAGTTTTCTTGAGTTCATAACTCTTTCCAGACTCGTCCACGAGCGAGAGTGTCTCAAAATCAGGGCGTTTCAAAGCCACATCGAGCGTTGTTTCGGTAATTCCGAGCCCCACGTTCTGCGCACGGAGAACAAGATTGGCTGTGCCGTCAGGGATTTCCTTCAACAGCGGAGCCTGGATGCTGAGTTCATAATTCCCCTCAGTCTTTGTCCTCAGAGTCTCGGACGCGACCTCTGTCTCACCATAGTAGAGAACAGCTTTAACGGTGGAAAGTGCGAAGTCAGCATCGCTCAGATTCAAGTTCACCTTGATATTCGCACCCATATAGGTGGATTCGGTGAATGAATTGACCTTCATCTCAGGACCTTTTTCTGCCCTTTCGAAAGTCGGAGTCTTCGCGCAGGACAGCGCCACGGCGCCCATTGCGACAAAGACAATCAAGTTTCTTATATTCAGTTTCATACGTTTCAGATTTAAATATTTCTACTTATCCTTCCAGATTGCGGAAGCGATGCACTTCGAAGGAATCTTGAAATTGACAGTGTATTTTTCGCCGCCGTACACAAGAGTTTTTTCCTCAGAAGACTTGTTGCAAACCACAGTTGCGATGCTTCCGTCAGTGTTCTTGAACATCAGGACCTCAACTCCCGAAGGGGCATTGAAACCGCTGATTTTCATCATCTTCGCTCCCGGACGAATCACCGCACTCGCGTGGAGGACATTGTACCAATGGGAGTTGCGTGTCAGAGTCTTGTAGTCCGAAGAGTTGATTGTCACAGCTCCATAGCAGGTCTTGCAGGAACCGTTGTGCGGACTGTAAGGCGCATTCTTGTCGTCGAGCATCAGATTCCAAAGCGTCACTCCCATTCCTCCGCGTTTGAGCGTGCCGAGGAATATGGAAGAAAAATCGTTCAGCAGGCAGGATCCGAAATTGTAGTTCCACTCGCCAATCGAAGCCTCAGTGAAATAGATGTCCTTCTCCGGATTTGCCGTCACGATGTTGTCGAGTTCAGAAACATCGCCACCGTAGCTGTGCCAAGCGGAACCTGCGGCCCATTTGCTTGCCTGTGCATCGGCGTAGATGTTCAGAGGATAGTTGCGCTGGTCATCCTTGTTGTCGTAGTTGTAGTTGTGGTCGAAAAGGAGAATCTTCACTTTCTCCAGGCCCGCATCCTTGAGTGCAGGTCCGAGAACCTTGATAAATTCCTTCTGATCCTGCCAAGGCATATACATCGACATCGAATTTCCGTGATTGAGAGGCTCGTTCTGCATCGTAATTGCGTGAATTTTGAAACCTTCCGACTGCATAGTCTGAATCCATTTCACGAAATAAGTGGCATAGTCGGCATAGCAGGACGGTTTCAAACGGCCGCTGGTCCAGTTGGGGAAATCCCTCTCAAGATATTGTTTGTCAAATTTCTCATATCCATAAGAGCCGCCCTTCATCCATTTTGGGCAAGACCACGGAGAACCGATGATTTTCACATCCGGATTGATAGCATAGATTTCCTTGAGAACCGGGAACAAATAGTCTTTGTCCTCCTTTGCGACAGCAAAGTTTTCCAATCCCTTGGTGTCGCACCAGGTGTATTCGTCCTTCAGACAGAAATCCGATGCACCGATGCTCACGCGAATCAGTCCTGAACCCGCGCCCTCGGTTGGAGAGAAGAGTTCGGTGAGTATTGCAGTCCTGTCTTCCTGACTCATTTTCAAGAGGTTGTATGCAGAAGCTGTGGTGACTGCAAGTCCGAATCCGTCAACTTCCTTTGCGGCAGCATCACTTTCAAACCTCAACTGGTTCGGGCTCATACTTCCAGGCTTCGCAAATTTGAGACTGCCCTTTCTGAAAAGCCGTATACCGTCAGATGTGGTGATGTAGGTTGTCACATCTCCCTGTGGCTGAGGCGGTTTAGGCTGTTCCGGCTGTTCCGTTCCCGGGCCGTCCTCCTCCTTTTCGGTAGGAGAACAGCAGCAGGCAATCGGCAGCGCAGAAGCGAGCGTCCAAAGCAATATCTTAAGTTTCCAATTCATAATCAATATCCCTTATTTGGTTCCAGACTCGGGTTGTTGTCAAGAGCGCCCTGAGGAATCGGCATAAGCACGGTCTCCTCTGTGAGCGGGAGTCTCATCTGCCAGTAGCTGTCCTTCTGAGGCATAGCGTCGTGGATAGTCTTCACTCTCTCAAATCCGTGACGGAGAAGATCGTAGAAACGGAAGCCTTCGAATGCAAGCTCAAGGCGACGCTCGTGAAGAATTGCGTCAATCGCGTCATTCTCCGTAGCCGGAACGTCAATGTCTTTAAGACCCGCCCTTTTGCGGATTTTGTTCACATAGTCTGTTGCGCCCTTGAGGTCACCGGTTTTTGCAAGAGCCTCTGCGTGAAGAAGATAGATTTCACCAAGACGCATAAGGATGATGCTTGTGGCGTTGGTTGGCATCTTGTGCATAAATTTGTACTTGTTGCCCGGGTAGTAGTTGGACCAGATTGCCTCGTCCTCGCAGATGCAGGCGTTCATCCTTTTCACATCTCCCTCTTTCTCGTAGGCAGCGACAAGGTCTCGGGAAGGTGTAATCCACTTAATCCAAGAATAACTGTCCGTAGGATTGTAGGCGTTGCGGTGGAACATCATCCACACCCAGTTTCCGCTGCTTCGGGTGAAAGTGACTTCGAAAATGGACTCAGACGTGTTGCGGACAGCGTCAGTCTCGTCATAAGCCCACATCTGGGCGTAATCATCCACAAGTTCATAATTCATTTTTTCAATTGCCTCGCAGTGTTTTGCCACTTGCTCCCAGTTACGAAGGGTTTCCTCCGCGAATATTCTAGCGAGCATTCCGTGTGCGAAAGCCTTGGTGAAAAGATGCTTGTTTGAAGGATCGGTCTCCGGAGCGTTTTCCGCAGCGAATTCGAGTTCACCGACAATCTGCTTATAGACATCCACTCGTGCAGTTCTTGGAGGATAGTAGTCTTTGTAGACGTCCTCGATGTTGTCTGCCGAGATTGCAGGCGGAATGGAGTTCACAAGCGGAATGTCACCCCAAATCTGAGACATCTGGAAAAGGTTCCAAGCCCTCCAGCAATACGCCTCGGACTTCCACTCCTTCCACTCTTTCTCAGTCATACTCTCGTCTGCCTCTTTGATGCGGTCGATATTGAATATGATGTTGTTACATTTGCTCACCTGTCCGAGATACCAGTCCCAGTCCCTCTCCACATTCTTGTTTTCTCCGTCCTGGCGGTTAGCCTCGATGGCCATCAATTCTCCAGTTCCGGGGTTACCGCCGTAAGCGTTGTCCGAACGGCATTCCGTATAGACGAGCCAGTCCAGATAGCCCTTCTCCTGAATATCCTTAGTCCAGTCTTGATAGATGGCATTCCTCAGACCCTCCATATCCTCTCTTGTGGAATACTGCGACTCTGCGTTGCCCTCTCCACTCGCCTGGACATTGCCTTCATTGTAGTCTGTCTCCGGGAAGAGGTCCAGATTGCAGGAAGTCAGCGCAAAGGCTGCAAGCAATGTCATTAAAATATATTTCTTTTTCATTGTTTCAAATCTTTAGAATTCAACGTTAACACCGAAAAGAACAGTCTTCACGCAAGGATATGTTCCCCAGTCGATTCCCATATTGGTAGCCGAAGCATACTGGCTCATCTCAGGGTCGTATCCAGAATATTTTGTGAAGGTAATCATATTGTCAAGAGTGATGTATGGACGAATCCTCGAAATGTTCGCTTTCTTCAGAGCAGGATGAACGATGTCGTAGGAAAGGGTTATATTCTTGACTTTCAAATACGAGCCGTCTTCAACCCACCTTGTCGAAGCCCTGAGGTTGTCGAGTTCTCCGGCCTTGGGGATGTCGGTCACCTGTCCCGGCACTCTCCATCTTCTGACTGCGTCTTTAATCTGGTTGGAGCCGTTATACATTCCAATCATCTCGATTTTCGAAGCATTGTAGATGTCGTTTCCAACTGAAGAAGTGAGCAAGAAGCTCAGGCTCAAGCCTTTCCAACTGATGGTATTTGTCATTCCGGCCGTGAAAATCGGGTTGGCGTCACCGATGTAATGCTTGTCGGAAACATTGATTTTGCCGTCGCCGTTCAAATCCTCATAAATCACCATACCCGTCTCCGGGTCAACTCCCCGTGCGGTATATCCCCAGAATTTCGAAAGCGACTGGCCCGGAGTCATCCTCACCACATACTCGCTCAGAGCCTCGGAGGTCTTGGTGTAGTAGTAAACCTGCTGGAGGGAAAGTTTCTCAAGACGGTTGCGGTTGGTGGAGATGTTGAAATCGGTGGTCCAACGCCAATCGTTTCTGTCAATGTTCACTGAGCTCAGTGCAAGTTCAAGACCCCAGTTGGACATTTCGCCCTCGTTCCTGTAGATGGATGGGTTAGGAGCCGGAAGCGGAACATTCATAAGGAGGTTCTTAGTGTATTTGTAGTAGCCGTCCAAGGTTACTGAAAGCCTGCCGTTGAACATCGACCAGTCGATTCCGACGTTTGTCTGAGTGGTGGTCTCCCAAGTCAAATCCTTGTTTCCGATGTTGGTTTTCGAACCCAGAGTAGGAACAGCGTCGGCATTGGCTGCCTGAGTCCAGTCGCTGTAGTTTATTCCGTACATCTGCACCCAAGCGTAGTCGGCAAGTCCGGACTGGTTACCCTGCTGTCCCCAACCCACTCTGAGTTTGAGGTCGTCAATCCATCTGACATCCTTCATAAAACTCTCGCTGGATATTCTCCAAGCTGCTGAAACAGAAGGGAAAAGTCCCCATTTGTGTTTCGGAGCAAGCTTCGAGGAGCCGTCAGCACGGAAGTTTGCGGTGATGTAGTAGCGGCTGTCGTAATTGTAGGAGACACGAGCAAGATAGGACATAATCGCCCATTTGGCATAGCCCTGCGACTGTCCGCGAAGACCGCCCTTGTTACCGCCGTTTATTCCAAAAATCACATTGTTGTAGTCAGGAGAGAAGTGGCTGCGTGAGCCGCTGAGGTTTTCCCATCTCGAAGTGGTTGCGGAAGTACCGGCCATAGCCTCGAAATTGTGCTTCGCGTTCCAACAGTTGTTATAGGTGAAGATGTTGTCATAGACCATTCTCATATCATCGCTTCTTGTGGAAGTCGCCTCTCCGTGCTGTGTGCGTCCGTACGAAGTCTTGATTGGGTCGAGGAAGCTGTAGTCGTGCACCCACCTGCGGTCCATTGTCACTGTGGACTTGAACTGGAATGTCCGATGGAACTTGATTGTGGCGTGGCCGGTGAGAAGGAGACGGTCTGTCTGACTGTAGTTGTTCTCTGTGCGGGCGAGGTTCTCTGAAGGAGTGGTGAGGTTAGCTCCGTAGAATTCTGTCCAATACCAAGATGGATTTGTTTCGCTCCAAGGTTTCGCATAAGTCGGCGTGTTGATGACAGAAAGCACGACTCCCGCACGGTTTGAACCGGTTCCGGAAATGATTCCGTTGTTGCGATAGTGGGAATAAGCAAGGTCGGCGCCCACATTAATCCAGCTGAACAGGTCCGAGTCCATACTCGCCTTGACATTAACCCTCTTGTTGAAAGCCACCGGAAGAATACCCTTTTCGTCGCTGTAGCCTCCGCTAAGGTAATACCTCATTTTGTCGTTTGCATTGGAAACGGAAATCTGATAGTTTTGGTTGATTCCTGTCCTGTAAGTTTCCTTGAACCAGTCGGTTTCATCCTTGAGTCCGTCAGGAAGCGAGATTGCACCGAGTTCGTCCATCAGTTCGCGGTATTCCTCCACATTGAGGACTTCGTATGTGCGTGCGACATTTGCGAGTCCGACAGAAGCATTGAGAGTAATCTGCGGTCCGCGACTCTTCTTTCCCTGTTTCGTGGTTATGAGAACGACACCGTTTGCCGCCCTCGAACCATAAATTGCCGCCGAAGACGCATCCTTGAGAATCTGCATTGTCTCGATGTCCTGAGGAGAGAGATATGCGATTGCATAGTTACCTGTTCCGACAGGAACACCGTCCACGACATAAAGAGGGTCGTTTGAAGATGCAATTGAAGACGCGCCACGCACACGCACTGTCATTCCGCTGCCCGGAAGACCGCTTGTCTGCTGAACTGTCACTCCGGCCACCTTACCCTGGATGAATCCCGAAGCCTCAGTGACAGGACGAAGCTGCATATCCTCATTGGAAACTGTCGAAACGGCCGTGGTCAAGTCGCGTTTACGCACTGTACCATAACCGATGGCAACGACTGCATCGAGGGCGATTGCCTCTTCCTGAGCCGTAATATTAATCACGCTCCTTCCGGCAACCTGTTCAGTGACAGCCTTATAGCCAAGAGCGTTAAATTCCACTGCGCTTGAAGCAGATGAGAGATTTAGAAGATAGTTACCATCGGCATCGGTAGTGGTACCGTTTTGAGTACCCTTTTCCATCACGGTCATCCCAATCACCGGATAACCCTGAGAATCCACTACAGTGCCTTTCACAGAATGTTGCTGCGCGAATGCGGCTGTTCCGGCAATGAGCAGCACAAGCATAGTAAGATACTTTCTCATTGGTTGATTATTTAGTTGTGTGTTATCAATACTCGGCCCGGTTTTCTCCCAAGGCCAAGGCAAAGTTATGTATTTTGGCTTTCGGCTGTTCAAGTCCTTGCGACAGAAGTGGACGATATGGGGATAATATTTATTTATCACATTATCCCACAATAAATTACGCGCCTCCGAACATAATCAAGAAGTGGATGTCCCATTGCGGAAACAGGAAAAACCTTATATTGGGGTCGTAGTCAGAAAGTGAGTTATGGAGGCTGACAAGGAATTGTTTCCCGGAAATGACAAAACAACATACAGAACATTATGATACATCCGCAATTCATCGGCGGGCGCCAGCTCATACGAGAACAAACTTATCAAGGCCAGGAAAAAGGCTTTGGAAGAGATGTCGCAGCGTACAATGGAGCGCGTAGCTAACGCCGTGGTGGGTTATAGCCTTACGGATGCTCAGATTTTTGGGGAAATTGGATTTGCTGCATTGTCGCCATCTGTTTATCACAATAAACAGTTTTCATCGGCAACATACATGCAACGTATTTGCAAGTTGTTTTGTAACAAGTACTTATGGGTTAAAAGGTAGAAAAGTGATGTCGCGGATTCTTGAGGATTCTTAAAAGATGTGTTTTTAATGTTTTTAACTTTCATAAACCACAAAAGAGGTGTGAAAGTGCAACTATGGAAGATGCTATCTTGAATACTCAAATTTGTTTTGTAATTAAATGTCATATCCCAATAAGATGTATACCCCACAAAAAAGAACTCAATCAAGTTAAAAATGAGATATTTTCGCATTTACAATCCTTTTAAAAACCGAAACAATGTTAATTACGCTTGATATTTGAGATTTTTTCTCGCATTTTACAGTCTCTATCGAAAATTAATTGTATCTTTGCACAAAAATCTTGAGATATGCTAGTAAATTTCACAGTCAAAAATTATCGCTCTTTCAAATTGGAACGTACTTTTAGTATGGAGGCGAGTTCAATAAAAGAGCACAAAGGGTCTGTAATCAGTGAGGGTAAGTATAGTTTGCTTCCTTTGGCAGTTTTTTATGGTGCAAACTCTGGTGGCAAGAGTAATTTCATTCAGGCCATATCTACTATGCGAAGCATGGTCAGACGTTCTGTGCGTTTGAATGAGGGTGATGCACTACCTTACGATCCTTTTGCATTGGATGAAAACTCTGACTCGCAACCTACGTTGTTTGAGATACAATTTATAAAAGGTAAGGTGCTTTATCGCTATGGTTTTGAATATAACAAAACCGACATCATTTCTGAGTGGCTATATGAGAAGCGGTTTGGCGAAAAAGAGTATGAACTCTTCATGCGCTCGCGAGACACAATTGAAGTGTCAGCGAAAAGATTCCCTGAAGGTCTGGGAAAAGAAAATTTGACTAATTCAAATCGTCTCTTCCTGTCGCTTGTAGCTCAGCTGAAGGGCGAGAAGTCCAATTCCATATTAGGTTGGTTTGGCGAATGCAATGTGCTTTCGGGAATTGACAGCGAAGGTTATGAAGCCTTTACGCTCAGAATGTTTTTGGAACATTTGAATGGGGCAGACCAGGCTCAGGAGTTCTTCAAGACCCTGCAACTGGGCTTTACCCGTTTTTCGGTCAAGAAGGTTGATATTCCCAAAGAAGCTTTGGAAAGTGCCCCCAAGTCGATAAGGTCACAATTGGAAAAAGACATAGCCACGGGTAGTTTCGTCGAACCAATAACTACTCATAATGTCTATGATGAGAATGGACTTGTGATTGGTGAGCGTAATTTCCACAAGAACATGATGGAGTCTGAGGGAACAAAGAAAGTGATAGAAATTTCCGGGCCTATTTTCGATACATTGAACGAGGGCAAGACACTCATTGTGGATGAACTGGATGCAAAACTACACCCGCTTCTTACTCGCAATATTGTGCTTCTGTTTATGGATTCAAAGAAGAACAAGCATGGAGCACAGCTTATCTTCGCTACCCACGACACCAATCTGCTTGATTTGGACATTGTTCGTCGTGACCAGATTTGGTTTGCAGAGAAGGACAAGGTGGAGTCTACCGACATCTATTCGCTTGTGGAATTCAAGGATGAAGACGGGAAGAAAGTCCGCAATGACCGTGATATCAAGCGCGACTATATCCGTGGACGTTATGGTGCTATACCTTTTATTGGTAAATAGAGAATTGCAATGGGATATTCGAGAAAAGAAGAAATCGCAAAGCTGAGGCAGCAACGCCGAGAAGCTAAGGCTTCTAAGAAGCGCAAGGAGAACGTTCGCGAAAAACTGGTGCGCTTCCTGATAGTGTGTGAAGGCACCAAGACCGAGCCACACTACTTTGAGGCTCTAATCAAAAACTATATCTCAACCGTTCGCGAAGTGACAATAGAGGGAGAGGGCCGTGCAACGGTAGCTTTGGTTGACAAAACATTGGAAATAAAGCAGGAGCTGGAGCGAAAGAATGCCATGTCTTTTGATCGTGTGTGGGTTGTCTTTGACAAGGATGACTTTGACGACTTCAACGATGCCATCAAGAAAGCCCACAAGTCGGGTTTCCAAAGCGCCTGGACGAATGAAGCCTTTGAACTCTGGTACTATCTGCATTTTGAGTATCTTGACACAGGTATTGGTCGCGAGGCCTACATTGACAAATTGCAAGATGCCTTTCGCAAGAAGATGGGCGATGATGGCTTTAAGTATCGGAAAGGAAATCCCGATATATACAGCTTACTTCAGCAGTATGGTCGTGAGGACTTAGCAAAGCGCTTTGCAAAACAGCTTCGAGCGTTACATACTGGCACCAACTATGCGATGCATAAGCCTTGCACGATGGTAGATAAACTGGTAGAGGAACTAGAGCATCCAGAGAGCTTGTTAGAATAAAAGAATAATCGAAAAGAGTAATTTGATATGTGGTCAGATAAAGAAACAACAGAAGATTTGTTAGGGTATACTGTTCACGCATCATTATTGAAAAGCGTGGTGACAAATGATAAGAACCTTCCAATCACTGTTGGATTATACGGTGATTGGGGTTCTGGAAAAACAAGTATCCTCAAAATTCTTGAAGAAGAACTCAAAAATGATAATGATACCGTCGTGGTTTATTTTGACGGTTGGTCGTTTGAGAGTTTCGACGATGCCAAGATGGCACTAATTCAGGGCATTGTTGATGCTTTGGAGAAAGATAAGCGTTTCTTTGCAAAGGTTGGTGATAAAGCTACTGAAACATACGAGGCTTTGAAAAAAGCCTTCGCTAAACTTAAGAAGTCCATCAGCTGGATGCGTGTGCTGAAATTCTCAGCCAAAACTGTTATTCCAGTGGCAACAGCAGCAACAACGGGTGGAGCATCATTGATTATCCCCATGCTTTTAAGTGCTTTTAAAGATCATCAAGATGACTTAGGCGAACTACTCACGGGAGATAAAGCAGAACAATTCCTTAAGGATACTCTTAACGCGGAAGATGAAGAGAAAAAATATGAGGTAGTACGTGAGTTTAGAAAGGATTTTAAAGATTTGATAGACAAAAGCAAGCAGGGGAAGATAGTTGTTTTGATAGATGACCTTGACCGCTGTCTGCCTCACCACATCATTGAAAACTTAGAAGCTATCAAACTATTCCTTAACGTGCCAAAGACTGCCTTTGTAATAGCGGCAGATAGTTACATTGTTACCAACGCCATCAAAAGTGAATACAAAGAAATCATCAATGCTGCATCTGAGGAACGACCACAACTTGGTGATTCATACATGGAGAAGTTTATCCAGGTTCCATACAAAATACCATCTCTAAGTCCGAAAGAGGTGGAGACATACGTCACATTGCTTTTCTGTCAATCAATACTGGATAATACGCTTTTCAAGAAAGTAAGAGAGGATTTCGCTATATTTACGAAGGATAATAAATTCGATTGTTATGGCTGGTCGAATATTCAAACGTTGTTGAAAAGTGAGATTCCTACAGGATTGGGAGAGACCATCGGCTTTGTTACCCGATTTTCATCGATTATCGGTAATTCAATGAAATGGAATCCTCGATTGATTAAACGCTTCTTGAATGCGTACGAGATGCGTACGAGTCTGTTGGAGCAGTCTGGGATAACGGACATAAAATCCAAGTTCGCCCTATTGAAACTGATGCTGATAGAGCAAAAGCATTTGGAACAGTTTAAGCAACTCAATTCATGGGTCATGAGTAATCTCAGCACGCCGCCTGAGTTACGGGTGATAGAAGACTATGCTGATGGAAAAGGCAAGGAATTAGGTGAACATCAAGATTGGAATAATCCAGATTTGATAAAACTTGTATCTGAAACGCCAAAATTCAGTGAAGTTGACATGAGGGAGTTGTTCTGGGTGTCACGTGACATTATTGTGGAGCAGATGAGCGGGCTCTCCCTTGTTTCGACACGAGTAAGGGGTGTATTCAACCGCGCCTACAATGCTTCAACAGATAATGTAAGGGAGAACGTCTGCAAGAACGAGGTTGCTGCAATGTCCGCGAATGATTTGGAGGAGTTATTTGATTTGATTGACTCAAAGATACTTACTGAGCCAACAGAAAAGGAAGGATACAACGTGTATTACTTCTGTATTATGCATGGTGTTGAACGGGCTTATATGCGAATGCTCGGAGTTCTAGGAAGAATAGACACGACGAAAATCCCCTACTCTTTAGGCAACAAGTTCAAAGCCATTTTGGTGAGGTATAATCGTGACAAGAAACTGACAGAGTTGCTGGAGAAGAACAAGCGACTTATGCGTTCGATAAACGGAAATTAACAGCAATATATAGAAAACAATGGGAACATCACACAGACATACACCAACGGTGAAAGGCGAGCCTAACTGGGGCAAAGCCTCTGCTGCTTTGACAGGGCTGACAGGTGACGTTGAAGAGTCGGATGAACTTCAAAAAAATCCACCAGACGACAAGACACCAGCACAAGTCGAGAAAAGGCAGAACCAACTTGGAAAACGCATTTCGAGGAACTATCACACTTCAGTCAGAAACCTTGTCAAAGCTTCTGGCGGCAGGCATACGATAAGTAGTGGTGGCTCGCGTGCATTAGGTCGTGGCGGTATTGCCGTCATAAACAACTTTATTTCCGTAATCCAAGAAATTGTCAGTAATGGTCTTACTGCTTGGCTGCAACAAGGAGGTATATCTTCATTAGAAGACAAAAGTTGCCAGAATATAATTGATTTTCTTAGACAGTATGTCGAGTCTGGGGTAGCCGGACTGGATAGTACTGCTGCAAATGAGGCCATAGAAAATGTGATGGATCGTTTGCAGGAATTGGTTGGCGACAATGTGGATGAAATAGAAGATAAGTTTGACGCAATCCTAAATGGGGAGGAAATTAAGAATATAATAGATTACTTTTTTGGCATGTATGTATATGTTCATCTTTCACAGGATTTCGAGGAGAAGTTGGAATATGAAAAAGGCTCAGTTGCGATGAAAAATGCCATGAACGAGGTGAAGGAGCAGATTCTTGATGACATAAGAGTGGGGAGAGTTGGCCGCGATGTGAGAACCGTGGATTGGAGCAAACCAGAAGGGGCAGATTTTATTCAGGCAGAATTTGATCGTATACTTTTTATTTTGCAAGGCAATGAAGATTAAAGTTGGTACTTATTGTACGAAGCGTTACAATAAAAAAGATACTCGATTGACCATTCCCATTAGGATTGAAGATGCAAAGGGTAATGTGATGTGTACGTCGGCGGTAGTGCAGATGAACCCTATAGCTCGTTTTTGGGGTAAATCACCATCGTTGGCATTTAGTCTCTTATATCTATCGGCCATAGCCTATGAAGATTCAAGATAGAAGTGCAACACCGGCGGGCTAGCCCGCCGGTGTTGGCC
>UQYV01000036.1 GCA_900545245.1 uncultured Bacteroidales bacterium
AGGATGAATTTTTCAAATATTTGTTGTAATGTTGCACTTGCTTTTTGACTCTGCGCTCCCAATATTCTCTTGGAGTCTATGGCGTATTTATAAGTTTTTGCTATATTTGCTACTCGTGTTTTTAAGTTGTGTGTTTAATTGACTCACGAAAAGCTTTGTTTTTGACTTGAGTTTCGCTGGGAGCGGGATGTAAAAGTATGAAACACACGAATACAAAATAAGTTAACTCACGAGAAGGTTAGAATGTAATGAAGAGAATAAAGGTCGGATTGATTGGTTACGGACGGATGGGAGGATTCTTTGCGGACGAGTTCCGCAGGAGCGAAAAATGGGATTTGAAATATATCTGCGACATTTCAGATGCCGCTCTTTCCATTGCAGAAGAGAAGTTTCCCGATATAATAAGGACAAAGGATGAGAATCTTATATTTGGTGACCCCGAAGTGGAGGTTGTCGCGCTGACTGCCCTTGCGGACACGAGGCTCGCCAGGGCAAAGAAAGCTGTTGCTGCCGGCAAGAATATAATAATGGAGAAGCCAATCGCCGATTCGATAGAGAAAGAATGGGAAGTCGTTCGGGAAACAGAAGGAGCGGGTTTACTTTCGACGGTGGATTTATATCTCAGAAACTCTTGGTACTACAATGAGCTTAAAAATGTCATCCGTTCCGGGGAACTTGGAGAACTTGCCATAGTGAGGCTTTGCCATATGACTCCCGGACTCTCTCCTGGAGAGGGGCACGAGTTTGAAGGTCCGGCTTTCCACGATTGCGGAATGCACTATATCGACATCGCACGCTGGCTCACCGGTAGCGAGTTCAAGACTTGGAACGCTCAGGCGTTGAGGCTTTGGGAGTGGAAAGACCCTTGGTGGTTGCAGACTCACGGTACTTTCGAAAACGGAGTCGTATTTGACATCACCCAAGGACACAACTACGGACAGTTGTCAAAGGACCAGACCCATAATTCCTACGCCGACATCATAGGAACGAAAGGGATAGTCCGTATGTTCCACGATTTCAAGACGGCTGTTGTCGATATTCACGGCGTCACGCGGACAGAAAGGATAGAGAAAGCTTATGGGGGAAAGAATATCGACAAGTTGATTGACGTTTACGCGGATTGCCTCAGAAACGCTGCAACGCCCTCGCGGCTTCCCTCGCTCAGAGACGCGGCTATAGCTTCGGACTTCGCGTGGAAGATGCTCTCAGACGCTGCGACTCACGACCTTCCGGTGAAAGGGACTCACGAAGAATTGGAGCAGATTTGGGAGAGACGTCGCACGGCGACAAACGGATACGGACTGATTCGTCACGACAAATAGAAACTGATTGTTTCCCTCGGTCCGACACCGACGAAAAAGAGAACTTTTTTAACACAAATACCACAAATTATGTCTAAAGAATTATCCAGAAGATCATTTCTGAAGGTTGGAACAGCAGCGGCTGTCGGCCTTGCAGTTTCTCCCAATGTGCTTTTCGGAGCTAACTCCGCGGATACAATCGAAGAGGAAAAACCGAAACCTCTTGACAGAAAACTCAAAATTTTGGCTGTCGGCATCGGCGGTAGGGGCGCGAGCGTACTGAAGGGGCTCGAAACTGAGGATATCATCGGATTGTGCGATGTGGATTGGAAATATGCTGACCACATCTTCAAGCGCTATCCTAAGGCAAAGAAATACAATGACTACCGCGTGATGTTCAAGGAGTTGCTCCCTGAGTGCGACGCGGTTATGTGTGCGACAGCTGACCACACCCATGCAATCATCTGCGCAGAGGCTCTCGCTGCCGGAAAGCACGTCTATTGCGAAAAGCCTCTCACCCACACCGTGTATGAGTCAAGGCTTCTTACCAAACTCGCCGCTAAGGCCGGAGTTGCCACCCAGATGGGTAATCAGGGTGCATCGGAAGAGGGAGTGAGACTTGCCTGTGAATGGATTTGGAACGGCGAAATCGGCGAAGTCAGAAGAGTTGACGCATTTACCGACCGTCCGATTTGGCCACAGGGTCTTGAGCGTCCGACCGAAAAGATGAGGGTGCCTTCTACTCTCAATTGGGATGCTTTCATAGGACCGGCTCCTATGCGTCCATACCACTCAATCTACACTCCGTGGAATTTCCGTGGCTGGTGGGATTTCGGAACAGGTGCGCTTGGTGATATGGCCTGCCACATTCTCCACGCTCCTTTCAAAGCTCTCAATCTCGGCTATCCGACTCAGGTTCAGGGTTCTTCAACAAAACTTCTCAGCGAATCCTGCCCTACGGCGCAGCACGTGAAATATCTCTTCCCTGCAAGAGACAATATGCCGAAGGTGGCTATGCCGGAGGTGGAAGTGAACTGGTATGACGGCGGTCTTCTCCCTGACAGGCCGGAAGGTCTTCCTGCCGGAGTGGACCTCAATTTCGATGGTGGCTGCGTCATTTTCTATGGAACAAAGGATACGCTCATCTGCGGCTGCTACGGTCGCAGACCATATCTTGTTTCGGGTCGTGTGCCTGAGGTTCCTCAGACTCTTCGCCGCGTCACTCTCGGTCACATACAGGACTGGGTTCGCGCCTGCAAGGAAGACCCTTCAGTTCGCGTGCCTTCAGCATCAGATTTCAGCGAGGCGGGTCCTTTCAACGAGATGGTAGTAATGGGTGTGCTTGCAGTGCGTCTCCAGGGTCTCAACCAGGTTCTCGACTGGGACGGCAAGAATATGAGATTCACGAACATCCCTGCCGACGCGACTGTAAGGTCTATGGTCAAGGACGGATTCTCCATCCGCGACGGACATCCGACTTTCGAAAACACCTACACCGAGCCGGTGAATGCCCGGGAATTTGCTGCCGAACTCATCAGACATACCTACCGTAATGGCTATGAGCTTCCTCCAATGCCTGAGGAATAATCAAATCTGAAGCAGGTTGTTTTTGAAGGTTTCTAAATGTACATTTTCAAATAAAACGGACAAAATATGAAAAAGTCAATTATTTATGCAGCTGCGGCTGTTGCCGGTGTCGCTATGGTTTCATCTTGCGCCTGCAACAACAATTCAAAAAAGGCTGGGGAAGCTGCGGCTCCTGAGTACACAGTAGTTGAAAAGCCTTGCGTTGAGCTCAGCGCATATCCGCAGGACAAGGACGGATATTATGTGATTTTCGACGGGACTTCCCTCAACGGCTGGAGAGGCTATATGAAAGAAAATGTCCCTGAGCGCTGGAGCATCGAGGACGGTTGCCTCAAGTTTGCCGGAACAGGCACAGGTGAAGGTCAGACCAGGGAAGGCGGTGATATCATCTTTGCACACAAGTTCAAGAATTTCAGGCTTGAGTTTGACTGGATGGTCGAAAAAGGCTCCAATTCAGGAGTTTTCTACCTTGCACAGGAGGTTACAACAAAGGACAAGGACGGCAACACAGAGGTTCAGCCAATCTATATTTCATCTCCTGAGTATCAGATTCTTGACAACGCAAACCATCCTGACGCCCTTCTTGGCAAGGACGGCAACCGCCAGTCGGCTTCCCTCTACGATATGATTCCTGCAAAACCGCAGAACTTCACAGGCTACGGCAAGTGGCAGACGGGTGCGATTATGGTTTACAAGGGCACGGTCGTTCACTACCAGAACGGAGAAAATGTTCTTGAATACCATCTGTGGACACAGCAATGGACTGATATGCTCAAAAACAGCAAATTCAGCCCGGAAAAATGGCCTCTCGCTTTCGAACTCCTCAACAACTGCGGAGGCGAGAACCACGAAGGCTATATCGGTTTCCAGGACCACGGCGACAATGTCTGGTATCGTAATATCCGTGTGAAAGTAATGGAATAATTGCATAGCGAATTATGAAACAAACTGTACTTTCAACAGTTACAGCAATCGCAGCACTCGTTTTCGGGTGCTGCGACTTGTTGGCCGAAAATCCTCCGCTCGGCATTCAACTCTATTCTGCGAGGGATTTGATAGGGACGCCGGAAAAATATGCCTCCAAGCATAAAGATGTGTTGAAACAGCTTTCTCAGATGGGTTACGTCTGTCTTGAGACGGCTTCTTATGCTGATGGAAAAATCTACGGCATATCACCGGAAGAATTCAAGGCGGACTGCAAGGCGGCATCGCTTGTTCCGCTTTCCACCCACACCACGAGAAACCTCAGTGCCGAAGAGTATCGCTCTGGTAAACCGACAAAAGAAACTCTCGATTGGTGGGAAACCTGCATCAAGGCACATAAGGCGACCGGAATGAAATTCATTGTCGCCCCGAGTGTATATTTCCCATTGTCAGAAAGCAGCGTACCAAAGACTCTTGCTGAACTCCGGACATATTGCGAATATCTCGACACGGTCGGCAAGATGGTTTCGAGAGCCGGAATGGAATTCGGATACCATAATCATTCGTCCGAGTTTTCGAAGGTCGAAGGGGAACTGATGTATGATTATATGCTTTCACACACCAATCCGGATTATGTTTTCTTTGAAATGGACGTATATTGGGCAGTCATCGGCGATGCAAGCCCGGTCGATTATTTCAAGAATAATCCAGGACGTTTCCATCTTCTCCATATCAAGGATCAAAGAGAAATAGGCCAGAGCGGTATGGTTGGTTTCGACGCGATTTTCGCTAATGCCAAAACCGCCGGAGCGAAAGCCGTCATTGTCGAGGTTGAAAGGTATTCATACGACGATGTTATGCGCAGCATTTCCGAAAGCGCAAGCTATCTGCAAAACGCAGGATTTGTAAAATAACGAGGGCTTAGGAAGTCCGTATGGGGGGGAACAAAAGCTTTTTGCTTTCCCCCCCCCATTTTGTTTATTTCCGTGCACGGGCGCGTCTGCGACCGGTAGGTTCGGAGGTCTCGACTATGGTCTTGCAGTCGGCTTCGGTGAGTTTCCAGGCGTCGGTTTTTGACGGAATCTTATAGTTGTTGCCGTCGAACTTGATGTAGGGGCCGTAGTTGCCGTTGATAATGGTGATACCGCTGTCCTTGAACTCGGCTATGATTTCGTTGGCTTTCTTGTTTTCGCTTTCTTCGATAAGGGCGACGCAGTCCTCAAGAGAAACTGAAAGCGGGTCGGACTTTTTCGGGAGCGAAACGTTCTTGTCGCCGTATTTGAGATACGGGCCGAAGCGTCCCTTGGTGCAGATGACCGGGATGCCCTTGTACTCTCCGACAGTGCGCGGAAGCTGGAAGAGTTTCAGCGCCTCTTCAAGCGTGATGCTCTCAATGAGCTGACCGGGAGCGAGTTTCGCGAACTGATGGCTTTCTCCCTCGCCCTTCTGGACGTATGGGCCGAACTTGCCGAACTTTGCCACCAGAGGCTGCCCGTCCGACGGGTCAACCCCAAGGTCTCTGCTGACGTGGCTGTACTCTTTGTTTTGCAGACAATCCTCCACTGTCTTGTGGAAAGGTGTGTAGAAATTGCCTATCACCTCGTTCCACTTGAGTTCGCCTTCGGCAATGCCGTCGAATTCATCCTCGACGTTGGCAGTGAAGTTATAATCGAGTATGGCGCTGAAGTTCTTGACAAGGAAGTCAGTGACAATCAGGCCGATGTCTTGCGGAAGGAGTTTTCCTTTTTCAGCTCCGACGACTTCCGTGTGGTCAAGCGCGGAGATGACTCCGTCCCTCATCTTGAGGTCGGTGACCTTGACCGAAGTTCCCGGCTTGTCGCCTTTCGTGACATAGCCGCGTGCCTTGGTGAGGGTGGTGATGGTCGGAGCGTAGGTTGACGGACGGCCGATTCCGAGCTCTTCAAGTTTTTTGACGAGGGTCGCCTCGGAGTAGCGCGGAGGGGCTGCCGTGAAGCGGCATTCGGCAGTCATCTCAACCTGCTGAACCTTGTCGCCTACAGCAACGTTCGGGAGTATTGTGCCCTGTTCGTCGTCCTGCTCGTCGTCCCGTCCCTCGATGTAGAGGCGGAGGAAACCGTCGAAAAGGATCTCCGTCGCCTGAGCCGTGAACTGTTCCTCCACTTTTTCGGATGCGAGCCTGACGTCGGTCTTGAGCACCTTCGCGTCTGCCATCTGGGATGCCACGGTGCGCTTCCAGATGAGCTCGTAGAGCTTCTGCTCCTGGGCTGTGCCGTCGATTGATACGCGGTCTATGTAGGTCGGGCGGATGGCTTCGTGAGCCTCTTGGGCCCCCTTGGACTTGGTCTTGTAGTTGCGGGTCTTGGAGTATTCTGCTCCATATTCCTTTGTGATATATTCCTTTGCAGCGTTGAGCGCAAGACCGGAGAGATTGGTGGAGTCGGTACGCATGTAGGTGATGAGTCCGCTCTCGTAGAGTCTCTGCGCAACGCTCATCGTGGTGCTCACAGGCAGATGGAGCTTGCGTGACGCCTCCTGCTGGAGAGTGGATGTCGTGAACGGGGCTGCCGGGGTTCTCGTGCCTTCCTTCTTCTCGATTCCGCAGACGGAGAACTGCGCCCCGTTGCATTTGCCGAGGAACTCCCTCGCCTCTTCGACCGATCTGAACTTCTTGTCCAGCACTGCCTTGAGAAATGTTCCCGTGCCCGTGTTCTCCGGATGGAACAGAGCCTCGATGCGGTAGAACTGCTCCCTGTCGTAGGCCTGGATTTCTCTCTCCCGGTCAACAATGAGCCTCAGCGCCACGGACTGAACGCGACCCGCAGAGAGTTTTGGCTGCACCTTTCTCCAGAGTACAGGTGAAAGTTCGAACCCGACCAGACGGTCAAGCACGCGGCGTGCCTGCTGGGCGTCCACGAGGTCCATATCGATTTCACGAGGATTCTCCACGGCGCTGAGAATGGCGGATTTCGTGATTTCGTGGAAAGTGATGCGCCTTGTGTTCTCCTTCTTCAGACCGAGAGTCTCGAAAAGGTGCCATGAAATGGCCTCTCCTTCGCGGTCCTCATCGGATGCAAGCCACACCGTATGTGCCCCTGCCGACAGTTTCCTGAGTTCCGAGACGAGTTTTTTCTTGCCCGCAGGCACCACATATTCGGGTTTGAATCCGTCCTTTATGTCGACGCTCAGTTCGTTGTCGTGAAGGTCACGGATGTGTCCTTCGCTTGACTTGACGACATAGTCCTTTCCCAAATATTCCTGAATTTTCTTAGCCTTCGTAGGTGACTCGACGATTACAAGATTTTCCGCCATATCCATATATTTTTTATACCTCTATAATGCAATTTTCATTTGCGGGTGCAAAGTAACGGACAATTCACCCATATTTCCAAATTTATTGAGTAATTTTGCGACTTTGAAACATGAAAAAATTACACTTATGACTGACAATACTAAAAAGAAAATCGTCAAATGGTTCTGGATTCTCTTCCTGACGCCGATTGCCTTGTTTCTGATTATGATACTGCTCGTCTGGGCCTTCGCGGACATTCCTTCGTTTGAGGAACTCGAGAATCCCGACAGCAAACTTGCGACGCAGGTGATTGCTTCGAACGGCGACATTCTGACGACGATTCACGACGAGAACCGTCTCTATGTGAGCTACGATGAGCTCTCGCCCTATCTCGTGCAGGCAGCGGTCGCTACGGAAGACTCGCGCTTCTACAGCCATTCCGGGATTGATTTCATGAGCCTCGGTAGGGTGTTCTTCAAGACTCTGCTCGCCCGCGATTCGAGCCAGGGAGGAGGCAGCACCATCACCCAGCAGCTCGCAAAGACCCTCTATCCGCGTGCGGACGTAAGCAGCAAAGTGCCGGGATGGTCGAAGGTCAAGATGGTGTGGGTGAAACTGAAGGAGTGGATTACGGCCGTGAAGCTTGAACGCAACTACACCAAGGATGAGATTATGGACATGTATATGAATGCCGTCTTTTTCGGAAGCAACGCATATGGGGTGAAGGCGGCGTCACAGACATTCTTCGCGAAGAACCCGTCCGAGCTGACGGTTGAGGAAAGCGCGACGCTGGTCGGGATGGTGAACAAGCCGACGCGCTACAATCCTGTGATTAATCCGGACAAGTCGCTGCAACGCAGGAACTTCGTGATCGGGCAGATGGAGAAGGCCGGCTACCTCACTGAGGTGCAGCGGGACTCGATTCAGCAGATACCGATTAATGTCTCCGCGCATCAGGTGATGGACCACAACGCGGGTCTCGGCCCTTATTTCAAGGATATGCTCATCCGTACGATGAAGGCCCGTAAGCCAAAGCGCAGTGACTATTACTATGCGGAGGACTATGCCGCCGACTCGCTCCGCTGGGAGACCGACGGACTTTACGGCTGGCTGGACAAGAACCGCAAGGCCGACGGCTCGCAGTACGATCTCTATCGCGACGGCCTGAGGATTTATTCAACCATCGACAAGAATATGCAGCGCTATGCGGAAGAGGCCGTTGCCGAGCATCTCGGAAAGGATCTCCAGCCAACTTTCTTCCGTGAACTCAAACGCAAGCCGCACGCTCCTTTTGCTTCGGACGTCGACGCCGCCACAAGGGACAGGCTGATGAAGCAGGCACGTCGGTGGAGCGACCGCTACCGCATGATGAAGAAAGACGGGGCATCCGAGTCGGAGATTGCGAAAAGTTTCGGCGAGAAGACCAGGATGAGGGTTTTCTCCTGGAAAGGGAAGGGGTATATCGACACTTTGATGACTCCCGACGACTCCATAAAATATTATAAATCATTCCTCCGGGCGGCGTTCGTGGCAGTTGAGCCCAACACCGGATTCGTCAAGGCTTATGTCGGCGGTCCGAACTACCGCTGGTTCAAATATGACAATGCACGCCAAGGCAAGCGTCAGGTGGGCTCTACGATAAAGCCTTTCCTCTATTCTTTGGCTATGCAGGACGGACTCACCCCTTGTACGGAAGTTGTGAATGTTCCGCAGACATTCGTCGTCGGGGATGATACGTGGACTCCACGAAGCACCGACAAGGACGAGTGGATTGGGCTTACAGTGACTCTGAAATGGGGGCTGACGAAAAGTTCCAACAACATCTCGGCCTACCTTATGAAACAGTACGGCCCGCACGCGATGGCCGAGATGATGCACAAAATGGGCATAAACGGCCACATTGACGAGGTGGAGTCACTCTGCGTCGGCTCGACGGACCAGATGCCTTACGATATGATTGCCGCCTACAACACTTTCCCGTCCAAAGGTATGACCATTACGCCTATGTTCGTGACGCGCATCGAGGACAACACGGGCAACACCGTCAGCGAGTTCTCCAACCACAAGAAGGTGGCTATCAGCGAGTACACGGCCTACGAGATGGTGGACATGATGCGCTCTGTGGTCGACCACGGAACGGGAATCAGGCTTCGCGCGAAGTACGGGCTCAAGGGCGAGATTGCCGGAAAGACCGGAACGACCAACGACAACTCCGACGGTTGGTTCATTGGCTACACCCCGACTATTACTGCCGGAGTCTGGGTCGGTGGCGAGGACCGTCAGATTCACTTCAATTCCACAGCGCTCGGAGGCGGCTCCAATATGGCACTTCCGATCTGGGGACTGTTTATGAAGAAGGTCTTGCGTGACGGTTCTCTCGGAGTGAGCGAGGACGATCATTTCACGCCGCCGTCCGGAGTGGTGATGAACATCGGATGCGACGCTCTGGCGACTAAGGCGCCGGGGGAGAAGAAGGCTGTTGAGGCGCAGTCGGCTGAAGAGGATTATTATTTTGAGTGAGATATATGAAAAATTACAAAAACATCGCTGTGATATACAGCAGTGACTCCTCTGAATGGGAGGTTTCCTGCCGCAGCGGAAAATTTACGGCGTCGCAGATTGACGGGACGAAATATGATGTTTACGAAATATTCGCGCGTTTCGGGCAGTGGAACGTCGTCGCGATGCGTCCGAAAGGGGGAGAGCGCGTCGAGTTCGCGGAAGGGGAGGCTCCTCAGGTCGACAAGACTGACTTCTCCGCAGAAATAGGCGGTACCCGTGTGAAGTTCGATTATGCCTACATCATGCAGCACGGCATTCCCGGCGAGAATGGTCAGATGCAGGGTTATCTCGAAATGCTCCGGGTTCCGTTCAGCAGCTGCAGCGCGTTTGTCTCGGCGATTACATTCGACAAGTTCTCCTGCAAGAGCTACCTGAAAGATGTTGATTTCGTGAAGGTTGCCAAAGACCTGTTCATCCGCAGGGGCGAGTCTCCGGAGGGACTTGCAGACAAGGCCGTGGCGAAGTTGGGACTTCCGATGTTCGTCAAGCCAACCGATGGCGGCTCCAGTTTCGGCGTGACCAAGGTCAAGACAGCCGAGGATTTTGACAAGGCTGTGAACTATGCCTTTGAGGACAGTGCGACTATTCTTGCAGAGGAGGCTATTGTCGGACGTGAGATTACCTGTGCCGTCTACTTCGACGGAAAATCGGAGGTTGCGCTCCCTGTCATCGAGATTGTGACGAGCCATGAATTCTTCGATTACGATGCGAAGTACAACGGTGCAAGCGAAGAAATATGCCCGGCACCGCTCGATGCCGCAACGACTTCCATGGTGCAGGAGACTTCCAGGAAGATATATGCCCACATCGGCTGCTCCGGAGTCGTCCGCATGGACTATATACTTTCGTCCGACGGGCTTTATTTCCTTGAAATGAACACGATTCCGGGAATGACGGCTGCGTCCCTCGTCCCGAAGATGGTGCGTACGGCCGGGCTCGATATGACGGATTTCCTGAATACTATAATCGAGAATACCGGCAGGTAGGAAGTCAACTTTGTTCTCCTGGCGTTTCGGATGAAACGGGAATCTTTGTGCAAACATTATGTGGCTTAAAGACTTATATGATGAGGGACGTGCACTGACCTCAAGAGAATATCCGGACAGCAGGGAGCGCGACAGTCTGCTTAACGCTGTTCTTGAGGATGTACTGCATCTTCCTCGCTATGCTGTCCTTGTTGACCCGTTCAATGAAATTGGCGAGCGGGAATGCAGCCGGTTTCTCGACTGCGCGCGGAGGCTGGCGGCAGGGGAGCCTCTTCAGTACATCGTCGGGTGGACGGAATTTTACGGACGTCGCTTCAATGTCACTCCGGCGGTTCTGATACCGCGTCCCGAGACAGAGCAGTTGTGCCGGGAGGCGATTGAACGAATACGTGCGGTAGGGCGGGAATCGCTCCGCATTCTTGATTTATGTACAGGATCCGGCTGCATTGCCTGGACGCTTGCACTTGAACTGCCCGGTTCCGATGTCGTAGGGGTTGACATATCTCCTGCGGCTCTCGATGTGGCATTGAATCAGGGACTTTTGCCTGAAACTTCGAAGGAAAGCGCAAAACATGGAGGGCAGGAGTGCCTTACGAAACAGCCTAAGTTTGTGGAATATGACATCCTTCGCGGTCCGGATGAATTCATATATCACAATGAGTTTGACTCTTTCGATGTCATAATCTCAAATCCTCCATACGTCCGTGATGGCGAGCGCCCGCTGATCAGACGCAATGTCCTTGAGCATGAGCCGTCTTTGGCGCTCTTTGTCCCGGATGCCAATCCTCTTAAGTTCTACAAGGCCATCCGTGATTGGGCGGAGCGGCTTCTCGTCCCGGGCGGTCTGTTGTTCTTAGAACAAAATGAGGCTTTGGCGGAGGAAACTGCAACAATTTGTTGCAATTTTTCCGAGGTTGAAACCGTCAGCGACTATTTTGGCAAACCGCGCTTCACTGTTGCAAGGAAATAGCCCTCTGTTGTCCTGCGGAGTGGGTCTCATACGTTGCCTGAGGGTGACGTTTTTGATAAAGTTTGCGCAAACTTTTCGTTTAATCGGGAGCCAGAATCTGCCTTTGGCTACCCTGTATGACATGTTAGGGACTTTATCCGCTGAATATTTCCATCTGCCGGATTTTCTTTGTCACTTTGCGGCAACAAATGAAAGTTGCTATGAGAAAGTTAAGATTGTTTTTGTGCGCGGGACTGCTCCCGCTACTGTTTTCTTGTGAAAAAGTGATTGGAGAAGACTCCTCTGACAATGCTGCGAGTCCGGTTGCACTTGACCGTGTGGCTGCCATGCTTTCGGAACTGCCGCTGGAGCCGGAGCATTATCGTGAGGTGCATTCGGCGGTGGAGTCGTCTTCAGGCAACGGCTACGATGAGGAATACACGATGTCGGACCTCTTTGCCTCGCCGGGAAAGGGAGTAGGAGACAGCCGGACCAAGGCGGCGACTGTGTCGAAGGCCTACGGACGTCCTTTGAGGGAACTTATACGCGAGCATGTGAGGGCTTCTGTCGCCACCAAGTCCGTTGGGGCAGGCAAGGCTGATTCGGATGACTCACGGTCCGGAAACTCAAATACCGCCTCATCTGGCTCCGGCATGGCAGACTCCGGTTTCGGGGATGATGCGGATGCTTACCTTGCTGCCCTGGAGTCATCGGACGTGCAGATTTACTGGCCGTATTCTGAAAACTGGGACGGACAGTCGGAGCCGGTCTTTACCTTTGACCCGGGAGACGATTCGGATGTGAATATAGGCTACAAGGTGGTGAGGCAACCTGATGGTTCAAGCCGTGTCGAAGAAGTGGAGGTGGACGAGGCATTTGCCGAGAAGAACCCGGTTTGGGTGGTGAACCGCAACTCGGACTGCGGCTTCACTTCGCTTGAAATCATGCGCCGCGAGCACCCTGAATGGGACAATGGAGGCGGAGCGCTGATTATCGGCGGGAAAAGACAGGCTTCTGCGTCCGCCGCATCGACAAGAGCCTCTACATTGAAGACTCTTGTACTCAAGGAATTCACGATGAAACGCAACTACGACTGCTGGTTTGCCGGCGGCTCCGAGTTCTTCATCAAGGCCGGTTCCGTCAACGATTTCTTCGCCTCCACCGAGGCTGAACTGCGCCTCTACACTCCGCAAGTCACAGACTTTATGGTCGTTGTGAAGCGCAAGCAGAAAGGACAGCCCCTGCCTTTTAACACTGTGATTGTCTCGGACTGGTCCGAGCAGCTCACCCAAGTTGCTTTCATGATAACGGAAGACGACGGCGGCACTCTTGATCAGTGGAAATGCTCCGCAGTGGTCAAAATCAAGTCCAAGAGCTACGGCTTTGACATTTCCCTCCCGTTCAACTCCCGCGACGACATCGTCTGGCGCGGTCAGCTCAGCCGCCGCTACATCGACGCCACCAGCAACCTCGTCGGCCACTTCGGCGATGTGGACATCACCTTTGAAGTCATAGAATACTGACGGGGCGCAGAAAAAGCGGTCTGCTGCGTTGGGCGGTTTGATGAAATCCTCACAGCCGTCAAGGCTGCTGCGGTTTCATCTTCACCGTCCGCCTTGCATCCCATCTTTTTCTGCATCCCCTCTGACTAAGCTTTTTTTATAACCATTTCGCAGTTTTTACAGTCAAAATGGAGGTAGAGAAGACGGCCGTTGTTGCGGAGAAAGAGTCCGTCGCGGATGTCGTTGGCGGTGGCGAAGGCAGCGTAGGCAGGTGTCTTGCGGCAGAGACCTATTTCGTGTAGGAGGCAGTATTTGCTGCGCATCAGTTCGATGGAGTCAGACGGCTCGATTTCGTAGGCCGGTGCGACAATCTTTGCACCGAGGCGTCTGTAGAGACCGGCGGCGAGACTGTTGGCGACGTCACTTTTATAGCTGATGAAGGGTGGGAATTCAAGCTGTTTCGCAAGACTGCCCCTGATTGTGGCGTGGTTCAGCGGGCGTGCATTGCATGGAAGACTGTCGAGCGCCTCGGCAATAGAACGGCGGATTCCGTTGAGATGCGCGGCTGAAATCATTGGAATGTTGCCGTCAGCTTCGCGTTTGATACAGCTCTCGCCATTGCACAGTATGTCCTCCACCGAGAAGCTGTAGATGCCCGAGTCCTTGCCGAGCTGGCCGGAAATCATCCCGAGCATGCGCTCCCTGTTTCTTGCCGGCTCCGTCTCGATGTCTGTAGCGTAGTGAGTTTCACGTCCGTCTTCGCTGACGGCATTGACAATGACCCGGAAGTTCCTGACTCCTTCCACCTCGTGTCGGCTTGCTATAGGGCTGTCGGTTTCGTTGATATCTACAGTCAAATTGACTCCAATCATGCGAGTGGCGCCCTTTTCGAGTTCCTTCTCGAAGGCCGTGTCGAGGTTGCGGTAAAGCCGCATCCCCGGAGCTATGCCATCTGCGGCCCGGCAAAGAATCGTGTTGCCCTCGCAGATGGCTGCCCTGAATCCGTGCTCCTTGCCGTCCCGGCCGATGAACGAGAAGCCGTCGCCGTTGTGAAACGATGTGGCTGCAGTTCTTGTTTCCCGGTGCTGTCTACCATGCTCTGCAGTTGTTCCCTGTTGATGCATTGGTTTGATTGTCAGTCTAATTCCGTTTCTTAGTCTTTCGATGGAAGCCACTGTCCCGACTTCCTCTCCAAGTGCCTTGCCTGCGTCAAGGCATGCCCACTGACTACGCTGTCCGTCAAAGTACAATTGCGTGAACCCTCTGTTGAAACTTTTCGCCGGGGCCGGGGTGAAACCGCAGACCTCATGTCCGTGCGATGCGCGGCAATATATGTTCGGATTTGCGCTCACAAGCCTATCCAACGCTTGCGAGTAGGCGGCCACGATGTTCCTCACGTATGAAATGCTCTTGAGCCGCCCCTCAATCTTGAATGAACTGACTCCGGCCTCCGCCATCTCCGGTAGACGCCCAAGCAAGTTTAGGTCACGCAGCGACAGTAGCGTCCTATCCTCTGCCATGGGCTTTCCCGGCTTGTATCCTGCTGCCAGCCGTGCCCCTTCCCCTGCCAAGGCTTCACGCCCATGGGACAAGTCCGGCCACCTCACCGGCTTGCCATCCGCGTTCACCAGATCATATCTCGAACGGCACGCCTGCACGCACTCTCCTCTATTTGCGCTCCGGCCGCTCAGCATATGTGACAGATAGCACTGACCGCTATAGCACACGCACAGCGCCCCGTGCACAAATGCCTCCACCTCGCAGATCACTGCAGAGCATATTTCTCTCACCGTCGATAGAGGCAGCTCTCTCTCAAGCACGATCCTCGAGAACCCGAGTGCATCCATCCTGCGGGCCTCCTCCACAGTCCGAATCGAGCACTGAGTCGAGGCATGTAGCGGAATAGTCAGTTCCTCCGGTTGCCTCAACTCAAACGCGGGCAGCGCAAAGTCCTGCACAATCAGAGCGTCCGCCCCGGCCTCCTGCATTGCAAGCGCAAGTGCATAGGCAGCGTCCAGTTCATCTTCAAAGATGATCGTGTTCAGCGTCACGAACACTCTCGCGCCGAACCTATGGGCATACGAGCAAAGCCTACGGATGTCCTCAACGCTGTTTCCTGCCGCCTGTCTCGCTCCGAAGGCCGGCCCTGCGAGATAAACGGCATCGGCACCGCAGTCAATGGCCGCGATGCCGATTTCAATGTTTCTTGCCGGAGCAAGCAGTTCAAGTTCTCTCATGTCAGGAAAACGCGCTGCAGCAGGGCAAATTATTTTTCAAGCGCCGCAATCTGCGCCTTTGCAACCTCGGTGTACTTAGGATTCGTCAGAATCTGCTGGTAGTACTCGACTGCCTTTGCCTTGTTTCCGGCTTTCTGGTAGGAAACCGCAAGAGTGCACCTGATGTCATCAGCCTTCTTGTCGTTCGGAGCGACCACGAGGAACTGCTCGAAAGCCTCGTTTGCCTTTTCGTCCTGGCCGAGTTTCTGAGCCGACATGCCGGCGAAGTAAAGTGCGTTGCCGCTCTCCACGAAGCTGTTTGACTTCAGTGCAGCGTCGTATGCGTCAGCATAATTCTGACCTTTGAGGGCGGCCTGGGCTTTCTTAAGATACATGTTTGCAAGCTGCTTGTTGGCTGCCTTCTCCTGGCCGTTCGCCGCTGCTGCAAGGTATGCGGTCTCGGCGTTTGCCGTGTCACCCTTCTGTGCGTAAGCCATTCCGAGACGGAGCTGAGCCGTTCCGTTGGCAGGGTTCAATGCGAGCAAGTCGTTGTATGCAGCGATGGCACCGTCAAGATTCTTGGTCTTAAGAAGGTCGTTTGCCTTGTTCATGAGAACCTGAGGTTTGAGAGTCTCCGCATCCTCTACGACATCTGTCACTCCATATTCCTTAGCCTGTGCGACGGCTTCGTCAATTTCGGCGATGCCCTTGTCGTAGTTGCCTTCCTTGATGGATTCTTTGGCTACGTTGAACATGATTTTAGGAATATACTCCTTGCAGTTGTTCACCATCTCCGCCCCTTCTTCGCCGCAGGCCTCAGCCATTGTGAGCGCCGCCTTGAAATTTTCAAGGGCTTCGGTGTTGTTTCCTGCCTGAAGCGCCATTGCCCCGTTGTTATAAGTCTCGGTAGCCTGCGCCATGTCCTGCGCAGAAACGGCAACAGCAGTCGCGAGTGTCGCCGCAATGATAAGCAAAATCTTTTTCATATCGCTGAAATTTTAACATTCACAATTTACGGCATACTTATGCCACGAATCGCAAATTTAACATATATTTCTTAAAAGTGTACAATTTGGTCTCTTATTCTTACCATTTGCACTAACTTTGCAAGGGTAAGTAATCGTTAAAAAATTAACTGCGTCAGATTTGTCGATAATTTTCGGGTATAGATTTAAAATGAAGAACATACGGATTTTGTTTTTGACTGTGTCGCTGCTTGTGACTTGTGGCGTCCCGTTTTCCACGGCTCAAGGTCTGAAGAAGCTGCCGGCTGATTCAAAGATAGTTACAGGGACATTCCCCAACGGAATGAGCTATTATGTCGTGTCGAATCCTGCGGAAAAGGGATTCGCAGATTTTGCTCTCGTGTACCGGCATTCCGCAGATGCGGGGGATTATGTGGACGTGTCGCGGAAAATACTCTCTGACCGTGGACGGCTTCAGAATCGCAGTCTTCAGAAATTCTTGTCTTCCAATGCCGTGGCTCCGACGGTAAAGGGATATGCCGAATGCTCGGACGATGCAGTGACGTTTCGTTTCAAGGATGTAATGCTCTCGCGGAGTGCCGCCCTTGCCGACTCACTGTTGCTTGCTGTGTTCGGAATTGCCGATGAACTGTCCGCGAACGCCGTGACGACGAAAGACAGTCTTCATTTTCCTCTTGAAAACATGGCTGTGATAGTCTCCGGCGACGTGAATGGCAAGGATCTGGTCTCAAAAATGGGGATATTTTCACTCATGACACCGAGAAATTCCGTTCTTCGAGATTCCACCCGTGTGTATTCTGCATCTGAGGAGCCCGTCCGTCCGACTGAAGTTACGGTCGACAAACTCGATGGCGGAGTCTGTCGGATAGCCTCCTCGTTTTATTTTCCGAGGATACCGGCGGAACTTATGCCGACGCCACAGTTTGCCGTGATTGACAAGATGTCGGATACGTTCCGATTCATCGCAGAGAACCGCCTCCGGGATGCTCTGAATTCTGCAGCCATTCCTTCCTCGGAAGTCGAGTCATACCATCTTTCCAGTGCAGACGTTTCAGGATTTGAGTCCATATCGCTGTCGTTCTGTGTGTTGCAGAAAGATTCCGATGCCGCAATGAAGTGTTTCGGCGAGGTCCTCGGTTCGCTCGACAGGGGGGAGATGGACGTTAATGACATAGTGCTTTCGTCGCAGCTGTATGGAGAGAAATGTCTCGGCGCTTCGGCACGCTCGGTGAAAAACTCCGAGTATATGAGGCTGTGCTCCGCTTCATTCCTTCGCAACGCTCCGCTCAGCACGGGAGCGCAACTCTGCGAATTCTGCCAATCAAGAGTGCTTCCGGACACTTTGCAGCTGCGTCTGATGAAGACTTTCTCCGAGGCCCTTCTTTCTCCCGATGACAGCTGTAGCGCTTTTTGTGCCGGATGGAACGATGGGAAGACGGCTCGCAGACACTCCCTTGACCTGCGCGACACTCTCCTTCTTCCCGGTCCGTCGTCCAAGAAATCCAAGGTCAGGACCGGCAAGGAACTTATGTCCGGCGGGGAGACTTGGACTTTCCAGAACGGGCTGAGGGTTTATTATAAAAGGGTCCCTGGAGCGAAACGGATTTCCTGGGCTATGAATGTGGACAAGGGCTATGCTTCTGCTGACGACCTTGTTCCCGGTGAGGCGGCATTCCTTCCGGAACTGCTGAAGTGCCGCACGATTTCCGGAATTGACAACCGCAATCTCAGAGACATCATGACAGCCACCGGAATCATCGCAGATGCCGAAGTTTCGCTCTATTCCACTACTCTTAAGGGTACGGCCACTCCTCGCAGCCTGAACCTGCTGCTGCAGGGACTTGTGGGGATGTTCCGTGAAAGTTCCACAGACACGACCGCAGCGGCTGAACTGCTTCGCTCAGCATCAGTGCAGAAAAGACTGTCTGCCGGAGGGCGCAATGCCCGACTTGCCGGAATCGACAGCCTTGTATGCGCCGACAATCCATATTCCGGGGTACGGATGTATGAAAACTTCACGCCGCAGACCGTTGCCAAGGCGGACAAATTGTTTGCTGATGTGTTTTCCGATGTCGGTGAGGGCTTCATTGTGATTTGTGCTGACATGGAACCTGCTGCACTTCAGAAACGCCTTGTCTGGTATGCCGGGGAGTTTCCTGTTTCCGGACGATCAGAAAAACGTCCTCGTGTGAGATTCCAGCCGGTTTCCGGGCAGTCCACGACTTTCCGCAGAGGAGCTGCCGAGAGTATCGACGTGCTTCTTTCTGCCGCTGTGCCGATGAACGCCGCGAATCTCTGTGCCTCCCGCCTTGCCGCAAGCCTGCTGGAAGACAGTCTGCATGGGGCACTCGTCGGAACCGGCTTCCATGTGAGCGTCGCTTCGTCATACCTTCTCTATCCGCAGGAGCGTTTCAGCGTGCTGATTTCACTTGACCGCATCCCGGAGGACGGCTTTGCTTACGGCAGCCTTGACGACACGGAGATACTGTCTGTCCTGGCCCGTCTGCGCACGGCTTTGACAGAGGCACCGCAGACTGAATGGCCGGCATCTGTCTTGAAAGCATTCAAGGCCAGGCTTAATAACGAATATGGCATAGATGCCGGGTCTGCAGATCATTGGCGCGATGCACTTGTTATCCGCTATGCCGACGGGCGCGACTTCAGCACGAAGATAGCCGACAGAATGAATGCGGTGACGGCCGAACAGGTCATGGATGTGCTTCGAAAGCTCGTTGAAGGCAGCAGGATCGAGTATGTCGTGATGAAATGATGGATTTATGAGTAAGTACAATTCGATAATACAAATAGACGACATTCTCGTCTCCGGTGAAATATTGACCGAATATTTCGCCTGTGACTATGCCAAGTGCAAGGGAATATGCTGTGTGATAGGCGACAGTGGTGCTCCTTTGCTTGAATGCGAGTTGCCGGCGCTTGAAAAGAACTACCACCATTTCAGCCCGGTGATGTCCGAGGCCGGGCGCAGGGCTGTTGACGAGAAGGGCTTCTTTGAAATCGACATTGACGGCGACCTCGTCACCCCACTTGTCCCAGGCTCTGAGGAGTGTGCCTACTGTCGCCGTGAGCCGGACGGCAACTGTCTGTGCACAATCGAGGAACAGTGGAACAAGGGTAACGGCGACTTCTGCAAGCCCATCTCCTGTCGCCTCTACCCGATTCGCGTCTCCAAACTATCCAACGGCATGACGGCCCTGAATCTCCACCGCTGGAACATCTGTCGCGACGCCTTCACCAACGGCCGCCGCAAGAAAATCCGCGTCTACCAGTTCCTCAAAACCCCACTAACCCACTTCTTCGGCGAAGACTTCTATTCTGCCCTTGACGCCGCCGCCAAACAATTGCGGGAGGCATAAAAGGCGGTCATCCCATCCTTTTATGCCTCCCGCCTCTCAAGCTTTTTATTCGGTCAGCTTCGTTGACCGGCTTGTCAAAATCCTCACAACCAACAGGTTGCTGCGGTATTTGACTTCCCATGGTAGTCAAGAAACTCAATAAAATTCTGCTGCGTCATAAGTCTCTGATTAAAAACTATTTGATGTAGGAAAACAAGGCTGTCCCGCAAATTTTATTTCGGGAAATACACCCTCTCTCCGAAAATTTCTTCTGGAAAAATCACTCCGTTTTTATGAAAACTCTTGCTTTTTCCAAACGGGGGGGGGTATATTTGCCTATAAATTTAAAACCTATTAAAAATCAAAACAAAATGAAAAAAATGATTTATTTTGCGGTGTGCTGCATTGCGGCATTCTCGTTCAGTTCGTGCAGCAAGGATTATGTCGGAAGTGAGAGGAATTTGCGTGGTAAGTGGGAATTCTATCGTGAGGAGAAACACTATGTGGAAGATGTGACGAGAACGGAATGGGAAGGTGGAGAGATCAAAGTTGTCATAGAACACAAGGCCGGAGATGTTGTTGTGGATGATCGTACTTCTTATAAAGAGTATTGGACATTCAAGAAGGACGGAGTATTGACTGTGGAAGAAATTGCAGATAATGGGGAGACATATTCTGAGATTTGGAATTATGTGTTTGACAGGGATTCCAAGCGGTTAAAAATCGTTCTGGATACGTGGCATGTATCTCACCTGACAAATTCTGAATTGGTGCTGGATGACCAAGATGACACTTGGGGTGGTAGTTATTGGTCTGCATACTATTTCAGAAAAGCCAAGTAGCTGATTAAATCTGCGTCTTCCATTTAATCTCTATGACCTTTTATAATAGATTGGTCATATAGGCCGGCACAAGTATCGTCTGTCCATCTTTCTGCAAGTCTTTTGTGTATATCAGGTATCTGTTTGAAATTCTTGACGAAAACTTTTCGCAGAAAGCATCAAGCGATGCGTGTGATTTGTGACTCGAAGATTTTACTTCGACAGGAGCAATCTTGGCTCCGCGCGAAAGAAGAAAATCAATCTCATAATTATGCTTTTCGTCCTTCGCCCAAGTGTAGTAGAATAATTTGTTGCCGGATGCCGTAAGCATCTGGGCGATGAGATTCTCATAAACATAGCCAAGGTTTGCAGAGAGTTTGTCTGAAAGCAGTTTGTCGTAGATTTCATTTTCTGTGTAACTCTTGTCCCCAAATGCCATTGTTATGAACAGTCCTGTGTCTGATAAGAAAAGTTTGAATCGTGCTTCATCTTTGTTGAGTTCCATCCCGACGTTAGGGTCATCTGCGTGATATGCAAAATTGACCGTCTTGCTGTCTTCAAGCGCAACAAGCATCTCCTCCATCTTGTCTGTCGGTGCATTTTTTACGATGGAATTCGGCTGAAATCTTGATATGTTGCGGCTGAGTTGCCCGGGAATGGACATGAAAAGCTTGGTTATCCTGCCGGTTGGATCTATCTTGCGGAAATCGTCTCCATACAGTTTGATTATTTTGCGTTTTGCCGCATCAACTTTTCTCATGTTGTTGGTGTCAAGATATGCGTTTACCGCTTGCGGCATACCTCCGACTAACATGTACAGGCGTAGGTCACGCATCGCATTTCTGTGTGCCGGACCGAGAGGTTTTTTCATTTCCCAAAACTTTCGCAACAGTGCGGGGGTACTTTCATCTCCGAGAGCCCAACGGAACTCTTCATAATCCATAGGATACATCTGGATGCTGTCTTCCTCGCTTGGGATAGTTATGTTTTCTGTATTTTTCTTTATGCTGATTAGTGAGCCTGTCTCGAGATAATCATAGCGGCCGTCCTGTACGAGATATTTTATTGCCTGACGAGCCTGCGGACATTTCTGAACCTCATCAAAGATTATCGCAGATTTCCTGTTTGCCAGGGTCTTGCGATAGTGTTGCTGAAGAATCATGAATACATAGTCAAGGTCATCCATGTCGTTGAATAAGGCGCGGATGTTTTGTGGGCATTTATTGAAGTCAATCAGAATGTATGACTCATATTCATTTTGCGCGAATTGTTCGACAATCGTAGATTTTCCGACACGTCGTGCACCCTCTATTAGAAGAGCTGACTTTCCGTCATTTTCTTCTTTCCAAAGCTTGATTTGATCGTATATTTTACGTCTGAAAATTCTATTTGCCATAAGCCTATGATTTACAGCTGCTAATGTAAGAAAAATAAGGCTGTCCCGCAAATTTTATTTCGGGAAATACACCCTCTCCCCGCAAATTTCTTCAGAAAAATTAACCTATCTTGTGGGAACTCTGTACCTCTCCGTGTCTACTTTTCCGCGAGCAGCATTTGTACTATATTTCGGAAAGGTCAAGTAGTCGCTATGAATATGGCTTAAGAAACATGAAAAAAATAAACTGCTTCAGATTTGTCAATTATTTTCGAGGATAGGTTTCTTTTGGAAGAGGGTGGGGGTACTGGAGGTACATGACCGATGAGAAAAGAAAGATAGACCGAAAAGAAAGAAAAAGATGATGCAGGTTATTTTTTGAAGGTTTCTAGAAGTAGGGGATGAAGAAAAAGATGGGATGCAAGGCGGACGGTGAAGATGAAACCGCAGCAGCCTTAGCGGCTGTGAGGATTTCATCAAGACGTCCAACGCGGCAGACCGCTTTTTATTCGCCCCGTAAACCGCTTTTTATTCGCCCCGAAGTTTGTATTCCATGTGAGAGGCGACGCGTGCCAAGTCCTTCGCCGGCCCTTCGAGTTCAACGCCGCCGAAAGATGGAGTGACGGTGATACGGTCCTCCCACATGCGGGCAATTCTGAGACCGACGCGGCGGGCGCGGAAGCAAAGTTTTTCGGGCGTTTCGCTTTCGAGTCGGTAGTCTCCGCGGTCGGCGAAATATCCCTTTACTTCAGCGGAGACTTCACTCCATTCGCCGGGGATGCTGACCAGCCTTTTCTGATAACCGAACTTCGGATAGAGGGCCGAAAAGACGAGGAAGACGCCGCATATTTCGAGAATTGACTTCCAGCCGTGGATGAAGAGCCCTTCCACCCCGTTTTCTGTGGGCACGAACTTTGTGAATGCGAGAGCGCTGATAATCAGTGTGAAAAGAATCGCGAACCAGCAGAAATACTTGACGGCGCGGATGATATATCTTACGGCAGGTTTCATATTTATGAAATTTTATGCGTTTATATTTTTCTGACGTCCGCAAATATAGCGTAAATTCGCATATTTTGCGTAAATTCGCACTCACATTGTTACGAAAACACGAAACGTAATATCAAAAAAATGTACACATTATGGAACAGAACAGTCTTAAGAAAGTGACATACGCCCTCGTTGCGGTGGCGGTCATTCTGGCCGGCGTCCTGGCGTATATCTGGATTCAGAAGTCTTCGCTCGTGAGCGAACTTCAGGAAGAAAAGCAGGAATTGACAGACCAGATGCTTGCGCTTCAGAGCGACTATGCGACGCTGTCATCCGATTATGACACAATCAATTCGCAGCTCGATTCCTCACGCGAGGAGGTCAATCAGCTGATAGAAAGAATTAAGCAGACGGACGCAACCAACCGTAGGAAAATGCGTCAGTACGAAAAGGAACTCGGAACTTTGAGGAGCATAATGAAGAACTACATAGTCCAGATTGACTCCCTCAACACGCTCAACAAGAAGCTCACTGCAGACGCTGCAGCCGCACGTCGCGACGCCGCCGAGAGCAAGAGACGTTCGGAGGAACTTTCCAAGACAGTGGAGAATCTTTCTTCACAGGTTGCGACCGGTTCTGTCATCAAGGCACGCGGGCTTTCACTTGCGGCCTACAACGCTTCCGGAAAGGTTACGGACCGCAGCAGCAGGGTGGCGCAGTTCCAGACTCGTCTGAGCCTGGTCGAGAACGACCTTGCGCCTAAGGGCCCGGTAAGGATTTACATTCGCGTGAAAGACCCTGACGGAGTGCTGATTGCAGGCACGGAGCAGAGGGCATTCGAGCTTGAGGGCGAGACTCTCGTAAGCTCGGCTTCCCGCGAGGTTGACTATCAGGGCACCGAGACGGACATCGTGATTTATGTGAACGGAGTGAAGGACTGCGTGAAGGGCGTCTACACCGTTGAGGCATACACGGAGCAGTCTTCTCTCGGAACGGCGGAATTGCTTCTTCGCTAACTGAGGGGCTTCAGGCATAAATAAAGTCTGAAATTGTGATTTACGTCCACATCCCGTTCTGCAAGTCTTTCTGCACCTACTGCGGATTTTATTCCGAAACGTCGGCCTGTTACGACCGCTATGTCGAGGCTCTGTTGGGGGAGATTGACCGCAGAAAGTCGGAATTTGATGCGACAAAGGACGTGAACACGCTATATATAGGCGGCGGCACACCATCGGTGATGCCGCTGCCTTTGCTTTGCCGCGTGGTCGAGGCGTTAAAGGATGCGTTGGGAAGCCGGAATTTCGATGAATTCACTGTTGAACTGAACCCGGAGGATGTGATTCAGCGGGGCGAGGCGTATGCCGAAGCCCTCCTGGGGATGGGCGTGACACGTGCGAGTATGGGCGTGCAGTCATTTGACGACGGGATTTTGCGTTGGATGAACCGCAGACATGATGCGGCGACCGCTGTACGGGCCTACAGAATTCTTGAGAACTCCGGCTTTCGGAACATCAGCATTGACCTCATCTTCGGGCTTCCGGAACTTGGGCCGGATTCTCAGCCGAGGCATTCTGATTCTTTTCCGGGACATTTTCCCGACCACCGGGGGAAAGACGGGTATTTCCCACTTTTGGATGAGCGGCTTTGGCGGGAGACGATTCTGCGTGCGCTCGACATTTCAGCCTCAGGCATGCTTCCGAGCCACATTTCGGCCTATCAGCTGTCAGTTGAGCCAGATTCCGCTCTTGACGGGATGATTGCTGACGGACGTTGCCGGGAAGCGTCGGAAGAGTCCTGCGCAAGGCAATACGAGATTTTGTGCGAAGAACTTTCTGCTGCCGGCTACCATCACTACGAGATTTCCAACTTTGCTCTTCCCGGCATGGAGGCCCGCCATAACTCCGCATATTGGCGGCATGTGCCCTACGTCGGTCTCGGTCCAGGGGCACATTCCCTGTCCATTCTCCCGGACGGTCACCGGTGTCGCAGCTGGAACAGCCCGGATCTGAAGCTGTATCTTGAGACTTTTGCTCCTCTCGGACAGCGGGATACCGGTTGCTCCGGGCAAGAGACACTCTCACCGGTGCAACTGGGCATAGAGAACGTCATGCTTGGCCTGAGAACTTCCCGGGGCTGTCCGTTGTCGGAGCTCGTCTCCGCCTGCGACAGGGCTCGTCTTGATTCGGCAATTTCTTCGGGCCATCTCGTGCCCGTTCCCGGCAGTTCTGAGCTTTCCGGCCTGGAGGACAACGCAGCGCAGTATTACCGTATTCCCGAGAAATACTTCTTCATATCTGACGGCATAATATCCGAACTATTGTGACAGTTTTGCTTCGTCATTTGCATATTATGCTGACATAAGTTAACTTAGCATCTATTAATAAGTAAAGTCAGGCATCATGGGAAACATCTACGCAGAAAGAATAAAGGCTCTCAGGGAGCTTATGAAGGAAAATGGTTGGGACGCCGTGCTTGTCGGAGCTTCGGACCCGCATTGCAGTGAATATCCCGCAGCCCGCTGGAAACAGGTGGAATGGCTTACCGGCTTCACCGGAGAGGCCGCAAGCGTTGTCATAACGCACAACCACGCAGGACTTTGGACGGACACGCGCTATTTCATTCAGGCAACCGCGCAGCTTGAGGGGACAGGCGTGGAACTTCATAAGCTCCGTGTTCCGGACGCCGTCCCTATTCCGCAGTGGCTTGCGGAGAACGTCGATTACATAATAGGTGCGCCTTCAGCCCCGTCCTATTGGCTCGGAAGTGGCGCCTGCCCGCGCAAGCTGTCGCTTGTTCTTGATGGTCTGTGCTGGAGTGCAGAGGAGGTTCTGGACATCGATGCAGCACTTTCCGGAGCCACTTCTTCCGAAGAATTCCGCTATGAAATAATTTCCAGACCGGATTTTCTTGGCCAGTTCTGGACAGACCGCCCCGCAATTCCGGCCACTCCGGTGCAGACTCTCGACATTGAGATTTCAGGTGGGGAGAGCCGTCTTGACAAAATCGCGTGGCTGCGCAAGTGGATGCTCCGCAGTTCGGTGGACAATTTCCTGCTTACCTCGCTTGACGAGATTGCCTGGTTGCTTAATGTCCGCGCAAACGACATCGAATACAATCCGTACGTTATATCCTATCTTCTTGTTTCTCAGGAGAATGTACGCTGGTTCGTGAAGAAGGACGGGTATGACGACAGCGATACCGCCGACAGTTTTGAGGAACTTGCGGCTGACGACATAAGCATTGAGGATTACAATGCAGTGGAGCCGGCTCTCGGAGAACTCGGCTCTGACGAGTCGCTTCTGGTCGACCCATCCTCGCTCAACTGGCAGCTCTACAGTTTCCTGAACAATTCCTGCCTTCCGGACAGTGATGACACTTCTTTTCTCCGTCTCGACAAATCCCCTGTCATTCTGCGCAAAGCTGTGAAGGAAGACTCTGAAATAGAGCGACTTCGCGAGACCTTCATAGAGGACGGACTTGCGGTTGAGCGCTTTCTGAAATGGCTTGAGGACAGCGTGGCAGCGGCAGAACGAGGCGATGCCGAACCGGTGCGCGAATGGGACGCATCTCTGAAACTCAGTTCCCTGCGGGCCGGAATTCCGGGATATAGGGGTGATAGTTTCGAAAATATTTCTGCATACGGCCCATCGGCGGCCTTGCCACATTATGTCACACCAGCAAGCGGTTCGAGGGTTATCGAAGGCCACGGGCTCTATCTCGTGGACTCTGGAGGTCAGTACCTTACCGGAACTACGGACATAACCAGAACGGTTCCTACAGGACCGTGCACCGCCCTTGAACGGGAGGACTACACCCTTGTTCTAAAAGGAATGATTGACCTGTCAATGGCCGTGTTCCCAAAAGGCACGGCCGGATGTCAGATAGATGCCCTTGCCCGTGAACCGCTGTGGAAGGCAAGGCGCAACTTCGGCCACGGCACGGGCCACGGCATAGGCTACTATCTCGGCGTCCACGAAGGTCCTCAGGACATAAGGCAAAACTTCAACAACCAGCCGCTGCTTCCGGGAATGGTCACTTCAAACGAACCGGGGCTCTACCGCGAAGGTATGCATGGCATACGTCACGAAAACGTGATTCTTACCATCCCCGACCGCATCCCGGGCATTAATCCCACCGGCTGCAACGAGTTCGGTGAATGGCTGCGTTTCGAGACCCTTACCTGCTGTCATATAGACACATCGGCGGTCATGCCCGAATTGCTGACCGCCGATGAAAAAGAATGGCTCAACGCCTACAATGTCTCCGTCTACACCCGCCTCGCCCCGCGCATGACTCCGGAAGAGGCCGCTTGGCTTGCCGTCAAGACAAGACAGATATAATCCCTACGATAAACTATTTCGTATAGTTGATAAGATTGCCGGAGAGGTATTGGTCGTAGGCTGTCATGTCGATAAGTCCGTGCCCGGAAAGGTTGAACAGAATAACCTTGCTCTCGCCGGCTTCCTTGCACTTGTTTGCCTCGTCTATGGCCGCTGATATTGCATGGCAGGACTCCGGTGCCGGGATGATGCCTTCAGCCTTCGCGAAGAGTACACCTGCTGCGAAAGAGTCAAGCTGTTGGATGTCAACAGCTTCCATCAAGCCGTCCTTCATAAGCTGCGACACTATGGCACCGGCTCCGTGATAGCGCAGGCCACCTGCGTGGATGTTCGCCGGAATGAAGTCATGGCCGAGCGAGAACATCGGAATCAACGGTGTCAAGCCGCTCTCGTCACCAAAATCATACTCGAATTTGCCGTGGCTGAGCTTCGGGCAGCTTGCAGGCTCTGCAGCGATGAATCGTGTCTTTTTCCCATCGAAGAAATTGTGTCTCATAAACGGAAATGAGATGCCGCTGAAATTGGAGCCTCCTCCGAAGCAGCCAATCACGATGTCAGGGTATTCCCCCGCCATTTCCATCTGCTTCTCAGCCTCAAGTCCTATGACCGTCTGATGCAGTCCCACATGGCTCAGCACCGAACCTAGCGTGTACTTGCACCGCTCCGGAGTCGTCATTGCGAGTTCAACAGCCTCGGAAATGGCTGTTCCGAGCGAGCCCTGATGGTAGGGGTTCTTAGTGAGAATATCCTTGCCTGCGCGTGTCGACATCGAAGGGGATGGCGTCACCTGAGCCCCGAACAGTTGCATCATGGAGCGGCGGTAGGGCTTCTGCTCATAGGAAATCTTCACCTGATAGACGGCAGCCTCCAGACCGAACAGTTTCGCTGCATAGGAAAGTGCCGCTCCCCATTGGCCGGCTCCCGTCTCCGTCGTGACGTTGGTTATGCCTTCCTCCTTACAGTAGTAGGCTTGGGCCAGCGCCGAATTCAGCTTGTGCGAGCCCACCGGGCTTACGCTTTCGTTCTTGAAATAGATGTGCGCCGGGGTGTCCAGTGCCTTCTCGAGCCCGTATGCGCGGACAAGGGGAGTGGAACGGTAGTAGGTGTACATCTCGCGGACCTTTTCCGGAATGTCAATCCACCGGTCCGTCATGTTCAGCTCTTGCCTTACGCATTCACGGCAGAACAGCACAGACATCTCATCCTCCGTCACAGGCTTGTGTGTCCCGGGGTTGAGCATAGGTTGCGGTTTATGCGGCATGTCTGCCTGAATGTTGTACCATTGCGTCGGAATCTCATTCTCCTGCAAAAAGAATCTTTTCTGTCTCATTGTATCGTTTTTTATTGGGTTTTCTGATAATCAGGAAATATGAAAAAATAAGCGGCGGCTCTGTGTGAGAGTCACCGCTTTCCTGTTTCTATGTTTTCGTCGTTTATGCGAGGCAAGGGCAGTAATTATGGATGCATACTGCAACTGCAACAGTCGCGAAGCCGAGGAAAATCAGAGTTGCGAAGATGTAGGCGATGACCTTGAGTCTCTTGAGCCAGATCATGTTGTTCCATCCGAAAGTCTGGAATGCGCTCCAGAAGCCGTGGGTGAGGTGGAACCAGATGGCTCCGAACCAGACAAGGTACAGAACCGTGATCCACCATCGTCCGAAGGTGGCGTCAAGAAGATCGTAAGGATTGGACTCCTCAAGCCCGGTGAAGTGCTTGAGCTGCATGTCTGCCCAGAAATGGGTGAGGTGGAACGCGATGAATCCGAGGATGATGATTCCGAGGACAATCATGTTCCTTGATGCAAAGGAGTCGGTCTTTGCCTTGCTTGATACAGCGTAACGGCAGTAGCCTCCGCGAGCCTTGAGGTTCGTCCAGGTGAGGTAGCAGCCGTAGAAAATATGGATGACGAACCCGAGCGCAAGCACAGGAACCATCACAGTCACAATCGGAAGCGACATGAAATCACAGCCCTTCTGGAAAAGCCCGTCGGGAGCACCATAGGTGCCGTTTACGAGATCAAGTACAGCAAAGAGATTGATGCTCATGTGAAGCAGAAGGAAAATGATAAGAAAAAGTCCTGAGATGCTCATTATGAGCTTCTTTCCGATTGATGATGTCAAAATGTTAGCCATAGATTCAATAATCCGATTATTCTAATCAAAATTGGTTTAGCGGTGCAAAGATATATTCTTTCTCGCAACTTTCATAATTATTTCGGAAACTTTCTTGTGATAATTGCTCCATAACCGCCTAAACCGTCTTCTTATAGGACTTGATTGCCCAAGAGGTGATGATGGTGCAGGTGAGAATCCGACCTGCCAGGACAGCCTCTGCGCATTGCTCTGTCTTTGTTAATTTTTCGGGCATTTCTATGTAATTATAAAATTAAACTTTATATTTGCATAAACTTTTGATGAGATGATAGCACGCTCCCTTCAGGACAAGATGTTGTATCTTGCAACCAAGTTTCCCTTCGTCCTTGTAACCGGGCCACGGCAGTCCGGCAAATCCACGCTGGTAAGACACGCTTTTCCAGCGTATCAATATGTCTCACTCGAAGAGATGGACAACAGACGATTTGCCGAGGAAGACCCGAGGGGATTCATTTCACAATATCCGGACAAGACCATCATAGATGAAGTCCAGCAGGTTCCTGCACTCCTTTCTTATCTCCAGACCCACACGGATTTGGCCGACCGTAACGGCATGTATATCCTGACAGGGTCGCAGAATCTTCAGCTATTGTCTTCTGTAGACCAGAGTCTTGCAGGTCGTGTTGCAATCCTAACCCTTCTGCCTTTTTCCCATGTAGAGATGAGAGATGGAGGGATTCTTCCTGCCACGATAGACGAGCAAATCTGGAGTGGATGCTATCCGAGGCTTTACAATAATGGTCTTGATGCCTCTGATTACTACCCAAGCTACATTGACACCTATGTTGAGCGAGACGTCCGCTCAATAAAGGACATAACCAATCTTTCAACATTTGTAAAACTCATCAAACTTTGCGCTGGGCGGATTGGCCAGCTTCTCAACATGTCGTCCCTTGCAACTGAATGCGGTGTGACCATCCCCACAATAAACTCATGGCTTTCTGTTCTTCAGTCGAGCTATATCATCTATCTGCTTCAGCCAGATTACAGGAATTTCTCCAAACGGCTCGTAAAGACACCGAAACTGTACTTCTACGATACCGGGCTTGCATGCAGCTTGCTTGAAATCAAGAATCCATCGCAGGTTTCGAGTCATTATCTGAGAGGCGGACTTTTCGAGAACATAGTGATAAACGAGTTCATCAAGCGTTCCTACAATGCCGGTGACCGTCCTTCCTTTACCTTCTGGCGGGACTCCAACGGCAACGAGGTCGACCTTCTTATGAACGAGGGAGACCACACCGAGGCCATCGAAATCAAATCGGGACAGACCTACAGCTCGGATTACTTCAAGAATCTGAAATACTGGGGCAATCTCTCCGGAGAAGATATCAGCCACAGAAGAGTCATCTATGGAGGAACCATAGAGAGGAAAACAAGTGAGGGAAACCTTGTCCCTTGGGATAGATTGTAGCCTTTTCTCATTGCTCGTCAATTGTCTCGAAGTCTGCGAAGTCGTCCTTTTTCTGGATTCCGGCACATATTCGAGTGTGTCGGAAAAGCAGCATGAGAATCCCTGTCAGAGATATGGTCTCTGATATTCAAGTATTAAAATCCTGCCGGAGGTCAAGCTTGAAAATGAGCCACTTATACGGACATCAGCTGTAGATGATTGACCGGAACTTGCAAGGTTTCAGCGATTTCAGGACAATTCGCAAGGATTAGTCGCCAAAAATCCTTAATTTTGTAGATTGAACAGCACGAACATCAACATGACCACTACCCAGAGTGAACAAGCCCTCGAAGAAGGGCTGATTAGAACATTGGTAGAAAACAGCTACGAGAGAGTGTATCTCAAGGAGGAGGAAAATCTCCGGGATAACTTCAAAATACAGCTGGAGAAGCATAACGCCAAGCAACTCGCCTTGCATGGACGGGAGCATTTTACCGAGGCGGAATTCGACAAGATTCTCATCTACCTTGAGGGTGGCACTCGCTTTGAGAAAGCCAAGAAACTCCGTGACCTCAAGGAGTTTGAGCTTGACAATGGCGAAAGGGTCTGGATAGAATTCCTCGACAGCAGGGACTGGTGTCACAATGAGTTCCAAGTGGCCAACCAGATAACGGTCGAGGGAAGGAAGAAGTGCCGCTATGATGTGACCATCCTCATCAACGGTCTTCCTCTCGTGCAGGTTGAACTCAAAAAACGGGGCATCGAACTAAAACAGGCCTACAACCAGATTCAGCGTTACCACAAGACCTCATTCCACGGCCTTTTCGATTATATCCAGCTGTTCGTAATCTCCAATGGGGTAAATACCAGATATTTCGCCAATAATCCCAATGGCGGATACAAGTTCACCTTCAATTGGACGGATATGGGGAACAACCCCATCAATAACCTCGACCTTTTCGCAGCCGACTTCCTGTCCCGTTGCACCCTTGGCAAAATCATCAGCAAATACATCGTCCTCCACGAAGGAGACAAGTGCCTGATGGTGCTGCGTCCGTATCAGTATTATGCCGTTGAGAAAATCCTCGACCGGGTGCAGAACTCCAACAAGAACGGCTATGTCTGGCATACCACCGGAGCCGGAAAGACACTGACTTCCTTCAAGGCTGCGCAGCTCGTATCCGAGATTGACGGTATCGACAAGGTGATGTTCGTTGTAGACCGCCACGACCTTGATACCCAGACAAAGAGTGAATATGAAGCCTTCGAGCCGGGTGCAGTAGACAGCACAGACAACACCTACCATCTCATTAAACGACTCACCGGAGGCTCCAAAATCATCATCACGACCATCCAGAAGCTGAATGCTGCCGTGACAAGGGACTATTACAACAAGCATTTGCAGGAAATCAGGGACAAGAAAATCGTCATGATTTTCGATGAGTGCCACCGCAGCCACTTCGGGGAATCCCATAAGAACATAGTCGGATTCTTCCGCAATCTCCAGATATTCGGCTTCACAGGAACTCCCATCTTCGTAGAGAACGCCAAGCAGGAACACACAACGGCTGAGGTCTTCGGGGAATGTCTCCACAAATATCTCATCAAGGATGCCATTGCCGATGACAATGTGCTGGGCTTCCTTGTTGAGTATTACAAGGGGCAGGACGATGTGGACTTGATGGCAAAGGCAAGGATGAGAGAGATTGCACAGTTCATCCTGAACAACTATAACCACTCCACCTTTGACGGGGAATTCAATGCCCTCTTTGCCGTGCAGTCCGTCCCGATGCTGCTGGATTACTACAAGATTTTCAAGGAACTGAATCCTCAAATCAAGATAGGAGCCGTATTCACCTACGTAGCCAACGGCAGTCAGGATGATGTTGACACCGGAATGAACTCCGGCTTTGCAGACGAGAAAGTGGTGGCCGATGAGTTGCAGGATATTATGGACGACTACAACCAGATGTTCGGGACGGCATTTACCACTAACAACTTCAGCGCATACTACGATGACATCAACGAGCGCATGAAGAAGCGCAAGAAGGACATGGAGCCTCTTGACCTGTGCATCGTTGTGGGCATGTTCCTCACCGGATTCGATGCCAAGCGGCTCAACACTCTCTATGTGGACAAGAACCTCGAATGGCACGGTCTCTTACAGGCATTCAGCCGTACCAACCGCATCCTCAACGAGAAAAAACGCTTCGGAAAAATCGTCTGCTTCCGTGACCTCAAGGGCAATGTGGATGCTGCCATCAAACTCTTCAGCAATAATGAGCCAAACGAATATATTATCCGCGCGCCTTATCAGGATGTAAGAAAAGAACTCAACATCAAGATGATAGACTTCCTTGAGAAATATCCGACCCCGGATGTGGTGGACAATCTCAAGAGCGAGTGGGACAAGCGTGATTTCGTGCTTGCTTTCCGGGACATCATCCGGGGCAAGATAGAAATCCAGATATACGAGGACTATGATGCTGCCGACCCTTACTTCATCATGTCGGAGCAGGAATACATGGATTTCCGGAGCAAATACCTCGACATCACCGTTGGCGTTGTTGAGAAACCGGAGGAACCGCATCTTCTGGAAGATCCGGGAACCCCGTATGGCGATGCCAAATTGGAGGACATCGACTTCTGCCTCGAACTCCTCCACAGCGATGTCATCAATGTGGCCTACATCCTCGCTCTCATCGAGGAACTCAACCCGGACAGCGAGGATTACGAGCAGAAACGTCAGAATATCCTCGACACTATGATTCGGGATGCTGCCATGCGCAACAAGACAAAGCTCATCGATGGCTTCATCCGCAAGAACGTGGACAACGACAAGGCCGGATTCAATTCCGCCAAGGCAGACGGAACAATCGACCTCGAGGACAGGCTCAACCGCTATGTGGCAGAGGAGAAAGCCAAGGCCATCGACAACCTTGCCGAAGAAGAGGAGCTGGATGCCGAGGCCTTGCAGGACTTCTTTAAGGAATATGACTACCTCCAGAGGGAGAAGCCAGAAATCATACAGAATGCCATCATGAAGAAAAAGGTCGGCCTTATAGAGAGACGTAACATATTCAAACGGGTCATGACCAAGCTCCGGGCGATAATAGATACTTTCAGTTGGGAATAAAAAAGAACAAACGATATGTCAGAAGAACTACAACAGCGGCTACGCACCCAGCTCTGGACGGTGGCCAACACACTCAGAGGCAACATGTCCGCAGGGGATTTCATGTACTTCACCCTTGGATTCATCTTCTATAAGTACCTTTCCGAGAAGATAGAACTCCGTGCCGATGAGATACTTCAGTACGATGGTATCAACTTCAAGCAGGCATGGGCAAGCGGTGACGAGGAACTGAAGGCCGAACTCAAGGAGCAATGCATCCAAGACCTCGGTTACTTCGTGGAGCCGGAATTCCTGTACTCCACCATCATCTCGATGATAGAGCACAAGGAGAACATCCTCCCTGCGCTGGAGCGTTCCCTCAAAAAAATCGAGGACAGCACCATCGGTCAGGAGAGCGAGGATGACTTCGGAGGCCTGTTCTCTGACATTGACCTTGCCTCCCCGAAGCTCGGCAAGACTGCCGATGACAAGAACAAACTCATCAGCGAGGTGCTGGTCGCCCTCAACGGCATCGACTTCGGCCTCTCCGAGGCGCAGGACATCGACATCCTTGGCGATGCCTACGAGTACATGATTGGCCAGTTCGCAGCCGGAGCCGGGAAGAAGGCCGGGGAGTTCTACACTCCTCAGGAGGTAAGCCAGATACTCTCGGAAATCGTCATCACCGGGAAAAACCGCCTCAAGACGGTCTATGACCCCACCTGCGGTAGCGGCTCCTTGCTGCTCCGTACTGCCCGTGAGGGTAATGCCGATGCCATCTATGGACAGGAGAAGAATCCGACCACATTTAACCTCTGCCGGATGAACATGCTGCTGCATGGTGTGAAATATCAGGATTTCGACATCCACAACGGGGACACCCTTGAGGCTGATGAATTCGATGACAGGCAGTTCGATGCGGTGGTGGCTAATCCTCCGTTCTCCGCTGAATGGTCGGCAGATGCCAAGTTCAACAACGATGACCGTTTCAGCAAGGCCGGAGTCCTTGCTCCGAAGTCGAAAGCCGACTACGCCTTCATCCTGCACATGATTTACCACCTCAACGATGGTGGCACGATGGCTTGTGTAGCTCCGCATGGTGTTCTGTTCCGAGGTTCCTCCGAAGGGAAAATCCGTCAGTTCCTCATCGAGAAGAAAAACTACATCGATGCCATCATCGGCCTCCCTGCCAACATCTTCTACGGAACGAGCATCCCTACCTGCATCCTCGTGATGAAGAAATGCCGCAGGGAAGATGACAACATCCTCTTCATCGATGCCAGCAAGGAGTTCGAGAAGGTCAAGACCCAGAACAAGCTGCGTCCGGAGCATATCCGCAAGATTGTCGATACCTACCGCAACCGCACGGAAATCGAGAAATATAGCCACTGCGCATCCCTGCAAGAGGTAAAAGACAACGACTACAACCTCAACATCCCCCGATATGTGGACACCTTTGAGGAAGAGGAAGAAATCGACATCAAGGCTGTGATGGCAGAAATCAAGGAGCTGGAGGCCAAGCGAGCCGATCTTGACAAGCAGATAGATGTCTACCTCAAGGAGCTCGGCATCATCTAATCCTCAATCCTTTATTTAACTGACAGAGAATCGTTATGAACGACAATCAAATACAGAAAAAGGCTAATGTCCCAACTTTGAGATTCCCGGAGTTCAGTGGGGAGTGGGAAAGGAAGACG
>UQYV01000037.1 GCA_900545245.1 uncultured Bacteroidales bacterium
TCTATATTTATTTTCTCATCAGTCGTGTACCTCCAGTACACTCCTTCTTCCAAAATAAATCTATCCTCATAAATCTGATGCAAATTTAGTTCAACTTATTCTTTAATGCTTACAAAATTCAAAAGAATCCAAAATAACTGGACAAAAAATCCAAACATCCTCTTGAATATTGAAAAAACAATGCCGTATTCCCAAAACGGATACAAATATCGGAAATTTTGTTTTGAATAAATCAATCAGATGCTTAATTTTGCCGATTAAAATATCCTTCCGGATCCGAAATCCGGCGGGGCATCGGTTTGATATGAAAAAATACGATATACCAGACATTACAATCGCCATCGACGGGTATTCCTCGACGGGGAAGAGTTCATTCGCGAAGCTCATCGCGTCCGAGTTTTCGTTCCTCTATCTGGACTCGGGAGCATTGTATCGCGCCGTGACGCTGTATGCTATGGAGAACGGACTCATTTCCGACGACAACAAAATTGATTTGCCGGCGCTCGCGGAGGCGTTGAGTGCGCTTGACGTGCGTCTTGAGAATACTGAGGACGGAATACGGACATACATCGGAAACCGTTGCGTCGAAAAGGAAATCCGTAGCCTGAAAGTTTCCGGAAAAGTCAGTCCGATCTCGGCGGTGCCGGAGGTGCGTGACTATGTGAACGCGAAACTCCGCGAATTAGGACGGGGCGGACGTGTCGTGATGGACGGACGCGACATCGGAACTACTGTGTTTCCACATGCGGAGCTGAAGATTTTTATGACCGCAGATCCGCTTGTCCGCGCGAAGAGGCGTGCAGCTGAAATGGAGGCCAAGGGCGAGAAGGTGAACCTTTCTGATGTTCTTGCGAACCTTAAGGAACGGGACTATATCGACTCTCATCGGGCTGTTTCTCCGCTATCAAAGGCAGATGATGCCATTGAACTTGACAATTCGGAGATGACTCTTGAGGGGCAAATGGAGTGGGTGAAAAATATTCTTCGTGAAAAATTTGGAGTGACCGGATTATGAGTAGGGAAGTGACAGTGGACGTTGACAAGAATTCCGGATTCTGTGCCGGAGTCATTCGTGCGGTGAATATAGCCGAGGAGAAGCTCGAACATGAAAAGAACCGGAAAATCTTTTCTCTCGGTGCGCTTGTCCACAATGAAGCGGTGCTTTCGGGACTTGAGACTGCTGGCTTGGTGACAATAGACAGGGAGGATCTGGATGAGATGCAGTCGGTGGAGAATGCAGACCTGATTATCCGGGCTCATGGTGAACCACCTGCCACTTATGCCCGTGCGGAGGCTCTCGGGTTTAAAGTCGTGGACTGCACATGTCCGGTGGTGCTTCAGCTTCAGAAGAGGATACGCACGGCCTATCTGCAGCAGAAGAAGGCCGGGAAGGGACAGATTGTTATTTTTGGCAAAGTCGGACACGCGGAGGTGCTCGGACTGGTAGGACAGACTGAAGGGACGGCCATTGTGGTCGAAAATCTGATTATGCTTGAAGAGGCAATCGCCGACGGACGCATACGACAGAGCACTCCAACGGAGATTTTCAGCCAGACCACCAAGAGCCCCGGTGAATATGACAAGGTCTGCGCACGCCTCGCTAAAGTTCGAGGTTTGCGTCTCAGACTCAAGGTCCACAACACCATCTGCCGTCAAGTTGCCACGCGCCATGCGAAGCTTTCGGCATTTGCGCGCAGCCACGACGTCATTGTCTTTGTCTGCGGAAAATCCAGTTCCAACGGCAAGGTGCTCTGTGAGTTCTGCAAGTCTGTGAACATCAGGACCTACAATGTGAGCTCTGTCGACGAACTGAACGGAGAATGGTTCCGTGAGGATGACAGGATCGGCGTATGCGGCGCTGCCTCTACCCCGAAGTGGCTGCTTGAGGAGACTGCCGCACGGATAAAGGATATTTTGCAGAAAGACAATAAAATGCTACCTTTGCACGGCGAAAAACAGCGATAAACTTTGATATTTCTTAAAATAAAAATCATATGGCAACAACAGCAGATTTCAAGAACGGACTTTATCTGATGTATAACGGAAAGCCTTGTTCTATCGTATGGTTCCAGCACGTGAAGCCGGGCAAGGGACCTGCATTCGTAAAGGCAAAGCTCCGTAACCTCGAGAACGGCCGTATCCTTGAGAATACATTCACAGCCGGTGTGAAGATTGACACCATCAACGTGGAGCGCCGCCCATACCAGTTCCTCTACAAGGACGAGGACGGATTCAACTTCATGCATGAGGAAACCTATGAGCAGATTCACCTCGACACCGATCAGGTGGAGAACTCTGACTTGATGAAGGAAGGACAGCACGTCGAGATGATGTTCCTCGCTGAGGACAACGACGAGCGCTGCCTCACCTGCGAGCTCCCGACCTATGTTGAGCTTGAGGTGACCTACACCGAGCCGGCCGTCAAGGGCGACACAGCTTCTACTTCTGCTCTCAAAGAGTGCACTCTTGAGACGGGAGCGATGATTATGGTTCCTCTGTTCATCAATCAGGGCGAGAAGATTCGTGTGAATACTGAGGATCGTTCTTACGGCGGCCGCGTCGCTTAGGGTGAAAATTGTTCGACACAGAATGAAAATCGGGAAATCTTTCAGGCTTGAGCCTTGAGATTTCCCGATTTTTTTGTTTTATGCAGCACTACTAATCTCTTGAAATGGCAGTTCGGCAATTGTCAGAGTTTGCGGTTCTTGTAGTTTTCGATGCAGGCTGGGATGATTGGGTGATAGGTCTCCGACTTGAAGAGAGTTGAGGAGATGATGAAGTCAGCCGTGCTGCGGTTCGTGGCGAATGGGATGTTATAGAGAGAGGCGAGTCTCACGAGTCCCATGACATCGTTCTGGTGTCCCTGCATTATCAGGTTGTCGCAGAAGAACACGAGCATATCCACCCGTCCTTCTGCGATCATCGACCCTATTTGGGCGTCTCCTCCCAGCGGTCCCGAGAGCAGGCAGGTAATCTCCGGACATTCCTTCCCGAGTTCCTCCTCCAGGGCCTCCCGCACAAGCCTTCCGGTTGTCCCGGTGCAGAAAAGCCGACACTCTTTCAGCGAGCCCGCGTTAAACTTCACCCAGTCGATAAGTTCGACCTTTCTGGCGTCATGCGCCACAAGAGCAATGTTCCGTATCATATCAACATCTCAAATAATTTGTTGTTCTGGTTGATGTATTCGTATGAAACTTCGTGGGCTTCCATGCGGCGGATGAGTGCGTCATAGTCCTCCTTTGCTGCCACCTCAATTCCGATGAGCGCCGGCCCCTCTTCCTTGTTGGTCTTTTTGATGTACTGGATGTAGACGAGGTTGTCGGACGGACCTATGATGTCGCGAATGAAGGTGAGCAGCGCTCCTGCCTTCTGTGGAAAATTCACTATGAAGTAGTGCTTGAGACCCTCGTAGACAAGGCTTTGCTCGCGTATTTCCTCCATACGGGTGATGTCGTTGTTGCTTCCGGAGATGATGCAGGCGACTTTCTTTCCCTTAATCATGTCCGGACAGAATCTCAGGGCTGCCACAGAAAGTGCTCCGGCAGGCTCCACGACCGTTGCGTTCTTGTTGTACATCTCGATAATCGTCGAGCAGACAGCTCCTTCCGGAACAGGGATGATATCGTCCAGAACTTCCTTGCATACCCCGTAGGTCAACTTACCTGGCTTCTTCACTGCAGCACCGTCCACAAACTTGTTTATGTGTTCGAGGTCAACGACGTGCCCTGCCTCAAGAGATGCTTTCATGCTTGCCGCTCCTGCCGGTTCAACTCCGATAATCTTGCAATTCGGCCACTTCTGACGCAGGTAGGCACCTACTCCAGATGCGAGTCCGCCCCCTCCGATTGGGATGAAGATGTAGTCGAGCGGCTCGTCCACTTGCTGCGTAATCTCATATCCTATTGTTCCCTGCCCCTCGATGATTTTCTCGTCATCGAACGGGGGAATGAATGTCTTCCCGCTGCGCTGTGCATATTTTATCGCAGCTTCGTTCGCCTCATCGAAAGTGTCCCCTGTCAGCACTATGTCCACATAATCCTTTCCGAACATGCTCACAGCCTCGATTTTCTGCCGTGGAGTTGTCACAGGCATGTAGATTGAGCCCATGATTTTCAGTTTGTTGCATGAAAATGCCACACCCTGGGCGTGGTTGCCTGCCGATGCGCAGACGATGCCGTATTTGAGCACTTCCGGCTGAATCGAGCGGATCTTGTTGTACGCCCCGCGAATCTTGTATGATCGCACCATCTGCAGGTCCTCCCTCTTGAGGTAGACGTCACAGCCGTACTTGTTTGAGAAATGTGTGTTCAGCTGGAGAGGTGTGGGTGCGAGAATCTCCTTCAGTCTCTCAGAGGCCTTCTCGATGTCCTGAACTTTTGGAAAATATACGTTCTTTTCCATAATTGTCTGATTATTAAGTTGTGTTGATCTTTGTCGAGTTTTCCGTGTGTATGACGTCAGTTGAGGATTATGAGAACCGGAGCGGGGTGGTTGAACTTCAGCGCAATCCTGTCCTCTGTGGCCCTATTGCGTATTCCTTTCCACCAGTTGTCGAAGCATACCTCATCAAGTGGCCATTCAAGCCCTTTGGAGGCAATTCTCAGCGTTGGGTCGGGGGAAAAGACCGAAACGGTGCGCCCTGTTCCGCAGTCGAATGTGTCGCTGTCGTTCAGTGCAAATGCGCTCGTGTGGTCGGAAATCATCTCGAATGTGACGTCGGGATGATTGCGTGAGAACTCCACCAGAAGGCCGTAGTTTCCTATCGTGAAATCCTCCTGACCTCCCGATGCCCCGAAAATGCTGATTCTTTCGAGAGAGGGATACTCTCCAAGGGAATATCTCATTGCTTTTGCGAGGTCGTCGTAATCCTGTTCATCGTATTTGACGATTATATCCGCAAACTCCGCTTTCAAATCCTCCGACAATGTGTCCATATCCCCGGCAACGGCAGCAGGATGTTTCCCCCCGCTGAAGTTGAGATATTTCACCAGAGCCCCGTCGCAGCAGACTACGGCATCTGCGGATGAAATGAGATAGCGGGGATATTCGCTCTGTGGAAATTCCCCGTCCGCGATGATTGCGATATTTCTGACTTCGTCCATACTGTGCTATGCCCCTATCCGAGGACAATCTTGTGCTTGTCGATGTCTCTGAATCCCATAAGGAAGGTCTTCGCATCCATTCTCTTTTTTCCTGCTATCTGGAGGTCGGTCAGAGAAAGTGCTCCGTCAGTGGTGGCAATGGCAAAGTATGACTTTCCGTCGCTGAGGATTTGGCCGGGGACAGCTTTGCCGGAAGGGCATACTGCGCTGAACTTCTCCCCTTTGAGTTTTTCTCCGAAGAAGACTTTCAATGTGACTGGAGCTTCGCCCTCTTTTTGAATCTCCGTGTAGGCTGTAGGATATGGGCTGAGTCCGCGGACTAAGTTGTAGATCTCCGTCGTGCTGTGGTTCCAGTCAATCCTGCACATCTCTTTGGTAATCTTAGGGGCAGGCTTGAGCACCTCCGCTCCCTGGATGAAGCTGCGCTGAACACGGAATTCGACGCTGCCTTCAATGATTGATTCCACAGTCTGTTCCACGAGTTCCGCACCGAGTTCCATCAGTTTGTCATGAACGTCTCCAGCTGTGTCGCCAGGCAGAATCGGGCACTGTTCGCGATACATAATCTTACCCGTATCCATTCCTGCGTCAATCATAAATGTTGTGACTCCGGTCATATTCTCGCCGTTGATGACAGCCCAGTTAATCGGAGCCGCACCTCTGTACTGAGGAAGGAGAGCTGCGTGGAGGTTGAATGTTCCGAGCTTTGGAATGCTCCAGACGCACTCCGGCAGCAGTCTGAACGCCACCACAACAAAAAGGTCCGGTTTCCAAGCTTTCAAAGCCTCAAGGAAAGTCTCGTCTTTGAGTGAAACCGGCTGAAGGACAGGAATCCCGTGAGCCACTGCATATTGCTTCACTGCACTCTCGTTCACTTTCAGTCCGCGTCCCGATGGCTTGTCGGCGACAGTCACCACGCCCACGACGTCATATCCCTTCTTTATCAGTCTATCAAGCGGAGCCACCGAGAACTCCGGTGTACCCATATATACGATTCTTGTCTTTTTGAATATTCCCATAAACTTTGCCTTTATTTTTCTGAATTTGCCCTTGATGTTGTCGATGTTGAAAAGCGTCGAGTCGTTCACCGCCTTCCATGTGAGGAACGCTCCTGTCGGGAAGAGGATGTAACTCGAAATGAAAACTCCGAGTTCCGGGGATATGGCGCCGTCGCGGGCGAGTTTCTTGCCGGAAATGTCGATGACCCAATAGGCGACGAAGAAGAGTACAGAGATGATGGCCGGCGTGCCGAGACCTCCCTTGCGGATGAGTGCACCAAGCGGTGCTCCGATAAGGAAGAATATGAAGCAGGCCAACGAGAGGGCGAATTTGCTGAGAATCTCAATGTCTATATTTCTCAAAATCCTCGTGTGGTAGCCTGTATCGCTCGCATACATTGAAAGGGTGCTCTGAAGGTCTTCCGCTTTCTGAATCGCGTTTTCTACGGCTTTGATTTCGGCGTCGATGCTCTCGAATTGTCCGATGTTCTCCACACGTAGCGGTGAGCTGATGTTTGCCCTTGTGGCGGAGTCGAGCTGGTTGTAGTATCTCAGTCCGGAACGGTAGCCGTTGACAGCCCTCACGTTTTCTACCCTTGAGGCTTCGTTGATTCCGCCTATTGAATCCTTACCATGATTCAATTCCTTGAGACTCATTGACTTGACCTGGTCGCTATACCTTGCGGAATCCGACTTGTGGAACGCATAGTTCTCAAGAGGAATGATTATCTGCTGGCGGGAAAACTCAATCTGCTGGAGCTGGAGGGTCGTGTCGCGGTATTTCTTCGTGTTGTTCTCCTCGAAGTTCGAGCCGCTGTAAAGCGAGAAAATCAGATAGCTCTTGTCCTTGGACATCGTCATCCTCGCTGAGTCCGCCACGGTCACACTGGTGTTGCCCTTGTGCCCCGTGTGGTTGTAGACCATCACGTTGTGCATCATTCCGGTCTTGTCATCGCGGTCCTCGACGCGGAGGATGTATCCTTCTATGCCGTCATAGAACGTTCCTGTCGGAATCTTTATCTCCTCCTTTGTCCGTCCGATGTCGTCGCGGAGAGTGTAAATCTGGTTATATGCCACCGGAATGAGGTCGTCCGCGATGAAGAACGCACTGACACTTATCGCGAAGCAAACTATGCCTATCGGAAGAAGGATGCGGGAGAGGGATATGCCTGCGGCCTTCATCGCCAACAACTCGTTGCTTTCGGCGAAGTTGCCGAGCGTCATCATTGACGAGAGCAGCGTCGCGAGCGGAAGCGAGAGTGGCAGCAGGGTGCAGGCTCCCCACATCATAAACTCAAGTATGACCTTCATACTCAGGCCCTTGCCCACCAGCTCGTCAATGTAGAGCCATAGGAACTGCATCATGAGGATGAATATCACAATCAGGAGGATTGCGATGAATGGCATCACGAAGGACTTGAGTATGAATTTGTCGAGTTTCTTCATTTTGTGGAGGGATTTGCAAAAGAGCGAATAACTTCGTTGCGGTCGTCGTCGAAATCCTCACAACCGTGAGGTTGCTGCGGTTTCAACTCCTCGCGCGCCTTGTTCTTCATCTCTTTATCAAATCCCTTTCTTTCAGTTACTTAAAACTACTTTATATTATTGAGTAAAATCTCAATGGCTTCGTCGAGGCCTTGGACATTTTTGCCGCCGGCTGTGGCGAGGCCAGGTTGGCCGCCGCCGCCTCCGAGGATGGCCTTGGCTGCTGCGCGGACATCGTTGCTGGCGTTGTGTCCTTTGGCAACGAGGTCGGCAGAGTACATCACCAGAAGTTGAGGCTTGCCCTCTGTCTCATAAGCTGCGACAACAGCGAGATTCTCGGCCTCTTTCTGGAGCATAAACGCTGCATTCTTGAGTCTTGCCGGGTCGGCCTGGCGGAGAACCACTGTCCTGATGCCGTTGATTTCCTTCGCCTCATCGAGAAGCACCTGTTTGAATGCGGCGGCCTTTTCTTTGGCCACATTCTCGATTTCCTTCTTGAAGCCATCGTTCTCGTCGATGAGCTTCTTTATCGCGAGTGCAAGGTCAGGGGCGTTGTTGAACAGGGCCTTCGCGCTGCGCAGGGTGTTCTCCATCATGTCCACGATGTTCTCCGCAGCGAGTCCGGTCCTTGCCTCGATTCTTCTGATTCCCGCCGCGATTGCGCTCTCTGAGACAATCTTGAAGAATCCGATGTTGCCTGTTGCCGAGGTGTGGCATCCGCCGCAGAGCTCCACGGAGTCACCGAAGCGCACGATGCGGACGTGGTCGCCGTATTTCTCGCCGAACAGTGCCATTGCACCCATAGCTTTGGCATCGTCCATTGTGCCGTCCCTCTTTTCCACGAGAGGGAAGTTCGTGCGTATTAACTCATTGACTCTCTTTTCAACCTTGTCTATCTGCTCGTCGGTGAGTTTCTCAAAATGCGAGAAATCGAAACGGAAATAATCCGGAGTCACAAACGAGCCCTTCTGCTCAACATGCGTTCCGAGAATCTCGCGGAGAGCCTGATGGAGAAGGTGGGTGCAACTGTGGTTGTTCTCTATATTGCGTCTTCTTGCGGCATCAACCACCAAGCGGAAACTTCCGCTGCAATCAGAAGGCAGTTTCTCGGCGATATGAATCGTCAGGTTGTTCTCCTTCACGGTGTCGAGTATCTTGATTCTCTCGCCGTCCTCACTTTCGATATATCCCGTGTCACCGACCTGACCTCCCATTTCTCCGTAGAAAGGAGTGCGGTCGAAGACAAGCTGAATCATCTCCTTATTCTTCTGTTTCACCGTTCTGTGGCGGGTGAGACGTGCGCCGTCAATTTCCGTGAAGTCGTAGCCGAGGAACTCCACGTTGTCGCAATGGTGGAACTCAATCCAATCTCCAAACTCGTTGGCGGTGGCGTTGCGGGCCCTGTCCTTTTGCTTCTTCAACTCGATCTCAAATCCTTCAAGGTCAATGGTATATCCTTTCTCGGAGGCTATGAGCTCGCTCAAGTCAATCGGGAATCCGAAAGTGTCATAGAGCGTGAACGCATCCTCTCCCTTGATCACCTTTGTGTCGGCGCATTTTTCCATAATGCTGTCAATCAACTTGATACCCCGGTCAAGTGTGCGAAGGAACGCCATTTCCTCTTCCCTTATGACCTTCTCGATGAGAGTCTGCTGGAGTGCGATTTCCGGATAGAACTCACCCATATCGCTCACGAGCTGGCCCACGAGACGGCAGAGGAACGGTTCTCCGAAGCCGAGGAAGGTGTAGCCGTAGCGCACGGCGCGGCGAAGGATTCTGCGGATGACATAGCCGGCCTTCACATTGGAAGGAAGCTGTCCGTCGGCGATGGAGAATGCAATCGCGCGGATGTGGTCGGCGATGACCCTCATTGCGATGTCCACGTTCTCGTCTTTTCCATACTCCTTGCCGGAGAGTTCCTCAATCTTGTGAATCATTCCGGTGAAGACATCCGTATCGTAGTTGCTCTGTTTGCCCTGGAGTGTCATACAAAGGCGTTCAAAGCCCATTCCCGTGTCCACATTTCTGTGTGGAAGCAGTTCAAGCGAACCGTCAGCCTTGCGGTTATACTGCATAAAGACGAGGTTCCAGATTTCAATCACGAGGTGGTGTCCCTTGTTCACGAGCTCGGCGCCCGGAACTGCCTTTCTCTCCTCGTCGCTTCTGAGGTCGACGTGAATCTCCGAGCAAGGGCCGCAAGGGCCCGTGTCACCCATTTCCCAGAAGTTGTCGTGCTTGTTGCCGAGCAGCACACGGTCTGCAGGAAGGTGTGAAAGCCAACGGTCGCGAGCCTCGGTGTCGAGCGACGTTCCGTCCTCAACAGAACCTTCGAAAACAGTCGCGTAAAGCCTGTCTGTATCAATCTTGTAGACTTCCGTGAGAAGTTCCCATGCCCAGTCGATTGCCTCGTTCTTGAAATAGTCGCCGAAGCTCCAGTTTCCGAGCATCTCGAACATCGTGTGGTGGTAGGTGTCGTGTCCGACCTCCTCAAGGTCGTTGTGCTTTCCGCTCACTCGCAGGCACTTCTGGCTGTCTGTCGCGCGTGGAAACGGCGCAGGGCTGTTGCCGAGGAGCCAGTCCTTGAACTGGTTCATACCCGCGTTGGTGAACATTAGCGTCGGGTCGTTCTTCACGACCATAGGTGCGGAAGGCACGATTGTGTGTCCCTTTGATGCAAAAAAGTCAAGATAGGCTTTTCTGATTTCCTTTGATGTCATCATATATTTCTGAATCTTTATTTTCCCGAATTTTCCCCAGGCAGGCCGTGTTTCGGTCTCTCTTGGAAGATTTTAACCTGCAAAAGTACAATAATTTTGACAAAAAGCAGTATATTTGCGCTATGTCGGGGTTTAAAAAGTACATTTTCAACTCGGAGACGCTCTCCTATGAGGTGGACAGAAGTTACACTAAGAGGAGGGCTTTTCGTGTAGTGTTCCTCTTGGTCCTGAGCAGCCTTATGGCGTTTTTCAACCTCTGGATTCTGACGGGAGTGCTCGGTCTCGAACTTCCGAAGACCACGATTCTCAAGAAGAAGAACGCCGCCCTGCTCTCTCAGGTTGAGGTGCTCGGAACCTCCATCAGGGAATATGACGAGCGTCTCATGTCACTCCAGATGAGGGACAACGACATCTACCGCACGGTGCTCGGAATGGGAAAGATAGCCCCGGAGGTGAGGAACGCCGGCTTTTCCGGAGCCAACCGCTACCTTTGGCTCGATGATTCCGAATATAACACGGCCTTCCGCAGCGCCGTCGTCCGCACTGACATACTGATGAAAAAGGCCTACATTCAGTCGAAGTCTTACGACGAGGTGGGGCGTCTTGCCAAGCGTGCCGGGAATATGGCATCCAGCGTTCCCATCATCCCTCCGATTAATCCGGACAAGAAGAAATATCACCTGTCAAGCCGTTTCGGTGGCAGGATTGACCCGAAATATAACCGTCCGGCATTCCATCACGGGCTTGACTTCGCGGCGAAGACGGGCTATCCGGTCTATGCCACAGGGGACGGCGTAGTCGAGTCCGTGAGTATAAGTGTCACCGGATATGGGAACCAGATAATTATAGACCACGGTTTCGGTTACAAGACACGCTACGCCCATCTGAGTTTCATCAACGTCGCCGAAGGGATGGAGGTGAAAAGGGGAGAGAATATCGGAAACGTCGGAAACTCCGGCAAGTCAACCGGCTCGCACCTGCATTATGAGGTCATCTACAAGGGACGTCCTACCAACCCGATGAACTATATGGATCTCGACATGACCACGGAAGAATATGCGACCATGGCCCAGGTCAGTGAGTCTTCCTCGCAGCGCGTCGTCATACACCCTTCACATAGAAAGAAAAGATGAAAAGGAGATACGTTTTTGACAAGGACAGCCTTAGCTTCAAGAAGGAGCGCCTGACTCTCAAAAAGTTGGGAGGACAGCTTGTCATGTTTGCGCTGCTGTCCCTTTCGCTGACCGTCGCGTTCTATCTTGTCTTTTCGTTTTTCTTCAACACGAAGGAAGAGGCGGCACTGAAAGAGCAGAACAGGGCCTATGATTCGCAGCTGCCGAAGCTTCAGGAGAAGTCAGCTATGCTCTCGGCCGAGCTTCAGAGGCTTTCCGCGAGGGACAACAACATCTATCGCGAGATTTTTCTTACCGATGCCCCGGACCTTGACCTCACTTCGTCGCTTTCCTCTCTTGGCGGGCTCGACACGATTCCGGACAGGCACATGGTGAAATACACCTCGATAAAGATAGATACGCTGTTCTCCAGGGCGGAACGCATAGAGTCTGACATGAAAAGGGCGCTCGCGGCCGTATCTTCGGGCAAAGGGGATGTGCCGCCACTGCATGCTCCGATAGTCCCACTGTCCTACGCGCAGATAGGAGCCTCCGTAGGCAATAGGATAAACCCCTACTACAAAGTGGAGGCGCCGCATTCTGGACTTGACATAATTTCGGAGGCTGATGTTCCGGTACTCGCATCTGCCGGGGGTGTGGTCTCGGAAGTGAGGCGTTCGATGAAAGGACAGGGCAATGTGGTGGAAATCAGCCATAACGGTGGCTATAGGACGCGCTATGCCCACCTTGCCGCAATCAATGTCCGCAAGGGAATGCGTGTCAGACGCGGCGATGTCATAGGACGTGTGGGAATCTCCGGCAACGCATACGCTCCGCACCTGCACTACGAAGTTTTGCGCGACACAGTCGTGATGAACCCTGTGAACCATTTTTTTGCGTCCGTCACACCGGCGGAGTATCTCAATATGGTTGTGATGTCTACAAATACCAAACAGTCAATGGATTAGACGATATGGAAAAAATATGCTACACAATTGGCGAGGTCGCAAGAGAACTCGGTGAGAACACCTCCACCATGAGATTCTGGAGCGATTCGTTTCCGAAGTTCATACGTCCCACGCGCAATGCGAAGGGAAACCGCATCTACAAGGCGGAGGATATCGAGACATTCCGTCTCATCCAGTTTCTCCTCAAGACCGAGCGTCTGACCATCGAAGGCGTGACGAAGCGTCTGATTGAAGACCGCAAGGGGGCTGAAAGGAAATGTCGTGTAGTGGAGTCGCTGATGTCGATCCGTGACCAGCTTGCCGAGATTTCGCAGGGTCTGTAGAACTTCATATTATTATATATAGGTATGAATGAATCTGGAGGAAAAGTTCTGGTGCGTGACGTGATTGACGTCATTCGCTCCTTTGCACCGGAAAATGTTCAGGAGAGTTGGGACAACAGCGGACTCTCCGTGGGGGACGCGGATGCAGAGGTGACGGGGGTACTCGTCGGATTCGACTGCACTCCGGAGCTCGTGGACGAGGCGGTGGAGTGCGGAGCCAATCTCATCGTGACCCATCATCCCCTGATTTTCAGCGCTCTCAGGCGCGTCACTCCTGACGATGCCGTGGGACTTGCCGTGATGAAGGCGATTCGCGGCGGAGTAGCAATCTATTCTGCACATACAAGTGCCGACAAGGTCGTGGGAGGCGTGAGCTGGGCCATGGCACGCAGGATAGGACTCGAGAACGTGACGATTCTTGATGTGGACGGGAGTGTCTGCGGACCGGATGGGCAGGAGTGCGGGCTCGGCATAGTCGGGGATTTTCCTGAACCGGTGCCGGCGGAGAAGGCCGTCGAGATTGTAAAGTCGGCGTTCCGTGTTCCTTATGTGAAAACTTCGAGACTATGGCCCGGACTTATGATAAGCCGTGTTGCGGCTTGTGGTGGCTCCGGCTCATCGCTGATCGCGAAGGCTCGCGAGGCCGGTGCGCAGCTTTATGTTTGCGGCGACATATCATATCACCATTTTTTTACACCCGAAGGCTTCATTCTTATGGATGTGGGTCATTATGAGAGTGAAATAGATATTGTTGATATTTTATTTTCCTTGATTCGGAAAAATTTTCATACCTTTGCAGTTCGCATTACGCGACTTGATTACACCAACCCGATATATTATTTCTAAAGCGATATGGCTACAACAAAGAAAACCAAGAAAATCGAGACTCCGATTGATCAGCACGAGACTTTCGTGTCAATCCAGAAGAACTTCGCGGATTCCGACATCAGTGTTGAGGAGAAGTTGAAGGCTCTCTACGAACTTCAGCAGACAGACTGCGCGATTGACAAGATAGTCCAGCTCAGGGGTGAGCTCCCGATGGAAGTCGAGAGACTTGAAAACGAGATTGCCGACCTTAAGGCAAAGACTACTCATATTAATGGGATGATTGAGGAGTACACGAGAGGCATCGCTGAGAACAAACACAATATCGTGGAATGCGACATGCAGATTGACAAGTACCGTTCGCAGCTTGAGAACATATCGAATAGCCGCGAGTACGACTCCATAAACAAGGAAATCGAGAATCAGGATCTTCTTCGTCAGATTGCCGAGAAGAACATCGGCGAGGCGAAGGAACGCATCGCTGACAAGAAAGCTGATCTTGAGGTTATCAAGGAGAGGATTGCCGTGAGGAACGATGATCTCGTCGCAAAGAAGGAGGAACTTACATCAATCGTCGAATCCACGGCAAAGGACGAGGCTGTGCTTCAGGCAAAGAGGGAGGCTTGTGCCGCCAAGATTGACGCGAGGACAATGAGCGCATATGAACGTATCCGTCAGAGCTGCAATAACCACCTTGCGGTTGTCAGTGTCTACAATGGGAACTCATGCGGGGGCTGCTTCAACACCATCGCACCGCAGAAACTCATCGACATCGCTTCCAACAAGAAGCTCATCATCTGCGAGTACTGTGGACGAATCCTTGTGAACCCGGACTTCGAATAGGTCGCTAAACGATTAAACTTACATAATTATGGCTGAAGAGCGGAAACCGAGAACTGGCAGACGCAATGCTTCAGACATCAATCTTGACAATTTAGGGCTTGAGATGGGAAACAAACCGCCTCAAGCTCTTGATGTCGAAGAGGCTGTCCTTGGAGCGTTGCTGATAGAACCTAACTGTGTGGACGAGGCTATGGGGGAACTGACTCCGGATTGCTTCTATTCCAAGAAGAACAGGATGATTTTTGAGGCGATGTCCGCTCTCGTGAACGAGCACGTCACCATCGATGTGATTTCCGTCTCTCAAAAGCTCAAGTTTCAGGAGACTTTCGATGCTGTAGGTGGGGCACCGGTGCTTGTGCAGCTTTCGATGCGCGTTGCCTCTGCCGCGAACATAGAGTACAACATCAAGGTACTTAAGGAAAAGAACATCCAGAGGGAACTCATCACCGCGTCCTACAAGGTGATTCAGAATGCCTACAAGGAGTCGGTAAATGTCGAGGATCTGATGGATATGGCCCAGACCGAAGTGTTCAAGGCCATTCAGAACAATGTAAAGAAGGAGGCTCAGCTCATCGGCAGCGCCATCAACGAGGCTATGGAGGCTCTCCAGAGTGCCCAGGACCATCCGGGACTCAGTGGCGTACCTTCCGGCTTCGCTTCTTTGGACAAGGTCACGCAGGGTTGGCAACCTTCCGACCTCATCATTATTGCGGCACGTCCTTCTGTCGGAAAGACGGCCTTCGTGCTTAATGTCGCCCGCAACGCTGCAGTACAGTTCCACGAACCGGTGGCGATTTTCTCCCTCGAAATGCCTACAATCCAACTCGCCAAGCGTCTGATGACTTCGGAGTCGCGCATTGATGCGGCGAAGATCAGGGGCGGAGTGCGTCTGGAACCATATGAGTGGACGCAGCTCGAGACCCAGATTGCTGAACTTGCAAAGGCTCCTCTCTACATAGATGACACCCCTTCTCTACCGGTGAACGAGTTCCGTTCAAAGGTGAAACGCCTCGTGAACCAAAAGGGGGTGAAACTGGTAATTGTCGACTACCTTCAGCTGATGCAGGGACCTGCCGAACTTCGCGGAATGCGTGAGCAGGAAGTTGCGGCCATCTCGCGTACCCTCAAGGCAACGGCCAAGGAGATGCAGATTCCGATCATAGCCCTTTCTCAGCTTTCGCGTCAGTCGGAGATGAGGGACGGCAGTCGGAGAAGGCCTCAGTTGAGTGACCTTCGTGAGTCCGGTTCAATCGAGCAGGACGCCGACATGGTGCTCTTTATTCATCGTCTTGACTATCAGGGTATGGCAGCCTCCGCTGAGGATGTCGGTGCGACGCAGCTCATTATCGCCAAGCACCGTAATGGTGAAGTCTGCGACATTCCTCTGCGCTTCCACCATGAGGAGGTCCGCTTCGTCGACGAGAGCGACAGTACCTACAATCTTGCCGACAGCGTCGGGTCCGCGATGAACAGCGATGTCCCTCAGCCTGCCGATTTTTCTTCTCAGAGCGGCCTTTCTTCGGGCGGAAATGAATTTATCGACACCGGGTTCTGATGCGCGGGACGTCTTTTCATATATCATTTCTTATGCTTGCTGCACTTCTGTTTTCCGCAGCCGACCTTTCTTCCGTCGTCCCCGAGCAGTTTACTGCGCCTGCGGACTCAGCCGTTGCGGTCCACCCACAAGACAGTGTGACGACCAAATCCCGCACCGGATGCATCCCTGTAGGAAGTCTGGCGCAGGATAGTCTCGCTTTTAAGGCCGGAGAGACGATGTCCTTCGTGCTGCACTACAACTGGGGTGTGATAAACTCCGACGTAGGAACGGCAACCGTGCGGTTGTCAGAAACAGATTTCAACGGCATCCCTGCATTTCACTGCGACGTTTCCGGACGTACGACACGTCTCTTCGACCTCGTCTTCCGCGTCCGCGAGCAGTTCGATTCCTGGTTCACCCGCGACGGACTGCATCCTCTGAAATTCACCCGCGACACCCATGAGGGCAGGTACGATGCCATGAATACCTACATCTACGACTGGGAACGCTCGGTTATTCTCGCCGACGTCTATTCTTCCTCAAGCGGGCAGCGCAACATTGAGTTGCCTCTCGATCGTTGCACCTACGACCTTCCGGCACTATTCTTCTTGGCTCGGAACATGAATATGAATGTGGTTACCCCGGAGACCCGCTATCCCATGACATTTGCCATAGACGATGACATCTATAACGTCCACTTCATTCTTCATGGACGCGAAACAATTGATGTAAAGGGACTTGGGAGAATAAATACGATAAAGTTCAGCGCACGTCTACTTGCCGGAGAGGTCTTCCGCAGCGACACGGATATGACTATATATATTTCAGACGACGCCAATCGTCTCCCGGTCTATTTCGAGGCTCCGTTGCTTGTCGGCAAGGCCGCCGGACGTATGAACTCATATTCCAACCTCGCGCACCCATTCTCCTCCATGGTGAAGGAACGCCGCAGATAATATTGAAACACAGAGATATATGAAAAAGGAAATATACCACGATGGGAAAATAATCGAAATCACCCCTGAATTCACTTCTGTCGAGATTATCAGCTCTTCGGCATGCTCACAATGCCACGCAAAGGGGCTCTGCGGATTTTCGGAGGAGGAAAGCAAGGTCGTTATGGTCCCGACGAGTCCATACACCGAGAGAAAAGTAGGCGACACGGTGACTCTCGCGCTGAAGCAGACGATGGGTCTGAAGGCAGTGTGGATATCTTATGTCATTCCGTTGATAATATTAATGATTTTAGTGCTATCTTTGTCGTCCGTTATCGATAACGAAGTGTGGACAGGTCTCACGGCGATCGGCGGTGTGGCTCTTTACTATTTGGTTATCTGGTTGTTGCGGGACAAGTTGAAAAACGAATTCGTCTTTTACATAAAGGACTGATTCGGAGTTTCTGAAATTTTTTAGTTATATATAATTATGGTAAACACGATTATCTGGACTATTGCTGTCATCACCGTCCTCGGTCTGCTGCTTTCGGTCTCGATCTACCTTGTCGCGAAGAAGTTCAAGGTTGAGGAAGATCCGAGAATCGACGAAGTTGAGGCCGTGATGCCGGGCGCGAACTGCGGAGGCTGCGGATTTGCCGGCTGCCGTGCGTTTGCCTCATCCTGCGTCGGGGCGGAGAACCTCGACAACAACTACTGTCCTGTCGGCGGAAACGAAACCATGAAGAAGGTCGCTGCCATTCTCGGAATGACCGTGGCGGAGAAAGCTCCTATGGTGGCGGTTGTCCGTTGCAACGGCTCATGCGAAAACCGTCCGAAGACTTCGACTTACGACGGGGTGCAATCGTGCCGCGTGAAGGCTTCGCTCTACAGCGGTGACACGGGTTGCTCCTACGGCTGTCTTGGCTGCGGTGACTGCGTGGCAGCCTGCCAGTTCGACGCTATTCACATGAATCCGGAGACTGGACTTCCTGAGGTTGACCAAGACAAGTGCACCGCCTGCGGAGCATGCGTGAAGGCCTGTCCGAAGAATGTCATCGAACTCCGTGCAAAAGGACCTCGCAATATGCGGGTTTTCGTCTCTTGTATCAATAAGGACAAGGGCGCTGTTGCTCGCAAGGCATGTAAGGCAGCCTGCATCGGTTGCGGCAAATGTGCGAAGGTCTGCCCTCACGGCGCGATTACGATCGAAAACAATCTGGCGTATATCGACTTCTCCAAGTGCAAGCTTTGCCGCAAATGTGTGCTTGAGTGCCCTACAGGTGCTATCCATGATGTGAACTTTCCGAAGCCTGCAGTGAAACCGGCGCCTAAGCCTGCTGCTGAGACTGTGGCAAAACCTGCTGCTGCTAAGCCTGTGGCCGAAGAGGTTGCAAAGCCTGTTGAAACTAAGACCGTTAAGGAGGAATAATGATGAAGAAGACATTCAAAATAGGTGGAACACACCCAAATGACAGCAAGATATCTTCATCTTGCAAGATAGAGGTTCTTCCTCTTCCGAAGACTGTCTATGTCTCAATGGCACAGCATCTCGGAGCACCGGCAAAACCGATAGTCGAAGTTGGTGCCGAGCTAAAGACCGGACAGGTGATTGCAGAGCCGGGCGGATTCATTTCAGCTTTTGTCCACTCTCCTGTGACCGGAACCGTGAAGTCCATCGCACCGCGCCAGGATCTTGCCGGCAATTGGATGACACATATTGAAATCGCTGTTGCGGACGAAGAAGTCTGGGCGGAGGGTATCGACACCACGAAAGACATCGTGACCAAACTCCCGGAAGACAACGCATTCATCATTGACCGCATCAAGTCCAACGGTGTTGTCGGTCTTGGTGGAGCGACATTCCCGACTCACGTAAAACTCTGTCCTCCTCCGGGCAAGAAGGCTGACTGCCTGATTCTCAACGGAGCGGAGTGCGAACCATATCTTACATCCGACAACAGGATTATGATTGAACGCAGCCGTGAGATTGTCATCGGTGCTGCCTTGATGAAAAAAGTGCTCGGTGGCTGTCCTGCCGTAATCGGCATCGAGGAAAACAAGCCTGAGGCCATCGCAGCGATGACTGAAGCAGTGACTTCTCTTGCCGCATCGTCTTCGGATTACAGTGGAATCGAGGTCCAGGTGCTCAAGAAAAAATATCCGCAGGGTGGAGAGAAACAGCTCATCGCTGCAGTAATGGGAAGAGAAGTGAAGTCTATGGGGCTTCCTATAGACGTGGGCGCTGTCGTTCAGAACGTTGCAACCTCTCTTGCGGTTTATGAGGCTGTTCAGAAAAATATGCCTCTTATCACCAACACGATGACCATTACGGGTGACTGCCTTGGCAAGGAGCATCAGCACAACTACCTCTTCCGTATCGGAATGCCGCTTTCCTACATCGCAGAATATGCTGGAGGCGTTCCGGAGCAGGCGGCGAAGATAGTTTCCGGAGGCCCGATGATGGGTAAGGCGATCTCAAACCTTGAGGCTGCAACAGTCAAAGGTTCGTCTTCGCTTCTCTATCTCACGCAGGAGCAGACAGAAAGAAAGCCAGAGTCCAACTGCATCCGTTGCGGAAAATGCGCAGATGCCTGCCCAATGGGACTTGAGCCTTTCCTTCTTAACAAATATGCAAAGCACGCAATGATGGACGAGTTGGAGGCTAACGCTGTCCAGGACTGCATTGAGTGTGGTTGCTGCCTCTACACCTGCCCGGCTAACATTCCTCTTTTGGATGTCATCCGTCTTGCAAAGGGCGATGTAATAAAGATTATCCGTGGACGTGCCGCAGCCGCAGCCGCCGCAAAGAAATAATTTGAATTTCAAGAAATATGAACAAGATAGTTTCGCCATCACCCCACATCCACAGCCCTCTTTCCACAAAGAGGCTTATGTTGGACGTGATTTATGCGCTGATGCCTGCGGTGATTCTCTCCTGCCTTCTCTATGGTTGGAAAGAACTTCTGCTGCTTGTTGTCAGCGTCGTTTCCTGTGTCGGCCTTGAGTATTTGATTAACAGATTCCTTCTCAAGAAACCGAGCACGATTGCTGACCATTCGGCTGTTGTCACGGGCATACTGCTCGCGCTCAACGTCCCGGTTTCCTGCCCGTGGTGGGTTATGGTAATCGGAGCGGTCATCGCCATCGGTGTAGTCAAGATGACTTTCGGAGGACTCGGACAGAACATCTTCAACCCTGCAATCGCAGCCCGTGTGTTCCTTCTCCTTTCTTTCCCTGTCTATATGACCGACTGGGCATACACCCCGACAGCGCTTTTCAGCAACATTGATGCAGTTTCCGGTCCGACTTTGCTTGGAGTTCTCAACGAACAGGGAATCTCTGCACTTGGCAAACTCGACTGGAGGATGCTTCTTATCAACACCTGCGGCGGCTCTGCCGGAGAGCTTTCTGCGGTTGCGCTTCTCGCGGGTTTTGTCTATCTTCTCTGCCGCAAGGTCATCAAACCGTGGATTACACTTTCCATCCTTGGCACTGTGGCGATTTTCGCGCTTGTCCTCGGACTCGTTCAGCAGCCGGCTATGGGAGTGGGAGAGTTCATCGTCTTCAACCTTCTCACCGGTGGTCTTCTCCTTGGTTCCATCTTTATGGCGACCGACTATGTGACTTCTCCGATGAGTGACTGGGGCGGCGTGGTCTATGGAATAGGCATCGGTCTTTTGACAATGCTCATCCGCTACTACGGTGCCTATCCGGAAGGAGTTTCCTTCGCCATACTCATTATGAATATGACGGTTCCTCTTATCAACAGAGCGTTCCATCAGAGAAAATACGGGAGGAAATAGACTATGGCAATGAAATCTACATTCAAGAATATGGTTATCTGCCTGACGCTCATCTGCATCGTATGCTCTGCGCTTCTGGCAGGAGTCTATGCCCTCACCAAGGCACCAATAGATAAGGCCGCTGCGGACAAGCTCAACAGCGCCATCTCCGAAGTGCTTCCGGAGTTCTCCTCTCTTTCCGAGAAGAAGAGTATTGAATTCAACGGAAAGACATATTCCTACTACGAGGTTGCGGACAGCGCGGCAAATGTTCTTGGCTATGCTGTCGAGGCGGCTGTCGGCGGTTTCGGCGGTCCGGTGAGCCTTATGGTCGGAGTGCTTCCTGACGGAACCATCTACAACACAAAGGTTCTCTCACACAGCGAGACTCCGGGTCTTGGAGCGAAATGTACCGAGCCTGCCTTCGCAGACCAGTTCAAAGGTTTCGACCCGTCAGTCAAGAAACTTTCAGTCAAGAAAGACGGTGGCGACATAGACGCAATCACCGCTGCAACCATCACCTCCCGTGCCTACGCTGAGACCGTGGCTCTTGCTGTAGCAGTTTCCGAGGCGGTCCGTGGAGTTAACGTTGGAGTGGAAGATGTGATTGATGCCTTCGACGGCGCATCATCTGCAGTAAATAATGGAGGGCCTGAAAAATGAGTAATCTTAAATATATCGTAAACGGTATTGTAAAGGAGAATCCTACTTTCGTTCTTCTCCTGGGTATGTGTCCTACCCTGGCAACTACCACTTCAGCAATCAATGGTATGAGTATGGGACTTGCGACAATGTTCGTGCTCATTCTCTCGAATATGGCGATTGCAGCCGTTGCCCGCTTCATTCCGGACAAGGTCCGCATCCCGTCCTACATCGTCATCATCGCGACGTTCGTGACCCTGCTCCAGTTTCTTATGCAGGCCTACACTCCTGCAATCTATGAGACTCTTGGCTTGTTCATTCCCCTCATCGTGGTGAACTGCATCGTTCTCGGACGTGCGGAGGCTTTTGCAAACAAACACACGGTGCTTGAGTCCGCTTGTGACGGAATCGGAATCGGAATCGGTTTCACTATTGCCCTCACGCTTCTTGGACTCATCCGTGAGATTCTCGGAAACGGCTCGGCATTCGGTTGGAAATTCATTCCTGGCGATGGTATCCTTGTCTTCGTTCTTGCTCCAGGAGCCTTCATGGTGCTTGGCTATCTCATCGTGCTTTTCAAAAAACTCACTGCTAAAAAATAGGGGAGAAAGGTATTATGGAGTATTTAATTATCATTATATCAGCGATATTCGTAAATAATATCCTGCTTGCGCAGTTCCTCGGAATCTGCCCGTTCCTCGGAGTTTCCAATAAACTTTCCACAGCAGTGGGAATGTCCGGTGCGGTCTGCTTCGTGATTACTCTCGCGACACTTGTGACCTATCTGCTTCAGACCTACGTGCTCGCTCCGCTTCACATTGAATTCTTGCAGACGATTGCTTTCATCCTTGTGATTGCGGCTCTCGTGCAGATGGTTGAGATTGTTCTCAAGAAGGTGAGCCCTTCGCTTTATTCTGCGCTCGGAATTTTCCTTCCTCTGATTACCACCAACTGTGCGGTTCTTGGAGTTGCCTTGATTGTTGTCACCAAGGAGTTCACTTTTGGCGGTGAACCTCATATGTTGAACCTTGCGGAGTCGCTCGTCTATGCATTGGCTACTTCGGTTGGTTATGGTCTTGCAATGATTCTTTTTGCCGGCATCCGTGAAACTCTCTCACTGAATGACGTTCCGAAGGCTTTTCGGGACATTCCGATTGCGCTTATCACTGCCAGCATTATGGCGATGGCGTTTATGGGATTTTCCGGATTAGTGTAAGTAAAAGGCGAAGAAAAATCGGCTGAAACATATAAAAAAAGAAAAATATCGTTTTTCTTTTTTTAGGTTTGAGGATTGAACGGAAAATATGTTATATAATTGCGCTTCCCTTCGGGGAGGCGTTTTTTGTTTGATATAGTCTTTCCTTTGATAGTTGAGTTTGGAATATGATGAGGTAATATAAGATATCTCAAGTTTCGCAAGTGCGAAACACCTCTTTTGAGCCCTTGTGGCGAGGGTAAGTCCTCTCCCCGAGGGAGAGGATTTAGGAGAGGGGTAACGTGGATAGAAAAAAAGTGCGTGAGATTTGAGAGTTCGATAAATGAGATAAGTTTAATATTCGCAAGAAGTTAGAATACTTGCGAAACTTGAATAAGATATGAGAATACTTGAGTTGAGTGAGGATGAGAGACCCCGGGAGAAAATGCGCGATAGGGGCGTGGCGGCTCTGTCCAATGTTGAACTGCTTGCCGTGATATTGCGGACCGGCACTGGAGGCCGGAACGCCATGGATCTGGCTCGGGAGCTTTACGCTGTTTCCGGAAACAGCCTTTGTGAATTGTCTTCCCTGTCGGCCGACAGAATGTGTGCAGTTCCGGGAATAGGGTTCGGAAAGGCGGCTTCCATAGTCTCTGCCTTTGAACTGGGACGGCGCTGCGCCCTTGAGAAGGCCGGCAACACGGACATCTCCGTGACCGACTCCAAGGTGGCAGCTCGTCTGTTCGCTCCCTACCTTCGCATCCTTGACCACGAGGAATGCTGGGCCCTCTTTTTGAACCAGCGCAATCGCCCCTTGGGGAAGGAAATGATTGGTTCCGGGGGACTGAACGCGACACCGATAGACAGCCGTGTGGTGACGAGGCTCGCCCTCGAAAAAAGGGCTACGGGCGTCATCCTGTTCCACAACCATCCGTCAGGCTCGCCGGAACCGGGCGCTTCCGACATTAAGCACACCTCTTCCATCCGCAAGGGACTTGCCTCCTTGAACATCGCCTTGCTCGACCACATAATTATAGCAGGAGACTCGTTCTTCAGTTTTTCCGAGGAGCGCGTTTTTCATCTGTAGGCCTGTGGCTCAGCTTATCGCTACCGAAGAGTGACAGAATTGTTGTACATTTTGAGCATATAATTGTTGCGAAAAAGATTCATTTGCGCTTAATTTGCAGACTCCGCCGCAATTTGCATCAGACAGGCGGGATGTTCAATGACCGATAATTGATGACGTATGAAAGCATATAATCTCATCGCAGCGCTTCTTTTCCCGCTGCTTCTTTCCTGCTCTCCGAAAGCGGGGGTGTCTGTTTCCGACTTCGGAAATCTCTCTACTGGTGAACCGACAAAGCTCTACACCATCGTCAACCGCAGTGGCGCGTCCCTGCAACTGCTCGACTACGGTGCACGCATTGTGAGCATAAAGGTTCCGGACCGGGACGGGAAGATAGGCGATGTCGTCGTCGGATTCGGCGACCTGGACAGCTTCGAGCACAAGGACCGCTTCATCGGACCGGTAATCGGGCGCTACGGCAACCGCATAGATCATTCTGCTTTTGACCTTGATGGTGTTCATTACAATCTTGTTCCCAATGAAAGCTTTGATGGTGAGCCGGTTCAGTGTCACGGAGGTCCTCAAGGTTTCGACCGCTTCGTCTGGGAGTCAGAACCGGTGCAGGAAGAGGGCCGCGCGGGAGTCCGTTTCCATCGACTCAGTCCTGACGGTGAAGAAGGCTATCCCGGAAATATGGATGCTTGGGTAACTTATTGGTTGACAGATGATAATGTAGTAAAGGCCGAATACGAGGCTACAACCGACTCTCCGACTGTAGTGAACCTCTCTAACCACACCTACTTCAATCTCAAGGGTGACGAGGGTGGCTATGTTATGGAGCATCTTCTTCAGGTGGACGCTGACACCTGCGTGCAGAACAATACCCATTTCTGCCCCGACAAACTTCTCCCTGTAGATGGCTCTCCATTCGATTTCCGGGAGCCTCACCGCGTCGACTACCGCATTGATATGGATAATGAACATCTGCGCATAATGCACGGAATGTCAGCTTGTTGGGTACTTCGCGACTGGGACGGTTCTCTCTGTCGTGCCGCCGACCTCTACGATCGCAAGTCAGGTCGTGGCGTGGAGACCTGGACCACGGAACCGACCCTGCTGACTTTTACGGGGCGCACTTTCAATGAAAGCTACCATGGAAAGTATGGTCCGATAGAGAAGTTCGGCGGTATGCTTCTGGAAACCATCCACTTTCCCGACAGCCCCAACCAGCCCCGCTTCCCTTCCACTGCCCTCCGTCCCGGTGACCGCTACTACAGCACCACAGAATACCGTTTCTACGCCAGATGATGAGGGGCAATGGTCTTCCTAAGAAATAAAATTCGTGAAAGAGATGAATCCTGTTTTGACAGCACTTTTGATCCCGTTTCTGGGCACGGCGCTCGGAGCTGCTTTCGTGTTTTTTATCAAGCGCGATATGCCGGAGCTTTTACAAAAGGCACTGTTGGGCTTTGCATCGGGTGTGATGGTGGCGGCATCGGTTTGGTCGCTGATTATTCCTGCCATTGAAATGGGCGAGGGGAGTTTGGCTGTCATTCCTCCTGTCATAGGTCTTTTGGCCGGCTTTGCTTTTCTGCTGTTGATAGACTACATCACTCCCCACATCCATATAAACGGGGAGGCCGAAGGACCCAAAAGCCGTCTGTCACGCACCGCAAAATTGGCCTTGGCAGTCACGATTCACAATTTCCCTGAGGGAATGGCTGTGGGTGTGGCTATTGCGGGCGCATTGGCGGCAGATTTCAACATCGCTGGAGCTTTGGCACTCTCACTGGGTATAGCCATACAAAATGTTCCCGAAGGGGCAATCATCTCAATGCCTCTGCGGGCGGAAGGAAATTCTCGTCTGAAATCTTTCTGCATTGGAGCGCTGAGTGGAATCGTCGAGCCCATTGGGGGAGGCATCGTTCTGCTTCTGGCAACGTCAATTCTCGGCATAATGCCTTATATGCTGGCATTTGCCGCAGGAGCAATGCTCTATGTCGTGGTCGAAGAATTGATTCCCGAATACTCTCGTGGCAAGCACTCCAACATCGGCACCATCGGTTTCGCACTCGGTTTTGCGCTAATGATGGTTTTGGATGTCGTATTGGGGTAATTTCCGGCGAATACCGGATTTTGCCGATTGGAAGAAAAAGAATAACTTTGTCAGATGTTGTTCTTTAAGGAAGTCATTTACTGGCGAGGCTTAGGTATGAGGTATTTCAGAGGATTTGTTCTGGTGGGGATGGTTGTCATTGTCGTGACAGCTTTTTCACTCGTGGCACCGGCGAAAGTCGGGGAACTGCACATTGAGAGGGCAAACCTTTGGTCCGGGTTGTTGGAATATGACGATGCTGACTTCTCCGAAGAATTCAGCCCGGACTTTGGTGACCTTTATGCCCAGGCAGAGATCCCAAGTGTGGAAAGCCACGAAGAACAGACATTTTGGTGGGATGCGGACAGCACCGACATTTCTTCCGGCTACCGCATAGCCTTTCTCGGCGACTCCTTCATCGAAGGCGACATCCTCACATCCGATCTCAGGGAAATGCTCCAGAGCGAATTTGGCGGACGCGGAGTCGGGTTCGTTCCTTGCGAATTGCCATTCAAAATCTATCGTCACACAGCAAAAGTTCACGGCAGTGCTTGGCAGAAATACAGCCTGCTGAAACATAAAACCGCCCCCGAAGGGATTAAGGACAGCTTTCTCATTTCCGGATACCTCGCAAGCGGAGGCAAATCCTCCGAGATGATTTGGGAAAGGGGAGCAGGATTCGCACATCTGGACAGCACTGATGTATGCCGGATTTTTTTGCTCAGCGACAAAGGATGCACAGTCGAAGTCTCGCTAAGCGGCGGACAAAGCCATACTTTCGACATCGGAGCTTCGCCCTTCCTCCGCCAGATAGTCATTAAGACCACAAGTGACAGACTCAAACTCAAGATTCTCTCAGGGAGTCTTCTTTGCTATGGCGCTTCCTTCGAATCCTCCACCGGAGTCCACATCGACAACTTCTCAATGCGAAGCAACAATGGCGGAGCGATGTTCCGGAGCAATCTTTCTCTCAACAGACAGTTTACCGGGATGATGGGATATGATGCCGTCGTTCTCCAATATGGGCTCAATATAATGATGCCCGACAAAAACAACTACTCCAAATACCAGAAACAGCTGGAGAATATGATTGAATGTGTGCGTCTGGGCTTTCCGGAGAGCGAAATTGTGGTGATGGGAGTGACAGACAGGGGAGTTGTCCGCGACGGAGACACAACCGCCACTTCCATCAATTCAGCTCCTGCCCTGACCCGCCACCAAAAGGCTGCCGCAGACAATAGTGGAGTGCTTTTCTGGAACAGTCTTGAGGCTATGGAAAGTCTCGGCGGACTTGAAACCTTCGCACAGAAAGGTTGGGTGGCATCCGACAAAATCCACTTCACCTTTGGAGGAGGCAGGGCTCTTGCAGGCAAAATGTCCGGATTTTGGGATGAACTCATCCGGCAAAAAGTCCTTCAGAGTCGCAAAGATACTGTCCTTGAAACCCCTCCGACGGATTCCTCAATCCTTGGCGCAGCAGTTTCAGACTCCGCCGCATCCGGTCTCGCTCCTTTGAAAACAAAAATCGGTGCAGACGGTCCGCGTCGGGGCAAAAAACAAGTAAATCGTTGATATGGGACTTCTTTCTTACATCACGATTCTGCCTGAGTTTGCCTTCACGCTGCCGGAAATCAATCCTGCCTGGCGCACCGTCCTTTGGAACTCCCTGATTTATAACCCATCGTCTCCGCTTCAGCTTCCGAGCGCATTTATGATTGTGGCTCTGCTGTTTTTTCTCGGCATCTCCGCCACTCTGCATAATCGGCGACGTGCAAGAAATCTATTTACGACTCTTTTCTCGCTCTATCTCTACTACAAGTTGAGCGGTCCCTATCTCATTCTGCTTCTGTTGATTGCCCTTTCCGACTATTTCATGGCCCGTGGTGTGGCTGGGACAAATTCGCAAAAGCGGCGCAAACTTCTTGTCGCACTGAGCGTCACCGTCAATGTTTCCATTCTCGTCTTTTTCAAGGCGAACGGAGTCTTTGCGGACTTTGTCGAATCTCTCAGCAAGGGGGGAATATCTTTGTCGAAAATTGCGGTTCCGGCGGGAATATCCTTTTTCTGTTTCCAGTCCATTTCATACGTCGTCGACAGCTATCGTGGGAAAATCTCCCCATTGAAGCATTTTTCTGACTATCTGTTTCTTCTGAGTTTTTTCCCGAAAATGTTTCTCGGACCATTGGTGCGGAATTCCGATTTCATCGCCCAAATGCAAAGAGAAGATATATCCATATCGAAAGAGGATGTCGGACAGGCCACACGTATGATTGTTCTCGGAACGCTGAAATTCTGTATCCTTTCGAAAATTATCGGGCAATTCTTTGTCAATCCGGCATTTGCAGGGACTCTCGGTGACGACGGATTTATGGCTCTTATGGCAGTTTATGCCTTCACAATTCAACTTTATTGCGATTTTTCCGGCTACACGGATCTCGCGACGGGCATATCGCTACTTGTCGGCTACCGTCTGCCTCTGAATTTCAACCTTCCCTACCACAGTGCCACAATCACCGAATTTTGGCGTCGCTGGCACATTTCTCTCTCATCCTGGCTTAGGGACTATCTCTACATCCCCCTCGGGGGCAATCGTCGCGGTACATTCCGGACCTATCTCAACCTGCTCCTTACGATGATTCTCGGCGGACTTTGGCACGGAGTGGGCCTGATGTTCCTTTTATGGGGACTTTGGCACGGAGTCCTGCTTTGTCTTCATAAACTTTGGATGCAATTTGTCAGGGGAGCCGCTCCACTTGGTAAAGATCTTCCGCTTTGGAGACGTGCCGTGGGCATCTTCATCACTTTCAATGCCGTAGCTTTCGGTTGGCTGATGTTCCGCAGCCCGGACTGGACTTGTTTCAGCACAATCCTGACCGACATTTTCGGCAATTTCAGCCTCTCAACCATCCCGCAGACAATTGTGGCGAACCGCCCTGCGTTCTCGGCCATACTCATAGCCTATCTTCTCCACGTCCTTCCTTCGTCTCTCATCCCGCGTCTCGACCGATTCTGCACCGCCATCCGCCTTCCGGGGCAGGCTCTGCTACTGTCTCTCACCATCTGGGTGGTTCTGCAGATTGACGCAATCTTTTTTGCAACCGCATCAAACGCCCTCCCGATTTACGCAAATTTCTAAGCAAGCCTTTGCAGAAACGGAAACAATTGCTAACTTCACGCCTTAATGATGTAATACTCAACGATATGAAAAGAATACTATCCTTTACAATTCTGCTTTTGTCGCTTTCTGTGGCATTGACATCTTGCGAAAATGTTGACCTCGGCAGCTCCCAGACGCCGAAATACGGGAAACTTGATATTATCGACCGCGCACTCCTCCCCGAGATTTTGAGGGACGAGTGGGTTTTGAAAGGAGCCGGCTTCAAGAAACCCTACATTTATGAGAAGAGTTTCTCATTTGAGGACAAGGCAGAGATTCCCCTGAAATCAATCAAAGGCAACGGCGACAATGAATTGACCTTCAACTTTACGAAAAACATCCCCGCCACCTTCGCCACGGTGCAATATGATGAGCCCGGAGGCTACACTGAAGAAAAACACAACAAATCAACTTATACATTCCGTTGCGAATGGCACAAAATCCCGGGCTTGTGTTTCAATGCGAAACAACCGACAGTTGTCAATATCCTCTGGTACACCAGTAACTATGACGATAGCTTAAAGAATTCCTATATTCATTATTACGGATGGAATAAAGAGAACCTTCAAAAGAAGGATGTCACAAAGATTCTAATAGAGTCCAGTTGCTCTCACGTCGCAGGTTCACCTATTATCGACGGCGGAACACTCTATATGGTCTTCGAGCGCAAGTGACAGGCTTCCCGGCCTGCCCTTGCGCGGAATCTGTCTTGTAACTCCTCCATCCTTTTTAGCAACTTTCCGAATGGGAGCGACTCTCCGAAAATCATCGCCCCTTGCATATTCTTGTAATCATCTTCCCATACTTTGCGTATTTCTTCGGAAGGAACGAGAATAATTCTATCACGGATGTCAGGAGTATAATCGACATCCTTTATATGGGTGAATACATCGCGGTGATGCTGTATAGCATTCCACAATTCATCATTGTTTATGGCATCTAAGGCAAATTCGCAGTCCATCATTTTTTCCAAATCATAAAGATGCCGAGATTTCCTATTAACCATAGAACTTGTATCAGTGCTGAACAACTCGTGTAAAAGAAATGCTTTCTCAAGAAAGGTCTTTTCCGGCACCGCTGTTGATATTTCAATGTCAAAAACAGTAGTGTCGACTCCGATAGCTGAACATACAAGACTATTGACTTTATGACACTCATGAGGCTCAATAAGGGAGCGCGAACCGATTTCCAACATCACGACCGGCTTCAGATAATCCAAAGTAGAAGTAAAAAGAGAAGAATATTGGACAAATATCTTTCTTGGCTCCGGATAGGTTTTGTCTCCCTCTCCATCCGGTTCTGGATCAATGCGACACCATTTCGACAAGCCGGACTTATCAAGAACAGACTCTAAGTCCTTTGAAACGACATCTCTGACAAACACAGAAGATGACTTGCGCAACTTCTTTATCTGTTTGATTGTCAGGTCTCCCTCAAGTTTGAATTGGCACCTGTCAATCGCAAGATCAATATCTTCGGAAAAACGCTCAATACGTTTCCATACCTTACTCAAGGAGGTGCCGCCCTTAAAAACAAACATTTTACTATACGGCAAACTAAATACTGCCTGTAGAATGGCGGTTACCCAAAGGTCCTTTTCGACAGCTTCCACTGGAAGACCGACCTTAACAGCCGCCTGCATCAGTGCGAGACGTTTCTGTTCCTCTGACAAAGAAAAGAAATTATTCATAAGCACTCCTTACTATTGACGCTATCCAATCAGGCATAAGTTTTATGTCGGCCATCACCTTGTCTTTATGTTCATTGGAAAGCAGTGTTTTGATTCTAGAAAGCTGTTCCTCAGTAACGTTTTCCTGCCCAAGATCCTTTAACGCCGAGTTTATAAGCAATGTCAGTTCATTTTGGAATGCAAGATTCTTCGGAGAAACGTGCTTGAATGAAATCCCCCTGTTATCGGAAATCGAAACTTTTCGTGAAGTTCCGTCAGTGAGATATATGACATTCATCGGTACTTGCGTTGACAAACCAAGTCGGTTTAGAGCATAGGCACCTGCCGGAACAATCTTGGCTTTGTCGCGCCGGGCTATTGCTTGAGCGATTTCTTCAAATGTCGGCAATAGCGCCCCCAACCCGAGTGCCTTGTCAATCTTTGGATAGCAATATATGCCTCTCGCAACGCGTAGCACCACACCTTCAGCGGAGAGTCTTTCAAGGGCTTTGAGAATTGCGCTTTTCGACCCTATATGGGCAAAATCAGAAGGGAAGAACACTGTGCCCCTTCCGCGCTTTGCCACCGATTGAATTATTTTACTTTCAATGCTTTGCATTATATAATACCTTTTTTCTTGTCGCAAAAATACATATTTTTTATGACAAGATGTCATATTTTGCAGATAATTTTACAATGCGGATTGTCTATAAACATCAAAAAATTGCCTCAGACCTAAATGGACAAGTCTGAGGCAATTTTTCTTACACCTGGCGGTTTTTATTTACCGGCAAAAATAGAAATGATATTGAGTATGACCTTGGAGGCCTTTTTCATCGACTCCAGTGGCACATACTCCAATTTTCCGTGGAAATTGTGGCCGCCGGCGAAGATGTTCGGGCAAGGAAGTCCCATAAATGAAAGATTTGCCCCGTCTGTTCCGCCTCGTATTGGCTGAATTTTCGGTTTTATCCCTTCCAACTCCATCGCCTTCACCGCAGCCTCGACAATCTCGTAGTGCGGCTCGACCTGCTTGCGCATATTGTAATACTGATGTTTCAGTTCAAGACTTGCAGTGCCTTCGCCGTATTTCGCGTTTATGAAGTTTACGCAGTCCTGGATGATGCTCTTGCGTTTTTCGTATTGAGAGAGACTGTGGTCACGGATGATGTAGGAGAGTTTCGCCTCCTCCACACTTCCGCTGAAATCAATAATGTGGAAGAAACCTTCATAGCCGCTCGTGAATTCCGGCCTTTCGCCCACAGGGAGCAGCCCGTTAAGTTCCATTCCAATCAAAATCGCATTCTTCATCTTGCCCTTCGCGTATCCCGGGTGGATGTTGCAGCCCTGAATCCTTATGGTCGCGGAAGCGGCATTGAAATTCTCATATTCCAATTCTCCAATCGCTCCGCCGTCCATCGTGTAGGCATACTTCGCCCCGAAACGTCCGACGTCGAATTTTACCACTCCACGCCCGATTTCCTCGTCCGGAGTGAAGCCAATACAGATTTTTCCGTGTTTGAACTCCGGATGTTCCACGACATACTGCACCGCATCCATAATCTCGGCGACTCCCGCCTTGTCGTCGGCGCCAAGAAGTGTCGTTCCGTCTGTTGTGATGATTGTCTGACCTTTATAATCAGCGAGTTCCGGGAAATCCGAAACTTTCAGCGCAAGGCCCGGCACTCCCCTAAGAGGAATATCCCCGCCGTCATATCCTTCGATAATCTGAGGTTTTATGTTCGCGCCCGAAGCATCGGGAGATGTGTCCACGTGGGCGATAAACCCGATCGAAGGCACATTCTCGTCCTCGACATTCGACGGAATAGTTGCCATAACATATCCCCATTCGTCAAGTTCGGCTTTCACGCCCATAGTCTCCAACTCATCGCGGAGCATTCTCAGCAAATCCAATTCTTTAGCCGCACTCGGCTGCGATTCGCTGTTTTCATCAGACTGCGTATCCACAGCCACATATCTCAAAAATCTATCAATCAACTTTTCCATATTATTTCTTTTCTGTTTTTATGCTTGCAAGTATCATATACCCAATCAGTGCAATATAAGGCAGGATAGCAACCGGCTCAGCCCAATACTGCGCCCAAAGCGTATCGCTTCCAATATACCAGTCCACTTTGGCGAACTTCAGAATCGCACTCACGACGCCCATAAGCGCACCTCCGGCAATAAATCCCGAGGCAATCAGAGTACCCTTTTCCTGACGCGCCGCATTCACCTCGGCCTTCTTGCTCCTGCTGCTCACAAACCACGAAATCGCACCTCCAATCAAAAGCGGAAGATTCAAGTCAATCGGGATGAACATTCCCAATGCAAAAGCGAGCGCCGGCAACTTGCATAAAGTCAGCACAATAGCCAAAACGGCGCCAATCCCGTAGAGCAACCACGGAGCATTCCCGCCGTTCATCATCGGTTCAATCACCGCCGCCATAGCATTCGCCTGAGGAGCCACAAGTGCATTCTCTCCAGTGAACCCATAGGTCTGATTCAGCACCATCATCACGCCACCCACAGTCGCCGCCGCAACCAGCACTCCGAGGAACTTCCAGGTCTCCTGATTCTTAGGCGTGGTTCCAATCCAATAGCCGACCTTGAGGTCAGTGATAAACGCTCCCGCAACCGACAGAGCCGTGCAGACCACTCCTCCGATGACCATAGCGGCCACCATACCGGCCGTTCCCTTCAGCCCGCAGGCTACGAGAATCAGACTCGCAAGGATAAGTGTCATAATCGTCATACCGCTCACCGGATTCGACCCCACAATCGCAATCGCATTTGCTGCAACCGTAGTGAAAAGGAACGCGATAATCGCCACAATCAGCAGTCCCACAAGCGCAAGCCACAAGTTCTCAACCACTCCGCAGGCGAAGAAAATGAATACAGCCACAAGCGCAATCACGATTCCGATGACAACGATTTTCATCGAAATATCCCTCTGCGTCCTCAGGACCTCTTCCTCCTCCGCGCTCTTTTTCTTCTTAAACTCGCTCACAGCCAGTCCGAGTGCCGACTTAATCACGCCGAAAGACTTTATGATTCCGATGATTCCCGCAGTGGCGATGCCTCCGATGCCGATGTGGCGTGCATAATTGCTGAAAATCTGGTCCGCTGTCATCTCTCCGACAGTCTGGGTGATGCCCGTTCCCATAAAATCCAGCACGCTCCCGCCCCAAATGAGGTTCATCAGCGGAATAATCACAATCCAGACAAGCAAACTTCCGCAACATATGATAAAGGAGTATTTCAACCCCACAATGTAGCCCAGTCCGAGCACCGCCGCGCCGGTATTCACCTTCAACACCATCTTCGCCTTGTCCGCAACTGCCTGCCCCCAAGGAATGACAGTCGTCGAAAGCGTCTCGCTCCAGGCCCCGAACGTTGCCACCACAAAGTCATAAAGACCTCCGATGAGTCCGCTCGCAAGCAAAGTCTTCGCACCCTTTCCGCCGCTTTCCCCGCTCACAAGCACCTGAGTGGTTGCCGTCGCCTCCGGGAACGGATATTTCCCGTGCATCTCCTTCACAAAATACTTTCTGAACGGAATCAGAAACAAAATGCCGAGCACACCTCCGAGCAGGCTCGAAAAGAAAACCTTCCCGAAATTCACCGTCAGCTCCGGATACTTATCCTGTAATATATATAAGGCTGGCAGAGTGAAAATCGCGCCCGCCACAATCGCACCCGAGCAAGATCCGATGGACTGAATCATCACATTCTCCCCAAGACTGTTTTTCCTCCCGAGCGCCGACGAAAGCCCCACCGCAATAATCGCAATCGGAATCGCCGCCTCAAAAACCTGTCCCACCTTAAGTCCCAGATAGGCAGCCGCAGCCGAAAAGATAATCGTCATCACAAGCCCGACTGAAACCGACCACGGCGTCACCTCAGGATAATTCTTCTTCGGGCTAAGCAGCGGTTGATACTCCTCCCCCGGCCGCAGCTCCCGCGTCGCATTCTCCGGGAGCGAAGTCTGATTTTTTTCTTCCATATTTCTGTTTCTCCAAAAATTTCAACGAAATCGCAAATATAGCGAAATTCTGCCCAAAATCGTCGTCAATTCCGTGTCTCTTATAACAAAAGAGAGTATATACATACTTATAAAGGTGAAAATGATGACGTTGCGGACAATGCGGCAGCGTGCTCCGCACCTCTTCGCGCCTCAATTTTCCGTGGACGCTGAAAATATTTTGAAAAAAGTTGCGAAAAAATTTGCAGGTAATAAAAAAGTCCGTATCTTTGCAGCCCAATTCAGAAATGACCCTCTCAAGTGAGACGGGAAGTGACTGAAACGGAGAGTTCTTTGATTTATTTTGAGATGGATGCGAGGCGGACGACCGAAGAAGGAGAGAGTTACCTTATGGTAATGACCGACTGATGAAGGAGGACAACGAAGCAGACGCTCAAAAGAAACAAGGAACAAGTTCTTTGACAAGTTTGAGAGAGATTAAGAGGTAAGTAAAAAACTTAATTGAAAAATTAGTCTGTAATTCGATTCCATCTGCGTGAGCAGGATGGAATCACAAGAAAAATTAACGAGAGTTATTTTCGAAACGTACAAGAATTAGGGACTACAATTTCAAGGCAAACGAGAAAAGTTTAGAGAGTGCAATAGTAAA
>UQYV01000038.1 GCA_900545245.1 uncultured Bacteroidales bacterium
GGATGAATTTTTCAAATATTTGTTGTAATGTTGCACTTGCTTTTTGACTCTGCGTACAACATAATTTTTCGGACTTTTTTGTGTTTTTGATGAAAATTCTTGAACTTTGGGGTCTTGACTTAACTGACATTTGCCAATGGGGAACGAAGACTTGACATATTTTATGGCTGAACTCAGCGGGATTCACAAGGACCGCAAAAGGTTTATAACCCATTCTATGTCATTTGTCAGAGTGGAGGCTGTCGCGGAGGATATATATTCTGAAAGTATTGTGAAGCTTCTGGAGAAGAAGGAGATTTTCGCAAAGGGGGACAATGTGAGGGGATACTTCCACAGGGTGGTGGTGAGCAAGAGTTATGATTTTGTGAAAAGGGAGATTATGCTCAATGACGCGCACCGGGAAATACAAAATGCGAAGTTGAGGGAGGCGATGTATGGGATTTTGTCGGAACGGGAGGCGGACGGGCAGGCGTTTTTGTCGGATTTGAAGGAGAGGATTGAAAACTGTCGCCGGAAGATGCCGGAGCGTCGTTACGATGTTTTTACGGCAAGCCGTATTGAGGGGCTGACGCACAAGGAGATAGCGGAGAGGTTTTCGATGACGCCGCGGCAGGTGACAACGGAAATCCAGCGTGCGTTGGGAGTTTTCCGCAGCGAATTTGGCGACCTTTTGGTCGTGATTGTTTTATTGTCTGGGCTGAAGTAGGCGGCGTAGTCTGGGCCGCATCGGCATCTAGAGTTAGACCGCCATTACATAGGTCACGATGTACCAGGTGTAGGCGGCGTAGCACAGGAGCATAAGCAGACCTTCGAAGCGTGTAATCTTTCCCCGTATGCCGAAAATCATCGGGAGTACGGCGGCAAGTATCATTGCGCCATAGTCAACAAGTCCGATTTTCCCTGTTGTCAGAGGTGTTATCAGCGAGGCTGTGCCGAGAATCATCGTGGCGTTGAAGATGTTGGAGCCTATGATGTTTCCAAGGGCCATGTCTGTGTCTTTCTTGACGGCCGCTGTGACTGACGCAGCAAGTTCCGGAAGGGATGTGCCGCAGGCAAGAAGGGTTATGGATATGAATGCGTCGCTGACGCCGAGTTTCCTTGCAATGGCCACTGCCTCATCGACGAAGAAGTTCGAACTTACGATCAGCGCGGCAAGTCCTCCGAGAATGCTGAATGCAGCGAACCATAGGCTCTTATTTTCCTCTTCCACTGACTCCCCGACGGTAGCCGCAGAGCTTTTGCCTCGGCGCAGCGAAATCCACATAAATGATGTAAAAACAAGAAGCAGCGCGGCTCCGTCCCATCTTCCGAGACGCGGCTCACCAACGATGAAGAAATTATAGACCAGCAGCATAAGCAGGATAGATACTGCTATGCAGAAAGGAATTTCGAATTTCATGTTTTCACGTGACACCGCAATCGGAAAGAAGAGCGCCGTGAGACCGAGAATCGCGAATACATTGAATATATTGGAGCCTACAACGTTGCCGATCGCGACCTCCGAGTTTCCACCTATTGCCCCGACCGTGCTGACCACCAATTCCGGCAACGACGTCCCGATGCCAACAATCACCGCTCCGATAACAAAGCTTGACACCCTGCACTTCCTGGCCACCACAACGGCTCCTTTCACGAGAAAATCCGCCCCGAGCACAATTCCAGCAAGTGACAGAATCAAAATAAGATATTCCATGTTAACGCATATTTTCTGCAAAAGTGCGAAAAAATTGTTAAGAAATTATTACGGAACGGTCATGTTTCTAAATTCCAGCTGCCGCAGGGTACTCGCCGAGGATGTTGAGATCCTGCATCAGGGGGCGTACAGCCTTGAGAGCCTGGCGGTAGCGGGAACGGGAAAAGAAGCGGATGTCGATGTAGAAGAAGTATTGCCATTCCTGACCGGGGATGGGGAGCGACTGGATTCGTGTCAGATTCATGTCATAGAATGACAGGATGGTCAGAATCTGGGCGAGAGAACCCGGTTTGTGGGGGAGAGTGAAACAGAGAGATGCCTTTGTGACAGCATTGTCCGGGACAGATATGCTGTCGTCGAGGATTAGAAAACGCGTAAAATTTTGCTTATAGGTCTCTATGTCGGCAGCGAGGATCTCAAGGGAATTCTGCTCTGCCGCGAGACGGGATGCCACTGCGCCTACACCCATGAGTTTCCCGGATGCAATCTCAATTGCGCTCTTTGCCGTGTCTTCAGACTCCACCATCTTGATCCACGAGCAGTTGTGCTCAAAGAACTGACGGGTCTGGTTTATCGCCATATAGTGAGTCCGCACTTCCCGGATGTCATGGATATCCTGTCCGGGGAGCGCCATGAGGTTTTGGTGGATGGGGATGTAAGTTTCTCCCTTAATCTTGTGCGTATTGGCTCTGAGCAGTTCAAAATTGGGCAACAGACCTCCCGAAATCGTATTCTCGATTGCCATGACGATGGCATCTGCCCGCCCCTCCCTGACGGCCGTGAATAGTCCGCTGAATGTGGGACATTCGACAATGGAGATGTCCTCACCCTTCTTTGAATAGAAGTCCCGTGCGGCCTGCTCGTGGAAACAGCCTCTATATCCTTGGATTGCAACTCTTTTCATTCACACAACCGTCCATAAACTATGGTCATAACGGATAGCTTGCGAAGGTACGGTATAATTCCAGATATTCCAAATATTTTGTTTCTGAAATTCCAGAATTACGCGGCGAAGAACTTGATCCCTGAAACCGTAAGATGTCACGAATATTGTTCATATTCTCCGAAACATCTTGGATGATTATAAAATCGGCAGAGAATGTTGATTATTGCCGATTTTATGCTATCTTTGCTCCCTATAAAATGAAAATGACTACGAAAGATAACATATTGAAGTACGCACAGGTTCACGATACTTTCAGCGCGAGTTCTATTGCAATTGATTGCGAACTGAATGTCGTTACGGTTCGTCAATATCTCAGTGCTTTATCCCGGGAGGGAAAATTGGAGAGAGTCGGCAAGGGGGTGTATGCAAATAGACATAAGCAGAGTTTCGTTTACAAACCGTCGGACGAAGCGAGGAACATTTATAATTTTTTGAAGTTAAACCTGCCGTTTGCTGATTTCTGCGTATATGACGGCAATATCATTTCACCTATCCAGCATCACCTTTCAATCAATAATGCGATATATGTGGAAACAAACAGAGACGTTGTGGAAACGGTGTTCGGAAGGTTAAAAGATGACGGGAAGAAGGTATTTCGGCAACCTGATGCCCAGTTTGTATATGACTACGTAGACCTGAGAACCCATTGCCTCATTGTTAAGCCACTTGTTTCAGAGTCGCCGACGGCAAAGATTGACGGGATAATAGTACCGACATTGGAAAAAATCCTCGTGGATATTCAGGCGGATGCAGACTTTGATTATTTGAGGGGAATTGAAAGCCAGAATATGTTCAACTTGGCATTTGATTTATTTTCAATCAATCTCCAGCGCCTGCTGCGATATGCGAGGCGTAGAAATGTTGAACAAAGAACCAGGAAACTTATTGACGGTGTGAAGAGATATGATTAGTGCAGAATGCTTTACAAATAAATGGATAGAAGCCAGATCTATTGAGTTTCAGTATAATGACAAGAATATTATAGAGAAAGTCATTCGGGCATTCTCGCTATTGGATATGTTGGCGAGTTCCGGATGTCCATTTCATTTCAAAGGAGGTAGTTGCCTTATGCTGCTTTTGAAGAACGGTAGGCATAGGCTATCCATTGACATAGATATAATATGTCCTCCCGGTACGGAGATAGAGCCTTATCTTCAACGGTACAAGGAGTTCGGATTCATTGATTATAAACCGGTGTTACGAATACAGAGAAGCAAGGATATCCCTAAATCTCACTCCAAGTTTTATTACAATGTCGCATTTCTTGATGACAGTGACAGGCAGGAAAGCATCCTTCTTGATGTTCTGAATGAAGATTGCCATTATGAAAAGGTTGTAGAAGTCCCTATCGAAAGTCCTTTTTTGAAAATAGAGAATCCGGTCAGTATGGTGAAGGTACCATCTGTTGGGGATATTCTTGGAGATAAATTGACGGCCTTCGCTCCGAATACGACAGGCATTCCATATTATAAGATAAACTCTGATGGTACGGAGAAGAATTGCAGTATGGAAATAATCAAACAACTATATGATATTTCTAGACTGTTTGAGGTCACGAAAGATCTTACCGTGACCTCAAAATCATTCTCAAAGATTGCCAAAGTGGAATTGTCATATAGAGGTATGTCGGATAATCCGAGCGTAATCTTTGATGATATCCGTAAAACTTCGATTTGTATCGCAACCAGAGGCGCTGAAGGGAACGGAAATTTCGAAATGCTTCAAAGCGGTATAGCACGAATCGGATCGTTCATGTTTCGTGGCGAATATCGGATTGAGAACGCGATCATTGATTCGGCTCGTGCCGCATATATCGCGACAATGTTGGAAAAAGGACATGTGGATATCGAGCGTTATTCCGGAGACCCTCGTTCTATTGCAGATATGTCCATTTCTTTCGCACTGCCTGATAGATTGAAACGTCTTCGGCGTCAATCTCCGGAAGCATTTTACTATTGGGCAAAGATTGGTGAACTCCTATAATATAATATTTTTTCACATCTCCATTGTCAGTCTTTTTCTTGAAGGGATCAAGTAATTAGAGGTTACCCCTCGATGACAAGCCCGTCGAAGGCTGGGAGAATGTTTGCCGGTGTGCCGTCAGCATTGTCCGGAAGTGCCTTCAGTTCAGGAACGAAGTCCTTGTACTTCGGTAGGCGGTCGCTTAGGTGCGTGAGCCACGAATGCTTCGCTCCGACCCTGCGGCAGACCTCAATTGCCTGCTCCAGGCCCCAGTGTGAGTTGTGGGTGCCGCGCTTCACCGTGTTGATTATGAAATGCTCCAGACCTTCGAGCTTCGCGAACTCTTCCTCCGGGATGTAGTTCATGTCCGTGCAGTAGGCGATGTTTCCGAAACGGAAGCCGAGCACCGGAAGCGCACCGTGCATTCCGCGGATCGGGATGACCGTCGTTTCCCGAACAACACCGTTAGGGTCGCCCGGTACCTCGTGGTAGCCGATTCCCGATTCCCATCTAAGGTGCGGAGCCGAGTCGTCGAAGCGGACGGTGAATGGCTCGTCCGTGATGTTGTGGACATGCCATTCGGGGGCACCGGGGTATTTGTGGGCAGCAAAAGCATAGGAATACTCCATCCGCAGCGAATCCTCCACATATTTTTCACAATAGATTTCGCAGGCCCGTCCCTCTGTGTAGTTGAGTGCCCTCACATCGTCAAGCCCTCCCGTGTGGTCCTTGTGATTATGGGTCAGGAGTATCGCGTCGAGATGACGCACGTCCGCCCTAAGCATCTGCGCCCTAAAGTCCGGACCGGCATCGACCAGAATTGTCATTCCTTCATGCTCCACCAGCACGCTCGACCGGAGTCTCTTATCCATCGGATCCGCACTTCTGCAAACTTCACACTGACATCCGATTACAGGCACTCCCTGCGAAGTTCCGCTCCCGAAAAACGTCAACCGCGTCCGTCTTCCTTTTTTATCCTGGAAGTTTTCTGTGTAAGTCATATTATGTCCTTTTTGTATATGTGCGAAAGGCTTCAAAAAAGCGGGAGGAGAGAAACCCTACGCGATTTTTTCATGAGCTGAGGGTTCTCACCTCCCGCGTGAAGCCGTATGCTCTGAACGAATCTATTCCTCGCCACCAAGCGCCTCAATCCTCGTGTTCTCAGCCGTCAGAGCCACAGTCAAAGTGCGTCCGATGAGCTGAGGATCATAGTCCTCCCACACCTTGATGTAGTTTTCCGTGTATCCGCACATCTTCCCTTTCTTGTCCGCGCCTTCAAAAAGCACCTGAGCCGAGTCCCCGAGACATCCGCTGACAAACTCCCGGTGCAGTTCCTTGCAAAGTTCCTCCAGCCGTGCGACCCTTTCTGTCTTCACGCTGTCCTGCACCTGGTCTTTCCGCACGGCAGCCGGGGTTCCCGCCCGTCGTGAATAAGGGAAAATGTGAATGAACGCCGGACGTATCCTGTCCTTAAGAAAATTGTACGTCTGTTCGAAGAGTTCGTCTGTCTCGCCGGGAAATCCCACGATGACGTCGATTCCGAAGAATACCTTCCTGTCTACGAATGCCTTACGGATGTATTCAATCTTACGCGCAAAGGTTTCCGTGTCGTAGCGTCGTCCCATCTCACGGAGAACCGTGTCGCTTCCGCTTTGAAGGGGAATATGGAAATGCGGAAGGAACTTTGTCCCCGACACAATCCAGCCAATCATCGGTTCTGTCAGCAGATTGGGCTCAATTGACGATATGCGGTAGCGCTCAATGTCCTCGACGTCGTTCAGCGCCCTGATGAGGTCGAAGAAATTCTCTCCTGTGCTCTTCCCGAAATCTCCGGTGTTCACTCCGGTAATCACGATTTCACGGCATCCGGTGGCGGCAATCTCCTCCGCTTTCAGTACAATGTCGGCAATGGGCTCATTCCTGCTCTCACCACGGGCGTACGGCACCGTACAGTAGTTACACTTGAAGTCGCATCCGTCCTGGACCTTGAGAAACGAGCGCGTGCGTTCGCCGGTGGAATATGCTCCCAGATAATTGCAGTCCGAATACGCTCCGAGGACGTGTCCCTCATCCTTTCCGCCAGGCATATCCACGATGGCTTTCTCTCCATTCGCGGCATTCTCGGCGTTTTTACACGGATTTCCTTTCAGCGATTCGCCCCCGCTGCACTCGGAGACATATTTCAGTATCCCCGGAACGACCCCGTTCTTCTCCTTCGCCCCATAGACTGCGCACACGCCCTCCAGAGCCTCAATCTCACCGCGTTTCAGCTCGGCATAGCACCCGGTCACGAAAATAGCCGCATCCGGAGACACCCTGTGCAGTTTCCTGATGATGTTCCTGCACTTTTTGTCCGAATGTTCCGTCACCGAACACGTGTTCACGAGGAATATGTCCGCCCCCTTCGACCACGGCGTCACCTCCAGCGGCACTCCGCTCTCCAGAAGCCGTCTCTCATAAGTCGAGGTCTCCGCATAGTTCAGCTTACACCCCAGAGTAATAAACGATATTTTAGTATTCATAAACGCAGTAATCCGCTTCTAGAAACTTTTTTCACTGCCGCCGTCCATCGTTATTCGACTCCACTCGGCCTTGCCCCCTTTTATCGGCGGATTCTGCTTCGACACGCGGATTGAGAAATGTCCAAGACGTGGGTATCTCTTTTCGACACTGCGGACGATGCGTGCAGCGACGTTCTCGATGAGATTTGAAGGGGTGGCCATCTCCTTTGCAGCAATAGTGTATATCTCCGCCAAATCCACAGTGTCCGCGAGATTGTCGGTTTTTGCGGCTTTGTCGACATCGATTTCCGCCATGAAATCCACGATAAAACGATTGCCGTGTTTTTTTTCGTCCTCGTAACATCCGTGATTCGAATGGAATTCCATTCCCTCAAGTTCAAGTAAGCTTGTCATATCATTAAATTTTATCTTTATTCCTATCTTCCGTGGCGCACCAATTTCTCCGCAGCGCCACAGCCTGGCGCCACACCTATTATATATACGCAGGGCCGCTTGCCTATCTGAAAGCCTCCCGCAACCTTACGCTTCCATTCTCCAACCCTCAGAGTCCTGATGAACTCGTCCGAGGTCGTTATGTTGGCCGCGACGCAGACTAACGTTCTGTCTTCGCACACGGAGCAGATGTCGGAAAGCATCGCGTCGTTGCGGTAAGGCGTCTCGATGAAGATGTGGCTCCGGCCGCTTGCCGAGACCTCTTTCTCGATGGACTTCAGCCGTCCGCGACGCTCGGCGGGCTTTGCCGGGAGGTAGCCGCAGAACTCAAACGCCTGGCCATTCAGCCCGGAGGCCATCAGGGCCAACATCAGCGAGGACGGCCCCACGAAAGGCACCACCTGAATTCCGTGCCGCTGGCAGAGCGAGACCAGCTGTGCTCCGGGGTCGGCGACCGCAGGGAGCCCGGCCTCCGAGATGAGTGCCACGTCGCCGCGCTGGAATAGCTCCAGGTAGGATTCCACCGTGGCGGCGTCCGTGTGCTCGTTCAGTTCGTGAAACTCCAGAGAGTCAATCTTGCCCCGCAACCCGGCCTTGGACAGATAGCGCCGCACTGTCCGCAGTTCCTCCACAACATATATTCCCACGCTTCCGAGCAGCTCCAACACCGGGGAGGGAATCACCCTCTCCGGCTCATAATCCCCGAGCGGAGAGGGTACCAAGTAAAGTTTATTTCCTATATCTTCCATATATTCAAAAATCTTTCACGATGGGGCATTATTCAGACGGGGTGTGTACACCGTTTTGGCTCGGGGTGAGATTCGTGCAGGCCTTGGCTGTAGAAGAACGCCTTTTCTGACGCTCCGCTTCTCTCCGCGCTTTTTTTTGCTCGCGTGTCAGTTTCGGCTCCCGGGGCTTCTGTGCCTTCAGTGTGTCCCGAACTTCCACTTTCTGCGTGTCCCGTGCCTCCACTTTCAGTGTTGTCAGCTTGCTCCGGTCCTCATCCTTTATTCCGTTGAATTCCAGCTGGTAGCCCATACCGATGCCGTTACGCTGGGAGTTGTCAAGATAGTTCGTGTACTGGTCGGCGGAGTGCGAGAAAAGGTTCAGCCGCAGGGTTCCGGAGCGGTTCAGTTTTACTTCAATGTCTATGTCGCCCACCACGTCGGTGTTGGTGCCTGTCGACTTATACTGCCTGTTGCCTATGTTGCCGTTCACCACCACGCGGTTGTTGAACAACTGTGTCGAGACGGCCACGTCGAAAACGTCGTTTCCTTTCGAGTTTGGCTGATAGTTCAGCCCAAGGTCTATCGGGATGTCAAGCCTTTGGAGGATGTTGTTGAGTTGGTTGGCCATCACCTCCGAGACGTTGGAGTAGAGGAGGGTAGAACTATTCACGATGCCGGACTGCTCGTCAGGGAGGAAACTGTTCGAGATAATCAGCGAAAGGAACTGCTTCTGAATCTTGTCTTCAGTGCTGAGTGCGCTCTCAACTTTGGACTTTATGGTCGGGTCTATGTCCGGGACGTTAATCGAGAACCCGAGACGAGGGTTCTTCAACTTGTCCGAGATGCTGATTCCGCACTCAACCGTCCTTCGCGTGCTCACCGACGTTGTGTCCGCAATCAGCGTTGACAGCGAGGCTTTCGTCTTGTAGAGCGCGTCGATGTTCAGGCTGCTCTCCATAATGTCGCCATTGAAGCGGATGGAACTGCCCTCTTTAATCTGGAAGTCACGCGAGGCAAGCCCCAGGGCCACAAACTTGTAGCTTCCTCCACTGATGTTGTAATTGCCGTTTATGTTGAAATCATCGCCTTTCATCTTCAACTCAATCTGGCCGTTGCCGTTTGCCGAGAGCATGTTGCCGCTTTCCCTGTCAATCTCCACGAATGCCGTCACGCCAGGTGTGGCTCCCACGCGCAGATTGAGGCTGAAGTCTCCTGATTCCTCAGTCTGCTTCTTCAGCTTGCTCATCATCTCTTCATACGGGTCCACCCACACTACCTTTTCCTCTTCCCTGAATCTGAGCAGGTCGGTAGCTCCGGCCACTGATGTGTTCGGAATCGGGATGTGCAGGTTGCCGGTCTTTTCCGTAACAGCGTCAATATCAAGTACAATTCCGCTGAAAGGACCGCTGATACGCACGTTTCCGCTGGCGAAGAGGTGTCCGTAAAAATAAGGGCTCAGGCTTGGAGTGGTGTCGAGACATTCCAGATCTTTCACGCTCGCCTTGAGATCCAGCCCCGGAGTCACGAAGTTTCCGAAAGTTATGGCCCCGTTCACATTTCCCGTGGAGCCGAACTTGTCAGTGACGCTTACATTGTCAAAATGCGCTCCATCATTGTCTATATGGACTGGACCGCTGACCTGATAGGGGACATTTGTGAAAGCGATGCTGAGCACTCCGTTGTCGATTCTTACATCTTCCGAACTGATTCCCGGAGATGTGACCGGCCCGTCAAGGGCAATACGTCCTGAAAGCTCACCCTCGAACCTGTTGAAAATTTCCTCCACAAAGGGCCGTGCATAGCCGATGTTGAAGCCGTCGAGCTTGAGTTGTGCCTCTATCCCCTTGCTTGACGGGGTGTAGCGTGCCTGGGCCGAGAGCGTGTTTTTCCCGTTTATGTCGTTGTCCGCGCTTATGTCGAAGCGGTTGAATGTCTTGTCCCATTCGCACTTTGCGGCGAGAATTCCGATTTCCTCTCCGGCCATATAGGTCGAGTCACAGACGACGTCGAGAAGAATGCTCTTGTCGTCGAGAGGAGAGACAAGCCTTGCAAGGCCGGTGAGCTTGCCCTGTAGTCCGAGATCCGGGGTTACGAGAGGATTCACGATGCCAATGTCGAATCGGTCGAGTTCCATAGAGAGCGTGTCAGCGGCGGATTTGGAGACCTTTCCGTATGCCGACAGCCGCTGCTCATCGTTGGTGAGTTCGAACGACTTGACCTGAGCAGTCTTGTTAGTGATGTTGAATTCCGACTCATGTATGCTCCAGTGTTGTGAATTGAGATGAACTGTCGACGGCAGCAGGCGTATTCCCATCGCAAGTTCTCCGTCTATTCCGCGCGAAAGCTCTCCGAGCGCATAGATCTCTCCCCGGTTGTCGAGTTCCCCTTTGTTGTCATACTGAAAGCCGACTCCCATGCGGTTGTCGTCGGCATATATCTTCAGAATGCTATTCTCAAGCGAGGCAAAGTTTCCGAGCCTGATGACGTCCGCACCGATGTTGCCTGTGAGGTTGTTGTCGTCGTTGTTGAAATCCGCCGTGAAATTCTTGAGAAAACTGCCGTTATATGCTACCCTTGAGGAGCGTATTGATGAAGTGAAACGTCCTTTCGGGGATATGCCGAGCCTGAGGCTCGTGCTGTCAGCGATGTACAGTCCCGGCGAGAGGAATGACAGCAGGCCGCGTGTGTCGTGGAAACTTAGTCCTATGTCATATTTCCTGCCGGGCTTCTCCACGGCATTTTCTCCATCTTCCCCGCTGTTCCTATCTTCGGAATCATCTCCATTTTTCCCCGCAAACTTTCCGCCAGCGTCTCCATAGAGCAGAGGCAGGTCGCGTCCGGTGGTAATCTTTTGCAGGTCGGATATGAACTCGCTCGGCGAGCCGCTGCCGTTATAGAGTGCATCGAGGAAACTTGATGCGAATTTTATCCTATATATTCCGTCCTTTGTGATGGACGTCAATTTTGCATCCCCGATATCGTGAATTCCAGACTCGTTTTCCAGCACGAGCCCTCCGAGTTCAATTTTTCCAATGAGGTCATTCCCTCCTGTCCTCACGAAATCTGCTCCGGTTCTGAACCTTAATCTCGAAATCTTCCTCTTGTCGAGTTTCAGCGCGTGCAAATCTGCATGACCGACATTCGCATAGAACTTGTAGAGGCTGTTGTTCGTGTTCTTTGAGAGAGCGAAAGTCCCTTGGAAGAGGAAATTCAGGTTTGGATCTCCGCATACGAATTTACCGTCAAAAGCGTCTTCGCTTATCTCACCCGCAGCCGCAATCCTGCTGTAGTCGTATCCCATCAGATTGAGCCTGTCCACTTTCAGCGAGTCGATGGATATCTGCATCTTATTGCCCCGTTCATCCGGCAGTTGCATCTTCAAACCTGTCTCAAGACTGCACTGGCGCACGGTCTCCGTTCCCGCAATCTTACCGACGTCCAGGTCCTTTGTCCGCAGCCTTGCGTCCATCCTGATAGGTCCACTCTTCACAATGAGATCGTGGAACTTTATGTCAGCATCGAGAGCTCCGATGAGTGAGTGTATTTCCGGACGTATGTGCATATTGTTTATGGGCCCGTTTACGCGGCAGTTCATCATGAACCGCTGTCCTTTCGCAAACTTGTGAAAGTCAATTTTTTCCGTAGTCCATGCATTCACCATCCGGTCAACTCCAGCCGAAGTGAACACGCAGCCCGACAGCTTTGCGTCAATGGACATTTTCCTTACGTCTGGAATGTCTCCGAGGTGTCCGTCCACTGTTCCGGCGAGACTGCCGTCGTCAAGGCATATCCGCACTTTCCGTATATCCATATCCCTGACAGGACCGCTTACGCTTCCCGAATATATCTTCGCTCTCAGTCCGGTCCCTTCCAGCATCGGAGCAAAGAACACAAGTGTCTGGAAATCAAGAAAACTATCCCCGAGAACGCCGTCCATCTTCACTTTGTTGATGTAATCGGCGAATGCTTTCACGTCGTCAAAGCTCATCATATACAGCGGAACGTCCAGATTTGAAAAGTCATCCCGCAGTTTTATGTTTCTGACTATCACCTTGCCTCCGCCGACCCGAGTCTCTCCGCTCAGATTCCGGCAGTTGAACCCGCTTCGTTCACGGAACGACATCCCGAGCACAGTGCCAGTGACGGCTCCTCCCTTCATTTCGAGGTTCTTGCCACGTAGGTTTATATGCCTGACTTCCAGGTCAGTCCAGTCTATCCCGACCTGTTTCGGCGCTTCTCCTTTTCTTTCAGACGGAACGTATGTTCCCTCAACGACATTTGCGTCCGGTCCGAAGTTCAGCATACGGAATCCCATATCTTCGACTCTCACGTCTCTGATTGAGAATATCTCCTTCTCGCTGATTGGCCTGGGCTTCTTTTCCTCGGAAGAACTGAGTCCGAAAATTCTCGTCAGATTGGTTGTTTCACCTTCGAGCACGAGGTTCATCTGCGCGTCCTTCACTTTTGCCTGCGACACCTTGAGCCCTTCTCCGGTGAACAGCCCGTCAATAGAGAATCCGGCGATGATGCTGCCGGCACGGAAAAATGTGTCAACCTTCGGCTTGAGCGTGTCCGCCGGAATGACAGGAGCCCCGTCAAGTATGAGCACGTCCTCCAGAACCAGCGTGTTGAAAGGCCTGAGGTGTATCTTTCCTATTCTTATGTCCGCCGGGACCGCCTCCTTCAGCTTTGCCGTCACCTTGTTTGCCACGAATGTCTGGACACGAGGCGACTGCAATGTGATGAACGCCGCCCCGATGAGAACAGCAATCGTCACAAGGACAATCTTGATGATATGAAAGGCTTTCCTCAAATTTGCATATCTTCATAAGATAGGTATAACCTGCAAAATTAAGAAATTGTGGCGAGAAATTGACTTTTTTCGTACTTTTGCAGCGTAATAACATTTGCCCGGAGCGAAATTTCTCTTTTGTGTGGGCAATATTTACGAGACTTGATGAATATGGACATAATCTTAGGAATAGAATCTTCGTGCGACGACACATCGGCGGCAGTCATAAGGGACGGTTACCTTCTGTCGAACGTAATCGCGAGTCAGGACGTGCACAAGGCCTATGGTGGCGTGATTCCGGAACTCGCCTCACGCGCACACCAACAGAATATTGTGCCTGTGGTGAGCCAGGCCATCGACAGAGCGCTCATCAAGAAGGAGGACATCACGGCAATCGCTTTCACCCGCGGTCCGGGACTTCTGGGCTCGCTGCTGGTCGGCACGTCGTTCGCAAAGGCGCTTTCAATCGCGCTCGGGTGTCCTTTGATTGAAGTGAACCACCTTCAGGGACACATACTTGCAAACTTCATAAAGCAGTACGACAAGGAAAACCGCGCACCGCAGTTTCCCTATCTATGTCTTCTGGTTTCCGGCGGAAACTCGCAGATTGTCAGGGTAGACAGCCCGTTGGAGTACGAGATTCTCGGACAGACCATTGATGACGCTGTTGGCGAAGCCTTCGACAAATGCTCCAAGATGATGGGGCTCGGTTACCCGGGCGGCCCGATTGTGGACAGACTGGCGAAGGAGGGCGATGAGAACCGCTTTCATTTTGCGAAACCTCATGTCCCGGGACTGGACTATAGTTTCAGCGGCATCAAGACATCGCTGCTCTATTTTGTCCGTGACGAGATTGCAAAGAATCCGAATTTCATGGAGGAGAACAAGGCGGACATCTGCGCCTCGTTTCAGAAGGCGCTGATAGACATTCTGATGGACAAGCTTATCAAGGCCGCAAAGCAGACCGGCATCCGCGAGGTGACAATCGGCGGCGGCGTTTCCGCTAACAGCGGACTCAGAAACCGCATCACGCTCGAAGGACAGAAACGCGGCTGGAACGTCTATCTTCCTGAGTTCAAGTTCACGACGGACAATGCCGCGATGATTGCCATTGCCGGCTACTACCACTATCTCAATGGTGAGCGCACATCCCTTGATGTCGCACCGGTGTCCCGTCTTGCCGAATTTTGAAAAATCCAATAAAAAGCGATCTGCTTCGTTGCACTGCGACAATTCAAATTTTTATAGTTATGAAGGAATTAGAATTGACCTGCAGGGTCGGAAAGGAAATATCTGAGGATGAACTTCGCTCTGCTGCGGCGAAGGCTCTCGGCGTGGGGGTGAAATCTGTGGGGGAGTGCAGGCTCGTGCGGCGTTCGGTTGATGCCCGTGGAGACGTGATTTACCGCCTTCGCTATCAGGTCTGCACTGCTGCCGAAAGTCTTGAAGACTACGCGATTCCTGAATATCACGATGTTCACGATGCAAAGCCGGTGATTGTCGCCGGCGCCGGCCCTGCCGGGATGTTCGCCGCGCTGCACCTTCTGATGCGAGGCCTCAAGCCCGTGATTATCGAGCGTGGGAAGGATGTGCATGCAAGGAAATTTGACGTAGCGAAACTATCCGACAAAGGTGTTCTGAATCCGGACTCGAACTATTGTTTCGGCGAGGGCGGCGCCGGCACATTTTCCGATGGCAAACTTTTCACCCGCTCCTCAAAGCGCGGCGACATCCGGGAGGTCCTGCATCAGTTTGTGCGTTTCGGCGCATCCGAGTCCATTCTCACCGATGCCCATCCTCACATAGGCAGCGACCGTCTTCCGCTCGTGGTCGAAAACATCCGCAAATGTATAATAGAGCATGGCGGAGAATACCATTTCGACTCACGCATTACGGACATATCTCCGAAACCTGACGGAGGCTACGATGTCATAACGCTCGGTGGTGACGGGTCTTCAGTGACATATTCCGCCAGAAATATAATTCTTGCAACAGGTCATTCCGCGAGGGATATTTACGAGCTCTTCAACAAGAAGGGATGGGCGCTGGAAGCGAAGGGATTTGCGCTTGGCGTCAGGGTCGAGCATCCGCAGTCGCTGATAAACAAGATTCAGTACCACGGCAAATATCAGCCATTCATGCCGACGGCCGAGTATTCTTTCGTGACCCAGATTGAGGGTAGGGGAGTTTTTTCTTTCTGCATGTGCCCTGGAGGCATCCTTGTTCCCTCCTCGACTGAGGATGGCGAGACGGTCCTGAACGGTATGTCAAATTCTGCGAGGAATTCAAAATGGGCAAATGCCGGAGTCGTGGTCAGCATTGAGCCGGGAGATATTCCGGAATATCCGGCATCGGACCCGCTTTCCCTGATGAAGTTCCAACGCGATGTCGAACGCTCGGTCTACAACTGGGTGCAGAAAGCACGGCAGGGCGTGGGCGGCACCCTCAAGGCGGCCCTCTCGAATGCAGGAGCCTCGAAACCTGCTCTGAACCCGTTTGCGGCACCCGGCCAGAGGATGATGGACTTTTGCCGGGGTGTGCTTTCAACAAATCTTCCTGCAAGTTCATATCATCCGGGGGTAGTTTCCGCCCCTCTCCATGAGATGCTTCCGGAACATGTCCGCCTTCGTCTGAAATATGCCTTTCCGCAGATTGGAAACAAGATGCGCGGCTACTACACCAACGATGCGCTCCTTCTTGGCGTGGAGTCTCGCACATCCAGTCCGGTCCGCATTCCGCGTGATCCGGAGACTCTCCAGCACACTCAGCTTTCCGGACTTTATCCCTGCGGAGAAGGTGCCGGTTACTCCGGCGGCATAGTCTCGTCCGCCCTCGACGGCATCAACTGCGCGGAAAGAATAGCGAACGGGCGGTAGTCTATGGAAAGCACAATATCACCTTTCGCGCGTCCTCTTTACGTGATGGCCAAGCCTGCCGGCCCTACCTGCAACCTCGCTTGCGAGTATTGCTACTACCTGGAAAAGAAGAGCCTCTATCCGAAGACACCGGGCACGGGAATGCTTGAGATGAGCGACGAAATTCTGGAGGAGTATATCCGTCAGTATCTCGACTCCCAGACTATGTCGCAGACTCTCTTTACCTGGCATGGCGGTGAGGCCCTTATGCGTCCGCTCTCGTTTTATAAGAATGTCATGCGGCTACAGAAGAAGTATGGCCGCGGTCGTCAGATTGACAACTGCATACAGACCAACGCCACGCTGCTTAATGCCGAATGGTGCCAGTTCTTCCGGGACAACGGATGGCTTGTAGGGGTCTCGATTGACGGTCCGGAACGCATCCACGACCGCTACCGCCACAATGTCCGTGGCCGCGGCTCTTTTGCCAAGGTCATGGCCGGCATCGAACTCCTTAACCGCTACGGCGTGGAATGGAACGCGCTGGCTGTAGTCAACGACCTGAATGTGGACTGCCCTCATGAGTTCTATAGGTTTTTCAAGAGCATAAATTGCCATTATCTTCAGTTTACTCCGATTGTAGAGCGCATCATGCCTCATTCTGACGGGCGTCATCTCGCAAGTCCCGCGGACGGCGAAGACCTCCCGCTCGCTCCGTTCTCTGTAACTCCGGAGAAATGGGGTAATTTCCTTTGTGCCGTCTTCGATGAATGGGTAATGAACGACGTAGGACAATATTATGTTCAACTTTTTGACGCCACGCTCGCCAATTGGATGGGGGTGCCGCCGGGCGTTTGCACGATGGCACGTTCTTGCGGCCATGCCGGTGTGATGGAGTACAACGGCGATGTCTACACCTGCGACCATTTCGTCTTTCCGGAATACAGGCTCGGCAACATTCGTGAGAAGACCCTTGTGGAGATGATGTACAGCAGACAAGAACAGGACTTCGGCGATGCGAAGTACAAGTCTCTGCCCAAGCAATGCCTTGAGTGTCAATATCTTTTTGCCTGCAACGGCGAATGTCCCAAAAACCGTTTTGCCCGCACTCCCGATGGAGAGACCGGACTGAACTACCTCTGTGGAGGGTACTGGCAGTTCTTCGATCATGTCGCTCCGGCAATGGATTTCATGAAGCGCGAGCTCCTTGCCAACCGCGCTCCTGCCAACATAATGAGGGCTTTGCGCGGGCAATAAAACAGCTTGCATTCCGCAAATATTCGGTTTCGGAGAAAAGTCTTGCTGATGATTTCGGAAAAATATCTTATATTTGCGCGCCGTTTCTCCCACGTCCGCGAAACGGCATCATTTCCAAAGTGAAACCCATCCGACGGCAGCCGGAGCAAAATAAGGCAGGATATGGTAGAAATCTTCTACAGGGTGAACGGACAGATGAAGGTCTCTCAGACGGAGATCGATTTCTCTGCAATCAACATCTCGGATGTGGTATGGATAGACCTTCTTACACCTACAGGCGAGGAAAAACGGGCTGTAGAGGCATTTCTCGGGACTATGATTCAGAGCCGTGCGACTGCCGAAGAGATTGAGTCGTCTTCACGTTTCTCAGAAACGGAGGATGCCATATTTGCGAACACGAACTTCGTCATCCCCGGACCTGAGGAGTATGCGATGGAGACGGTATCCTTTATATTAAAGGGTAATGTGCTCACGACTCTCCGCGAGGTTCAACTCCGTAGTTTTACAGAACTCCAGCGCCGTCTCAACGTGTTTCCGAAGATGTATCCCAACGGGTTCACCGTGTTCAACAGCATTCTGGAACAGCGCATCGACTCCGACGCCGACATGATAGAGATTCTCTCCAAGGAGATTTCACAGTACAACAAAAAGGTTAGCCTCGGCGAGGATATCAATGAGGAATTCCTCCTCGACATCAACCGTCTGCAGGAGAACACGATAGTTCTTAGGGAGAGTATAGTGGACAAGCAGCGCGTGATTTCCAGTATACTGAAGTCTCAGAAATGTCCCAAGAGCATCCAGAACAAGTTGAACATCATGCTCAAGGACATTTCGTCCCTCGTGAACCACACCAATTTCAGTTTTGACCGTCTTGAGTATCTCCAGAACACCGTCATCGGTCTCATCAACCTCGACCAGAACAAGATAATGAAGGTATTCACCCTCGTCTCGCTTCTTCTGATGCCCCCGACGCTCATTGCTTCCTTCTATGGAATGAACGTTGCCCTGCCGATGATTCCCGGCGACACGCAGTGGAATTGGGTCATCATTGGCTTGCTGATGGTGGTTTCGTTTGTGGTTGTATTCCTTATCTTCAAGCGTCGCAAAATGTTGTAAAAGTCGCAAAGCGGCGAATTGCTTCGTTGGCCTTCGGCAATTTCTAAATGTAGTACCCCTGCATATTCATCTGAGGGACATACCTGGTGTTGTCGTTGAAAAGCTGAACGATGGGTATGATTTAGTATACTTTTGTTTTGTGTCATTAAAAATCTTTGTATATTTGCATTGAAAGTACATTAAACCATACTATGAATCTTGCAAATATTATAAGAGAGCGTAGGGTAGAACTAAACATTTCTCAGAGCGATCTCGCTCAAATGGCTGATGTAGGTATTGCTACAGTGAAAGACATTGAACGGGGACAAGGAAATCCGCGGCTGACTACGCTTTTGAAGATAATGGAAGTTCTCGGGATGGATATAGATTTTCATATACGTAAAACAGTTTGAACCGATTGTATATGCGGAGTCTTGATATTTATTTTCATGGAATTAAAGCAGGACAGCTGACTGAGAATATTCCGGGGAAGTTATATTCATTCAAATATTTTGGGAGCTATCTACAGCAGCCTTGCGGTGCGATTTCCGTTACCTTGCCGCTTACAGACAAGGTATATGAGTCGGACAAGTTGTTCCCTTTTTTTGCGAATATGCTTCCCGAGGGGGCAAACAAGAGAATCGTATGCCGGGAACACAAAATTGACGAAAATGATTTGTTCGGACTGCTCAATTGCTTCAGCGGCAAGGATATAATAGGTGCAATTACAGTAAAGATTCCTGAAAATGAATAGAATAAATATCTGTCCCTCAACTCTTGCTGCCGGATACACTACATACTCTCCCAAAGCGATGAAACATCTCTTCGGTGATGCCAGAGTTTCCCCTTTTCTTGATTTCGGAATTGACAAGTTCCGTATGACGGAAGATATTGTTCGCTCTGTAAACAGAATATCGGTATCAGGGGCGCAGGAAAAATTTCCGGCAATCGTCGAAAATGGGAAAATACGCCTTGCGGCAGACGACGAAAGATCCACACATATTCTGAAACCTGCACCGTGGGATGAGACAATAACCACAAGAAAGCAAATTCCTGCAAATGAGAATCTTACAATGCAGATAGCTTCTCAAGTCTATAGAATAAGGACAGCTGCTAATGGCTTGTGTTTTTCTCCTTCTGGAGAAGCGATTTACATCACTAAACGTTTTGATATTGCGGAAGATGAATCCAGATACGGGATGGAGGATTTTGCCTCATTGGTGGGGAAGGACGAAATCGGGGGTGGCGTGAATTACAAATATGACGGTTGCTATGAGGACATTGCGATTGCTATACGGAAATATATCCCTGCCTGGCCTGTCGCTATGGAAGAATTTTTCCGTTTGCTTGTGTTCAATTACATTTATGGCAACGGTGATGCCCATCTGAAGAATTTTTCGATAATGAAGTATGGAGATGATTATAGGCTAGCTCCTGCATACGACCTTCTCAACACCTCGATTCACATTGACGGAGATGACTTCGGACTGAATGGTGGTCTTTCTTCGGCAATAGAAGAGTCCGATGTTTATGACAGAACCGGACATCCGTGCCGAACTGATTTTGAGCGTTTCGGACGTATAGTCGGTTTGAAAGAAAAACGGATGAAAGCCGTCCTCGATACATTTTCAGTTCTTCCGCAGCTATCATCCACGCTCATCAGCAATTCCTATCTCACCGACAAGATGAAACGCAGTTACCTTCGCACAGTGGATACCCGCATCCGTCGCTTCAATAGACAGTCCGACTGAGATAATTTTCAGTTGTTATTCCTTCAGTCGGGAGTCGATGATGATGGTGACGGGGCCGTCGTTGATGAGGGAGACCTGCATGTCGGCGCCGAAAACTCCGCGGCCTACTTCTTTGCCGAGTGCGCTTGATAAGGCTTCGCAGTACTTTTCGTAGAGAGGTACTGCGAGGTCGTGCCCGGCGGCGCGGATATATGACGGGCGGTTGCCCTTTTTTGTGGATGCTGTGAGCGTGAACTGCGAGACAGCAAGTATGTCGCCGCCTATGTCCAGAACGCTCCGGTTCATGACACCTTCCTCATCATCGAAAATCCTCAGCCCGACAGTCTTTCCGGCAAGCCATCGCATATCTTCTTCGGTGTCTCCGTTTTCCACGCCGACAAGCACCAGAAGCCCCTTTTCAATGGACGATACTTCCTCCCCTCCGATGTTGACGGAGGCATTCCTTACTCTCTGAATCACCAAACGCATATTACAAAATCTTTGAATTCTCATTGTGCAAAGATACGGGCAAAATTTCTTCGGAAAGAATGTTCCGGAAAATATTTTGATGAATTTCGTGTTTCTTATGACTATGCAACTGTTTGACAATCCGATAATTTTGTCTATATTTGCAGACTTTTTGTCGGGAAGATATGTGGTTTTGGCTGCAAGTCTTTGAGACATAAGTTATTATAATAATGTTAAACCCCTAATTAGTTCAAAAACAATTATGGAAGAAATTAAGGTTACCGAGCAGGAGTCACCGGCAGTTGAGGCTGCTGAGGCTCGTGTGGAGGTAGAAGAAACCAAGAAGCAGCCCGTAGCGAGCAATGCTTCAGTGAAGCCTGAGGACTTCGACTGGGACGCATTCGAGAACGAGGGCGTGTACGGCGACCGCAAGGAGGACGCCGCAGAGTATGAGAAGACCCTTTCGAAGGTCGTAGAAGGCGAGGTCGTAGAAGGCGTCGTGACCGCGATCGGAAAGAGGGAGGTCGTTGTCAACATCGGCTACAAGAGCGAGGGTGTCATCATGGCTCCTGAGTTCCGCTACAATCCCGATCTCAAAGTCGGTGACAAAGTGGAGGTCTATGTCGAGAACACTGAGGACAAGAAAGGACAGCTCGTTCTTTCTCACAAGAAGGCACGTCAGCTGCGCTCTTGGGATATGGTTAACGAGGCATTCAACAACAACGAAATCGTTAAGGGTTATGTCAAGACCCGCACGAAGGGCGGTATGATTGTGGACGTATTCGGAATCGAGGCATTCCTTCCGGGTTCACAAATCGACGTCAAGCCTATCCGTGACTACGACCAGTTCGTTGACACAACAATGGATTTCAAGATTGTCAAAATCAATCAGGAATTCCGCAATGTCGTCGTTTCACACAAGGCACTTATCGAGGCTGAAATCGAGGCTCAGAAGAGCGAGATCATCAGCAAACTCGAGAAAGGTCAGGTGCTTGAGGGTACTGTCAAGAACATCACCAACTACGGCGTATTCGTTGACCTGGGCGGTGTTGACGGTCTCATCCACATCACAGACCTCTCTTGGGGCAGGATCAATCATCCTGAGGAGGTTGTATCTCTCGATCAGAAGATTAACGTCGTTATCCTCGACTTCGATGAGAACAAGAAGAGAATCGCCCTCGGTCTCAAGCAGCTTCAGCCGCATCCTTGGGAGGCTCTTGATCCGAACCTCAAGGTTGGAGACAAGGTTAAGGGTAAGGTTGTTCTCATCGCTGACTACGGTGCATTCGTTGAGATTGAGCCGGGCGTAGAGGGACTTATCCACGTTTCCGAGATGTCTTGGTCTCCAAGACTCCGCGTCGCACAGGACTTCCTCAAGGTAGGCGATGAGGTAGAGGCTCAGATTCTTACTCTCGACAGAGAGGAGAAGAAGATGTCTCTCGGTCTCAAGCAGCTCGTTGAGAATCCGTGGAAGAACATCCGTGAGAAGTATCCTGTAGGCTCAAAGCACACAGCGACAGTCCGCAATATCACCAACTTCGGCGTCTTCGCAGAGCTTGAGGAGGGAATTGAGGGACTCGTTCACATCAGCGACCTCTCATGGAACAAGATCAAGCATCCTTCAGAGCTTGTTGCTCCGGGCGACAAGATTGACGTTGTCATCCTCGACTTCGATGAGGACAACCACAAACTCAGTCTCGGCCACAAGCAGCTTCTCCCTAACCCTTGGGACGAAGTTGAGGAGAAGTATAGCGTGGGTACGGTAGTAGAGGCCAAGATTGCCGAGCTTAAGGACAAGTTCGCCGTAATCGCTCTTGATCCGGCTGTAGAGGCTATCTGCTTCAACAGGGATCTTGTTAAGGAAGACGGCACTCAGCCTACTGTAGGCGAGACACTTCCGTTCAAGGTTGTAGAGCTCAAGCGCTCAATGAAGAGAGTCGTTCTTTCTCATCTGAAGACTTACGCTGAGGCTAAGGCAGAGAAGGTTGCTGCAGAAGCTGACAACACCAAGAAGGCTGTCAAGAAGATTAACTCAAACGTCGAGAAGACCACTCTCGGTGACATCGACGCTCTTGCTGCCCTCAAGGAGAAGTTCGAGAAAGGCGAGTAATTCCTTCACGGAATGAACTTTACACTTAATGTTCTGGGCACGGCTTCTGCCAAGCCCTCGGCAAATAGGAACTCAAGCGCTCAGGTACTGGATGTACGTGGGCGCTTGTTTTTGATTGACTGCGGTGAAGGTACCCAACGCCAGTTTTGCCGTCAGCATCTTTCTTTCGAACGCATCGACGCGATTTTCATCAGTCACATCCACGGCGACCACCTCTTCGGGCTTTTCGGACTGCTTTCGACAATCGGTCTTGCAACCGGCAGGAAGGGTATCCGCATCTTCGGCCCCAACTCGCTCGGCCCCGTGCTGAAGTTCTTTCTCTCCTACTTCGGGGAGCAGCTCGGCATAAATATAGACTTCACTCCTGTCAAGGCCAAGTCTCCGGAGGTGATTTTTGAGAATAAGTTTTTGACAGTTGAGGCATTCCCGCTGAACCACCGCATTGAGACCTATGGCTACCTTTTCCGTGAGAAGATGCCGCAACTGAACGTCCGCAAGGATGCGATTGAGGAATATGGTCTCGGAGTAGCTGAAATTTGCTCGCTCAAAAAAGGGGAGGATCTCGTCCGTACAGACGCTGTCGGATGTCCTATGCTGCGGATTCCGAACGGGGAGCTGACTTTTCTGCCGTATCATCCGAGAGCCTTTGCATATTGTAGCGACACGGCCCCGTTCCCCGAGCTGTCTGAATGGGTGAAGGACGTTGACCTGCTCTATCATGAAACGACCTATATGGCAGGTCTTGAGAAGGAGGCCGCTGCCCGCTATCATTCCACGACTCTTCAGGCGGCGCGGTGCGCACTTGAGGCCTGTGCCGGCAAACTGATTGCCGGGCATTATTCCTCGCGCTATCGTGACACCGCTCCTCTGCTTGCTGAACTCCGTTCCGTGTTTCCGAACTCATTTACGGCAAATGACGGCGATGTGTTTGACATTCCTTTGTGCAAACATACTGAACGGTAGATGCAAATTGTATGTTTTTTGCTAACTTTGGCTGATTTTGCGTCGGTGTCCTGATGCAAGGGCACCGACGTTTGTGTTTACACTGATATGAAGAGAAATATATTCATAAGCCTTGTTCTTGTATTCCTTTGTTCCGCGACGGCGTTTTCTGACATCCGTTCGACGCAGGAGGCATATATCCGCAAATATTCCGGGATTGCCGTTGCTGAAATGTACCGTTCCGGAATTCCCGCCAGCATAACCCTTGCCCAGGGACTTCTTGAGTCCGGTGCCGGAAAGTCGCGTCTTGCTACCGAGGGAAACAACCATTTCGGAATAAAGTGCCACAACTGGACTGGAAAGAAGATGTACTACGATGACGACCGGAAAAACGAGTGTTTTAGGAAGTATCCTTCGGCTGATGATTCGTTTCGCGATCATTCGGATTTTCTCCGCTACAAGGACCGCTACAAATTCCTTTTTGACCTTGACCCTACGGACTATCGTGGATGGGCATATGGTCTCAAGAAGGCCGGCTATGCGACAGATCCGAGCTATCCACAGAAACTGATAAAGCTCATAGAGGATTACAGGCTGTATGAATATGACACGAAACCTTCGGACTATCCGGATGACGGCGCTGCTGTCTCCTCTAAGCCTGCCTCGGGTGATAAGAATGGCCGCCAGGGCAAGTCGAAGCCAGGAAAGAAAAAACCTGTCACGCGCCCTGAATCACCTTCCATAATCGAGACTCCGAAGCCTCTGAATGAGGACCAGCGCGAGGTTTTTCGCTTCAATCTTTCGCGTGAGATGTATTCGCTCAATGGTGTCCCGTTTGTCTATTCGGTGGAAGGTGAGACCTATGCGTCTATTGCCGGGGACTATAACCTTTTCCTTCGGGAGATTCTGAAATACAACGACCTCACTGCGGACCGGGAACTTCTTCCTGGAACAGTGGTGTACCTTCAGCCCAAAAAGTCGATGGCTGCGAAAGGACTCGACAAGCATGTCTGGGAAAAGGGCGATGATCTTTGGTCAGTGTCGCAGAGATATGCCGTGAAGTTGTCTAAGCTCAAGAAGATGAATGGTGTCAGGTCGGATTCGGATCTGGTCGAAGGCGACTTGATAAACCTGAGGAAATGAATGTGAGTAAGAAACATGAAAAAATAAACTGCTTCAGATTTGTCAGTATGAAAAAGAAGAATGTTATCATCATTTCTGCGGTGTCGGTCATTGCCGTACTTTTCGTCGTCGGAATCGTATTTGCCTCGCTCTGGTACATCGACAACCGCCGTCCGGGATTTGAAAAGGAATTTGTGCTCCTGGTCTATCCGGACACCGATGCCTCGCGGGTGCTTGACGCGCTTTGTGAAGACGGGTGCGCAAGGAGCCGAAGCAGTCTTGAACGATGCTTCGGCAGAATCGGTGTTGTGGAGAAAATGAAGCCGGGACGCTATCCGATACGGACAAAGTATCCTCCAATTTATGTGGCGCGCATGCTCGCTTACGGATGGCAGGAACCGACTGTTCTCACCCTCTCCGGAACTTTGCGCAATAAGGGGCGGATAGCGCAGCGTATTGCCTCGCAGATGATGGTGGACTCAACATCGGTGATGAACGCGTTGAACGACGAGATTTTCCTCTCTGACTATGGTTTCACGCCGGAAAATGTCTTTGCTCTCATAATCCCGGACAGCTATCAAATGTACTGGACAGCGAGTGTGAGGGAAATTTTCGACCGTTTCAAGAAGGAATACGACGAGTTTTGGACTCCGGAGCGTGTGCGGCTTGCCGGAGCTCAGGGTCTTACCCCGATGGAAGCTTCAGTCATGGCATCGATTGTCTGTGGTGAAACACTCAAAGACTTTGAGTATCCTCTGATTGCCGGAGTGTACCTCAATCGTTTTCATCGTGGGATGAAGTTGCAGGCCGACCCTACAATCTGCTTTTGCTATGACTATACGCTAAACCGCGTCCTCAAGAAGCATCTTTCCGTCGATTCGCCATACAATACATATAAATATGCCGGGCTTCCTCCCGCTCCGATTAATGTCCCTTCCAAAGCCTGCATTGAGGCCGTACTCCATCCTGACACTCATAATTATCTGTTCTTCTGTGCAAATCCGGATTTTGACGGTACACATCGTTTTGCCGCCACCTATTCGGAACATCAGCGCAATGCACGTGAATTTCAAAGGGCATTGACGGCTCGTCTCAAGGCGAAGGGCGCAGGATCAAAATAATTGCATATATTTGTATGTTTGTGGTTGTATTACCGCAGTTTTGGACTATATTACGATGAAAGACAAGAATACTCATATTGTGATTATGGCCGGTGGCATTGGAAGCCGTCTTTGGCCCATAAGCACACCGGAGTGCCCGAAACAGTTCATTGATGTGCTTGGAGTGGGAAAATCTCTGATCCAGATGACTGTGGAACGTTTCCTGCCATCTGCGGATATCGGAAATTTCTGGGTGGTGACATCTGCGGAGTATGCTTCCATTGTCAAGGAACAGCTTCCAGACATTCCTTCGGAACACATCCTTCTTGAGCCTGAAGCACGCAACACGGCGCCGTGCATAGCCTACGCCTGCCGCAAGATTGCCGCTCATCATCCGGATGCAAATGTCGTCGTGACTCCCTCCGATGCCCTTGTGACAAAGACAGATACGTTCACTTCTGTCATTGGAAAGGCCCTTGCCTTAACCGCAGGCTCATCCGCAATTGTTACTGTAGGGATAGTGCCTACCCGGCCGGAAACAGGCTACGGGTACATAAGTGCTCCGGGGTTTGTCCACGGACAGCTGATAAAGGTAAGGCAGTTCAAGGAAAAACCGGATCTCGCAACTGCAGAGAAATACCTTGCGTCCGGGGATTTCGTTTGGAATGCCGGAATATTCGTATGGAATGTGCGTACGATAAACGATGAACTCCGTGCCCACGCGCCTCAGATAATGTCGGTGATGGACCGTCTTGAACCGTATTTTTACACTTCAGGCGAACAGACTGCTCTGGCAGAGTTTTTCCCGACCTGCGACAAGATTTCAATCGACTATGCAGTGATGGAAAAATCCCCGAACATCTATGTCATCGCAGAAGAACTCGGATGGAGCGATCTCGGAAGCTGGCATTCGCTTCGTGCACAACTGGCGGATATGGGTCTGACACAGCAGATTGCGCGATGGGAGGCGGTGATAGCCTCTGCGGGAGCGAAAAAATGCTAAAAAAAGTGAAGAAATATTTGGTGGTTTAAAAGTAAAGTCATACCTTTGCAATCCCAAATCAAAAGAGACACTGTTTTGGGGCGCGGTTCGATTCGTTAGCTCAGTTGGTAGAGCACAACACTTTTAATGTTGGGGTCTCGGGTTCGAGCCCCGAACGAATCACGAAAAAAAACAGGGTTCAAGCCCCTGTAAAACAAAGCTTGAGGGAAAGTTTGCTTCCTTAGCTCAGTTGGTAGAGCACGACACTCTTAATGTTGGGGTCTAGGGTTCGAGCCCCTAAGGGAGCACAAAACGCCGAAGTTCGAAAGAATCTCGGCGTTTTTGTGATATATGACCACAATTCAATATTTGAGGATATGGCAAGGAAAAAGTATGAACTTGGAATCGCGTTCAGCGGGGGAGGAGCTAAGGCTGCGGCCCATTGCGGAGCTCTTCAGGCTTTGAAGGAATACGGAGTGAGGCCGGATGTCGTGTCGGGGACAAGTGCCGGGTCGCTCGTTGCCGCGTTTTTTTCTGCCGGATTCTCGCCGGTGCAGATGATAGAGATGTTTAGGGAGCTTAACTTCTTCAGGGATATAGTCGCGCCGTCGCGGCCGAGGGGCGGATTGTTTGACTCGACTCCTCTGCTTGAGTTGCTTCAGGAAAAGCTGCCCTATACAGACATCGAGGAACTTCCGATTCCTACCTATATCGTTGCTGCCGACATGGATCACGGGCGGCCCAAGGTGTTCTCGAAAGGGAGACTCGCTCCTCGCCTTGTCGCTTCCTGTTCCATTCCTATTGTGTTCAAGCCGATGATAATCAATGGAGTGCATTATGTGGACGGAGGCGTGTTCCAGAACCTTCCGGTGCCGGCAATAAGGAATATTTGCGAAAAGGTCATAGCCTTCAGTGTGCGTCAGATGGAGCCTGATCCTTACCGCGACAATCTGGTCTATGTGGCGATGCGTGCCTATAGCATGATGTTCATGTCCAATATTATGGACGCCTCACGTCTTGCCGACACCTACATTGAACTTAATACTGACGGATGCAGCGTTTATGATCTGTCGTCGATAGAGACTCTTTTCCGCAGGGGATATTCCGATGCCTGCGCTGCTCTTGAAGCAGATGGGTATGAACGGGTTATGTCGCCGGAGAAGATAGAGTTCCCTCAGTTAGAGATACCTTCTGTAAGACGCGAGCCTCTGTTTCGGCGAAGTCTCGACCGTATTGAAAGACAACTGGAGATACAGAAAGGACGCCGTCGCGACAAATGATGATGCGGGTGTCTCTGAAATCGTCGGAAAATATTGCATTTTCCGATGGATAATCATATCTTTGCGTGATTAAGTGTATTATTTTATAGTTTTTTACCCTTGGTTTTTTATGAAACGCGTTTTCTCTATTATGCTTGGTGGGGCAATGATGCTTCTCGCCGGCTGCAACAAGACGGAAGTACAGCCCACACAGCCGGACTCTGAAACTGAAAAAAACTTCAATGTCGAAACAACGGCGCTCACTCAAGGATCCATCAGCGTGAGAATAACTCCGGTGGACAATGAAGAGCCGTACTACTTCGGAGTTGTCACCAAGAAAGATTTCGCATCCCTTTATAAGAGCGATGCCGAGACTCTTCAGGAAGCATACATCAAATGGTTCGAAGAGATGGCAGGAAAAAAGAATCTCAATGTTGAGGAATTTCTGTCGCAAGCTTTGCTCACCGGAATGCAGAACTATCAGTTCCGCGCTCTCGACCCGCAGACCGACTACATCTTCTTCGTATTCGGAGTAAGCTACAAAAACGAGCCGACCACCACCCCGGAGACCTTCGAATTCAAGACGAGAAGAGCGACCTTGAAAAAGGACGCTGTAATCAGCATAACGGAAGTCGAAAAGGGAAGTACCTGGTTCAAGGTAAAGTTCGACTGCAACGACCCAGACATATTCTACTACGGTGACGTTATGCTGCCCGACATTTACGAGCAGTACTGCGGCAGCAACCCGGACAACATCCCTGCTTACGTAAAGGATTATCTTACAGCGCTCAAGGCTGAGAACGACGAATTCAAAGCGATGAGTATGGCTCAGTTCATCAGCTACATCACAGTTAACGGAGAGTCAGAGTACGACACCGCCCTTACGGATGTCGCAAACAGCCTCCTCCCTGAAATGGAATACCCTGTATTCGCAATCGGAATCGCAAACGACGGAAGTTTCACGACAGAGCCGGTTGTCAAGATGGTAAGAACCGGCGAAACCCAAAGGAATAACTGGATTTTGGATGATAAAAAAGTGACTGATATACAATACGATGTCACTGTCTATCCGGCATACGACGAAGTTTACGCTGCCATTCTTGAGCGCGACTGCTATTTCGAAGGACTCAGCGACGAGCAGTGCGTGAATGAACTCCTCGCTGCAAGAAAGGGTAGCTTTATGGCAGATCTCATTACCGGACGTGGGAAATTACAATTCAACAATTTGATTCCGAACGAAGACTACACACTCTTCCTCATCGCCTGCACGCCTGACGGTCTTCCAAAGACCGGGGATAAACTCAATGTGAAGAAAGATCCTGTGAAGACTTTGGAGGCCACACCGACCAATGCGGTCTATAGCATGAAAGTCTACAATGTCACGAAGACCGCTGCGAGTGTTTCCGTCTCCGGTAACACTGCTGCGGAAGGACAGACATATATGTTCAACTACATCACCAAGGCTCGTCTCATTGAACTCGCCACCAAGGAAGAGGAAGCGACCGGCGGAAGCACAGGCACTGAAGGTGGTAGCACAGGCTCTGAAGGCGGAAGCACAGGTGAAGGGGCCGAAGGCGGTGAAGTGACCCCGATTGTTCCTTCCGAGGCCAGCTTCCAGACTGTTCTCAAAAGAGACTGCGACGAGTTTATCGACGCCAGTCTCAAGGAGTGGAACGACAGTAAACCGAATGCCCAAATGGACAGAAAGGAATTCCTTTCAAGAGCCCTTCTAAGCGACGTCGGAGTCGGAAGTTCATATCGTTGGGGCGGACTTACTCCGGGCACCGAATATGTCGCCTATGCCATCGGACTTAAGGCTGACGGAACCTACACCACCAAGGCTTATACTTATGAATTCAAGACAATTGAAGATAAGAAGAGTAAAGTTAGTCTTTCTACAATGATGACAGGAACTTCGTATGAAAGCGTGTTCCCTGGTCAAATAACATTTACATTTTACACGTACTCGGAGCCGAAAAAAGATGCAGGAAAATTGTATTGCAAAAAATTCCAGGACATAGATGAATGGGCAGGTAAAACCAGCGAGGAAATTGTTACAGAACTCTGCAAGAGTGATAATATGAGTAACGATGCTTCTGAATGGAGAGGTTATGTTAACTGGACAAAACCAGGAGTGCAGTTCTATATCTATAGTATCGGAGAGGATACGGATGGTATTAAAACAGATATTCTCAAATGTAGCCATACAGGTAAGGCTAGTGAAGTTGGCGTGGAATATAATTTTATAAATGTTACTTTTGACCAAACTGAAACCATTCCTGTTGCGCGATAAATGAAAACGACATACTTAAAATATTTTTTAGCTGTTTTTGCTGCGGCCGCGCTCTTTGCCGGTTGCAGCAAAAACGCTGAAACTGACCCGGACCCCGACCCGACTCCTCCCGCTCCACCGACGCCGGCCTACAGAATTGGCGACTACTACGACCACGGCTTTGTCAAGGGAGTGGTCGTGTATGTGGATGAAACAGGAGAACACGGGTTTTTGGTTTCGCTCAAAGAGCACAAAGCAGTCTGGTCCTACAGAGAAAAAGAGGCTATGGGGTCACAGCCGGGAAGCGGCTTGCACAACAGCGGCTGCGTGCAGAAAATACACGACTGGAAAGAGTACTACCCTGCATTCGTAAAGGCCTGCGAAGACAATGTCGGGGCTCTGAAAAGATGGTTCCTCCCGTCAATGGACGAACTCGCAAAGCTCTATAAAGCCTACACCGGCCACAACACCAACGACACTGAGGGCGGGACAGGTTCACTGAACTCAATCAAGAGACTTGAAATGATCGCAGCCCCATCCGAGCAGCAGCACAAAGACTTCCTCAACAAATGCCTCACCGACAATGGCGGAAAAGCTCTGACAGAGGGTGTCTATTGGTCTTCCGATGAAAACGGTCCGAGCATCGCCTTCGCATTCGATATGAAAGAGGGGAAAACAGTGGTCACTCCATCCGAACTCAACAAAAAGACCGAACATTTAGTGAGAGCGATGGCCTCTTTCTGAGAAAGCGGCAGTCACAACAAATTTAATAAGTTGCCACAGATTTGGCAAAGACTTTTTAGAAAAGCACAATGAAAATACGTAATATATTACTGTGTGCCGCAGGCATTCTGGCATTTGCCTCCTGCGACAAAGAGACGCCCTCTGACCGGGAGGACAACAAACCTTCGACAACGGCTCTCCCGGCTCCGGAAGTGACCATTGAACAGGGCACGGCCTCCATTTCCGCAAAATGGGAGCCGGTGGAAGGCGCGATGGAATACAGATGCGAGCTCACCTACATCTCCGGTGGAAGCAACGTTAACGTCTATAAAGAGAATGTCGAAGATCCTTCATTCTCTGTGGATGCACTTCGCCCGAAAACAAAATACACCGTAAGAGTCGCTGCTGTGACGCCCAACGGAAAGGCTTCCAGAAACTGGTTTACGGAAGAGGTGACAACCGGAGAGTTAAACGCGAAGTTCGAAATCACTCCTTACGAAATCTATAACAAAAGCACAGGGCACATCGACTATGTCGCAAAAGTGACCCCGTCCGACGCGACTCTCTGGTATTGGATTGGAGCCGTTTCTTATGCCGACAGGATTGACGCCAATCTTTGGATGGAACAGGAGATTGCAAACGCACTCGAAGCTGGAGAGACTTGGGAAACTCTCGTAAACAAAGGCTATATCGTCAAGGGAGAGGCTGAGAGCGTTTTCCAGTTCACTGGCAGCAATCACTTTATGTTCACCGCCGGGGTGCTTGAGCGTTTGGGAGACAAAATAAACTTAGTTTCAAAAATCGCTCTCAGTTATCCTTTCTACGGAGAGAATTTCGAGGACAGAGTCAGCCATCCTTGCACTTACGACGACTACCTTGGAGATTGGGTGCTGATGCCTTACGACAGAACAGATTTTTCCGCCACAAAAGGATGGGAACTGAAAGAACCGAAACCTTTCAATGTGAGGATTTCTGCAAAGGAGCAGGGAAAAAGTTTCAATCTCTCCGGCTGGGGAGGAAGTGAAAATAAGTTCCTCAAGCCAATAGTGCTCGATTTTGAAAAGGCGGACCAGAACAGATATGACCATTTCTCCGTCTCCGTGCCGCAGACCATCGAATTTGAAAACGATGTCAACTGGCACTATACCGCTTGGCTAACGATCTTGGACGCAGACAACACTCCCCGTGATTTCGCTCCTTACGACCGCGAATATGAGCAACTCTCTAAACAAGGCGGAGGTGAAGGCTGGAACAAGGCCTTCAGAGGATTCATCGCAAATGGCAATAAATCAGTAATCAAGATTTTAGGAAGCAGTTTCAAATATGATGGTCTTGCCGTCTATATGAGAGGTCTCTGGATTTGCGGATTTGACGCAGTGGGTAAATATAGTTCTGCAGATGCAAAGTACTATTATAACGGGAATCGCGGTGGCATTCCAAACGCGGTGTACTATCTTGTGAGAAAAGATGTCGCCGAGGGATTGGAACTTAAGGCTCCTGACCTGTCCGCCGCTCTGCAGTAATTTGTGAGTTTTGTTTATTTTTTTGTGAAACCACAAAAATAAACTACCTTTGCACAAATAAATGATAAAATGAAACTGGTTATATTAACAGGAGCAGGCATGAGCGCAGAGAGCGGAATCAAAACTTTCCGGGACAGCGACGGTTTATGGGAAAATTACCGGATCGAAGATGTTTGTACCCCTGAAGCATTAGAACGTAATCCGGAATTAGTAAACCATTTTTACAATGAGCGCCGGAAACAGCTCTACGAAGCCCAACCCAATGCCGGTCATAAAGGCCTGGCCGGGTTGGAAAATTATTTCGATGTCCGGATCATCACCCAAAATATCGACGATTTGCACGAACGTGCCGGTAGTAAGCATGTTCTACACTTGCATGGAGAGCTGAAGAAAGTGCGAAGCAGTAAAAATCCCGATTCGATTTATGACCTGAAAGGCTGGGAACTGAAACCAGGGACCCGTTGTGAAGATGGCTCATTGTTACGTCCTCATGTAGTTTTCTTCGGAGAAGCAGTACCCAATATCGAACCGGCAACCGATCTGGTCCGTCAGGCAGATATTTTCGTCATTATCGGTACATCGCTTAATGTATATCCTGCGGCGGGGCTGCTTCATTATGTACCGAGAGGAGCAGAGGTGTATCTGATTGATCCGAAACCGGTGGATATACACTCGATGAGGCGGATACATGTCATTCAGAAAGGAGCTTCGGAAGGGGTGAAAGAATTGCAGAGCCTGCTGTTTACTCCTTTGTAAACATGAACCCTGTTGCTATCATCCCTTGCTGACAATATGAAAAATAAGAGCAAATTTTTTTATAAAATAGTTTGCTCTTATTTTTTATTCTTGAATAATGTAAACTGCACAAATTGTTGGCAGTGGGTATTTTCCGTATCAGAACTCTCGCTACTGATTGAAAATGGCTTTAGCTTGTTACTTACGTGTATAAGTGATATTTCCCCAAACCAACCGAGTTGGCGTTATGGTTACATCATATTCTCTATTACTATCATAAATAAGCTTATAGTTACCCGTCCATACTATTGTTAAATACGTGCTGCCCTCCAAATCCTTTTTTACGTATTCAAAGTTATAAGAATCAGAGTCAGTCCCATCAGTATAAATAGCGCTCATCGTACCTTTATTGTTGGATTTGAACTCAACTCTTAAAGTAGCATCACGAGTATTGATGACTTTGTTTGATACTTCCCATGTTCCGACAAGCGAACTGTTTCCATTTGCTGGTTTGTCATCGTCATCTCCGCAACTTACCATACATACGCTCATTGCCACCATTATCAGTAGCATAGATAAATACTTCATTGTTTTCATACTCTATTAATGTTTAATTTATTTTCTGCAAAAGTATGACAAAGAAGTAAAAAAGAAGGCATAACAGTGCTGCAGGAATGACACATATTTATTGCGAATCTTGCGACAATCCTTTTTGTTTTATATACTCAGATAAGTCAGAGAAGAAATCTCTGCCTAAAAGAAGTGAAATCCGAGCGAGAAGATTAGTAT